>JAFRXI010000071.1 GCA_017437755.1 Bacteroidales bacterium
TATATGAAAAATATGTTTAAATTTGCGGATATATGCGCAGGTGCGGACATGGAATATGGTTTATAGTTGTTGTGGCGGCAGTCATCGCCGTCATGGCGGCCGGTTGTACCGACGACCGGTACTCCCCCTACATAATCCCCTCGTACAGCCCCAGGACCGACCCTGGCACCAGGACCCCGTCGCCCGTGGCGCGCAAAGTGTTCATACTCTACTCCTGCGGCTATAACAACCTGGCCTCATACCTGAAGAAAAACATCGATTCCCTCTCAAGGGGTTACCTTCCTTCCGGAAGGAAGGGCGACGACGTCCTCCTGGTATTCAGCAAGACCACGGCCAAGTCAAGGGACTACACCACGCCCATGCAGCCGGCCCTTTTCAGGCTGTACCGCGGTATGGACGGCAAATGCACGGCCGATACCGTGCTCACCCTCCCGTCCACGGCGGTAGCTGCCGACCCGGCCACCATGAAACAGGTTCTCACCTACGTCAGGGACAACTATCAATCAAACAGTTACGGGATGGTATTCTCATCGCACGCCACAGGATGGCTGCCCCTGGGATACTATGCAAATCCCTACAAGTTCGACGGCGGCAGTTCCGGCGACGAATGGTTCCTCAGCGCCCCGAGGAGGGCGTTCCGGTATTCCTGGCCCGAGGAACGGGAAGGTTTCCCCATGGTGAAGACGGTGGGCCAGGAACAGAGCGGCAGCGTGTCCTGGGAGATGTCACTGAAGGACTTTGCCGAGGCGATCCCCATGCACATGGACTACATCCTGTTCGACGCCTGCTTCATGGGCTGCGTGGAAACCGCCTACGAACTCCGCAACGTCTGCTCCGCGGTTGGATTCTCCCCCGCCGAAATCCTCGGCGACGGATACGACTACACCGGCATGGGAATGCAGCTCCTCCGAAACAGTGTTCCCGACCCTTCGGCGGTACTTGCCGACTACGTGGCAAGGTACGATGCAATGACCGGAGTCTGGCATTCGGCCGTAGCCTCCCTGGTGGACTGTTCCAGGATGGACGACCTGGCCGCTCTCTGCAAGGAGCTCTTCCAGACCCACAGGGCGCAGCTCCAATCGGCAGACGCCTCCCGGATACAACCCTTCTTCGGGGGCAGCAAACACTGGTTCTACGACCTTGGAGACATTCTCGACAAGGCCGGAATCACCGCCGCGGAAAGGGCACGCCTCGACGCAATACTCTCTGACGCAGTTATTTACAAGGGCCATACCGGCCAGTACTACAGTGATGCAGACCAAAGGACCCACAAGATAGAGACATTCTCCGGACTCACGATGTTCCTGCCATCAATGGGGAGCACCTATCTCAACGCCTTCTACCGGGACAATATTTCCTGGAACGATGCCACGGAACTCGTAAAGTAAAGATTATTTGTTTTTTCCGTTTTTGTCACTATATTTGCGGGCTCTTTAAAAGCGTAGGCGCTTTTGGTGCAATGGGGTCCCGGCAGGACCGGGACTGAGTAACACATTTAAAACAAAGTAAAATGCAACATTTAACCCTTAACGGAGAGATCCGTCAGGTAGGCAACAAGGCCGTCATCAAGGCCTTCCGCAGGCAGGGACTGGTCCCCTGCAACCTTTATGGCCAGGGAATTGAAAACATCCTCTTCACCGTTTCGGCAAAGGAACTCAAGGCTCTCACCGACACCCCCAAGTCCTTCATCGTAGACATAGTTCTTGACGGCAAGACATATTCCGCCATCGCGCACGAGTGCCAGTGGCATCCCGTCACCGACGAGTGCCTCCACGTGGACTTCCTGGTGGTTTCCGAGGACAAGCCCATAGCAATCGACGTTCCCCTCAGGCTCGAAGGCCATCCCGTTGGCGTGCAGGCCGGTGGTAAGTTCACCCAGCTTTCCCGCTCGCTCCGCATCAGCGCCCTCATGAAGGACCTCCCCGACGAGCTCAAGATAGACATTTCCCCTCTGGGCCTGGACAAGAGGCTCACCGCCGGGGAACTGCATTTCGACGGCGTAACCATCCTCTCCCCCAAGACCACCATCATCTGCCGCGTGAAGACCACGCGTGCGATGCAGCAGGCTGCGGCAGAGGCTGCAAAGAACGCCTAGTCTGTCTGAAACCATATCGTTGCGGGCATGAACTACCTGATTGTCGGTCTCGGAAATATCGGCGACGAGTATGCTTCAACCCGCCACAACATGGGATTCATGGCATTGGATGCCTTTGCGAAGGCATCCAATGCCATTTTCATGACCCTCCGATACGGAGACATCACCACTGTCAGGCACAAGGGGCGCAACCTTTACCTGCTCAAGCCTTCCACCTACATGAACCTGAGCGGGAACGCCGTCCGGTACTGGCTTCAGAAACTGGAACTTCCGGTGGAGAACCTGCTGGTCATCTGCGACGACCTCAATCTCCCGTTCGGGACCGTCAGGATGCGTCGCGGCGGGAGCAACGGCGGACATAACGGGCTGAGGAACATCGAGGAAACCCTGGGCACCACGGAGTACTGCAGGATCAGGATAGGTATAGGAAATTCCTACCCCAAGGGGACCCAGATAGATTATGTCATCGGTCAGGAAATGAGCGAGGGTGAAAAAGCCGCCTTGCCGGAGGTTTTCGACAAAATCATTGCAGGCCTAAAGGACTATGTAACAATGGGTCCGGAGCGCGCAATGAACGCCCTTAACACCAGAAAAAAGCAAAAAAACGACGATTAACGCCAAAAAATCCTCATTTTTTTGTTTTTTTTAATTTTATTCGATATATTGCGCAAAGTATTTGATACTTAATGTTTAACGACATCATAAACCAAATTAAAATGAAAGAGCTTGTAGAAAAAATCGCAGCCGAAGTCGCTGAGTTCACAAAGAACGCCGAGGCCCAGGTAGTAAAAGGAAACAAAGCAGCCGGTGCACGCGCACGCAAGGCCGCCCTTGCCCTCATGAAAGATCTCAAGGAGTTCCGCAAGGTTTCCGTCGAGGCCACCAAATAATTTTCGCCTCCAGGAATAGCAGGATCCGGACTTCAAGTACGGGTCCTGCATTTTTTTTGAAAAAAAATCACTTTTTCTGCAACGTTTCCAAAAGCAACTGCATCTATAGTGCAAGGTTTAGGTTTTAGTACACGTCGAGGTGCAGGTTAACGAGTGATCGCAGCCGGCTTCTTGCTTTTCTCGAAAATAATCCGTAACTATGCATTCCTTTTAACGGATTGTTTGAGATGAACTTCAAAAGAATATTTACAATCTGCCTTTTTTCCACCTTCTGCATCCTGTCGTACGGCATTCCTGCCAGAAGGAGCCATATAACCCTGACACAACCCGACGGCAGCACTTTCCAGGCCGTGTTGTCAGGTGACGAACACATGCACCTGCTGACCACCGGTGACGGTGCCGCCGTCACTCAGGACGAGGACGGATGGTACAGTTATGCGGCCTTTGATTCCAAGGGAGGGCGCTTTTCATCGGGATACCACGTGGGCGCCCATGGCACACCATCCGGAGTCATCGCCGCCAGCCGGAACATCCCCTACGCAAAGCTCTGGTCCGCCAGGAATTACAAACTCGGCAAGTTCATGGCAACCAGGAGTCTGAGGCCCAATATAATCCGCAGGATGCAGGAAATGCACCCGGTTACCAGGGCCGGTGAAGGCTCAACAGTCCGCCACGGCCTCATAATCCTCGCACAGTTCAAAGACATAGAATTCACCCATACCAGGGAAGAATTCAACTACGTCATCAACGGCCCCAGGAGCGGGTCGGCGGTGGAATATTTCAACGACCAGTTCCACAATGCCTACGATTTCAGGTTTGACATAACCGACATCGTCCCCCTTCCCAGGGAATACTCCTTCTACGGGAAGAACAATTCCAAGGGCGAGGACATGTATCCCCACCTGATGGTCCGGGACGCCTGCCTGCTGGTCGACGACAAAGTGGATTTCTCCAAGTACGACAATGACGGAGACGGCGAGGTTGATAACGTATTCGTTTGGTTTTCAGGTACTGACGAAGCCGATGGTGCCAGTTCAAACCACATCTGGTCACATATGTGGTACCTTTCGTCCGGGGTAGATGAGGAGAACAATCCGGTCCGCCTGACCCTGGACGGCAAGGTCATCGACAATTATGCCTGCACTTCGGAAATAATGTACTCGTACAATTACAACAAGAACATCCTCGCCGACATAGGGACGTTCTGCCACGAGTACAGCCACACCTTCGGGCTTCCGGACCTTTACGATACCGACGGTTCCGCAAGCGGCGGCGATGCCGACGGATGCTGGGGTTCCCCCGCCCTGATGCACAGCGGAAACACCAACAACGACAGCGCCACTCCCCCGTACTATACCGCCCTGGACAGACATCTTCTCGGTATGGGGAACCCCATGGACCTCACCGAGGGTGAGCATACACTGAGGCCGGTCCACATCGCGGGCGACTATTATAAGGTAAACACCGACACCGAAGGTGAGTATTACCTTATTGAGTGCCGGTCCAACGAGGGTTGGGATGCCTACTGCGGCGGCAAGGGGATGCTTATCTACCATATAGACCAGTCCTCGGGCAGGATAATCGGAAATTATGACGACGGGGACAGGTTAATGCCGTATACCGCCCTGGATACCTGGGAAGGACTCAACATGGTAAACTGCATACCTTCCCACCAGTGCGCCGACATTATCGAGGCCGATCCCTCCACTGTAGGAAAATATGCAACCGCATCCACCCTTGCTGCACGGGCGAGGCTCGTGAAAAGGATATTCTGGCCCTGGGAGGAGAACAATTCGTTCTCGGCATCCACCAATCCGGCCTTTGTTTTCTGGAGCGGGAAGGAGTCTTCCCTCGCCCTGACCGGCATAACCATCAACACCGACGGGTCCGTGAGGTTCACCGTGTTGAAGAACGCCACGATTCCCGAACTGACAATCACTTCCCAGCAGAATTTCCAGGACGCATCCATCATACGCTGGGCGGCGGCGGACCCCGAATTCGACGGCAAGGCATGCATCAGCTGGGGCATGAGCGGAAAGGAACTCGGCCAGGAAGTCGAGGTGGAACCTTATGAAAAAGGAAAGTACGCATACACCATCGAGGGACTCTCCCCCATGACCACTTACCGGGTAAGGATAGTGCTCCGCCTCAACGGCCTTGAAGGCAAGCCCAACGAGAAGGGAACGTTCACCACCAACCGCCTGATTTCCAGGACGCATCCCTATATTTTCTTCAAGAACATCGATTTTGCCGAAGATGGCTCCATCGCTTCCGGGACCGAACTCCCGCTCCGGGTCTATAACGCCCCGTCGGTGGAGAAGGTAGACTGGTCGCTGGACGGCAAGAGTATCTCCACCGGAGCAAACGGGTACTACAAGGCCACCCGTTCCGGCGTTTTGAAAGCAGTGGTCAAGTATAACGACGGTACCACCGACATTATTGTCAAGAACCTGAAAGTGAAATAGTTACATGAGAAAGATATATTCCATCGCGGCAATTGCGGCACTGGCGCTCACCGCTGCCTCCTGCAACAAGGAGAACGGAGGGGCGGCAGCCAGGCAGTTCGTAAAGAACAACAGCGAGGTCTGCCTGAAAGTCAACGGGAAAATGGCTTACTCCTTTGATCCGGACCACGGACAATTGGGTTACAACAGCTCCCTCAACGAGTTCCGCGCCAGTAACGACGATATGAGCGAATTCTTCATCCTTACATTCAAGGAAGCGCCCGCCCGGGAAGGCCAGACCGTTCAGGCTTCTGCGGAATGGACCAGCGCCGGTGCCGTCCAGAGCAACAACAGCATCACCTTCTCCGTCAGCAAGATAGAAAGCGACGGCACCATCTGGCTTTATAGCGGTAAAAGCAAGATTGGCGCCGTCGTACGTAAACTTCAGTAGCTTCCGTCATGCCGGGCTGTGGCCTGGCATCTCTCAGAACGACAGGGCTATTCCGATGAAATCGTCGGCCTTCAGCGCGGCGCCTCCGATGAGGCCGCCGTCGATATCGGGCTGGGCGAACAGTTCCTTTGCATTTGAAGGCTTGCAGCTGCCGCCATAGAGGATGGTGGTGTCATCGGCAACGGCCTGGCCGAACTTCTGGGCGAGGACCTTGCGGATGCACTCATGGATTTCCTCGGCCTGGGCTGCAGTAGCGGTCTTGCCGGTACCGATTGCCCAGACGGGCTCGTAGGCTATCACTATCTTTGCCATCTCCTCGGCCGTGAAGTTGAAAAGGACAGCCTTGGTCTGTTCGGTGACGACCTCAAAATGACGTCCGGCCTCCCTCTCGTCGAGGTTTTCGCCCACGCAGAGGATTACGCCGAGGCCCGCATCAAGGGCAAGACGGACCTTCTCCACCAGGAGTGCGTCGGTCTCGCCGTAATACTGGCGGCGCTCGGAGTGACCCAGGATCGTCCAGCCGCATCCGGCGGAGACAAGCATGTCGACCGAGACCTCACCGGTATAGGCTCCCTTGGCCTTGTTGGCGCAGTTCTGGGCGGAAAGCCCCACCTTCGACCCCTTCAGCACCTCTGCCACGCTCACCAGGTGGGTAAAGGGAGGAGCAACTATAAGGTCCACACCTTCAGGAACTTCCGCAGAACGCTCGACAACGGCCTTGGCAAGGGCCACACCTTCGGCAACGGTGGTATTCATCTTCCAGTTGCCTGCTACGATTTTCTTTCTCATCTCAATATTGTTTTTTAGTCATTTCCCAATCTGCAAATTTAATCCTTTCCGCTCAAATCAGCAAGAAAAGGAGAAGGTGAACCTCATATTCCCAGCCCGGAAATTTGAAAAAAGGACAATATCGGTTATCTTTGCCATTGAAAGGGAGTATATGCTGGTTGCCTATGAAGGTGAAGCCTTTCCCGAGTTCCAGAATGAAGCGGGTAATCTTCTTGACAAGTCTGCGTTCGAGCTTCAGTTCCTTCATTGGTTCCTTCGCACCAAGAAAACCGAGATTGTACCGGCTGCGAAAGACTTCATTTGCATAGTCGGCTACAGGAGCGGGGAGAGTGTTGCGGCAGTCAACTTGTGCCGTTTTGCAAATTTAATCATTCTGTCTCAAAATGACCACAATGAAAATGAATGGCGACATATTAAACTATTCTATGAATAGAATCTTTTTTATCTCGTTCATCGGGGTGACGGCCGATTACTTTCGCATAACCTCCATTATGAGGGTTGCCCCTTGGGGTGGCAAGTCGTGACACTCAAGGAGATTATCTCTTTGTACTCTGGGCGAGATTTAGAAGCAGCATTCTGCAACGCTGAACATCGTGGTATTCCTTATTTAGTTGGAGCCAGTTGTATAGAAGGCCATAGCATATCTGTCTATCGATGGACAGAACACCCAGAGGTGATAGCGAAACAAGACGATGTACTACTATCCTGCAAAGGCACTGTAGGTGAAGTCCTCTTGAACGAAATAGGTGATTTTCATATAGCACGTCAGTTCATGGCAATCCGAAGCAAGGCCCCTCAATTGATTCTGCCTAAATATATTGAACTAATTATAAAGGCATCTATCGAGAAACTGAAAAGCAACATATCTGATATCAATATCACCTTTTGTCCGCAAAAACTTTATGGCAGAGGATTTTACCTTAAAAGGAAAATCAACGTACTTTGACTCTGTGGTAAAATCGTCGAAAATAATCACTGGAAGTGTTTTGCAGATTCCATCAGATTCGTTCGTGAACCCCAAAATGAACGATTTTCCAGGGGTGAGAACAGGGGTACTATAACTATCTGAGTATTCTGTGGATTTAACTATATAAGCCTGGGGTTGCTCATATTCAAGAATGTATTCTAAACGGCAGATGGCCCAACCAACAGGAAGTGTACCTTCATAATGGAGGTTATCAGAAGGAGTAAAGGCTGGATTGATGCGCTTGAGGAGCTCTATGGCAGGCTCGTCGGAAGGATCCTGGGGGATCAGTTTGCCGTGGATAGCGAGATCTAATATTTTAGATTTAGTTTCTGATATCGAAAAACATAAAGACGTGGTTAATTCTACTATTTGTTCTACGGATTCAAGGCTTGCCTGTAAACAAACTGCTATACGCGATTGTTCTTTCACAGGTGGTATAGGAATAGGTACTTCGTTGATCGTCTTTACTGATAATCCTGGCTGTGCTGTGGCCGTAGCATACTGATTCAGATTAAGCCCTTCAAGAAGATATCTTGCCCAATCAACGTCGGTTCCTCCATATGTCTCCACAACTACGGCATGTTCAGTCGCATAGAACTTGCCTGAAGCATAGTTAATATTACCACACAGTGCTCCCTGACGGCCTACGATAGGGAAAGAGCCCATTCTGTTATATGATGAAACGAAACCTCGGAAGCCATTCCCTCCATAGCAGGGATATGGGTATTTAGGGGATTTATCATGGATGTCAGATGCTTGAATAAACTTGCCAGCCTGAAGATTCAAGAAATCCCCCAGTGTTGTCCACACCCACCCTTCCGGCAACGCCCACGGACCTTCCTTCGGATAGCGGGACGTATCGGAAGCAGTTTTTAAGCAATCTTATCCGCTGCTGTCATGCGCGGCAGGGGGCCTGCCGCGCGCAACACCTGCCTTATTCAGGGTTGACCTGCCTACTCACTTCATATGTTCCGCCCGAATATATCTCCGACGAGGTTTCGCCAGGGAGGGTGACGGTAGCGGACGCACCTTCAGGGACCGTGAAATTCCATACCCAGGTATCCCCCTCATACCTCCATGAACTCTTAATTAAACCGGCGGCAGAATGATATTCGGCGTCGACACTGCCCAATCTCCTGTCGGGCACCGGAGCCATGATGATGTGCCTGAAACCGGGATTGGCAGGATCGGCTGCAATTCCTGCCGCCGTTTCCCAAAGCCACTGGACCACACAGCCATAAGCATAATGGTTGAAACTGTTCATTATCTTGGGGCCCATTCCGTTTTCTTTGGTGTAGCTGTTCCATCTTTCCCAGATGGTCGTAGCACCGTTGTCAACCGAGTATAGCCAGCTGGGATGCTTCCGTTGGAGAAGGACCTCATAAGCGAGGTCAACCATACCGTTCTCGGTCAGGGTTGGCATGAGGATGGAAGTCCCGAGGAAACCTGTCTGCAGGCAATTTCCATGGGAGGCGAAGTTTTCCCGCAGCCGCCCGATCATTTTCTCCCTCGCCTCTCCCTCAAGCAGGGAATTCTTCAGGGCGAACAGGGCAGAAGTCTGCATGGTGTTCATGTCCGGTACCTTGAAAGTGCCGTCAGCATTCATGAAACGGCTCCGGAGATAGTTTTTTGCATCAGACAGCATCGTCTCATAAACAGAAGCGTCCCTACCGGTTGAGAGAGCCATGTCACGCATCATGGCCGCATCAATCGCCCAGTATGAGGCGCCCATGTAGTTCCAATACTCGAGCATGTCCGGTCCCGGTGTACGGTGGCCCGTCCTGTCCCTCCTGAAATTCCGCTGGTCATGGGTCTCCAGGGCCTCGTAGCTGAGATGGTCCGCCCATTGATAGTCCCGGTTCTCCGAAAGGAGTGCCACATGGTCATACTTTGTTTCGTTCACAAGAGCCATGAACTTCTCCATCGATTCCCAGTTCTCATCCACTATGGAATTGTCCCCGAATTGTTTCCATACTGTCCAGGGCACTATGACGCCGGCGTCAGCCCAGCCGAAACGCATCATCAGATCCCCTCCGTACTGCCCAATCGGGGCCACTCCGGGGAAGCCCCCCTTTTCGCTCTGCGAGTCGCGCATGTCACGCATCCATTTGTGGAAGAAACGGTCAGTGTTGGCAAAGAACGTCCCCGTCTCCGTAAACACCTGGGTATCAGCCGTCCAGCCCAGCCTTTCATTCCTCTGGGGACAGTCTGTCGGAACCGACAGGTAATTGGACATCATGCCCCACCGGGCGTTGGAAACCAGCCTGTTCACAAGGTCGTTACCGGTACGGATGCTTCCAGTTTCCATATCTGCGGAAACGGACGTAACAGGAACGGAGCGCACTTTCCTGATACTCACCCGCCCGGTAGCGGTCACCGAGATATAACGGTATCCGAAAAAGGTGAATCCGGGACGATAGGACACATATCCCCTTGCCGGACCGAAGGTATAAATCACTCTGGCGCCTTCCTCATGGATCCTGAGGTTGGTGCGATGGACGCTCCCTCCCGGTCCGTCCATGCCTCTTTTCAGGGAACCGTTCCCGTCATTGAGGATTTCCCCGGGAAGGCAGGTAAGGACCGTACCCTCGCCGGCCTTGAATTCAAAATCAGGAACCGCCGCGGCATTCTGCCCGAAGTCTATGACCAGGGTTTCCCCGGGTTCAAGAGTCATCGTTTCTCCCCTGCCGAATTCCCTGACAACTTTTACCTTGCCGAATTCTTCGTCCGAAGCACCTTCAACGTCCTTCCAGGTATATGCTTCAACGGGAGACAGCGCGATATCGTCGCGGTGGTATACCTCCGCCCCGCATGTAGGGATGATTTCCCCCTTGAACTCCGTATTGATTTCCGGGGTCAGAAGCATCTCCGGAGTCTCCCAGCCCATGGGAATCCGGGCATCATACTCCTCGCCGTCGAATATGCCGGAATGGGTGACGGGGCCAGCAATTCCGGCCCTCCAATTAAGGGTGTCGGTCCCGAAAAGCATTGTGGAACCGTCCTCATAAGTCAGCTCAAGTACGGACCGGAATGCACATTTACGCCCCCTCATACCGTTCTGTCCCCGCCGGCTTACCACCTTGTCGGCCCACCATGCAGGCCCCATCTGTGCAGACAGGACATTCTCCGCCCCGGCTTTCCTTTCAAACCGGTCAGTGACATCATAGGTGAATGACAGTTTGGTCCTGTAAGGATGGGTAAACCCGGGACGAAGGACCTCTTTTCCAACAGTCACGCCGTTCAGGTACAGGTCAAAGACCCCCAGGCCGGTGCTCATCCACCTGGCGGAGCGCACAGGCTTTTCATTGCGCACCGTGGCCAGGAACCAGCTTGAACCGTCCGCCGACCGGAAATTGACATAATCGTTTACAACCGCATCCACAACGGGGGCATTCACCGCCGATATCCACTCGGACGCCTCCCAAGCAGAATCGTCAAGCGCCTCGGTGAGGATACCTGAGGGAGCCGTTCCGGAGGAATGGCAAGAGGCTGCCACGGCTGAAACGGCGATGATGATGAAAAGGTTTTTACGCATCAACTATTACTTTATACCATACAGTCTTGTATCCGGGTCCGATCAACAGGACGGCCTCTCCGGAATCTTTGGACGAAACGGGGATCTCCTGAAGGACGTTACCGTCAGGATCCAGTGCATAGCACCTCATCCTGCCGCCGAGGCCTGAAAAGGACAGGACGGCCTCAATTCCCTCGCAGAGTATCGGTCCGGTACCGAACCGGCCGCCTTCAGCGGGAGAGCAGGAAACCTTTCCCGGCAGGTCGGAAGGTTCAACTATGACCTGGCCCGTATTCCTGACTACGCCGGTTGCAGCAAGGAGGTATTCTCCCGGCTGAAGGATATTTCCCGGCTTCCCTCCGCCATAGGGATAAGCCAGGGTCAGGGTAAGTGTCAGCCAGTCCAGACGGGTCTCTCCGGGCGTCAGGGTCATTCCGCGGTAAGTGAAGGTCCGTCCACGGACAAAACCGCAAAAGACCTTCGTACGCCTGGTATCCACCATGAAAACCCCTGCATCCTTTTTCTGCCAGTCCCATATCAGTTCACCGGTCAGGCTCCTGACATATTTGTTCTTCCAGGCATCGGCGATTTCATCCGGGACATCGGCAGCTTCGCGTATTACGGTACTTCCTTCCCCGGAGAAGAGTTCAGGGCATTCCACCACCTGACGGCCCGAGACCACTGCCAGCGGCAGGCTGTTCAGAAGGCCGGATTTGTGCTCGCCGTGGGCTCCCGCATTCCGTCCTTCCGCAACTGCCTTGATATCCTTCCCGTATTCCGACGGATAAGCAAACACCACCGACTCGCTTCCGCTCCGGACGTCGCCCCTGACGAACATGGCCCAGCAAGCCGGAAAGTGGACAAGTTTCTGGGGGGCCGAACACATGTCGAACATGGGGTTTACATAATCCCTGGAATAGTCCGTATTCAATATCCAGGCGAACTGCATCAGGCCGGACCAGTTCTGGAAAGCCCCCATCGCCGCGAGCATTATGTCGCCCTCGGCACAGTAGTAGTTAAGGTTCGGATGATCGTACTCGCTGACGGTAAACGGCCGGCCGAGGATGCGGGCCCGTGCTATCTGGGTAAAGGTGGAACCGGGATGGCCGAAACTGTTTATTATCGCGCCGTTCCTTATCGTGAAATTGTTCCAGTCCCATCCTTTCCGGAAACCGGGATGACACCAGTAGCCGTGGATGTCACAATAGTCCATCAGGGCCTGAGGCTGGTTGAACCCGTACTCAAGCTGGGTTCCGGTAACCGGCTGACGGACGCCGAGACTGTCCTTCACGTTGCGATAGAGCCGGGCGAAATAGGATTTTTCCAGGTCGGCAAGGAATTCGGTGAAATCAAGCGCCCTGTCGGGCTTTACAGTCCAGTTACTGTCATAAGGCCAGTCTATCATACCGCCGCGGTACTTCCCCCATTTCTTTTTCAACGGAGCGAGGTCCCCGTATTTCCGCTCAAGCCATTCATTCCACAGCCTTACGAAATATCCCTTGTAGGGCTCAACCAGGTCCGGAAAATGGTAACTTGGCTTAAACCAGGAATTTACGATGGAGTTTTCATTTGCCAGTTCGAACATTGCAATTGCCGGATCATCCTTGTACATGAGTCCGGTATATGGGTTTACATGTTCAAGGATTTCCCTGTGGAACCGCTCCTGAAGTTCAATCATCCTTTCGTCCACATTGTCAACCCCGTTCTTGTATTTGGGAAGTTTGTCAAGATTCTCAAAACCGTTTGCGGCGCTGACCTTCCTTGCTATGTTCAGCTGGAAATAGACATATATCCCGTTTTCCTTGAGCCTGGCGAAGAAATAGTCGAACCGCTCCAGCTGGACGGGCTCCATGAACGAATCCTTGACGGGATAGCCCTCCTTCGGGGTCCTGTGGCTGACATAGTGCATCCGGACGATGTTGATTCCGTAACGTGCGAGCTCAGGAGCCAGCATGTCAGCGGCTTCATGAGTGGGGAAACACCCGGTCATCCCGATATTTGTCCCGATGAAGCGCCTTACCCGGCCGTCTCCATCAACGAAATGATCTCCTTGGGTGGTTATGAACCCGTCATCGCCGGCCGGTTTACCATCGGCACCGGCCCACGTCCGGACATTCGTTATGTTGTCCGGAGCCCTGTGGGTTGGCTGGAACGGGAACAGGGGGGCGAAGTCCCGTGCGCAGAGTGGAAACAAGGCCGCCAGGAAAAGCGTGGCGGCCATAAGGCTTCTTTTTTTCATTCCAGGACGCTATCTGGTATATACCATCTTGAAATCGTATAACTGGTACCCGTTCTTGCTTGTGAACACAACATAGTACGGTTCTCCGGCTTCAAGATGCATCCCGGCGCCCTTGTTGTTGAATTTCGCCACACCGAGCGCCGTCTTGCTGCCGGCGGAATTGGAAACCTTGAAAATGGCTGTTCCGGAAGGTTCCTTCCTGAGCTCGAAGTTCTTGGCCGCACCGTTTCCTATCGTAATCTCCAGCTCGTTGAGGGACCTGCCCTTGATTCCCGGGATTTTCACCCAGAAGGGATTGTTTCCGGTTCCGTTGATAGCGCCGTTATTGATATTCAGGATTGAAAGGCCGTCAGTGGTGCCGAAAAAGGATGCATTGTGGGCGCTGTAAAGATATCCGTTAGCGCCGGTTGCAGAACCCTTGCAAAGGCCGAATTCAAGTTCCATGGTCTTTTCCTCGCCGTCCTGGGTGTAGTGATGGACATAGGGATAGGTTTCCCCTTCCGCCGTCTGGTCTGCCACATCGGGGAATGTCCCAAGGGGATTGGTATTGGCTTCATTGTAGAAACCGAGGATGACGGTTATCTCGGCGGGAAGGAGGTCGTCCAGGCCTGCTTCGAGTATGTTGACGTCGCTCCTTGGAACGGTCAAACCCGTTTCCGCACCTTCCTTTTTGGCAAGGATGACGGAACCGCCCTTGTCCAGGAGGGTGAATTTCAAGCCCTGGGAGTACGTACGGGCCAGAACCGCCACATAGAAGGAGTCGGGCTTGAAGCAGCCGTCCTCCGTGGCCACGTCTCCTTCCGGAAGCACCGTTACCGATGACGACACGGAGCCGGCCACCTCGGAAAGATAATCCGCATCACCGTTTTCCAGTTTATTGAAATCCACGTTTACAGTTCCGGCAAGTGCCTCTCCTCCAATTGTTTCCACCTTTATGGCAGCAACGTTGGCATTTTCAAAGGCAACCTTCAGCAGGCCGAAGACATTCCTCATCGAATTGATGGAATAACCCGCCTCGGTTTCCCCGATCCTTCCCACCGAAGCGCTGACCCCCTGGTCGAAGCGGTTCCTGTCGGTGATGACCTGCTGATCTTTCAGCCGTATATTGAGCACCCCCGCGCTGCACGTTGCCTCCTTGGGCGGAAGGCTGGAAGCCGAGGCGAAAACAGGTTTGCTGTCGGTCCAGGCGAAAGAGGAGAAAGTAGCGCTCGTGACATTGTTATCAAGGGTGGAGAACTTCACGCCGTTGTTCCCGTCGTCGAAGACGACCAGTGTATCCGTCTTGTGCCAATACAGATTCCTGTCCCCGCCGATTGCAGTTCCCGAATTCTCTATGGCTGCCGAAATGTTCAAGAGTCCCGGGATGGGTACGATGTCGGTCCTGGCTTCCTTCGTACACGAAGCAGCGACCAGTGCCAGTAAGGCAAGCGGGAATAATTTGAAAGTTTTCATGTTATTCAGATAATGTATTTACAATTTTATTACGGTCCTTATTGTAAGAAGTATTTGCTACGATGAACATCATTAAGCCGCAGACCACCCAGATGACGGCAAGTATGGGAAATACCGACTGGAGGGAACCGACGCTCTGCTTGATTGCGCCAAGGATCACAGGGGCCAGCGAGCCGACGGCGAAACCGGTCATCCCCATCACGCTTCCGCAGGATGCATGCAGCCTGGGAGGAGTCACGTCATAAAGGACGGCATAGGTATTGGCATCGAAGAACGCACGGAAGAAACCCCACCCTGCAAAACATACGTAGACCAGGACAAGGGAGGATTTCCCGCCCATGAAGAAGAGGAACAAGGCTCCTGCCACAAGACCCAGGGCCTGGAGGAACATCCTGTATTTATTGTCCTTCCTGGCCACCCGGTCCGAGATTGTGCCGGACAGCAGCACTCCGAGGAATGCGGCCACATAGGTCCAGAACATGGAGTTGAATCCCGCATCAGCCTGGGACTGTCCGAATTCCTCCTGCAGGTACGCGGGGACCCAGGTCATGAATCCGGTAATGACGAAAATGAGGCCGCTGAAGCCGATGGTCAGCATCAATGCGGTAGGTGTGGTGAAAACAGCCTTGAACCCGTCGAAGAATCCCGGTTTGGACTCCGCCTTTTCCTCCGCTTTACGCTCCGGCGGACGGTTGTCGAGCCTTACAATCATAAGTATGCCCCATATGATGCCGATGCCGCCGAAGACAAGAAATGAATATCGCCATCCTAGATTGTCGGCAATAAGCCCGGCCAGCCAGCCGGCCAGGATTACGCCGATGTAATAAGCCGTCTGGTGGATGGACATGGCCCGGGCCCTGGTATCCGTATGGTACTGGGCAAGGATCGAGTAATTGGACGGGCCGAACATGGCCTCTCCCCCGCCGGTTGCCACCGACCTCAGGAGCACAAGCCCGAGGAATGTGGTGGCAAGGCCGGTGAACATCGTTGCAACGCTGAAAAACAGCACGCTCAGGGTCGTGACCCACTTCCGGGAGAACCTGTCCCCCATCCATCCGCCTATCGGAACGGCTATCGCGAAGACCAGATTGAAGATAGTGGCAATCAGGCCGACGGAGGAATCGGTAAGATTCAGGGAATCCCGAATCGCCGGCAGGACGGTATTGAATACCTGACGGTCTCCCTGGTTCAGCAGGTAACCCATCCACAGCAGGAGCAGGACCTCCCACTTGTAGTTTTTCCCTTCGTGAAACTTCCTCTCCATCAGTTACTTCTGTATTAAAGACTTTCCGTCGCGGACATACCAGGACTCATCGTAGGTCAGGATATCCATGGAGGTGATGAATACCGGGGAATCGTAGACCGGCACGGAATAAACGGTCCCGTTCCGGTCCTTCCTGATGCAGGTCTTGTCAATTGCATATATGTCGCCCGTCAGCAGATCCACCCAGACGGGATTGTCGACAGAGGGGCCCTTCACCGTCACCGTTGCGGGAGATGTGACGTTTTCGTCGGACGGCATCGCAGAAGCGTCCCAGAACACTGTCACCGGAGTCCCGGTAGCCCTGTCTTTCCAATCGTAAATCACCGCCCTGTCCACTCCGCTTATGGTGGATGTGGTGTTGGAGGCAAGGCATTCAAGTGCGTCGTTGAAGACTGAAACGGCGTTCTGTATGGCGTAATAGGCGGTCTTAACCTTCAGGACCCGGAACCCTTCGGCCTGGCCGGTGGTTTTGAGAAGACCGTACCTGACCAGCCCCCAGTGATGCTTTACGGCGCGGTACTCAAGGTCGCAGATATGGAAAACCTCGGTTTCGTCGCCATGGCCAAGGTCGCCCAGGGAGCGCCTCAGGTCATACTTGGCCTGGGTCAGTTCCGTCCAGTGCCTCCTTGACAGGGCGCCGTTGAGGCACCACTCGCTCTGCGTGCCGCCTTCCCCCTCGAAAAGGGACAGTGACGGGGCGTACTTCGCGATTATCCTGCGGCACTCTTCCACTTCCTCATAGCCGTCATCGGGATTGATCTTGTAATGATGGTAGGCTATCTTGTTGAAAAGGTGGGTTTTGCCCCTTTTGTTCAGTTCCTTCACAAAAGGCTCCACCCATGAGGGATTGGCATGAGTCAGGGCGAACGCCGATATGGTTGCGTCGGGAATGACACTCCTCAGTATCTCGGCGGTACGGACAGCGAAGTCGGTGGCCTCCTCAATCGTGTTCCCTGAAGACTTCCCGTCAGGTTCATTCCATACGCACCAGTCCCTGACCACTCCCTTGTAATGCTCCGCAATGGCCCTGACCCAGTTGTCCCAGGCCTCGAGGGCGGTTTCGGATGTGGGGAACCCCGCATTGAGCTGCCGTCCTCCCCCGCCTTCATAGGCCGGGTTGCCGTAGCTGAGCTCGACCCAGGTGTCTATCCCCATTCTCTTTGCGTCCAATATGCTCTGGTCCAGCCAGGCGAAATCGTACATTCCGGGATCCTTCTCGCACCGGGCCCAGCCGGCCTGCTGCCTTATCCGTCCTATTCCAAGCGGCGGGACATAGCCTCGGACCGCCCTCCAGTCAACATGTTCCCTGTCCATGCCGGCACAGTCGAGAGTCCATCTGGAGGCGGATATTTCAGAAACCGACATCGGGCGGAGGGTTCCCATCAGTTCCATATCGACCTTAAGGCTGGTCTGCACCCTCGTCGGGGAATCATCGAGGACGATGTCCGAGACCCCCAGGAGCGAAGAGAGCAAAAAAATCATCGTCACCATGGCTGTCATAATCCATAAGTTTTTTGATACATGCAAAGCCGGCCGCCATCCACCACGTGGTTAGAACCGGTGATGAAGGAAGCGTTGTCGCTGCACATGAACAGTATGACATCAACAAGTTCGTCCAGTTCAGCAGCCCGTCCCATGAGCGTTGGCATATTGTTCATCGCCGCCCTGGAGAGGACCGGACCCGGCGTAACGCAAACCGCCCTGACTCCATGGGGTGCACCGGCAATAGCAAGTCCCTTCACGAAATTGAAAAGCCCCGACTTGGCCGTTCCGTACATGGCACCCATTCCGTCCCCTTCAAATCCGGTGACGGAGCCGAGGAGGATTATCACTCCGGCCCCCTTTTCCACCATCTGGGGCATTATTGCCCTGGAGAAATACACCGGGCCCTTAAGGTTAACGTCAATTCCCCAGTCGAGCACCTCCACCGGCTGCTCGTAGAACGGGACCGGGCTGTTGCAGCAGCGGGCCTCGTAGCCTCCGGCGAAATTAAGGAGAAAATCGGCACCGCCCGCACTCCGCGCCGCTTCCGCGGCAGACAGGGCATAGTTGAAATCGCGCACGTCTCCCTGAACCGGAACTGCGGCTTCGCCGACAGAAGCGGCGGCCTCATTCAGCGCGGCCTCGTTGATGTCACACATTATGACCCTGGCGCCCAGCCTTGCGAACTGCCTTGCGGCATGCAGGCCCATCCCGCTTGCAGCCCCGGTTATGACGGCTACCTTGCCCTTGAAATCTATCTCTTTCATTATCTTCCGTATTTTTTTACAAACCTCATCATATCATCATAACACTTGTCCAGCTCCGTCTTCTGGATGTCGGTCAGTTCAATGCCGTCCATCTTCCAGAGGGACTTCTCCCCCTTCGGATAAATGCCTGAACCGCCTTCCGGCTTACCCGCATACGTCCTCGAAAGCATGTTGTCAAAGAGCCCCAGGCGGACGAAATAATAGAGGGAGTAACCCCTCAGGCTGTCATAGCCAAGGAACCTCTGGTCAATGAGAAGGCGGTAAAGGGAATAGGCCTCCGTCAGACGCCCCTTCCTGTCCCCGTCCTTCATCATTTTCCAGATACAGGAAACGATGGGGGCATAGGCGATCCGTTCGGAAACCAGTCCGGCCGTCCCTATCATCCTCCGCTGATACAGCCACTGCCAGCCTCCCCAGGCGGAAAAAACCGTCTTGATATGGGGCCTGGCGGAAAGCTCCTCCATCTGGCGGACATTGGCCTCGAGCTTGTTGGATTCCTCCTTTATCCAGCCATAGGTTGACGGGTACTTCCGGGCCAGGGCGACAAGAAAATCCACCGTGGGAGTGGGGCACACTTCGTTCACGTATGTCTGGATTATCACAGGACGGGTGGCTACACCCGCGAGGGCATCGTAGTATTCCCACAGATCGGCCTCGGACGTGCCGTAATACGGGGGCCTTGCGGCCAGAAGCAGGTCCACGCCGTATTCCGCGGCAAGCCTTTCGGCCTCCCTGGCATAGATCAGCATGTCCTCAGTATCGTCTCCGTTGACCCCGAGTACGAGTCTTGTCCCGGGAGAGGAAGCTTTCCATTCACGCACCAGGGCGGCCATCCCTTCAAAGCGCTCTTCCCTGGAAAGCAGGTCCACGGAGTCGTTTGACTGCGGCCAGATAATCCCGGGAACATTCCACCTGACGGCGTAGCGGGCTTCCTTGACCAGATTCGGATAACTGACGGAGCCGTCCGCGTTGTACGGTGTGGACAATATGAGATATGGTCCTTCTATGTCCGCAGCACACAACTGCCACGGACACAGAAGGATAACAAGCAGGAAAAGTATCGCTTTCTTCATCGGCATTATCTCCAGAAAACCTCTTCGGGATTCTGTCCCTTCAGGGGATCATGGGTATTGATATCCAGATAAGGATTGTAAACCAGTTCGTTCTGGGGGTATGCGCTTATGAGCCCCTTGCGGACCAGTGTCCAGTCCTCGTCATAACTGAAATCCCTGCCGTAATAGAGTGTCCTGTAACCGTCATAAGAGGCGCCGGCGTCAGTGAAGTCACCCTGCTCCGGCTCGGCGAGGAATATATTCTTGGGCTTTGCGATATTTTCAGTGAGCCAGCGGGCGCCCATCCTGTGGGTATCAAAGTACTCATGATGCTCGAACGGCATCTCAAAGCACCGCTCCCAGAATATGCCGTTGATCAGGTCCTCCCTGGTGGAGAAGTCCCCTGCGGTCCAGTCCGCGGGTTCAGCGGCGGGAGCCCCGCTGGGAGTGGACTTTCGCGCCCTTTCCAGGATTACGTTCACGTAGCCGATGGCCCTCTCGCCGTAGGAATCGGACGGAGAGGAGCTCAGGTTGGCGCAGGCCTCCGCCGCGATCAGGTACACTTCAGCAAGACGCATGACGTAGAAATCCGCATTTCCCACACTGTTGTCGAACGTGGGGTCATAATACTTCTTGTAGAAGGGGAACCCATAGTTCTTGAGGATGGTCGCACCCTTGTTGTAGATACGGTTGTCGGCAGGATAACAGGTCATGGTGGCGTTGTTGTTGCCGATGTACGACGTATGTATCAGGTTGATGTCCATACGGGGATCCGGGCAGCTTACATATATGTTGGAATTGTTTGTGCCGGTTCCCTTGGTCCCGTGGTAGCGCCCGCACCATTTCTGGAAGAACCAGCGGTCCGGATGGCAGCGCCCGAAATTGGGAACGTCGGCAGTTCCCATATAGTGGTTGGGAAGGGCCCACATGGTAAGGCCGCTTCCGGAAATCGAGGATTCCGGCGAGCGCGGAATGGCCCAGATGCGCTCCTTGAGCTGCCAGTCCTCCGGTTCCGTCCAGCGGAAGAGCTGGCGGTATGAGGGGCAGAGCTCGAAAGGACCGTTAAGGATGACGTCATCGGCATCGGTGAGTGCCTTGGTGAAGGCGTCCGAGGGGGTGTTTATCCCGATTTCGGAGAAATCCGGAGTGCGGTCCGTGAGCCAGAAGTTATCGTCGGGATGTGCGAGCAGGGTTCCGATTGTAAGGTAAACCAGGGAGCGGCAGGCCACCGCCCCATAGTTGCATACCCTTCCTGAAGAGTTGCCTCCGGAAATGCTGACCATCCGGTTGTAGTCCCTCATCTGCCCTGCAGCCTTGTCCAGGTCCTTGACGATCTGGCAATAGACCTCCCAAAAATTGTTGCGGGGCCCGTATGCCTCATCCGTAGTCATTGGCGCCTCCGTACGGAGAGTGACATCCCCGTAAAGGCGTACAAGGTAGAAATAGGACATCGCCCTCAGGAAAAGGGCCTCTCCCTCGATTTCCTTCTTGTAAGCCTCGTCCACGGGACTGGACTCCAGGGAATACATCAACGAATTGCAGCGGTAGATGGTCCGGTAGAAGCTCGTAAAGGAATCATAGGCTTCCGGATGCTGCGCAAAACGGGTGAACTTGAGGCAGCAGGACCACCTTTCAAGGGGATTCGCCAGGGCCGAGGTATTGTTCCAGTGGGCCAGTCCGGACGCGGGCAGAAGCCATTCGCAGAAGGTTCCGGAGAGGAAACCGCTCTGGGAGAACTGGCTGTAACAGCCCAGCATGTTGGCTTCCAGGGACGCCTTGGTGGAAACTGACATTGATCCGTCATAGGACGTAGACACTTTCTCGTCGAGGAATTTCGTGCACGATGACAGAAGGATTGCACCGGCGAGCAGGGAAACTGTTATTTTGAATGCTATTTTCATGACTCAGCTTCTTAGAAGGATATTTTGAAATCGAGCATATAGGTACGTGCAGAGGGATATGCACCCATGTCCACGCCATACTTAAGCACATTTCCATAGATGTTTACGTCAGGATCGTATCCGGAATATTTCGTCCATACATACAGGTTCTTTCCGGACACCCCGACGGTGATGTTCTTGACGGGAGATTTGCCCTTGAAGGGAATGGAGTAGGAAAGGGATACGGAAGAGAGGCGGAGATATGAACCGTCCTCAACCCACCTGTCAGTACACCAGCTGACGTCGCTTCTCGTATAGGCCGAGAAGGAAGGATACCTGGCTCCAGGATTCGACTCCGACCATGCGTCGGTAACGCATTCCCTGAGACGGTTGGCGCTGACTGTGGAGACGTCGGTCAGGACAGCCTTCTGCTGGTTGTATATGTCATTGCCGTAGGAGCCCGTGAAATATGCCAGGAAGGTCAGGCCCTTGTAATGCAATTCCGTATTGAAGCCGTAGGTGAACTTGGGGTTCGGGTTGCCCACCACCACACGGTCGGCCTCGGTAATGACCCCGTCCCCGTTGGTATCCACGAAATTGACCGATCCCTCTCCCCTGGGCTTCCCGTCAGCGAAGGGAACTCCCGTCTCCCCTGCCTGTACGATTCCGTCCGTGGGCATCGCATAGAAGATGCTCATGGGCTGGCCCTTTACGAAGACATTGATATAATCCTTGCAGTATGCATCTCCGGACAGCGCGTTGCCGGGGAAATACTCAATGGTCTGTATGGGCTGTCCGGCGTACAGGTACCTTTCGACGGTATCGGTCCCGCTGGGATTGATGGAAAGTATCTTGTTCCGGTTGAGCGAGAAGTTTCCGCTTAGCGACCACTCCAAATCCCTGGTGCGCACGGGAACCGATGTCAGGGTCAGCTCAAGGCCCTTGTTCTCGATGGATCCCATATTCACATACGGATTGGTCACGCCGGAAGATCCGGGCAGGGTCTTGATCTGGAGAAGGTCCTTTGTCACCTTATAATATGCATCGGCACTGAGGGTTAGGCGGCCCTTGAAGAATCCGAGGTCCAGACCCGCATTGTACTGGGTGGTGGTCTCCCATTTCAGGTCCCGGGCGGGAAGGTTCAGCGAACTCAGGGTAATGTTGGTATGGGTGGGATTGTCATGCGTTGCATACAGCCCCGTGGAATACCTGTACATTGTCTGGTATGAAGGGATTGCCTGGTTACCTACCATACCCCATCCCAGACGGAGTTTTCCGGAAGAGAGGACCGGCACGTTGAACCAGGGCTCGTTGGTGAACCGCCAGGCGAACGCGAACGATGGGAACTTGGCCCACTTGTTGGCCCCGGCGAACTTGGAAGAACCGTCAAAGCGGTAGGTCGCGGTCAGCACATACCTGTCGGCATAATTGTAGATTGCGCGTGCAAAGAAGGACAGCAGCTGGCTCGCACCCTCGCTGTATGACAGCCAGTCGTAGGGCGCCGAATTCAGCGTGGCGGCCATGCCTTTCCACTGGAGGACGTTGGTCCCTTCCACGGTCTGGTTCTTGGACATGGCCTTCGACGCGGAATGTCCTATCGTTCCGGAAACATTATGGCGGCCGAAAGATTTATTGACAAGGAGAAGGTTGTCCCAGTTCCAGTTCAACCTGTCCAGATGGACAACGGCGCCGGACGACCCGGTTGCCTGCGTGTTGATACGGTATGACTTGAATTTGGATCTCTCATCGGAGCGGTAGTCGGCGCCGAAAGTGGACCTGAAAGTCAGCCAGGGCAGTATCTTGTACTCGCCGAACAGGCTCGGGGTCACACGGATCTCGTTCCTGATGCTCTGGTAATCGCTGAGCCAGCGGTCCGGGCCGGAAAGGGGCGCCCCGTCATCGTCGATTTCAGTTCCTTCCGGATCATAGGCCAGCAGATACCTGACCGGCCTGGTGAGGAGCATGCTCATGACCATGGAAGTGGCCGGAGTCTGCTGTGCGGTACCGCCGGCACCCTGGGTCATCCGGGAATCCAGGTATGAGAAGGACGTCCTGGTCCCGAACTTGAATTTACCAAGGGTCTTGTCAAGGTTCAGGCGGAAAGTCAGGTTCTGGTAACCGGTTCCCTTGATGATGCCCTGGTTGTCGTAGTATCCGAGCGAAAAGCGGTAATCCGTATCCCTGGGCCGTCCGGCTATGGTGAAGAAGTAGCGCTGGGTTACGCTGAGGCGGGTTGAGTAATCCTGCCAGTCAACCTCTTCATACCGTCCTTCTTCAATACCTTCCGTATATATTCTGTAATTCACGTCGGTCTCGGGGACTTCCTTGAGCATCAGGTAGTTCTTGTACTGCTCGACGTTCATCAGGGGAAACTTCTTGTAAATCCGGCTCAGGCTTACACCGGAAGAGAACGTTATGACCGGCTTGTCCTTGCTGGCCGACTTGGTGGTAATCAGGACGACGCCGTTCGCGCCCTGCGACCCGTAGATGGCCGTGGCGGAAGCATCCTTCAGGATTTCGATGGAAGCGATGTCCTGGGGGCTGATACCGATGAGTCCGTTGTTGTCCTCGTCTATACCGTTTTCACTGCCCTGATGGGAGCCGACGGACATGGAGCCTTCCGTGTTCAGGATGATGCCGTCAACCACATAAAGGGGCTGCGACCCTGAATTGAACGAACTTGCACCGCGGATGGTTATGCTCACTCCGGCATCCGGGGCGGCACTGTTGGAAACCACCTGCACACCTGCGGCGTTACCCTGGAGGAGCTGGTCGAGCGAAGGGCTCTGCAGGGCCCTGCCCTCGTCTATCTTCACGGAGGTTACCGAACCGGTAAGGTCGCTTTTCCTCATTGCGCCGTATCCCACGACCACCACTTCATCCAACTGCTCAAGGTCTTCCTTCAGGACGAAATTGACGACTCCCCGGTTGCCTATCTCAACCGTTTCATCAACATAGCCGATGCTGGAGCATGACAACCTGGGTTCAGTCCGCGGTTTGGGGGTGAAAGTCAGGGAATAGTTTCCGTCCGTGTCGGTTATGGCCCCGGCGGCGGTTCCCTGCAACATTACGGCAGCACCTATCACGGGTTCTCCCTTGGAATCGGTAACCCTGCCCCTGACTGTGACAGCCTGCTGGGCAAAGACGTTTACCGAGAGGAGAAGAAAGAGTCCTATTATATATCTTTTCATAATTGTATTCTGTTAGAATTTGACGCTTAAGCCGAGAACGAAGGAGCGGCACAGAGGGAAGGAGCCGTAATCGACGCCGAAAGCCCTTGCAGTAACGCCAAAACTGTTCACATCAGGATTCCAGCCGCTATAACCGGTAAGGGTGAACAGGTTGTGTGCGGTTGCCCTGACGGTGAGTTCTTTCAGCCACCTGGTCTTGAAAGGAATTGAATACGAGGCAGACAGATGCTCGAGCCTCAGGAAGTCGCCGTCCTCCAGATAACTTCCGGGAAGCAGCGCTATTCCGGATACGGCCGCAGGATTGGCATTGATCACCTTGAACCCCGCGGCGCCGGAGAACTTCGCATCCAAGGTCAGGGCCTTGAACCTGAACGTGGTACCCAGGCCGCCCGAGACTTTGGGAATGGTATTGCCGAGGGCAGACGGGGCGGTGCCCACGATACGGCCATCCCCATCCGTCTCATATCCGCATGCGTATCCCACGGGAAGGCCTTCGACGGCGGCGGAAAGATAATTCCCGCCCTGAAGGTCAGTGCAGCACACGTCCTTGGGATCCAGGCTTACGATCCTGTTCATGTTCCACGCAACGTTACCGTAAAGGGTCCATGCCAGGTCACGGCCTTCAAGGATTGCAAGATTCATGTCGGCCTCGATGCCGTTGTTCCTGATGGCGGATTCCCGTTCATCGGCTACGACCCAGTTGGCCGTGGACTGCCACTGCGTGGCGACGACCTTTCCAAAGTTGAAGACCCTGAAATTATCCGCCGTGGACTTGTCATAGTATTTCACTGACAATTTGTAACGGTCATTGTTGATGCCAACTGAAAGAGCGACGTTGAACTCCTTGCTTATCAGGCGGTTGAGACCGTCGAAATAGAGTTCGGCGCCGGATTCCACCACCGGCACGTCCGGTATGTAGCCATAAAGCAGTTCATAGGGAAGGACAGTCTCATGCGCGGCGACGCCGTAACCGCCCTCGATCCTGAGGGCGGAAAGGAATGATCCTTCAGGAAGCAGTTTGTGCAGGTTGACATAGGCCTCGCCCGAAGGGAAAATGAGCGGCTTCTTGTCGAAGCGGCCGTTACGGTCCACGCGTATCGCCGCGTTGAACCCGGCCAGGCCGTCATAATCGTACCCGAGTTTTCCATACAGGCCTTCCTCAAGGTATGTCCTCGCGTACTTCCTGATGGCATGAAGGCTGCCGGAAGAGGAAATACCCTTGCCCCGGAGATATGCAAAGTCAAAATCGGTTCCGCACATAGAATTGGTCCTGTCCGACTTCCCAAGGATGTCGGCGGAAACGGATGCCTCAAGATGGTGGCGGGCAAAGAAGTTCCGGCTGAAATTCAATTCCGCCCTGGCGTTGTAATTGAGAAGGGAATTGTTGAGGATCGCGTCAGCGCCGGAGAAATCCTTTCCGAACGAAGTCCCGGCCCCGTACCAGAAATAGCGTGTCTGGTTTTCATAGTCAAGACCGGCGGAGACCTTCAGATACAATTCCTTAAGGAAATTGACCTGCAGCCATACCGAGTTTACCGTACGGTATTCGATGGCCTCGTCGTCATACGCTCCCAGCCAGCCCTGGATGGTATCGTCCGCGAAAGAATCGGGATAACGGGAAAGTATCATCAGGGAAGGGGCCCCGATGTAATTTGTGCCGCTGAAGGAACTGTTCTCCCCGTAGCTGAGGAAAGAGTTGAAGCCGAACTTGAACAGGTTGCTGGCCTGGGTCTCGTATTTGACCGCGAGTCCTCCTGCCAGGGCATCGGATCCCCTTACCGGAGTCTTGTCCTGGCGGAGGAAACCCGATATCCCGTAAGTGGAGGCGCCGCCTGCCGTTCCGCTGATTCCGATATCGTGCGAATGCAGGAATCCCGGATGGAAGGCCTCACCGGTCCTTGTCGAAAGACTCACCCCCACGTTGGAATTGAGGAACAGCCTCCTCTGCCCTGGAGCGACCTTCCTTGTATTGACAATCACCACGCCGTTGGCTCCCGCCATTCCGTAAAGCGAAGCCGCGGACATGTCCTTTATAACTTCGATGGATTCAATTTCATAGGGATTCAGCCATCCGAAGTTACCGAGCGGGGACGTATAACTGCGGCCGGAATAGTCGGGCAGTTCGTTCCCCAGCACATTGGTGCCTCCTTTCAGGAAAAAGGCGTCGAGATTCCGGGCGGATGACGAGCCGATGACGGCGCCGTCTACGATCCAAAGCGGTTGTGAATCGCCCCTGAGGGTGTTGAGCCCCCTGACATAGACATTGAGCGCGCCATTGGGATTGCCGTCGACAGAAGAAACCCTGACCCCGGAGATTTCGCCCCTCATAAGGGAGGCCGGAGATTGGGCCACGGCTTTCATCACTCCCAAAGTGTCCGTCACAGAGTCTTTTGCGGACAGGTGCCACGCGGGTAAAGACAGCAGACAAACAATCGTCAGAATGTGTTTGAATAGCATAATAATTGGATATTTGGTTAGTTGTATGATGTCATTCTCCCACAAAACTAAACATTCCCGTCAATAAAAAGCAAGGGATTTGCCTTATTGGATAATTTTTGCGTAACTTTGTTGCACTGTGATTCACAACACCTAAGTTAGATGAACTATCTTCAAGACATTGAAATAAGGGACAGGAACCCTATCTACAAACAGCTTGTAGAACATATAGAGAGTTCAGTGATGAAGGGTCTCCTAAAGCCGGGAGACCCCCTGCCGTCAATCAGCCAGTATGCCCGCCGGCTGGACATCTCCAAGGAAACCGTAAAGAAGGCATACGGCATCCTGACCCGGAGGGGCCTTCTGGAAAGCCACCAGGGAAAAGGGTTTTTCGTGCGTGCAAAGTCCAGGAGAAACAATCTGAAGATAATCATCCTATCCGATAAGCTGAGCCCTTACCGGCAGACCTTCCTGAACTCCTTCTCCCAGGCCATGGGCCATTCGGCCGAGATCCATATCCTCCTTCATAACCAGGACGTGGAAATCCTCCGGTACTATCTGGACCAGTCCCTGGGAAAATTCGACTACTTCATTATCACGCCCCACTTCCCGCGGGATCCCGAAACCGGCGACAAGGTGATCAAGCAATTGTCAAGGATTCCCGACAACCAGCTGATACTGGCCGACAAGAACGTAGACGACTACTCCGGAAACTGCGGGGCCGCCTATCAGGACTTTTCCTACGATGTGGCGACGGCCCTCTCCACGGTCACGGAAGAACTGCGCAGGTTCCCCTGCATCGACGTGTTCAACATGCCCAACAGCATGTACGGCTACGACGTGGAACTTGCCATCGCGCGGTTCTGCGACCGCAACAACCTCCACGCCTCCTTCCATGGCGGTATTTCCGGAAAGGACATCCACGGGAACCAGCTCTGCATCTTCCTGAACAGCCAGGCGGACGACGCCCTTTTCACCATAAATGAGATAGCAAAGGCCAAAGGCCTTGTGATAGGCAGGGATATAAAACTGATATCCTACAATGAATCTCCCCTGTGCTCCATCCTTTTCGGCGGGCTGTCAACCATCTCCACGGACTTTGCCCAGATGGGCCGCCTGTGCGCCGAAATGATAAAGACCGGGGAGATGAAAAAGATCAAGTGCGACATTCAGTTCAACAAGAGGCATACCTTCTGAAGCTTTGGAAGCCTCAGAGCCTTTTCCACCTTACAGTCTCGCTGATTCCAAGGAGGGAACCCCTGACTGAAAGCCCGCCGTCAACCCTGCGGATCACCACGGCCGCCCTGATTCCGCGCTTGGGGTCATAGATCTTGGTGCCGTCCCACTGGTCCTTTCCGGCATTGTACCTGAGGCCGTCGAAAATCACTATCCGGTCGCAGGGAACCGTGCGGAGGCTCTTGACGGGGTTCTTGGTGTCGAGATACTTCTCACCGGTATCCGGGTCCACGGAATCCTTCACCCAGAAAAGCCGGCCCTTGTAGGAGCCGTCGGCATTGCGGAAAACCTCAACCTTGTATGAGGTTCCGTGAAGTTCGGAAACGTACTTTCCTAGGATATCGTCAGGCTCGCTTGCATTGAGGACCGACGGAATGGCCAGCAAGAGGCCGGCGACTAGAGTCAGAATCTTTTTCATGCCATCTACTTATGCAAAATACGGCCCAAATCGTCTACACGGGCCTCACTTTCAGGCACATCGGAATCGGAAAGGGACTTGATGTGCTTTGCTACGATATTCGCCGCATCGGTCCTGGGGCCCTGGCCGTACTTCTGGATGAACGAATGTATCTTTCCGTCGATGAAAGTGCCGTCACCCTTGATCCGGACCGTGACCACGGGAGCGTAACCGCATACCCCTGAAACATTTATGCCATACGGGGTGCAGAAATTCCCAAGGCTGTAGGCAATGAAACGGCCCTTGTAGACCTCCACGCAGCGGGTCACGTGCGGGCCGTGGCCGTACACTACCGACGCCCCGTTGTCGATGCAGAAATGCGCGAATTTCCTGAGGTCGCCCCGGTTCTCGCCCAGATAGGTTTCAGTGCCCTTGGGGAGATGGCCCTTGTCGCTTCCCTCGGCACCGCCATGGAAGGACACCACTATGATATCGGATTGGGCCCTGAGTGTATCCAGTATGGATTTGACCTTGCCCAAGTCGGAATGCTTCAGCGTATAGGAATTGTGGCCAAAGGCGCAGAGTCCGTACCGTATCCCTCCCCTCACTACCACGGCCCACTCGGTGCGCCCGGTTACTCCGGCATACGCAATTCCCTCTTTGTCAAGCGTTTCCTCGGTAGATTCCATGCCCTTTACCCCAAAGTCGTTGGAATGGTTGTTGGCCATGGAGAGGAAATCGAAGCCGGCTTCCGTAAGCAGGGGGCCATACGATGTGGGGGTGCGGAAAGCATAGCTGTACTTCCCGGGCTTCTTGGTGGAAGTTCCTCCGTCGCAGAGTGTTCCCTCCAGATTGCCCACGGCAAGGTCGGCCTTTGATAGGATTCCCTTGACGTCGGAGAAAATGGCCTTTCCGCCATTCTCCGGCAGACGAACCGTCGGATAGGTGGTTCCCATCATTATGTCGCCGCACATGGCGACGGTAAGGGTATCGGCCTGCCCCTGGGCCTGCTGAACGGCAAACGCCGCAACAAGCGGCAACAATATCTTCATTATCATAATTCAAAGCTTTGAGATGTCAAATATAACTATTTTTAATTATTTTTGTATTTTGCATCGGCTCAAGGCCGGATATACGGATAATTGGCAATGAAAAATTTTGTAGAGGAATTAAAGTGGAGAGGCATGATCCAGGACATCATGCCCGGGACGGAAGAAAAGCTCATGGAAGGCCCGCAGGCGGCATATGTGGGAATCGATCCCACGGCCGACTCGCTGCATATCGGTCACCTTGTGAGTGTAATGATACTCAAGCATTTCCAGAATTGCGGGCACAAGCCCTTCGCCCTCGTGGGAGGCGCCACCGGAATGATCGGCGACCCTTCTATGAAGAGCGCCGAGCGCAACCTCCTGGACGAGGCCACCCTCAACCATAACGTTGAATGCCTCAAGGCCCAGCTCTCCCGCTTCCTGGACTTTGACTCCGACGCCCCCAACAAGGCCGAACTGGTGAACAACTACGACTGGATGAAAGACTACTCCTTCATCAATTTCATCCGCGACATCGGGAAACATATCACCGTCAATTACATGATGGCCAAGGATTCGGTGAAGAAGCGTCTCAGCCGTGAATCCAGCGAGGGCATGTCATTCACCGAATTCAGCTACCAGCTGATGCAGGGATACGATTTCTACTGGCTCTGGAAGAACCGCGGCTGCATCCTCCAGCTTGGCGGCAGCGACCAGTGGGGCAACATCACCACCGGTACCGAACTGATCCGCCGCATGGACGGCGGCGAGGCATTCGCCCTCACCTGCCCCCTGATCCGCAAGGCCGACGGCACCAAGTTCGGAAAGACCGAAAACGGGAACATCTGGCTGGACCCGGAAAGGACCAGTCCGTACGAATTCTACCAGTTCTGGCTCAACGTGGCCGATGACGATGCCGAGAAATACATCAAGATCTTCACCATGCTGGACCGCGGGACAATAGAAGGCCTTATAGCGGAGCATCGTGAAGATCCGTCACAGCGCATCCTCCAGAAGGCCCTTGCCAAGGAAGTCACCGTCATGTGCCACGGGGAACAGGCCTACGAAAATGCCCTGGAGGCCTCCCGCCTGCTGTTCGGAAACGTCTCTGCAGAGGCATTCCGCCGCCTTGACGAACGCACCGTCCGCGAGGTCTTTGCCAAGGTCCCTTCGTTCGACGTTTCCAAGGAAGCCCTCCCCTGCGGGGTGATGGACCTCCTTGCCGTCAACACCGCGATCTTCCCCTCAAAGGGTGAGGCCCGCAAGATGATCCAGGGCGGAGGCGTGAGCCTCAACAAGGAGAAAGTCTCGTCCATCGACCGACAGATTACCTCCGACGACGTAATAAACGGTCACTATATCCTGGCCCAGAAGGGAAAGAAGAACTATTTCATAATCAACATCTTATAACATGGAAAAGGCTCCCGGGACAAGACAGCTCAAAGTGGCGAGGGAACTTCAGAAGGCCCTTGCCGAGATAATCCGCAGCAAAGGGATGGCCGCATTCGGCGGAGCTATGGTGACAGTGAGCGAGGTCAGGATAAGCCCCGACCTGTCGGTGGCCAAGGTCTTTGTAAGCATTTTCCCGTCCCACAGGCAGGAAAGCGTGATGAGGATACTGGAGGACAACCTGCGTTCCTTCCGTGGTGAACTCGGCCACGTGATGGGAAAACAGCTCAGGATTATCCCCGAACTTGTGCTCCTGCTGGACACCTCCCTGGACTACGCCGAACACATCGACAACCTGCTGAAGAAGTGAACCTGCCCCTGTTCATAGCCCGACGATACCTTTTTGCCCGGAAATCACACAATGTAATCAACATAATTTCCGGAATAAGCGTCGCGGGCATGGCAATCGGTACGGCCGCCCTTGTAATCACCCTCTCCATCTACAACGGCTTTGACTCGCTCATAAGGAAAACCCTTGGCGACGTGACTCCCGACATTCTGGTAGTTCCCGCCGAGGGCAAGGCCTTTGTTCCGGATTCCACCGCTTTCGCCTGGGTATACGACCAGGATAACGTACTGAGCATGAGCAGCATAGTGGAAGAGGAAGTGTTCATGTCGTATGGCGGCAAGCAGTCGCTGGCAATGGCAAAGGGGGTGGACATGGTCTATGAAGAGGAGTCCCCTTTGAGAAACCACGTAATCGACGGAACCTTTTCCCTGAGGTTCGGCGAAGTGAAAAAGGCCATTGTGGGCGCCTCACTTGCGTACTCCATGGGCATCAATCCGCGATTCGTTGACCCGATTACCATCTATTACCCTTCCCGGAAAGGCAAGTTTTCCCCATCCAACCCTGCGGCAGGGCTCAGGAGCGTGGATGTATACCCGTCAGGGATACTGTCGGTAAACAGCGACCTGGACGCATCAATGGTGGTGGTCCCCATGGAAACGATGAGGGAACTGCTTGAGTATGAAGAGGAAGTGACTGGCGTGGAAATAAGGATGACACCGGGATCCACCGAGAGGGAAACAGCCATGGTGATACAGGGCATCAAGGATAGGCTCGGCCCCGGATTCAGGGTGCTGGACCGGTTCAGGCAGAACGAGTCGCTCTATAAGATGATGAGATATGAGAAACTGGCAATCTACATGATCCTCCTTTTCATCATCATAATCATAGCCTTCAACATTTTCGGGAGCCTCACCATGCTGATAATCGAAAAGGAAGGCGATATAGCTACGCTCCGGAGCCTCGGCGCCGACGCCCCCCTCATCAGGAGGATATTCGTCCTTGAAGGCTGGATGATCTCGCTGCTGGGCCTGGCCATAGGTCTGGTGCTGGGCATCGGGTTCGTCATCCTCCAGCAGCAGACCGGGATGATAAGGATGCCGGGGAACTACATAATAACCGCCTATCCGGTGATACTCAAGGCCAAAGACATCATCGCCACCGTCGCAGGGGTGGCCGTCATAGGCTATATCATCGCCCTGCTTCCCGTAAGGAAACATCGCACAGAATCCAAAACCGCCTGATACATGGAAACTTCCACCCTTCTCATTATAGCAGTGGCCGTTGCAGTGGCCGCGATCGTGGCACTGGTGGTGACAGCCCTCATGGCCTCGTCGGAAAAATACAGGCTGATCCGCGCCTACGAAGCCGAAAAGGATGAAAAGGACGCCGAAATCGGCTCCCTGAATGCCCAGAAGGCCAAACTTGAGGCCACCATCAACGAAAGGTATGAGGCCGAGCAGAGGAGGGAGGCCGACCGCAAGGAGCAGTACCAAAAGGACCTGGAAGCCATGAAGGACACTTTCAAGGCCCTGTCGGCCGAGAACAGCGCCGCCTTCAAGAGGGAAAGTTCCTCTTCCATCGAGGAAATCCTCAAACCGTTCAAGGAGAGGTTCGACGCCTTTGACAAGAGCGTCCGGGAATCGGACGAGAAGGCCCTTGAGCGCACCACGCGGCTCACCACCTCCATCGAGGAGGTCCTCAAGCACTCGAGGATGGTGGGCGACGAGGCAAAGAACCTGGCCAACGCCCTCACCGGTTACTCCAAGGTCCAGGGTAACTTTGGCGAGATGCTGCTCGCCGACCTCCTGAAGAACTCCGGACTTGTTGAGGGACAGCACTTTTTCACCCAGAGCGTGATGACCGACGAAGCCGGCCACGAGATAAAGAGCGATACCGGCGGTACCATGATCCCAGACGTGCTGGTATGCTATCCCGACGACACCACCGTGGTCATAGATTCCAAGGTAACCCTCACGGCGTTCAACCGCTACATGAATTCCGAGACCGTGGAGGACAGGCAGAAATATGCGGCAGAGGTAGTTGCAAGCATAAAGAAGCACGTGGAGGAACTCAAGAACAAGGATTACGCCTCGTACATTCCCAAGGGGAAGACCAAGGTGGACTACAACATAATGTTCATCCCTCTGGAAGGGGCTTTCCGCCTGATGCTGGACGCCGAGCCCCGCCTGTGGCAGGCCGCCAAAGACAACAACGTGCTGATAGTCAGCCAGATGACACTCATCATAGTGCTTAACATGATTCAGATGAGCTGGCGTCAGGCCGACCAGGAGAAGAACATCCGGGAAGTGTACGACACGGCATCGGAGATGATGTCGCAGATAAAGGCCTGGCTCGACAGCTACGTGAAGATCGGCGAGAACCTGGAAAAGGCATCGGCCGCCTACTCCGAGGCTACCCGGAAACTCAACGGATCAAACCAGTCGGTGGTAAGGAAGATAGAGAAACTGGAGAAGAATTACGGGATCGTGGCAAGGCGTTCCTCCAGGGGCAAGATCGACGTTTCCGGCAGGAAGACCGGTCCGGAATCGGTCATCCCGGCCAGCCTGGCACCCCCGGACGAGGCTACCTCTCAATGTGAATGAGGAGTTTTCCGCTGTAGTAACCGTCGTCCAGCCAGGAATCCACAGGCCATACATGGACGCACCCTGAGCGGAGCGGATGCCTCCGCATCAGCTCCGATAACTCCTCCGCCACGTCTCCGCCCTTGAGATACAGTATCCCCCGGGTGTACTTTCCCTTCACCCACGGATAGAAGTCCACCAGCGAGGCGACCGCCCTCGAGACCACATAATCGAACCTGGCGGGAAGGCTCTCGCCCCTGGCATTCACCACTTTGACGTTGGAGAGTCCTAGCGCCCGGGCTACTTCCGACGCCACAAGGGTCTTCTTCCCCACCGAGTCGCAAAGGGTGAAAGAGGCATCCGGGAACAGTATGGCAAGGGGAATTCCGGGGAAACCGCCGCCGGTCCCGAGGTCGAGTACCGAGGAAGATGCAAAGGAGGAGTATAATTCCGGATTGTATGATAGATACCTGGCTATTGCAAGGGAATGGAGGACATGGTGGGAATACAGGCCGTCCATATCCTTCCTGGAGATGACGTTGATCTTGGAATTCCAGTCCCTGTACAGGGAGTCCAGGGCCATGTACTGCTCCTCCTGCGAGGTGGTGATTCCGGGGAAATCCTTCTTTACCAGATCAAGGAAAGACTTGGCATCCATCATACGACCTCCCCTCTCGACATCATTTCCGCAAGCCGGGACTTGCCCCTGTGGATCCGGGTCCGGACCGTGTTGAGGGGAAGCCCTACCTGGCGGGCAATTTCCTCATACTCAAGTTCTTCCAGCATATATTTCTGCATAATCTCCCTGTACTTGGGAGGCAGTTCCCCGATGTATCCCATCAGGCGTTCGTGTTCCTGCCGGGTTATGATCTCGTCTTCCGGATTCTCCTCCAGGAGCAGTTCCGGAGACTCCTCTGCGTTTTTCTTCTCGTCCTCGCGGCGGATTCCGCCAAGGTGGTCGAGCGCAGTGCGGGTTGCAATGGTATAGAGCCAGGGAAGCAGTTCCCTGGAGTTGTCGAACGAATCGAGCCTTGAGAAGAACTTCTGGAAACTCACCGACACCACGTCGTCCACGTCGGCCTTCCACTTAAAGAAACCCGACACCTTTGCCCTAAGGGCATTCTCGTGCTTTTCATATATGGCCCGGTAGGAGAGCTGGTCTCCCTGCCGGGCAAGCTCCACCAGTTCCCTGTCGGACAATTTCCTGTAATCGTACTGCATGTCAATGGGCCTCCAGCCAGTTTTTGCCGACGCCGCATTCCACCGTGAGCGGAATGGACAGACTGATAACGTTTTCCATTTCCTCGACCACCATGCTCCTCAGGGCCTCCACCTCGGAAGGGATGCAGTCGAACAGGAGTTCGTCGTGGATCTGGAGAACCATCCGGCTCTTCAGGCCGGCTCCGGTCATCCTGCGGTCCACCCCTATCATGGCCAGTTTCATTATGTCCGCGGCGGTTCCCTGGATTGGGGCGTTCACGGCGTTGCGTTCCGCAAGGGCCCTCACGGTTGCATTCCGGGCCGTAATGTCGGGGATGTACCGCCGCCTTCCGAACAGGGTCTCCACATAGCCGTTCTCACGGCATGATTCGACCGTATCGTTTATGAATGAGCGGATTGCGGGGAAACTCACAAAATAGTCATCGATTATCTTCTTTGCCTCCGACCTGGAAATGCGCAGCCTCTCCGCCAGCCCGAAAGAGGAAATCCCGTACATTATCCCGAAGTTGGCGGTCTTGGCTATCCTGCGCTGATCAGGAGTGACTTCCCCGTGGGGTATCCCGAAAATCTTGGCTGCGGTTGCGGCATGGACGTCGACACCCTCCCTGAAAGCCTTGATAAGGTGCTCGTCGCAGCTGAGATGGGCCATGATGCGCAGCTCTATCTGGGAATAATCCGCCGAGAGGATAACTCCGTCGGGAGTCCCCGGGACAAAGGCCTTGCGGATCTCTTTTCCGCGCTCGGTCCGGATTGGGATATTCTGCAGGTTGGGATTGGAGCTGGAAAGCCGTCCGGTTGCCGTAAGTGCCTGGTTGAAAGTGGTATGCACCCTCCCGTCAATGGGTGAAACATAGCCCGGGAAAGGTTCTATGTAGGTGGAGAGCAATTTTTTCACAGCCCTGAATTCCAGGATCTCATCAACCACCGGATGGTTGCCGGCGATACCCAGAAGTGTCTGCTCGTCAGTGGGATACTGCCCGCGGGCGTTCTTCCGGACCTTTGGATCCAGCTTCATCTTGTCAAAGAGCACGTCGCCCACCTGTTTTGGGGACGAGATGTTCAGTTCCGGCTCGCCGGTCATGGTACGGATCCTGTCCTGGCGCTCGGCGAGGGATGTCCTCAACCGGGCGGCAAAGGACGAAAGCTGCCCCAGGTCCACCTTGACTCCGGCGGTTTCCATCTTGGCCAGCACCTTTGCAAGCGGCTCTTCCATAGATAGATACAGTTTGTCAAGACCTGACGAGGACAGTTCCCGGACCAGATGCTCCCCCAGCAGCGACACTGCCGAAGCCTCTCCCTTCCGGTCCTCGGCAACAGGTTCAGGCCCGCTGTCGAAAAGCGATCCGGTGGATGCCTCACCCTCCTGGACATCGGAAATATCCATTCCCAGGATGCCCTTTGCAAGGATGTCGGTCTTATGGCTCTTTTCCGGGTCGATCAGGTAGTGCATCAGGGCTATGTCCATGAACCTTCCGCCAAGGGTGATCCCCTGGCCGGCAAGGGACCTGGAAACAGCCTTAAGGTCGGAACCGTACTTGTCAACGGTATCATCCTCCAGCGCCGCGGCAAAATCCCCTGGGGCGCCTTCCGCCACCAGGCATCCGTTTCCGGAAGGTACCGACGCAAAAAGCCTCGATGACAGTACCAGCCCCATCTTTCCAGCAGACTTGGCCGAGCGGCAGAGATCCTCCGGCGTAACCACCTTGTTCTCAACGCTTACGGACTCCGTTTCCTTGGACGGGGCCACATGGCGTATATACTTTTTGAGCGAGTTGAATTCATATTTTTCAAAGAGGTCGGCCACCTCGGGGCTGAAGTCCATGTTCAGGAGCATGGAATCGGGGGTAACCCCTGTTTCCACGTCGGTCCTGATGGTAACCAGCTCCTTGCTTAGGGCGATATGCCCCCTTGCCTCCTCGAACATCTCCCGCTGCCTTGCCGACAGTTCCCCCAGATTGGAATAGATGTTCTCTACGCTTCCGTATTTCGAGATGAGCTTTGAAGCACCCACTTCCCCCACACCCTTCACTCCGGGGACATTGTCGGCAGTGTCGCCGCAGATAGCCAGCATGTCGATTATCTGCGAAGGCGACTGGATCCCGTATCTGGCACAGACCTCCGCCGGGCCGAGGACCTCGTCGGCGGTTCCTCCCTTTCCGGGCTTGACCTGGAAAACGGTGGGTGAAACCAGCTGGCCGTAGTCCTTGTCGGGAGTAACCATGAAAACTTCAAAGCCCCTGGCACCGAACTGACTTGCAACAGAGCCTATTACGTCGTCGGCCTCGAATCCCGGGACCATCAGCACGGGGATGTCCATGGCCTTCACCAGCTCGGTGAGGGGTTCCAGGGAATCGATTACCAGCTGGGGTGTGGGAGGCCTCGTGCCCTTGTATTCCGGATACAGTTCATCCCTGAAAGTCCCTCCGGGAGGGTCGAACGCCACAGCAAGATGGGTGGGCTGTTCCCTCTCGACCAGTTCCAGCAGATATTTGGTGAATCCGAAGAGGATGGACATGTCGGCACCCTTGGAATTTATCATCGGGCGACGCAGGAATGCGTAATACATCTTGAAGATGAGGGCGTGGCCGTCTATGAGAAAAAGTCTTTGAGCCATGGGTCAAAGTTACGAAGTTCCTGATAAAAAAATAGAAAAGAGAAAAAATATTTTGTTCTTTTTCCGAAAAAAGCTACCTTTGCAGTCCATTTGCGAAAAATATAAAAAATAAGATATCATGAAAAGAACATTCCAGCCTTCACGCCGCAAGAGAGTCAACAAGCATGGCTTCCGCGAGAGAATGGCAACAGCCAACGGCCGCAGGGTGCTTGCATCACGCCGTCGTCACTGCCGCAAGAAACTGACCGTATCCGACGAGGACAGGTGGTAGTCCCATCCTTGTCGGTAAGTGTGTAATGCAGGTTCTTTGAAGGAGCCTGCATTTTTTGTATATTGCGGGGAAAATACGGCGTACCATGGAAAACACAGACGAAAGGTTCATGCGGGAGGCCCTCCTCCAGGCACGGGAGGCCCTCGACGGCGGGGAGATTCCCATAGGGGCCGTTGTCACCTGCAACGGCAGGATCATCGGAAAGGGGCACAACATGACCGAGAGGCTCCATGACGCCACCGCCCACGCCGAGATGATAGCCATAACTTCCGCCATGGAGGCCATGGGAGGGAAGTACCTGGACCAGTGCACTTTATATGTAACCGTGGAGCCATGCCCCATGTGCGCGGGAGCGCTTAACTGGGCCCAGACCGGAAGGATAGTCTACGGCGCTCCGGACCCGAGGCGGGGCTATTCAATGTTCTCCCCTTCCCTGCTTCACCCAAGGACAAAGGTCTCCGCAGGCGTACTGTGTGAAGAATGTTCCTCGCTGATGAAGGACTTTTTCAGTTCAAAAAGGAATATCCAATCCTCCAGCGACGCGTCTCCCCGGGGCTGACCTGCAATGGCATATAAGGTTCCACGCATGCTACCATGTGGTTGGACCAGAACACCGCGTGCGAGAAATCCTCTTCGGAATCCACCTCTACCCTCAGCCCCGTCACAGTGTCTTCCACCGAGAAAGCAAGTCCCCTGAAAGGCTTTTCAGGGACCAGGTTCCCGATATAGGCCTTCTCCCCTTTCACAAGCTGCCTTTCAAAGCCGATTCCGTCTTCGGCCAACAGCGCGCCCACAGAATCGGGACGCCAGTCGCCATTTGGCACAAACGGGAAGCGGATCTTCCTCCAGGGCCCTACGGACAGGTTGCCCATCGTCAGGAAATTATGGTTATACACCTCTCCTTCAATTGGTTCCGTACCGGTACACGTCAGTGAATGGATTATTTCAAGCCGTCCCTCGCCGGTAATCCCAACCCTCTTTTCATATTCATATCCCCAAGGCTCAGCTTTCAGGGTATGGACAAAACGGGCCCGGTCCTTCCCGGAAGATACTTTCCATATTCCGGGGTCGGCCACTTCATAGAGGCGGAAACGGTCATAGGGGGCATCGTCGGGCCTGTACAGCATGCCCACCCCTGCCTTCATGAAGGTCCCGCCGGGAGCAGCCCGGTCAAAACCGCACTGCGAGAACTCTTCGGATGGGCCGCACACAGCATCGTGCGAAACCGGGGAATAGTCCGGGAACCACTCGTCCACATAGTTGCGGCCGTGATAATCCACGCTGCGGAATACTCCTGAGCGGTCGAACCTGGTCCCCTGATAATACGGCTCCCCCGCATCCGGACGGCACAGCCTCACCTCCAGGCCACCACCTTGAATATCCAGGAATTTGTCCATCACATTATCAATTTAAAATAACCTGTTCGGTTTTCAGACTACGGACCTTCGGTCCTATCCCTCCCAAAACCTTCGGTTTCGGGCCCCTCCCACTTACGCTGCGTGGGTGCAGACGGTCTTTAAACCGAACAGGATATTTATATTAAGTATAACCATTGTTTACAAATTTAGTTTATTTTTGTGCATTATGAAGAGAATACTACTCCTTATTCTGCTGTGTTGCAGTTTGTCGCTCTACGGCTATGAGCGGCAGGCTCTGTGGTCCGCCAGGAAGATGCCTGACAGTCAGCCGGACCAGATTGCCGCCATGACTTCCGAGTCCAATGCCGAGGGATTCAAGCCCGAAAAGAACCGCATCCCCTATCTGGAATGGTTTGAAAAGCCTCAGAATCCGGTGGGCGCGTGCATGATTCTGATTTCCGGAGGCTCATACCAGAACTGCTGCGACATGAAGCTTATCGACAAGTGGCACAAGGAGTTGACCGAGGCCGGCGTGCAGTGCGTAAACCTCGTTTACCGCACACCCCGCCCCGTTGGCCTGCCAATCTACCAGAGCGCATGGGAAGACGGGCAGAGGGCCGTGCGGATGGTCAGGAGCCAGGCCGGGAAGCGCGGATTCGACCCTGAAAGGATCGGGGTCATCGGGATGTCGGCAGGAGGGCACCTGACCCTGCTCCTGGCAACCAGTTCCCAGACACCGGCCTACGAAAGGACCGATGCCCTGGACGACCTCCCCTGCCATATCAACATCGCGGTGGCCAATGCCCCGGCCTATGCAACCACCGACGCCGAGGCAGGAACCAAGGCCACCAGGCAGGGATACGGCCCGGACGTAACCTTGAGCAAGGTTTTCAAATTCGACTCCAAAACCTGCCCCGTTAGCCTTCACCACGGCGGTCTGGACCCCTACTCCCCCAACGGTTCCACCCAGGTTTACAGGCAGTTACGAAGAATGGGCGTACCAGCCGAACTGCATCTCTACCCCGGCAAGCGCCACGGGGCGTTCGGCTTTGAAAGGGCGGTTGAGTTCCTGACCCAGATGGGCTTCCTGGGCCCCGTGGCACCGGAAGTGCCCCTGATGGACCGTTTTACCAGCGACTCGGACAGGGCTGAGGTGATAAAGGAAGACGTCTGGCCTGAAGGCAGAATGCCCGACCCCCAGGAAAAACAGTGCCAGCCATACATCGAATGGCATTTTCCAGCCGTGCAGAAGAGCCGCGCCATCCAAATCCTCTACTCGGGAGGAGGCTATAACAAAAACAGTCCCGACAATTATGAAGTGGCTCCGGTGAGGCGCTACCTTAATGCGATGGGAATAACCGTCGTCACCCTCAAGTACCGTACTCCACGTCCCGAGCCCCCCCTGGCAAAGCACACCACGGCCTGGCAGGACCTGCAGAGGACCATACGCATCGTACGGAGCGAGGCTTCCCGGCGGGGCCTGGACCCCGACCGGATAGGCATAATGGGATATTCGGCCGGAGGACATCTGACCCTGATGGGTGTAACCTCCTCACGTCAGAACAGTTATCTTCCCATTGACGACATCGACAAGGTATCGTGCAAAGTGCAGTGGGGCATAGGTATATATCCGGCATACGCCCTCACCGACGGCGGGGACTGCAACAACATCCACGGCGGTAATGAGGATTCCGACGTCCTTGTCCCCGAATTCAACTTTGACCTGGATACCGCTCCGATGCTTCTGATCCACGGTGATGCGGACCCCTGGGCCTCCATGAATTCGGTCAAAGTATGGGAGAAGATGCGCGCGATGGGCATCCAATGCGAACTTCACACCCTGGCCACCCGCAAGCACAGCTTCCAGAGAACCGCCTCCCCCGGCACCGGCAGCTACAGCTGGATGGACCGGGTAAAGGAATACCTCCAGCCGCTGATGTAGAGAATCCTTCGTGGCTTAATCACTTTATTCTCAGGCAGATAACCGCCGCGCCATGTGCAAGAAGCCCCATAATGCCTTTTACACTCTGGACCAATTACCTATCAACCTTGATATTCGCTAGTGCAAAAATCTGGTTAATTTTCTAATTTACAGGTAGTTATAATTCTACGCAATCTTGATATTCAAAAGGCCGCATTTGATTTGCGGCCTTTGATTGTTATGTTTGTGAAGAACAACCACTATAACACCTATGACACGGGCCTTAACTCTGTCACTACCGGTTTTTTTGCTATGCCTGGTATCGGAAATCTGCAGTGCGAATCCGCTGCAAAAAGCCTTGCGTGACCTGGACAAGGCAATAGAAATGTCCGATGTCTACAAATCCAACTTCGAGGCCAGGATGGACGGAGCCCGCGAAAGGTTGGCTGCGACCGAGTCGGATTCCCTGAAATGGGAATGTGCTTACGAACTCTTTTCAGGTTATTCCCTTGTCAACAGCGATTCCACCCTCCTGTACCTGTCAATGATGGCCGAGCACTCATATGACAATCCCGACCTCCAGTTGCTCACCAAGGTATGCCGCTCAGAAATGTATTCACTTACAGGCGACAAGGACAGGTTTAACAACAGTATCCCCATCCTGCTCGGAAACGATATTCCGGCATCGATAGAGTCCAGGTATTTCTCAATCATCATAGACAGCTATTCCAATTTCCCATTTCAGGATAATAATAAGGATATCGAGTTGCTGGACAGGGCCATACGGGTTAATTCCCTGCCTGAAAACCTCATCCTGTACTATAATGGATTGAGGGAGAAGGCATACAATGACAATCAAGCGGCCCTTGATTACCTGAGCAGGGCATATGACGGTTCACAGGCTCCTTACCTCAAGGCTTGTATTTCGGAATCCATTGCATCCATCTATGAAGACTGGAGTGAGAAAGATCTGGAGAAGATTTGGCTTAGCAGGGCAGCAGCCTGGCACATCCAGACTCCCGCCGTACTGCCTGCATCCCTGTACAAGCTTTCCATGATACTATTTGAATCCGGAGACCTTGAGAGAGCTTCAAAATACACCAGATTCGCTCTTGGGAATGCAATAGACAGCAAGTATAACGATACCGTAATCAATTCTGTAAAGGCTCAGCTGGCCATCATGGACAGCATTGAAGCAAACAGGCGCTCCAGGATGAACACGTTGTTTTTTGCCATGGCCATACTGCTGCTCACCTCTATTGTAATTTCAGTCTTTTGGCACAGGTCGATACAAGACCGCAAATCTCTGATCCAGTCGCAGGAAGACCTGAAACTCTCCAATTTGAGATTGGAGGAGGCCGACAAGGTCAAGAACGGTGTCATGTTCCGATACATGCTTCAGTCGGTCAATTTCCTGAGTGAATCCGATACCCAGAGGCGCAGATATCACAAGGTACTGAAGGAAGAAGGTGAGGAAGCCCTCAAAAAGGTACTGAGGGATCCCACCCAGACCGAGGCAAGCCATAAGGAATTCTACAAGACCTTCGACAAAGCATTTCTGGACATTTATCCGGATTTCATAAGCAGGGTAAACACCCTCTTCCCAGCCGACATGCAATTCAAGGAATCGGACAACCTCGGAACACAGTTGCGGATACTTGCAGTGATCAAACTCGGACTCACTGACAGCGGTCAAATCGCCCGTTTCCTGAACTGCTCCCCATCATCGGTATATACGCACCGCTCCAGAATGAAACACTTTGCCCTATGTGATGGTGAATTATTTGAAAGCAAAATACAAAGTATATGAAAATCAAAGCATTAGTACTATCTATCCTGATGATGATAATCTCCTTTGACCTTTGGGCCCAGCTTGCCAAGGGAGATTTCATGGCCGGTTCCGTCGTTGGTCAGACCTTTGAAACCTTAGCCTTCGGAAGCAGCAGCGAAGGTCCTGTCTGCGAAAAATGGATATCCTATTGGATGGACCCTCCCAGCAAGAATGCAATTCCTCCGATCGCCGGTGAACCCCTTTCATGGACAGGGTACGGGGAGAGGGGTAATTCCATAGTCCTGGGCAGTGGATTTCCCAACGACGTCAAGGGCAGGCGCGGAATAAGCCATGTATTTACCCGACCTGTATCATCAGGAGTCCTGTACCTGAGCTTCGTGATAAAACCCGAACTGATAGCCAACCGAAAGTACTGGCCCCAAGTGGGATTCTGCACCAACATGAAAGGTTCCGGTCCCCACTGCTGCGTCTGCTTCTTCCCGCAATCGGGAGACGGCCTGACTTATAACATAGGTGTCAGGCTTGTAGGTGCCCTCATGATAGTGGATACCATTTATTCCGTGGGGCAGAAACATTTGATAGTCATGAAGTACAACCTCGACAAGCGGAATGTTTCAGTATTCGTGGATCCGGACCTGGCCAAGCCTGAACCACTTCCTGACGAAACGGTCCACTACGGGGTCACGGCAGAAAAAGCTTGCGGAATAACCGTAAGGGATGTAAGCGACGTTGCGGGGCTGGTAGGCAACTTCCGCGTTGCCCGGGCTTGGGAAGATATCAGATAGCGCTATATGAAAAAGACAGTTTTAATATTGCTGCAGCTGCTTCTCTGCCAGGCCGGGATGAGGGCCTGGGAGCCCGTGGGAGACCATATCAGGACCAGCTGGGCGGCAGAGGTGTCGCCGGAGAACGTCCTTCCGGAATACCCGCGGCCGCAGATGATCCGCAATGAGTGGCTGAACCTGAACGGCCTGTGGGACTATTCCATAACCGCAGCCGATGAGGCTTATGCCGGACCCGACGGAAAGATACTGGTTCCTTTCTGCATAGAATCCTCCCTCTCCGGAGTTGGAAAGAGGGTCGGCCAGGAAAACGCCCTGTGGTACGAAAGGGAGTTCACGGTACCCAGGGCATGGAAGGAGAAGCATGTCCTCCTGCACTTCGGGGCGGTAGACTGGCATGCACAGGTTTGGGTAAACGGCATCAAGGTGGGTGAACACAAGGGTGGTTACACCCCTTTCTCATTCAATGTCACGCCCTATCTGAAGGCCCGCGGCAAACAGGTGATAAGGCTCCGCGTGTGGGATGCAAGCGACCAGAGCTGGCAGCCCCGGGGAAAGCAGATGGAGAAGACCAACACAATCTGGTACACCCCCGTAACCGGTATCTGGCAGACGGTATGGCTGGAACCGGTGGGAAAGGCACGCATAGAGCGTTTCCTGGCCGTTTCAGACATAGACAAAAACCAGTTCAGTTTCTCAGTGGAGACTACAGGCCTTGAGGCAACCGACAAGGTTACCGTGGAGATCCTGGAGGGAGCAACCGGATACGATGCCTTCTCTCCGGGGACCGCCGTCCTCGCCTCAGCGGAGGTCACTGATGGAAAGGCCGTGCTGCAGCTGGACCGCCTGCACAGATGGACTCCGGACGACCCGTATCTGTATGGTGTACGGATTAGCGTCACCCGCGGCGGCAAGGTCCTGGACAAGGTAACCGGCTATACCGCCGCCCGCAGGATATCCGTCCGCAAGGATTACAAGCCGGACCGCAACATGAAGGCCTACATGAGGCTGGCCCTCAACGACAGGAGGATGGTCATGTTCGGACTGCTGGACCAGGGTTGGTGGCCTGACGGACTTTACACCGCCCCCACCGACAAGGCCCTTGAGTTCGACATCCTCAAGACCAGGGAATGGGGCTTCAACACCATCCGCAAGCACGTGAAGGTTGAACCGGCCAGGTGGTACTACCATTGTGACCGCCTCGGGATCATAGTATGGCAGGACATGCCCAACATGGGCGACCACGACAAATGGTGCTGCGACACCCGCCCGCCCGAAATGGCCAAAGCGCAGTTCAACCAATGGTCGATGGGGAGCCTGCTCGGCGGTACTGACTGCGATGTCCCGGAGGAATGGAAGGAGAATTTCTATCGTGAGTGGGGCGAGGTCATAGACAACTTCAAGTGCTTTCCCTGCATCCTGGTCTGGACCCCGTTCAACGAGGCCTGGGGCCAGTTCGACACCCGCAAGGTGGTGCAGTTCACAAAAGAGAAGGACCCCACCAGGCTCGTTAACGAGTCTGCCGGAGGTAATTACGAGCTATGCGGAGACATCCATGCCGTGCATCATTATGCCGCCCCGGCAATGAATTCATTCGAATGGAAGATGGCCAATGTCATCAGCGAATACGGCGGCCTGGGATTCCCCGTCCCCGGCCACACATGGGTGGAGGAGGCCAACTGGGGCTACGGCAAGACCCTTGGAAGCGGAGATGAGGTACTGGAGCTTTATGACAAGTTTGCCCGCATGCTGGAAATCTATATGTCCGTGGGCTGCACCGGAGCCATCTACACCCAGACCACCGACGTGGAGATAGAGGTCAACGGCATCATGACATACGACCGCCAGGTGGTCAAGCTTGACGAAAAGCGCCTCCGTGAAATCAACCGGAGGGTGATAGAGAGCAGCATTGCACATACGTTCAAACACTAACCAAATCCTATCCATATGATTAGAAAAGCAATCATTACCTTTATGCTGGCCCTCGCCGTACTGCCGCTGGGGGCACAGAAGATGAAACTCTCCCCCAAGGAGGTGGACATCCTGAAGAAAACACAGATCACGGGTGTGGATTTCCGCAAGATCCCCATGAACTACCCAAGGCTCGTGGGCTATAACTCCAGGAAAGGAGTCCACGGATACGGCCCCACCGTGCAGTTCTTCATCATCAAATCCGGAAACCTCAAGGGACTCGGAGCCATCGGGTCGCGCAAGCAGATCCAGCCTGATAACCTCAAGGAATTCCGCGAACTTTATGTTGGGAAGAAACTCGCCGACTTGCTGGACCCAAAGACCTTCCTGGTGAAACCCGAATACAGGGCCGGAGACATCGCGATATACGACCTGGTAGGAGTGGTGCTGGGCAAACCGTTCTACAAGCTGTTCGGCAAGCCGGCCCAGTCAAAGGTCAAGGTCTATTCCGGGATGGTATACTTCGAGGACTATGACGGCAATGTCCCCGTTGCCGACCGCAAGGCCGGCCTGCAGAGGGTCATCGACGCCTGCCAGTATGACTGGGACTTCGGTTACCGCCAGTTCAAGGCCAAGATCGGGCGTGGTGCCAACTGGGTGCCGCACGACATAGGCTTGAAGCACGACATCGAGGTTCTCAGGACCATCCATGAGCACTTTCCCGAGGCTGAGATACTCGTGGATCCCAACAACGGCTATTCCGTGCAGGACTGCATCGACCTCATTGAAGGGATACGTCCCGCCAAGCTTTACTGGATGGAAGAGCCATTCGACGAGAACGAGCCGCAGTATGCCGAATTCGATGCCTGGCGCAAGGTAAACGCTCCGGAGGTAATCACGATAGACGGAGAGTTTGAGCCCAAACGCGAAGTCTGCTTCGACTTGGGCCGCAAGGGGTACCTCGACGCCTATTGTGAGGATATCATTGATTTTGGCTTCACCGAATGGATCGAGCGCATTCCGATGCTCAGGGAGATAGGCATGATTGCATCCCCTCATGCATGGGGCTCCGCTCCAAAGTCCATCTATGCGGCGCAGCTGGCACTCGCTTTCGGAAACATCCCTACCGTTGAGGGTGTCACATGCTTTGCCGATGACGTGGACATGGACTACAAGGTCAAGGACGGATGTTATGTCCCGTCCAAGAGACCCGGCTTTGGAATCATACTTAAATAACCCTTTTATTAATCTATTCCATCTATGTTTAAACACATTGAAAAAGTATTGCTGCTCATCACTCTGTCCGCAATAGGGGTCAACCTCCATGCGCAGGTGGTAAAAGGGGCTGTAATCGACGCCGAAGGTGCCCCGCTCCCCGGAGTCAGTGTTTTGATAGAAGGCACGTCTTCAGGTACTGTTACCGGCGCGGACGGCACCTATCAGCTATCAGTACAGGGGCGCAAGGGCCCCGTGCTCCAGTTCTCGATGATTGGAATGAAAACCATCTACGAACCTGTCAACGGACGAAAGACCGTCAACGTGGAAATGGGAGAAGATACCAGTTTCCTGGATGAAGTCGTGGTGGTTGGATACCAGGAGATGAAAAGGAAGGACCTGCTTGGATCGGTTTCCTCGGTCTCCAGCAACAAGTTGCTTGAGCAGCCGGTAAACAGCGTCGGGACTTCCCTGGCCGGTCGTATGGCCGGCGTTTCGGTGGTGACGACCGAGGGTGATCCGGACCCGGTTATAAAGATCCGCGTTCGCGGTACCGGTTCCATCACCCAGTCCAGCGAACCACTTTACATCATCGACGGTTTTCCCGCAAATGACCTGAGCGACATCTCCGCCTCACAGATACAGTCCATCGATGTCCTCAAGGATGCCTTTGCCACCGCAATCTACGGCAGCCGGGGTGCAAACGGCGTAGTGATAGTAACCACCAAGGGCGCCCAGGGCGCAGGCAAGGTGTCCGTAAACCTCAACGCATACTATGGACTGAAAACCATGGCCAACAAGGATGCTTACACTCCTCTGAACGCCCAGGAATTCATCAAGTTGCAATATGAGAGGAGCATAGTGCTCAGCGACAGCCATACCGTCGCACAGGCATATACCAACTATTTCGGAACGTTCGACGACATCTACCTGTTCGACGGCATCCCCACCAACGACTATATGGAGATGCTCTTTGGAAACACCGCATCCAACTACAACGTGGACATGTCCGTTTCCGGAAGGAACAAGCTGGGTAACTGGAGCCTCACCCTGGCAAGACTGGGCGAGGAAGGAATCATGACCGGTACCTCCTTCAACAGGACCAACGTGGGCTTCAAGGGCAACCTCCGGACCGGCAAGAAAACCAGCGTGGATGTCAACTTCCGTTACTCCAATGCGAATGAACGCGGTACCGCTGCCAACAACATCGGAGACGTAGGATTCAGTGCCATGAACGGACGTGTCAACCAGGCACTCGTCTATTCCCCTATTCCGGTTCACGTGAATATCCTGGATCAGGCCGACGAGGACACCTTCTTTGAATACAGGGTCCATCCCCTGAGGAGCCTTGCCGACAATGACAGGCAGATCAACAGGACCTGGCTCAACATGAATGCCGCCTTCAACTGGGACATTGTCAAGAACCTCCGTTTCAAGGCCGAGTTCGGATACGGTGTCCGCACCACCACCCAGGACAATTACGTCGGGACCAGCACATACTGGTCAAATATCCAGGCCACGATGAAGGGACTTCCCGGAAACCGCCATTATGAGTACTGGCAGCAGCGTTTCCGCAATGCCACTACTCTCAGTTACGATTTCAAGGATGTAATGGACCCTCAGAAACACAAGCTGAACATCATTGTGGGAGAGGAAATCAACTACGCCAATGCAAAGGACCTTACCATAATGACCGAAGGATTCCCGGATTTCTTCACCGCCGAGGACACCTGGAACTTCATGGCTTCCGGAACACCTTTCAGCAACAGCCGCAACATCGGCCAGCCCGACGCCATGCTGTCATTCTTCGGCAGGGCCAATTACACACTTTTGGACAGGTATTCCGTGGGCGCCACGTTACGTGCCGACGGCTCGTCCCGCTTCGGGCCCGGCCACAGATGGGGGATATTCCCCTCTGTAGCCGTATCTTGGGATATAGCCAATGAGCCCTTCATGAAGAACGTCGGCTGGATAGACCAGCTCAAGTTCCGCTACAGTTACGGTACCGCCGGGAATAACAACATCCCTTCCGGCCAGATATACGCCTTATACAGCGCGAGTACTACCGCACAGCTTGCCGACCTCAATTCCGTGTGGAATCCCAGCAGCAACATGCCCAACCCCGCACTCACATGGGAGACAGCAATCACCCAGAACGTAGGACTCGACTTCAGTTTCCTGGGGTCCAGGATAAACGGGTCCATCGATTATTATGACAACCGGACCAAAGACCTGCTTATACAGTTTCCCATCGGTGGCACCGGTTACAAGAACCAGTACCAAAACAGGGCCAGCATCCGCAACCACGGCGTGGAGTTCACAATCAACCTTCCTATTATCCATAAGAAGGACTTCGACCTCAACCTGAGCGGGAATATCGCATACAACATCAACAAGGTACTTGACCTTGGAGGACTTGACGAGATCCAGGCTACCACCGGTTGGGCGAGTTCCCATATTTCATATGACTACAAAGTCACTAAAGGTGAATCCCTTGGCAGTGTGTACGGATATCAGGTAGAGGGAATATGGCAGGTGGAGGATTTTGACTATATCGATGGCAAATGGGTTGTTAAACAAGGCCTCGTGAGCCAGTCCGACGTCCTGGGAGCCAAATATTTCCTTCCCGGCTCGATAAAACTCAAGAACCAGAATGACGACTTGGTCATCAATTCGGACGACATGGTCAAAATCGGAAATACACTCCCTGATTTTACGGGTGGTTTCTCCATCAATGCCTATCTGTACGGATTTGACCTGAGCGCCAATTTCAACTACATGGTCGGGAACGACATTTACAATGCCAACAGGCTCAGGTTCACCAATATAAGCGGCTGGTCATTCATCAATGTATCGGACGAAGTGAGCCTTGACAAACGATGGACCAGCATAGACTGGCAGACTGGCAACATGTTCACCGATCCTGTCGCCTACGCCGAAGCCAACAAGGACGCCACCATGTGGAGCCCTGTAATGCAGAAAGCCATCGTTACCGATTACGGTATCGAGGACGGCTCATTCCTGCGTCTTCAGTCGTTGACCCTGGGGTATTCCCTGCCGGCCAAGCTTATAAACAAGCTTCACCTTACCAAGTTCCGCATCTATGCTACAGGCACTAACCTTTTCTGCCTGACCAAGTACAGCGGATATGATCCGGAGGTGGACTGCCGCCGAAGCGCCCTCACCCCCGGCTGTGACTTCTCTGCGTATCCCAAGGCCATCGGCGGGGTACTCGGCGTTAACATCGGATTCTAATCGTTACCGTTATGAAGAAGTATTTGATCAATATACTTGCGGGAACACTTGTGATGTTCTCCGTATGGTCCTGTGGTGAAGACGGCTTCCTTTCGCAGAAATCACCATCTTCCTTTGATTCCCAGACCATATTCTCAAACTACACCCTGGCCCGTTCAGCCGTGGACGGAGCAATGCTGGCCATGCTTGATAACCAGTGTTATGCTCTCCGTTACAAGTGTTTCTACGGGTTGAATACCGACATCGAGGTCAACATGAACGTGGATGTCACCAACAACGGTATCCAAAGATACCTTGCCACCCCCGACCACCAGAGGCTCAACGCCAGCAGCGAATGCTTCTCTATGTTCTACCAGGCCATAGAGAGAATAAACCTCGCCCTTGACGGACTCAAGAACTTCGGGAATATGGACAATAACAAGGACATGCATATACTGTATGCCCAGCTGCTTACGCTGAGGGCACACATTTACTGCGACATGACACGTGCCTGGGGAGATGTTCCGGCCCGTTTCGTCCCCGTGGCCCAGGACGATCTCTACAAGCCTAAAGCCAACAGGGACGTCATCTTCAAACATATTCTCGATGACCTTGACGAGGCAATTCCGATTCTCCCTTATCCCGGAGAACACGAGCTCACCAAAGACGCCTATCATATGAACAAGGCTTATGCGGCCGGTCTGTTCGCGCGCATAGCCCTGATGGCTTCAGGATACGCGCTGAGGCCTGACGATGACAAGATAGGTACCGGAGATCCCGGCACCATACGTCTTTCCAGCGACCCGGAAATGGCCAAGTCCGTCCTCTATCCCAGGGCACTCAGCCATCTCGAAGAAATCATCAAGTCTGAGAAAGTGACTCTCGCTCCTGACTACAAGGAGTATTGGCGCATGTTCAATAACAGCGAACTGGCTTATCACCCCACGGTGGAATCCCTGTTCGTCGTCCCCTACGGCAATTCGGTGGGAAGATGGAACTATACCTTCGCCCTTCGCGTGGACAACGGTGACATAAATGGTTATAAATACTCGCTGGGTCCTTTCTCCGGCCCGGCGCCCAACCTGTACTTTGATTTTGACAAAAATGACAAGAGAAGGCAGGTCACCTGTGCCAACTACCTCATAAGGGGCAAGGATGCCACCCTGGCCGTTGTTTCACAGTGGTATTTCTCAAAGTTCCGCACAGACCAGATGATAGACAATCCTTACACCGGCGTCAACACAGATGGAGTGAAGCCGGTAGCAATGCGCTATGCCGACATCCTGCTGATGGCCGCGGAAATCGAGAATGAACTGGGCCACCTGGATATTGCAAAGAAGTATTTCAAGCCCGTCCGCGCCCGTGCTTTCGACGACGCCCAGGCCGAAGCATATCTCGCCACCCTGACAAGCAAGGAAGCCTTCTTCAATGCCATAGTGGACGAACGCGCCTTCGAGTTCTGTGGGGAGCAGGTAAGGAAGGCGGACCTCATCCGCTGGAACATGCTCAAGGCGAAGATGGATGAGACCAGGCAGAAACTGTTCGAGCTCCGTGACAGGACCGGTCGTTATTCCTACCTCCCGGCCGACATATATTACAGGATTAATCCGGACAACCCGCATGAAATGCAATTCTACGGATATGACGGGGAAACTGACGATCCCGGCGCGGGGTGGACCAAGCGCGTGAATCATTTCACAACTTACGGCGACGACACCGGCACCGCCATGACCTCCCTCAACTCATTCAAGATCAACTCCATCTACGGAGCCGATCCAGACACCAAACAGTTCTGGCCCATCCCGGAGAATGCCATCACCAACAGCCAGGGCCATCTAGTAAACGATTATGGATATTGATACTATGATCATGAGAGCTATAAGAATACCTATTGCCCTGTGCACATCCATCCTGATGGTACTGGGCTTTGCATCATGCAACAAGGAACTCCCCAAGGAGTACACCGAGCTCGACCTGTCCCACTGCCTCACCCCGACCGCTCCCGGAGTGACTATCGAGAATAACAACGAGGCCGTTCTGGACTGGATTGCGAGCAAGGATGCGGACAGTTATAATGTCCAGATAGCCACCGATGCCGAGTTTACGGAGATAATCAAGAACCTGGTTGTCCCGGCCAACGAGGTTCCATACCGGCTTGTACTGGAACCGGGAACCTATTACTACAGGATCCAGGCTACGTCAAAAGCGCGTGAGCCATCCTTCTGGTCAGCTTCCAGCCGGAAATTCACGATCAAAGAGCCCATGGTGACGATCGATCTGAGTGCCGGCGGAACGGCCAACTGCTATGTGGTCTCCAAGGCAGGCTCCTACAAGTTCAAACCCACAAGGGGATGTACCGACACTGCCGTCCAAGGCATCCAGGTCGCCCAGATACTTTGGGAAACATCAACCGAGAGCACCGGAGCCACCCTCGCAGCCAATTCCGTAATCGACAACGTCACCATTGATCCTGAAGGATACGTCCTGTTCAGCACTCCGGAGACCCTTAAACCGGGCAATGCGCTGATAGCTGTCAAAAACGAAGGCGGGACAATCCTGTGGAGCTGGCATATCTGGGTTGTAGGAGAGGCTGTTGCAGATGTTGACTGGGGAGGTGGTATGGTGCTGATGGACCGCAACCTGGGCGAACTCAGCGCCGCCGGGGCACCGCGCTCCAGCATGCTCTACCAGTTCGGCCGCAAGGACCCGTTCCCGGGCACCAACGGAGAGGACGCCAACGTCGCAGTGGCCGGCATGACCACCACCCATACCAACTCGCAGCAGAAGGACCTTGCCGTTATAGCCGCCAATCCCACCACCCTGTACGGGGCAAAGACCGACAACGGCGCCAACCCCAACTACAACAACGACACCTCCTATCTCTGGGGCGATTACACCACCAATTCCAAGACCGAATCCGACCCCTGCCCTCCGGGCTACAAGGTTCCGCAGGCATGGACGGCCGTTACAACCGGAGACGATGCCAACAACATTGCCAAGACCAGGTTTGCGGCACTGTCGGCCCTGAGTTTCCAGTCCTCTGACGGCAGCGGTCACTACAAGAATACGTTCGACGCCACCCTCGCAAACGGTTCCACCGTCCGCTTCGGCCGCTCGGGAGCCATCCTCATCTGCACCAACTCGGCCAGCGGCACCACTGCCGGCGGAGACGTGAAGAATCTTGGCAACGTATCTTTCCTCTGGACCGCAAGTTGTACTGCAGGTACTTACAGGCGTATCGCCACCTGCATAAGGATAGGCGAGGACGGAGTGACCTTCTGGGGCAAGTCCGGTGATTCAGCCGCCACTTACCACGCCAGGAGCAACGCATTCCCCGTACGCTGCGAAAAGATCCAGTAATGACAAGGCTCAAGAGTCTTATCTTAATTCTGACAGGTATCCTGCTCTTCTCCTGCTCTCCCGACAACCAGGAGGGCGAGGGAGGAGCGGATACTTTCACGGTTCGTCTCGACGTTCCCGCCGGAGACTTCGGCGGGAACATCAAGACGAGATGGAAAGCCGGAGACGAGATTTCCATCAACGGCTACGCCTACAAGGCCCAAAAAGACGGTGTCGAGGCCGTTTTCAGCCCTGTTTCAACTCCGGCGCCAAAGGCGGGGCAATACGTAGCCGTCTATCCGTCTTCCTTCAAGGTGGAAGGGACAACGGTCTCCGGAACGCTCCCCGGAAGCGTTACCCAGAGTAACAACACTTCCACATATCCGCCCCTCGTACAGGTGGCAAAATCCTCAAACCGGACGCTGCAGCTGAAGAACGTACTGTCGTATGTTTCGGTGGGGATAAAGGCCGAGGGAGTCAAGGGCTTCAAATTTGAATCCGCCGGGGAGGAGGTCCTGTGCGGAAAGTTTTCCGTGGACTGCTCCTCCACCGATTACCAGCTTTCGGTCCAGGAAGGGGAAAAAGCCGTCTCGGTGAACGCTGCGGCATCATCCTTCGTGATGAACTCCACCGTCCTGGTTGCAACGCTGCCCCGTACGCTGAAATCCGGATTCGGCGTAACAATGACATTTGACGATGCCCACAGCGCCATCAGCTGGTCATCGTCCACTGGCGAGCATACGGTATTGTACCGTGCCGGGCTGCTCCAACTCGGGGACTTTGCCTATGATTTCTCAACCGCGATGGGAACCCTCGGCAGGCTGGCCTCAGGCCTCAAGGCCATAATTGACTGTAACTCACCTCTTTCCTCCCCTGTTTCCAGGATGCTGTTCAGCTCTTTCAGCGAAGTCCACGGCGGAGACATCGTCCCCGGCATCTGCGAACAGTATGTGGTGAACCCTTCCTTTGAAGTGTGGGACGCCACCGGCGACCTCGGGGAAAGCAAGACCGAACTCATCTATACCGGAGGTTCTGCCATTGCGGAGGACGAAGCCGTGGCCTATCCCTGGGAGAAACGCCTTTCCGGAAGCGGCGCCAGCGTAGGGAAAACGACTTCCGAGAAATACAACACAGACTATTCACAGTGCCTCACCGTTTCCACGGGCGGCACGGCAACCCTGCTCCAGAGACTGGCTCTGCCTTTCTACCGGGTGTCCAAATACAAGCTCAGCTTCTACGCAAAGTCTTCCGGAAGCGAGGTTTCCCTTAAAGCGTCGTTCCACGACACCCAGAACAACGAGAACAAGGTCCTATCACCCGAATACTCCCCCGCCCTTACCTCCGGGTGGCAGAGATATGAGACCGAACTGACCCTCACCTCGTCCTCACACATGCATAACGGGCGTTACCAGCAGTACAACGTCTGGTTTGACGTATCCGGCAGCGGACAGGTCTGGATTGACCAGGTGAACGTGATTCCCTCCGACTGCATAGAGGGCATCTTCAACCCGGAGACGGTGGAATATTTCAGGCAGTACAAGGTCCAGGGAATACGCTGGCCGGGAGGCAATTTCACCAGCGGATACAACTGGAAAGACGGAATCGGGGAGAGGGACCTCCGCCCGTCCCGGAAGAACCCCGCATGGGGAGGCATCAACAGCAATTTCTGCGGGACAGACGAGTTCATGCGGTTCTGCGCCCTCACCGGGATAGAGCCCATCATGGGAGTGGGATACAACACCTCCGTAATGCCCGAGGGGGATGTTGCCGACTGGGTTGAATACTGCAACGGCCCTGCCTCAACCACTTTCGGCGCCCTTCGCGCCGCAAACGGCCACCCGGAGCCATACAACATAAAATACTGGGGCATCGGAAACGAGGTTTACGGCACGTACCAGCTGGGGCACGTATCGGCTGCCTCCTACGCCATAGGCCTCTCGAACATGGTGGACAGGATGAAGGCCGTGGATCCCGGAATAGTGATACTCGCAAGCGGCCAGGGCGTGCACAATGCATATCGCGGCGCCTATGAGGGATGGACTGAGACCGTCTACTCCACCGCAGGCTCCAAGATCGACCTTTTCGACTGCCACATGTATGTGTACGGAAATTCCACATCCAACAACCTGAACCTTGGCGGAGAAGCCTGGTTCAGGATATTTGCGGCAGCCAATTTCCACCTGAGGGATTATATCCGGAACTTCCGGAAAATCGCCCCCGGGAAGAAGATGGCAATGCTGGAATGGGGTGTCCTTCCGCAGATAGCCGGTACCAACCTGACTCCCCAGAGGCAGACCTTCGCAAACCTGCTGCTGTCCGCCATAGAGTGGAACGAGATGATACGCAACAGCGACGTCATGGAGATGGCCGCCTTCCACAATTTCAGCTTCTACATCTCGCCCCAGAACCTGCACTCGGAGCCCGTCAACCACAGGACCAACCTCTACAAGGAACTCTCCCCCATGGCCGGAGGCTACTGCGTCCCGGTAAACATCCCCGTGGTCCCGACATACGACCAGAATACCAACGTGCTGGACATCGGTGTCCGGAAGGCCGTGCCCGAGATAGACGCGGCTGCCGTGAAGAAGGGGAATGTGCTGTATCTTTCGCTGGTCAACCGCAGCCCTTCCGAGAAATTCGAGCTCGGACTGGCTCTCTCCGGGGCTTCCGTCACAGAGATTTCAGGCACCACATATACCAGCGACCTGCCTTACGCCAAGAACCTGTGGTCATCCGTAAACAACTGCAACAAGGCCACCGCCAAGGTATCGGGGAGCATCGTCACGCTTCCTCCCCTGTCGTTCACGATCCTGGAAATTTCGCTGAAATGATGCTCCGCCGCAGAATACTCCCCCTCATCGCAGGCATTTTGCTGCCTGTCTCCGGCGCGGTCCGTGCCCAGGATACGGTCAGGGTCACGCTGAAGCCCGCCGGGGCAACCGTCAACCCCCTGCTGATGAGTTCCTACAGCGAACTTCACGGAGGCGACCTGGTACCGGGGATATACGAGCAGTATGTACTGAATCCGTCGCTGGAGCCATGGTACCGGGACGGCAAGGATGAGAAGTCGGAGCTCATTTTCCGGGACACCCCCGAATATCCCGGTGTGGCTTACCCCTGGGAAGTCCTTCACTTGAAGGGTGATGCCCGCCTTGAACTGTCCGGCGACTGCGTCAATACCGCCCACTCCCAGAGGGTGACCGTGGCTACAGGCGCCAAGGTCCGGCTGTTCCAGAAGATACCTCTTCCTCTTTATAGGGTGGATACCTACAAACTCACCTTCTATGCAAAGTCGGACTCCGGAAAGCCCCGGATGAAGGTACGCCTCATGGACGGCAAGGACGCTGATGTGGCCCGGTCCAAGGCCTGTAAGATTTCCTCGCTTTCCACGGAATGGCGGAAATACGAGGTGGTTCTCAAGGCCTCCGGGGCCGGGAAGCAATACCTCGGCAGATACGACCTCTACCTCCTCTCATTCGAGGTGAGCGGCAGCGGCTCGGTGCTGCTGGACCAGGTGAACCTCTTCCCCTCGGACTGCGTGGAAGGAATCTATAACCCGGAGACACTCAATTACTTCCGTGAGTTCAAAGTTGCAGGAATCCGCTGGCCGGGAGGCAATTATACCAGCTGCTACCACTGGAAAAACGGGGTGGGAGACGTTCTTTCCCGTCCCGTGACCCCCAACAAGGCCTGGAACGGATTCGACACCAACGGCCTTGGGACGGACGAATTCTTGCACTGGTGCTCCATCGCCGGAATCACCCCGATAATGGGAGTGGGATTCGGCGAGGTTACCTGCGAGGAAATTGCCTCCTGGGTGGAATACTGCAACGGGGACGCTTCCACCCCGATGGGTGCCCTACGCGCAGCCAACGGCCACCCGGAGCCATATAATGTCAAATACTGGGGCATCGGGAACGAGGTATACGGCAGCTACCAGGTGGGCCATTGCTCTCCCGAGGAATACATCGCCGGCATGGTGGAGATTGCCGGGGCGATAAGGGTCGTGGACCCGTCCGTCACCATAATCGCCTCGGCCTACGGGGTCCACAATTATTTCAGGAAAGCCTCCGACTGGAACCGGAAGGTCATCCCCGCCCTAGCCCCATACGTTGACATGATGGATGTCCACGACTATGTTTACGGCCCCAAATGGGAAACAAGCGTGGACAACAGCGCCGAGGAGAATTTCCGCACCTATGCCGGAGCGAATTACATGCTTAGGGAGTATATCGCCTCATTCCGGGAACTTGCCGGGAACAGCGGCCTCAAGATGGCATCGCTGGAATGGGGAATACTGCCGCCCGAGCACAGGAACGCTCCAAGGCGTACGACCTTTGCCAATATGCTGCTATCCGCCATGCAGATGAACGAGAAGATCCGAAACGCTGACATCTATGAACTGGCGGCATTCCACAATTTCTCCTTCTATGTCCAGTCCCACAGTAACCATGCGGAACCTGTAAACGTCAGGACAATCATATTTCCGGAGTACCACAAGATGGGCGGCGGGGAGCTTATGAGCGCCGTGACCGAAGGTATGCCCACATATCGTATTCCACTGAAATATAAAGAGATAAAGGTCAAGGGCAGAACCCCCGAGGTTGACATTGCGGCTGTTCGGAAAGACGGCAGAGTATTTGTATCCCTGGTTAACCGCAGCCTTGACCGGACCATGCGGCTGAGTATCGACGCCGGCTCCGCAACGGCCGTTTCCGGAAACACCTACGTTTCCGACCGTCCGTTCGACAGGTGCACCTGGACCGAGAACCCCGGCCTCAAGCCGGAAGTCCTCCCCTCCTCCGCCACTGTCGACGACTCCGGCTCCGCCCTGGTCTCCCTTCCGCCTATGTCGTTTACGATGTTAAAGATAGATATTCAATGACAATGACTTGGCTCATTTCTTCCATCCTCGGCCTTTCGGCCTCGTCCTTCCCAGCCTTGCGACCGGGCCCCTCCCGCTACATCCGCGGGTGGATATGATTACAGAAATGAGCCAAGTCATTGCTAAACTATAATTCTTTATGGATAGAAGAGTTTTTCTGAAGAGTTCAGCATGTGCGGCGGCGCTGGCTGCGCTGGATTTTCCGGCGGCGGAGGCCAAGGGGAAACCCCGCGGGAAGTGCCGCCTCAAGGTTGGCATCCTGGTGGATGTGCTGGTTAGGCATACGCATGCGGAAGAAAAGTTCATCAGGGCGCTTAAGTATTTCAGGGACAATAAGGTAGATGCCGTGATGATGGCCGGTGACCTGATCGACAACGGCCTGCTGGATCAATATGGAACGGCGGTCCGGGCCTGGTACAGTGTCTTCCCGAATGACTCTTATCCTGACGGCACCAAGGTAGAGAGGCTGTTTCTCTACGGTAACCACGAAATCGAGGGCTGGAGGTACAAGGCCACCGTGGCCCAGTTTGAGGACGAGGCTTACCGTAAACGTAACGCCATAGGTTTCCATAAGGAGAAAGTTTGGGAGGACTTCTGGCATGAGAAGTGGGAACCGGTTTACCTTAAGGAAATCAAGGGCTATGTATTCATAGGCGCGCACTATTTTGACAAGTGGCACGTCCCCGGCCTGGAGGAATTCTTCGAGAGAGTGAAAGACCGCCTTCCCGCCGGGAACAAGCCGTTTTTCTATTTCCAGCACCCCCACCCCAAGGGCACCTGCTCCGCGCCTTGGGTATGGGGACAGGATAACGGCAAATCCACCGCCCTGCTTTCCAAATATCCAAATGTCATTGCGTTGTCAGGCCACTCCTGTACTTCCATCACCGATGAGAGGTCCATCTGGCAGGGGGCTTTCACAAGCGTGAACTGCGGGGCTTTGATTTACATCGTCCCCACCGGAGGCCGTGAGAACACCGAAGTCTATCACGCCCGGGAAAAAGTCCCGTCGCAGATGAAGCCCATCATCAATTTTGACGCGCCGCAGGGGATGATAATGGAGGTGTACGATGACCGGGTGCTCTTCAGGAGGCATGAATTCACCTTTGACGAGGACCTGGGCACCTGGGACGTGCCCACGGACGTTTCCAGGCGGCCGTATTCCTTTGAATACCGGCGGCAGCATGAAAAAGCGCCCCGCTTCCCTGCCGGTGCCGCCGTTGAAGTCAGCGCGCCCAAGCCAGGGAAAGACCGCTATGGCACTGAGCAGGAGCAGGTTACCGTGTACTTCCCTTCCGCCCCATCCACCCAGGACAGCCCCAGGGCGCTGGACTACGAGATCCAGGTTGAGGAAGCGGGAGTGGACGTTTTCCTGGGCGTACTTACCAAGAGGGTGTTTTCCGAGCGCTATGTCTTCGGCGAGAAAAAGGAGGCGGAGATACCCGTCCGCTGCGTTTTCAGCGTGAATGAACTCCCCAAGGACAGGCCCTACCGCTTTGCAGTCCGCCCGTGCAACGCCTTCGGCCGCAAGGGCGAGGCCATTTATTCTGAATTATTTGGAGAACTCCCTGTTCCCATAGAATACATAAAATCCTTATAATGAAAGTCAAAGCCTTATCATTACTGTCACTGCTGCTGGCGCTGGCCTCATGCAGGAATGACGCCGGGAACGGGTACCCGTTCTATGACGGGGACGATCCCGCAATGTACTGCCATGATTTCAGCCGGCCGCTGGGGGAAGTCCTGGACGAAGTGTCCGGAATGTTCGGGGTAAATATCGAGCACGGAAAGGTCCCGGCCTCACGAACCGTGTCCTTTGCCAAATTCAGGATACGCCCGTGGAGCCTGGACGCAACCATGGAGGGGCTGTTGCAGTCCTATCGGGTGGAGAAGAATGACGGCGGTTACAGAGTGATTGCCATGGGTCATCACCAGCTATCGCCCGAGCAGGGCGGTGCCATGATGGGATACCTCGCGGCGCAGTATTCCGACAAGGAGACCTGGGAGGCACGGAAGGCGGCAATCAGGGCTGACCTGAAAGCGAACATGGGCATTGACAAGGTACCGGAACATTTTGAAGGTAAGGTGTTTATGAGCGAACCCCGGGAATATGACGGCTACACTGTGAGGAACCTCGGACTGGAAATACTGCCCGGGGTCTACTGCACGGGAAACGTCTACTCCCCGTCCTCGCCCGGTGAAAAAATGCCGCTGGTACTGAACCCCAACGGGCATTACGAGGGAGGCCGCTTCCACCATTACATCCAGACCCGCTGCGCAATGTTCGCCCAAATGGGCTGCCTGGCAGTCAGTTATGACATGTTTGCATACGGTCACGAGGTCATGTTCAACGAAAAGTATCACAAGACAGCCCTTGCACTACCCTATGATATTCTTTGCGCAGAGCGTCTTCTGGACTATTTCCTCAAGCGGGACGACATTGATACTTCAAGGGTTGGCATCACCGGTTCTTCCGGTGGCGGCAGCCAGAGTTTCTTCACCACCGCCCTCGACGACCGCATCAGCCTGAGCATGCCGGTGGTGATGGTTTCCTCGGCCTCCTTCGGCGGCTGCACCTGCGAGAGCGGGACCGGGGTCCACTTCAGCGCCGGACTCACCAACAACGTAGAACTCGCGGCCCTGTGCGCCCCCAGGCCCATGCTGCTGGTCTCCGACGGGACCGACTGGACGCAGGACTTCCCCCGGATCGACATGCCATATATCCGCAGGATATACTCGTTCTACGGGGCCGAGGACAAGGTTGCAAACGTACATTTCGCCGATGAGGTGCACGACTACGGCCCTTCCAAGCGGCAGGCTGCATACAGGTTCCTTGCCGGACAATGGGGGATCGACCTGAGCAGCCTTACTGACGCTGACGGAGCGGTGGACGAAAGCCGTTGCATTATCGAGGAGGAAGACCTTCTTAAAACCTGGGGGCCTGACTACAGGGACATGCCCCGCGACGCCATCCATACTCCCGGCGAGTTTGCAAAGCTCATAGGCTGGGAACAGCAGAAAAAATAATCCGATGAATAAACTCGCATTTGTACTGGCGGTCGTCGCCGCCATCGTCCTGCCCGTGATACTGTCCGCCTTCAGGGGCCGCGGCCGGGGTCTCCCCAGGCCTGACGGGCCATGTGACGTATACGCCGCAGGCGGCACCCCCTGCGCCTCGGCCCACAGCACGGTCCGCGCCCTCTACCGCGATTACGACGGTCCGCTGTACCAGGTAATGCGCCAGTCTGACGGCAGGACCCTTGACATCGGGGTGGTGAGGAAGGGCGAAGGTGAGGCCGGAGGCTATGCCGACGCGGCCGCGCAGGACCGCTTCTGCAAAGGCACATATTGCTGGATTACAGTTATTTACGACCAGGGCCCCATGGGAAATCACTTAAGGCAGGCACCCCGCGGGAGGTTCGGAGGCCACGCCATGGGAGGATTCAACAACCTTCCCCTGGCGGACTGGGCCCCGGTTACCATTATGGGGCACAAGGTGTACGGGGTGTTCATCGCCCCGGGGATGGGGCTCCGCTGCAACGACACCAGGGGCATCGCGGTGGATGACCAGGCAGAGGGGCAATACTGGGTGGTCTCCGGCAGCCACTACAACGACGGATGCTGCTTCGATTACGGCAATGCCGAGATAGACAGCAATAACGACGGTGACGGTACAATGGAGGCCGCCTACTTCGGCAATGCCCACAACTGGCACAGGGGTATGGGACCGGGACCGTGGATCCTGACGGACCAGGAAAACCACCTGGCAGGCTGCTCCGAGGACCAGCCCGAAGCGGGATGCGACAATGTCCCTACGGTTCCCTGGCGCTTTGTCACCGCTACGGCTGACGGAGAGCCGCATCGCTGGCGGATGATGGGCGGAGACGCCCGGGATGGCGGTCTGGAGACATATTACGACGGAGTCCGCATAATCAATGACAGGAACAGCTACGACCCCATGCGGAAGCAGGGGGCGATCGTCCTGGGAAACGGCGGGGACAACAGCGTTTCCTCGCAGGGAACCTTCTACGAGGGAGCCATCACAATGGCCGGATTCTTTCCTTCCGAGGAAACCAACCAGGCCGTCCAGGCCAATATAGTGGCCGCCGGATATGATGTCCGGCAGCTTACAATCGCAGGGAGCGCAGACATCGATGAACCCAAGGGCCTCATGACCTTCGCCCCGGGAGAAGAGAAAACAGTTTCCGTAAAGTTCGTCAATACCGGAAAGTCCCTGATAAACGGACTGCGGGTGAAACTGGAACTGCCGCGGGGCTGGAAATGCGCTGAAAAGGCCATTGCGGCAACCCAAACGGTTCTGCCGGGACAGGCCGTGATTACGGGGTTCAAGGTTACTGCCGGTAAGCGGCCGCTCCAGGGGGACATTTCTGCCGAAGCCGTCTGGAGGGGCGGCTCAGTCAGCGCAGCCATGAAGGTAAGGTGCGCTCCCCCGGTCAAAATCAACGAGTTCTGCCTTGACGGCGGGCGCAGGAGCGACAATTCCTATGTGGAATTGTACAACACTGGAGACTCGGAAGTGGATCTGTCGGGCTGGACGCTGGCCATGAGACCGGTCCACATGCCGCTGTTTTCGCATGTAGTCCTTCCCGAGGGAACCGTACTCACACAGGGAGAGCACTATGTGATGGGGCTGGCTCCTTCCGGGCTTTCAGTAAAAGCATCCCGGGGTGACAGCATCCTGTATCTTCGCAGGGCCCAGGGCCTTGTCCCCGGCGATACCGTCATTGTTGGAACTGGGGCCGTCAGCGAGATCCGCATTGTAAAGAGCGTGCGGACACCGGAAAAGCGGCACCTTCCCACCAGCATCTGGCAACCCCTTCCGGACGGCCCGGTGCTAAGCATTCCCAAAGGCTCGTCAAACATCCCCGTCACCAATACCCAAGGGTTCCGTCCCGGAGACAGGATGGCCATAGGCTACGGCGCAAAGTATCCTGTGACATCCGGGGAAACTGAAGATTATGAGGTGGTTACCATTACCGGGACGGGGACTTGCGGCACCCAGGCATACCTGACTTATGACGCCCGGCCAGGGGACACCGTGCTCAGGGTGAGTTCCGTTGAAAACATCCGTCCCGGGGATGTGATCCGCCTTGACATCGACAGCCGGGGACATGGAATTGAAACCGTAAAGGTAAAGTCCGTAGGGACAGCGTCCGAGAAGAGACCTTTCTTCGGGCCCATGTCCCCTGAAGAGGCCGGAAGCGGTCTTCAGCTGGAGGAACCTCTGAAATTCGCCCATTCCGCCAACCTGCCTTTTTCAGTCAGGGGGCAGGGAATATCCTTTGAGCCGGCCACCGCACAAGTACACATTAGCAATGAGCCGGTGCTGGCTCTGGACTGCTACGTGGTGCTGGAGGAACCGCTGTCGCGCCGGCATCCCATTGACGAGCCGGTTTTTTCAACTAAGCTGAACTTCGGGTTTGACGGCAAAGCCGACCTTTACTACGGCGGTCCGGCATTCCCCCTCGGCGGCAGCATGAGGGGACTCGACGGTAAAACCATCCACCGGGGCGGCCCGGGCAGTGCGGCGGCCGGAAGCATAATACTGCGAACTCCTGGCGGAGTGGTGGCCGACGCGCTGAATTACGGCCTTATAGTGGATCCCTGGGCTGCAGAAGGCTACCAGGGGGCCTCAGGCAAAGGCGAGAGGGGCAACTGCGTGGGCCTGTATCCGCCGGAAATGAGCATGGGCCGTCTGCTCCGGATGCCCGGGGTCAGCTATTCCCGCGTTCCCGACGGGTGGGACCAGGATGACAACCAGCGGGACTTCCGGATCAGCGTTCCCACCCCGGGTGAGACCAACATCGTCAAAGAGTGATGGATGCCGTCAACAAGGTACAAAGGTTTGCCGCAATGTTGCTTTGCATTGCGGGAGGATGCCTTTGCCTCCTGTTGACACTCAAGGTCCCCGGCTGCTCCTCATGCGGGGATATAACCGTGAGCCATTGGTCCATGCTTTTGGGGCGGTTACCGGTCAGTTCGGTGGCCCTTGGTGTCTATGCCGCCCTGCTGATATGCCTTCTAGCCCTCACCGACAGGGAACTGTCCCCGGTTGCCGGGGCAACTGCGCTGATACTGTCGGGGGCAATAGCCGGAAGCGCCCTGTGGTTCATGGCAGTACAGGCTTGGATCATCGGCAGCTGGTGCCGCCTCTGCGTTGCCGACCATATTGTTGGATTGCTGGTTTCAGCGCTGACAATCAGAATGATACGTATTAAAATGGTCAGAAAACTGCTTCTTTTCATTGTGGGTCTGGGGCTGGCTGCCATCATGGCTGCCGCCCAGTATTCCTCCCGGCCGGTAATCGACAAAGACAGCTACAAAGCCATCTTTGAAGAGTCTCCCCTGCTTGGTAATCAGGATGCCAGGTACAAGCTGATACTGATTTATGACGAGCAATGTCCCCAGTGTATAAAGGTACGGGGTATGGCAGAAGAAATCGTGAATGAGTATCCGGACAGGATGGCTTTCGCATTGTGCCCCAGCACTGCCGTAAAAGGGATCTCAACTGTACCGATGCTGGTTTCACCGGGGAAAGGCATAGTTCCAGAGGTTAAGGACAGGGAGGAGATGGTCAAGCTGATCGAGCGGGAATTCGGCATGGTGCTTAAGGTCAGCGGGGACTCTCCCGCATACGGCGATGTGCGCTATGCCCCAAAGCGGAAGGAGTTGCAGGACGAGGGCTCGACCTCGGACCGGCTGCTGGACATATACCTGCCGGATACTCCGAGGCCGGCTCAAGGCTACCCTGTGATACTGTATGTTCACGGAGGCGGTTTCCATGAGGGAGACAAGCGGAAGAACCACATCGTCTTTGATCCCCTTGTCAAACTGGGCTATGCCGTAGTTACTGTCAACTACTATCTCTATGCCTTTGATAATGAAATAAATAAACAGACATGGGGCAGTGAACTTCCCTACTCTCCCCCGGCCGGTGGCCGATACGCCGGCACTCTTCAGGCAGCTGTGGATGCTGCCACCGAAGATGCCGTGCTGGCCCTGAAATGGGTGCGGAAGAATGCTTCGGTCTATGGCCTTGACAAGTCAAGAATCGCCCTGTACGGCGGTTCCGCAGGGGCGATGACCATAATAAACATGGCCTATAACATCAGGCCGCGCAGGCCCCGGATACGGGCCGTGGTAAACCTCTGGGGGGCCATTGACGACCCTGCCAGGATCCGCCGCGGAGATCCTCCCATGCTCACCATCCACGGGGACCGTGACGACCTGGTGTCCGTTGATTTCGCCTATGAGATACAGGAGCGGATGGACCAGCTGGGCATAGGGAAATCCCGGTTCATCCTTATGAAAGGGCGCCGACATGCCCAGTACAAATATGTCTCAACTGACCTTATCCCTGAAATAGACTCCTTCCTGAGGGCCTGCCTCTTCTGAGCAGGCCCTCCCTGGAGCTATGGCACCAGTTCAAACTTTATGGCGCTGGAATGATTGGCCGTGTCATGGAAATAGAACACGGAGCTGTAGTCGCTGGTGGTGTAGTTGGGCAGTGAACTTCACCTTGGCCCCTGCGGGAAGATTCTTCACCGGAATGACAAACTCAAACCAGTCGTCCGTCCACAGTCCGCGAAGTGCCGGCGTGGAAATCCCGTTATTTGTGTCGGTTGCGAAAGTGCGAGTAGGACAGGTTCAATGACATCGTTCTCATCCAACATCACCGTCCCTACATGATGCGTATATACCGGGGACACAGTGTATTTGCTCATGTCAGTTATCCTAAAGGGACTGTCATAGGCCTTCTGTACCGCTTCCAGAAGGATGGGACGGCTCTCTGAGGTGACCGGGGTGGAATACATGCTCTTATGGGGATAATACTCCTCAAAGCCGAAAGGGATATCCTCAACCTTGACGCCGGTGATGGGAGTGAACAATGGGGCCTTGACACGACTGAATTAACCACCCCGGACGGTCTTATGGACGAAAGTCCCTGCACCATCGAGGAGGAAGATGTCCTGAAGGTATGGGGGCCGGGATACAGGGGTATGCCCCGGGATGCCATCCACTCTCCTGCCGGATTCGCAGATCTGATAGGATGGAAACAAAAACGGATCAGATAACCCTCACTCCCCCAGATACCGGCCGATGACCACGTCCAGGGAGTCGTGTCTCATTTTGCCGATCATCTTCCCGTCGGGAGCGATGAGGAAGACAGTGGGAACGGCATGTACGCCATACATCGACGCCACACGCGAAGGCTTGTTCCTGACGGGAGTCTCGTCAATGACGTGTATCCACGGCGTTGCGTCTTCCTTGACCGCCTGCTTCCACCTCAGGGCATCGCTGTCGATGGAAACGCCCAGTATCTCAAGGCCCTTGCCGTGATAGCGGCCATAAATCTCCTTCAGATGGGGCATGCTCTCGCGGCAGGGTCGGCACCATGAGGCCCAGAAATCCAGCAGCAGGTATTTGCCCTGGAGTGATTCAAGCGATACGGGGTTCCCGTCCATGCCGTTCAGGGAAAACACCGGGGCCGGTATGCCGCCCATGGTAGCCTTGCGGGCGGCTATCTCCTCGCGGGCATTCTTTCCAAGGACGCTCTCCTGCACACGGGAAGTGAACTTGCCAAACCCCTCCTCATACTCCGCCAACGGGGTCTCACGGTTGAAAATGTAATACATGAAGGCAGCAGCCTCAACGTCGGGATGGGCGGCGAAGCACTCGTTCATTGCCTTTTTCAACTGCATGTGGTAGTCGGAGGCGGAGGTGTCCAGGGAGGCGCTGACCTTGTCCATGTCCAGCATGAAATCGTTGTTGGGGCCGCCCCTGAACTTGCCGTCCCTGAGGACCAGCCGGGCATTTTCAACATAAAGGAAAGTACGCTGCGGAACGGGCCCTCCGTTGAAGACCAGGACCTCTCCCATCCTCACGTCATCCACCTTCCCGGTAAAGACAAAGCGCCCATTGTCAAGCACTGCGGTATCCCGGACGCTCTCCCCTTCAGGAATCCATATGTTTAGAACCGCGTAGCCGTCACCGTCACTCTGTCCCTTGATGGTATAGCCTTGGCCGCTGCCGCAGGAGAAAACACCCGCGGCAACGGCACAAAGACCGATTAATCCCAGTATCCTGTAGTTGATCATATATTGTTGGTCAGGTTTGGATTGCTGTCAACCACGTTGACGGGGAACGGGAAAGTCCACAACCTGGAATCCGGAGAGAGGCTGTAGTTGTATTCCTTGTCGGAGATTGCGAACTTCTTGGTTATGGTTTCCTTCATATCGTCCAGCTGGTTCCAGCGCTTGCGCTCGATAAAGTTGAATACGGAATAGACATTCTCGCCCAGGGCTGTGGACTTGAGGCATTCGATCGCCCTTGCCTTGTCGGATACAGCGCCCTTGAGAGGAGCATATATTGCAGGGTCTATACGTTTTACACGTATAGCGTCCAGGTAATCCATGGCGACGCTGAAGTTGTCCTTGCGGATCTCGCACTCCGCAACTATCAGATACTGGTGGGTGGTCTTGAGGCCATAGGTGTTCCAGCTCTCATTGGCACCCGTCCCCATCGAACCGATTGAAGGATAAGGCAGTCCGTAGCTGGTTATACCCATGCTGAATCCCGGGGTAAGCATATGGTGGAAGGCCATGAAATCGGTGGGCATCCGGGTCATGGCCGAATGGCCTCTCTCAAGGGCATTCTCACATTCCGGGGTCAGAAGGGGGCCGAAAGTGAGTTCCGAATATGTATGGAACAAATCCTCCTCGCATTCAAGCGGTTTCCTGGTAGTGACCATCGTGGGCTCGAACGGCGGCATGAACGGCATCAGTGCGCGGGTGTATTCCGATGACCAGTAATCAGCAATGGCGTCATTTACCTTCAGGGACTCCTTGGCAGCTGTCTCCGCCTCGTCAAAACGCTGCATGCCCATCAGAGCCAGGGCCTTGATGGCATAGGGGCAGGCCTTGGACCAGCGCATCTGGTTTATATTCTGTACAGGCAGGGAATTAAGTTCTATGGCCTTGGTGCAGTCGGCCACGATCTGGTCGTAAACCTTCTGTACGGTCCATTGGGAATAGGCCGAGACATATCCCTCGTCCTCCATCGGGAAAGCGATTCCCGGAGTCGATGCCGCAGTGGCAGGATTATATGCCGGGGCGAACTTGTTCACAAGCAGGAAGGCCGACCAGGCGCGCAGGCAAAGGGCCTCTGCCTCGATCTGCCTGATCTTGGACTCGTCGCCGGTAGTAAAACCCATACCTATCGAATTCAGGATAGGGTTGGCAATCTTGCCGATGTAGCCATAAAACTTGTTGTAGTCCTCGTCAACCGCCGTCATCTCGGGGAGCTTATCAATATTGCTCTCGTCCCATAGGGTCAGGATGGACCAGCGTGTGGGAGTGGGACTCGCGATCATGTTGGCGATATTGGAATTATTGCACATCAGGTCACCGGTCAGGTGGAACAGGTCCAGCTGACGGTTGAAACTGTCATAATCAATATTAAGCAGCAGTTCCAGGTCATCGGCCGAAGAGAGCATGTTCTTACCCTTGGGCTTGAGGTCGGTGAACTTGGCGCATGAAACTGCCAGAAGGCCTAAAGCGATTAAAGTAAATATCTTTTTCATAACGGCAGTGTCTTAGAAGTTGATGTGAAGGCCAAAAATATAAGAGCTCCTCAGGGGGATTCCGCCGGTTTCGGGATCGAAAATGACGTTCTTGGCATAGTAGTCCATCTCCTTGCCGGGACGGAAAGCGGTCCAGACGGGAGGGATGTTGTCCACCTGGAACTGCAGGTTGATGCGGTCGGCCTTGATGGCACGGGCCCATCTCTCGGGCAGTTCGTATCCGAACACTATGTTACGGATCTTGAGGAATGAAGCATTGCGTACCGAAATGTCGCTATGGGAAGATTCAGCGCCGTAACTGCGGGTTCCGTAACGACCTATACCCGGAGTCAGGGTCTTGTTTCCGGGAGTCCATGCATTAGCGAAATAAGCCGGCAAAGGAGTGCTGTAGCCGATTCCGTTCTGGATCTCATCCTCGATGAGGGCACGCATCCTGTGCCCTCCGTAGTATGCCATCAATATGCTGAGACTGAATCCGTTCCATACAAAACGGTTGTCGAGTCCCGCAATGACCACGGGCTCGGTCTGACCGGAGAAGGTCAGCACGTCCACAGATGCGCCGGAAGCCGAGGTAGCTATCGTACGCTCCCCTGTCTCGGGATCCACCTCCCTGTACCATAACGTCTCACCCCTGTCTTCTTCATTGTCCGCTATGCCGGCAAACCGGTAGCTCCAGATTGCGCTGGTGGGATAACCCTCGACATAAGGGTTGCTGAAGCGCTCATAGGCCTTGATGGCGGGATTGTCCACATTCGTAATCTTGTTGTGGTTGATTGCGAAGGTAACGGTGCTGCTCCAACCGAAATCGCCGCGACGGTTCTCGCGGAACCAGTCACCGGTGAACAGCAGCTCAAAACCATGGTTGAGCATGTCAGCGGAATTCACGAACATTGTGGCGAAACCGGTGGTAGGATCCATGTTCTTGTTGGAGAAGAGGTCCAGTCCCCGCTTGCGGTAGTAATCCAGGGAACCGCGGAAACGATTGTCAACCAATGAGAAATCCAGACCGGCATTGATGGTCTTGGTCCTCTCCCATTTCAGTTCGGGATTGGCCGGGGACTCGATGTAACCATAGGGCAGCCCGGTATGTTCGTTCAATTCATCGGTCTGGGCCGTCATGTAACTGGTTGTACCCTGATAGATGTTTCCGGTCACACCGTAGCTGAGACGCAGCTTGAGGATATCGATCCAGCTGGCGCCCTTGACGAAACCTTCCTCACCGAGATTCCAGGCAACGCCGGCGGACCAGAGCGGACGGCCGCGGAGCTTGACATTCAGGCCATACACGTCGGCATAGTCCTTACGGAAGGACCCGAACACATTGTAACGCTTGTCAAACGTGTAAGTAAAGTTGGCGTAGGCCGACGCATAACGGTGATGCTGCTCTATTACAGGGCTCATGTTCCCGTCGATATACGCAAGGTAGACATTATTGTAGGCCATGTAGGAACTGGTCCCCGATTTCTGGTAGGAGGGACTGTTGGTCATCTTTCCCAGCGAACCGAAATCCACCAGCTGGGTAGCTGCATTCTGGAGCTGGTCGTCGTATCCTAGCATGAGGTTGCGGGTTCCGTTGGATAGCGTCTCACGGAACTCCATACCTGCGAGGGCAACGATCTCATGCTTTCCGAAGGTTCCCGAATAGTTCAGCTGCCCGCGGGCGGTCCAGTAACGGCCGTCCATATTGGTCACGTTGCGGAAGCCTCCGGTCTCGGGAGTATGATAGACTACCTTACCGGTATCCGGGTCGATCTCCTTATATGCATTGTAGATAATCTTGGAGACGTAACTGTCCTGGTTGGCCTGCCAGTCGGTGGTCCGGTGGTCGGTCTCATATACGAACTGGGTGTTGGCGGTCAGGCCTTTTACAATCTTGAAGAGAAGGTCGCCATGGTAGCGCATGTACTGCCTGGAAGTATTCTCGGAATTGTTGTAATACTCATCCACCACATTGATACCCACATCCTTGAACAGTCCGCCGTCGGTATTGTCACGGTACTCGTTGAAACCTATGAGGCGGGTGGAGCCATCACTGTTCCTGAGGGTCTCATATGCGGGGAAGGACCAGGGAGTGGTGAAATTATGCATATTGGCATAACCCTTCTCGCGCTGCTTGCCGTAAATGCCGTTGACGGCCACGGTGGCGGTGAGCCATTTGGCCACGTCGTAGGAGCCCTTGTAGCTTATGGACATCTGCCTGTCAAAGCTGTTGATGGTCCCTGCGTTGTCGTTGCGGTAGTTGATCACGAAGTTGCTCTGGAACTTGTCGCCACGGCTGCGGAGGGCCAGGTTGTACTGCTGGATCAGCTGGCGGCGGTACACCGCATCGCCGAATTCCTTTGCAAAATTATTCTGCGACAGCTTTTTGCATATATCTTCTACCTGGCTGGCGCTATACTCGCCCTTGGCCAGCTTGTAGTAGGCATACTCGATGGGAGATACACGGTTTATGCTGCTCTCCAGGGCGCCTTCAAACGCCGTGAAGGGATTCTCAACCTCGCCCTCGCTGTTGATGAACCAATAGTCATAGTAGTCCCTTTCCACCTGGACCTGCTGAGCCGGAGTAAGATAGAAGTTCTTGGCATAATCCAGGTTATGTTTCTGGTATACAGTGAAATTGGTGGAGAAATCCACGTCGATGCGGCCCTTCTCGCGAGCGCTCTTGGTAGTTATGACTATGATACCGTTGGAAGCGCGGGCGCCGTAGATGGCTGCCGCGGCAGCGTCCTTGAGGACGTTGACGCTCTCGATGTCATAGGGATTGAGGTCGTCGATGTCGCCCTCGATGGGAAGACCGTCCACAACCAGGAGAGGATTTGCCTCGGCATACATGGAACTGACACCTCGGATGGTGAGCTTCCCGCCATAGGTCGACAGACCGGCAACGCGGCCCTCGAGGTTCTGGAGGATGGAAGGATTGTACCGCTCCTCCATGGTCTTGGCACTGACCGTGGCGATGGAGCCGGTGACCTTGCGGATCTGGATCTCCTGGTAACCGGTAACCACCGAGCCCTCCAGGAAGGTGTCGCTTGAAGGCAGCACCACATCCAGCAGGGAACGGCCTGCAAGGGCCTGGGTGACGGTTTCCATTCCCAGGAAGGAGATTTCAATAGTCGCATCCCCGGGTTTTTTCACGAAGAGGGTGTAGGAACCGTCCCCTCCTGTGGAGGTAAAGGTTTTTTCCGTCAGGTTCTGTACGACGGCTCCAACCACGGGCTGTCCTTCGGAATCGGTTACACGGCCCTTCAGGTTGACTCCTGCACTGCCGGAAGATGTGCCCTGCGCAAATGCCGGATAAAACGATGCAAGCATCAGCGCCGTAAGCAACATGGTCCATAAACTGGACATCAGACTTTTACGATTGACTGACATAATAAAAGGGTTAGAATTGAATGATACTCATACCTGTCAGTTACAAAGTAAATATAAAATTTTTTAAAAACCTACAAAAAAGTATCAGAAATGCAAGGATTGCCATTGCAACGGTCCGCAAGGCTACGATACCGGTTCAAACCTTATCGGACCGGAATGCCATGTGCCGCCGGGGAACAAAGAGAGGCCTTAATTATTTTTTTATTAGTTATTTATAACTATTTTTGCAGAATACAATAAAAATGCACGGTATCATGGATGTCAAGAAATATTGGCCAGTCATCCCCCCGGTTATCCTGTATGTGTTATATGAAGCCACAGGGGTGTTCTGGTTCCGGTTCAGCATAATCGCATTCCTGCTGTGTTACGTCCTGCTGCTGATCTTTGCCAGGACCGACAACCGCACCCGCGGGAAATACCTGTTCATTCCCTGTGCCTTTTTCCTGTCAATAATAGGCGACCTTTTCCTGCATTACGACGAGGGCCGCGCCCCTCTCTTCATAGCCGGTGTGGTATTCTATTTCATCGCACATCTCTCCTATATCGGCTTCACTCTCCGTAAAGGCAAGGTAAACTGGTGGCTGATGCTGCTCCTGTGCATTGGTTTCGGGGTTTACTATATCCTCCTGCTCAGGCCCGGAATATCCAACCCGGCAATAAGGATCGCGGTGGTGGCATACATACTGGTATCATCCCTGTCGCTTTCCACAGCTGCCGCGATGCCGGTCACCGCAGCTTTGTGGAGGACCACTAAAATCCTGATAATCTGCGGGATAGCCTCACTGGCTATATCCGATGCCATCCTCGCCCTTCACGACTTTGGCGGGATCGGTACCGGGTATTTCCTGATGCTGCCGCTTTTCTACATGTCCCAGATACTGGTGACATGCGCCCTGATTCACCAATTAAAACCAACAATATCATGAAAAGAATCCTCAGTATTGCAGCCGCTGTGGCCGCCGTCTTCGCGATAGCCTCCTGCAACGGCAAACCCTCCGTGGAAGAAGTAGCCGCCGAGGCCGTCAAGAACGCCAACGCCCTTGTGCAGGCAGTTGCAGCCGCCGACAATGACGCCATCCACAACGCCCTTGTCGCCGATGTCAACGCCTTCAACGCCCTTGGCATCGATCCCGCCAAGGACACCGACCTCGTAAAGGTCTATGACGACAACTACGAGAACACCCTCGAGGACAACGGTATCGACAAGGATGCCATCATCGCCCTCCTCAAGAAGAAGGGAATCGAGATTCCCGAGGCCCCCAAGCCCATAGAGGCAAAGGCCGAAACCGAGGCTGAGACTCCCGTCGAGGCCGCTGCCGACAGCCTTGCCGCCGATGCCGCCGCCGTGGTGGACGACGCCGAAGCAGCTGCCGAGAAGGTAAAGGAAACCCTCAACGACTATGTAGAGGACGTTGAGGAGGAAGAGGCCCTTGACGAGACCTTCCCCGAGGAAGTTCCCTATCTGGTGGTCGAGCAGAAGCCTTCGTTCAACGGTGGCGACGCCAACGAGTTCTCAAAGTGGGTCAACAAGAACCTGACCTATCCCCAGGAGGCCCAGGACAAGGGTATCGAAGGCCGCGTGGTCCTCAAGTTCAAAGTTGACAAGGAAGGAAACGTAAAGGATGTCACCGTTCTCCGCGGTGTGGATCCCACTCTTGACGCCGAAGCTGTGAAGGTGGTTGAGAGCTCACCCGCATGGACCCCCGGCATGCAGGGCGGAAAGGCGGTCGATGTTTCCTACACCTTCCCCGTTATTTACAAGATAGCGAAGTAAAAACGCAAAAAATGGCGCAAGGATAACGTTTTTTTAGACAAGAACCGCTATCTTTGCGCTCCGGTATTGAGATATGGTGTAATGGCAGCACTAGGGATTTTGGTTCCCTCAGTTCAGGTTCGAGTCCTGATATCTCAACTTCTTCTTAAACGGCATTACCAATGAAAGGCGTCTACATTTTCCTTGCCGAGGGCTTCGAGCCGGTTGAGGCACTCGCTCCCCTTGACGTACTCCGCCGCGGCGGCATACCGGTAAAGACTGTCTCCATAGGCCCGGAGAGGACCGTAACCAGCGCCCACGGCATTCCCGTGGTGGCGGACCTGGGCATCGGGGAGATCGACCTTTACGGTGAGGCCTCGGCCCGGGATGCCATGATCTTTCCCGGAGGAATGCCCGGAGCGCTAAACCTCTCACGTTGCAAGGTATTGACCCACAGCCTCAAAGCCCACTTTGCACAGGGAGGGACGGTTGCAGCCATCTGCGCGGCCCCAGGGCTTGTGCTCTCTACGCTTGACGGACTTGAAGGCGTGGATTTCACCTGTTACGACGGATTTGAGGACTACCTTATCGCAAAGGGCGCGAACCATATTCCGGAAGGCTGCGTCACAGACGGAAACATTATCACCGGCAGGGGCCCCGGATACGCCGTTGAGTTTGGCCTTGCAATACTCTCCCATCTCAAGGGAGAAGCAGTGGCGGAGGAAGTCCGCAGCGGAATGTTCCTGAACTGATATGGCAAGGAAACCCCGAATCAAAGGAGTCGATCCCGAATATCTGGACAGGGAGAGAGAGTCCCTCCTGAGACGCAACCGCCAGGTTATCTACTTGAACGACAAGGAGATGGCCGCAGTGGATGAGTATTGCTCCCGATTCAAGGTAAGAGCCAGGGCCTCCCTGATGAGGGAAGCCATCATGGACAAGATCCTCTCCGAACTGGAAGAAAATCATCCGACGCTATTCTGATAGGGGCTGCCGCCCCAAACCGAAAAAAACTAATTGCGGCGGAAGGCGAAGGACAGGTAGTACAGAAGCGTGGACAGTGAGCCCAGCGCCGCGATAACGTATGTATACGCCGCCCATTTCAGGGCATCCTTTGCCATGGGGCGGGTGGCGTAATCCACCAGCGAGGCGTCCTCCAGCCATGCCACCGCCCTGGCGCTTGCATTGATCTCCACCGGCAGGGTGATGAAACTGAAAAGGGTGGTCACGGCAAAAAGGGCTATGCCAGCCCACAGGAGCTGGGGGAACACCTCCACCAGCAGCACGCCGGCCAGAAGCACCCACGGCACCGTCTTTCCGGCAAAGTTCACCACGGGGACAAGGGCCGTACGCATCCTCAGGGGAGCATAACCGGTGGCATGCTGCACAACGTGCCCGCATTCATGGGAGGCTACGGCAGCAGCCGAGACATTCCGTCCGTAATAGACGTCCCTGCTGAGGTTTACGGTCTTTGTCTGGGGGTTGTAATGGTCGGTGAGGGTTCCCTCTATGGAAACTATCTTGACATCGTTGATCCCGTGTTCCTGAAGCATCTTCTGTGCAACCTCGGCGCCTGAAAGCTGCACCGGGATGGCAGTATACTTTTCAAAACGGGAAGTGAGACGCCTCTGGACGAATGAACTCAGAAGCATCACTACGAGGGATATAACCCAGATGAGTATGGTTGAAGGCTCCATGGCAAGTATTTCTTATTATGCAAAATTATAAAAAAATGGTAACTTTGCGTACTGTTTTGGTGAACAATGACTAGAGAGGAAGAATTTTCACGCCTGGAGATCAATCTGCGCGCCTGCGTAGACAACTACAGGTATTTCCGTTCCAGGATACAATCGTCCACAAAGCTCCTGGTCCTGGTCAAGGCCAACGCCTACGGCCACGGCGCCGTTGAATTCGCTTCCATAATGCAGAATGCCGGTGCCGACTACCTTGCAGTAGCCACCCCCTTGGAAGGGATGGAACTCCGCAAGGCCGGTATCAGCATGCCCGTCCTGGTGCTGACAGCAGGCACCGACTATTTCCCGGAACTGATCTCGAGCCGGCTGGAGCCGGGAATACCCAACATGGAGTCGCTCCGGATACTGTGCGATACCCTTGAAGAAAAGGGTCTGAAGGACTTCCCGGTACACATCAAGCTGGATACCGGCATGCACCGGCTGGGATTCATGAAGTCGGAACTGGCAGAATTGCTGGACTTCCTGAAGGACAACCGCCAGGTGAAGGTAAAATCGGTCTATTCCCATCTAAGCGTCGCCGATGAACCGGACAAGGACGAGTTCACACTTGCCCAGATCCGTATGTTCACCGAAGGTGCCGACGCCATCACCTCCGCCCTCGGCTACAGGCCTGTACGGCACATCCTCAATTCCGCCGGAATCCAGCGGTTCCCGCAGTACCAGTTTGACATGGTGAGGCTGGGAGTTGGTGTATACGGCATAAGCGCAGTGCCGGGAGTAAAGCTTTCCCCAGCCGCATCACTTAAATGCAAAATCCTGCAAATCAAGCGGTTGAAGGAAGGCGACGGTGCAATCGGCTACGGCCGGCACGGTTCCATCGCCCCTGAAGGGACAGTTATCGCCACAATTCCGGTGGGCTATGCCGACGGAATCGACCGCCATCTCGGATGCGGCAGGGCGTCGTTCTCGCTGAACGGCCACCGGGTGCCCACCATCGGGAACATCTGCATGGATATGTGCATGCTCGACATCACCGGCGTCCAGGCCTCCGTGGGCGACACCGTCACCATCTTTGGAGAAGACCCCACAGTTTCCGAACTCGCCTCCCTCCTTGGCACGATTCCCTATGAGATAATGACTTCCGTTCCAAGACGGATTCCCCGGGTGATAGTAAAATAACTCCAGGCTTCCTCTCCGAGGCTGGTTGTTGCGCCTTGACTGAATGATGCTTTATTGCAAGTATTTGACTGCATTTTGAAAGAAGCACCTCAAAAGGCAGGATATAAATACGCTATATTTGCAAAGGATTATGATGAAAGCGCTGACCATATTGTGCGTATTCCTTGCTGCATGCCAAATAATGACGGCTGGCAGACAGTTCACCCATATCAATTCCTCCGGAGACCAGCTTTCTTCAGACTGCATCAAAGCCTTATGCCAGGACTCCCGGGGCTATATTTGGATAGGCACAGTCAACGGGGTGAACCGTTACGACGGGACCAGGATAAGGACGTACTCACCGGAAGAACTCGGATTGAAATCCAATTTCATAACTTGTATTGAAGAAGATCTAGCCGGTAACGTATGGGTAGCCACCAGCTATGGCGTCAGCAGATATGACTTCAAGAGGGACTGTTTCTTTCCTCTGACCACAACCGATGAAAATGGAGAAGGCATAGTCAATATGGTCAATACCATGGTGTGCGACCCACGGGGACTCATGTGGTTTTCAGTGAACAAGCAGGGTGTGTTCAGCTATGACACTTCCTCCGAGAAATTACGCAAGCATAATCTGTCGTTCCGTCGTTTTGCATTTGCCGGAGACGGGAGAATATGGTGCGGAAGCTACTACAGTGGCCTATATATAACTGATCCTGAAGTAACTACTATGGAGTCATTCAGCCGTTTCTCCGACTATTTCAACGGAGACCAGATCCAGATGCTCCGCTTCAGCAGCAGGGACCCGTCGTTACTGTATGTAGCCAGCCTCAACAAAGGACTCAGCATCGTCAATACGCTTGATTATACTGTCTCCCATTTGTGCACGCTTCCCAAAGATGCGAATCTGAATTCCGCCATTATGGAGGATGAGAGCCGATGGTGGATAGCCACCTCAGACGGGGTCTATTGCTATAACTTCTCTACCGGGGACCTGGAGAGTATTATCCACGATGACGACAAGTTCTCCCTCTCAGGCAACAACACCTTCAGTATAATGGTTGACCGCGAGGGCGGACTCTGGGTTGGGACGAAAGACGGCGGTGTTGATTATTCCGGAACTACCCATCCCCTGTTCACAAGGGTCTACGAGACCACCGACCGGACCCCTCTGGAAAAATATCTGGTGGGTGGTTTTACGGAAACCCCCGACGGTACTATCTGGGTAGCCACCGAACAGGGCGGTCTGTTGAAATATGATAAAGACACCCTCATGCAGGTAAAATCGACGGATCTTCCAAAGAATATCTGCTCACTGGCAGCCGATGGCTATAATCTCTGGATAGGCTCCCTCAGCGGTCTTTTCAAGATGAATGCTCTAACCGGATCTGTTAAGGCCTATGGTCCCCTACCCACTTTTGACAAGTTGAAAGACCCCCGTATTTATAATGTAATAAAGACTTCTTCGGGAGATATATATGCAACCCATACAAGGGGTATAGTCAAATACGACCCAAGGAGTGATTCATTCAGGCCGGTTAATTCCACCAGAGCTCTTTTCTATACCGATATAAAGGAGTCCGGAACAGGAACTCTGTATCTGTCATCATTTTACGATGGTGTGTTCGAGATGGATCCTGCATCCGACCGTATAATCGGGTCATGGGACACCGATAAAGGACTTGGCGACATAAGAGTATCATCCATATTCATAGACGACACACATGATGTCTGGGCAATAGGATTCAGTTCAGGATTTGCACGTCTGGACAGGGAGAAAAACCGGTTTGTCGGTGTTAACCGTTCTACCCATGTGTCGCTTTCATCAGATATTTTCTATTCATGTGTAGAAGACAGCCATGGCCGAATGTGGCTTACCTCCGATAAGGGACTGGTCCTATACAACCCACTTACATCGGAGCCAACTGTATATCATGTATCCGATGGCATATTAGATGAGAAATTCACCCGTGGCGTCTTCCGCTCTCCCTCCTCCGGAAAGTTGTATTTCGGATCAGACAACGGATTCATAATCGTAACTCCCGATTGGGGTGAATTCGCAATTGAGACACCACAACTCGCTATTACCGAAATGAGGGTAGGAAGTAGCCGCATACTGCCATCATCGCACTCAATCATAGACTCGAATATCGATATATGCCGCAAGGTTTTGCTTAAACCTGACCAGAATTCATTTGCTTTCTCTTTTGCTTCTCCAGGTCAGTATTCACGTGCTCCAAAATTCTCACAGTATCAACTGGAAGGATATTCGGACGTCTGGTACACCATCCCTCCGGACGGGAATGTCATTCTTTATAATATTCCATCCGGCACATATACCCTCAAGATCAGAACCCGAAGCGACTCCGGAGAATGGGCTGAGAGCCATAAGCCGCTTACCGTAGTGGTGGGCAAGAGATTCTTTGAGAGCCTTCCAGGACTCATTATAATTATATTATGCATCCTTCTGATAATAGTTGCGGCCATTCTGGTTTTCATGCGTATTACTGAGCACCACAGGCAGGTATCAGAGGCGGAATACAGGAAAAAGAAAGAGGAGGAGATGTTTTATGAGAAGATGAACTTTTTCTCACACGTGGTACATGAGATTAAAACCCCTCTTACCCTTATACACACTCCGCTTTCGGAGGTTCTGGACAAGCCCGACCTGCCGGATGATATCCTTTATGACCTGAAAGTAGTAAGTCAGAATACAGAATACCTGTCAGACCTTGTAAATGAACTCCTTGAATTTGTCCGGGTTGAGAAGAAAGGATATACTCTCACCCCGATTCCCATCAATATATCCGAGAGGCTGGGATCACTGCTTTTCAACTACTCCGACACCATACGTGAAAAAGGCATAAATGTAGATTTCGACGGCGCCAGCACCCCCATATGGGTTTCTGCAGACAGTTCTGCACTTAACAAGATCCTCAACAACCTTCTCCTCAATGCCGTCAAGTATGCAGAGAAATCCATTTCCATAAGCATCTCCAAGGGAACGGACATGACTATGACTCTGTTAATAGCAAATGACGGTCATACGATTCCGGCAGCAGAAAGGGACAACATATTTAAGCCATTCGTGCGTTACAGCCACTCCGGCGGCGGCTTCGGAATAGGCCTTCCGCTTGCCCGCAACCTGGCTCAGATGCACTCCGGTTCGCTGGTGCTTCTGGATTCGGATCAAACTTGCTTTGCACTTACTTTACCGCTTTCGGGTGCTCCGGAAAAAGGCCGTGATGAGGAAGGGAACATGGAAGGCCCTGAAGACAAACCGGTCCTGCTGGTAGTGGATGACAACGGAGACCTGCGAAATTTCCTCTCCCGCAAGCTCTCAGACAATTATTCCGTCCTTGCTGCGGGAGCTGCTGAAGAAGCCCTAAGAATTCTCCATGTCAAGAATATCGACCTGATGATTACCGATATTTCGATGTCCGGAATGAACGGACTTGAATTGTGCTCCACCATTCGCTCAGACATTGAAATATCGCATCTCCCCATCATAGTCCTGTCCGCACGTACCAGTGTGGAATCCAAGATTCAGGCGATGGAAAGCGGAGCAGACCTGTATGTGGAAAAGCCTTTCAACATGGATTTCCTGCGCGTGAGCATAGGTAATATCCTGGACCGCCGCTCGCTCATGAAGAAAGCTCTGACCGGCGGATCTGTCCATACCGACATTAAACTGTTTGGCCTGCCAAGCCGCGACAGCGAGTTCTTCCGTCGCTTTGACCAGTTGATAGCTGACAATATATCTTCCACGGAACTGTCCAATGATTTCCTTGCTTCAAACCTGGCAGTTAGTGAAGCAACACTGCTTCGCAAGATACGCAAACTACTGGATACCACACCTGTGGATTACATACGCACCAAGAGGTTGAACATAGCTGCTGCCCGCCTGAAGTCTGGAGGTGTAAACATTTCAGAAATAGCTTATGACCTTGGATTCAACACCCCGTCATATTTCTCAAAATGCTTCAAGGACCATTTTGGCTGCTCGCCGAGCGAATACACCCAGTCGCCGTCGCAACCAATCTCTTGACGAATGCAAGAAAAATGAAAGCAATTGAGGATTTTGTGTAAACCCCGCTCAAGAGAGCGGGGTAAATTTGTGCATTGGAATAAAATATCATTATTATAAGCCATGACCAGAAAAAAGACAATCAGCAGGGACGGAAAGACACCTTACCTGAATCCTGGCCTGTCATGTTTCAATATGGACATGCAGGAGAACTTCTGCTTCTCAACAAACACTTCTTCCATTCCGTCACTTGAGGAATCGGAGGAAGATGAATTCAACTGGATTCCATAGCCACTAACGTGAGGACAAGACAATGAAAAGAACATTATTTATCGCCGGCGTATGCCTTGCCGCATTATTATCCTGCACCAGGGAGCATATTGAGACCAACGGAGCCCCTGCAACTCTGACGATGATCCAGGCCTTCTGCCCTGATGATCCACTGGTTCGTACCTGTATGGGCGAGAAGGATTCCGAAGGAAAGTATCCGGTAACATGGGAATCTTCCGACCGCATAGTCGTCAATGGTTCCCTCGCCTCTTCTATAGACATAAAGGATCCAGCCAGCAGTGCAGTCTTCAGTTTCGACTCTATGATTGATGCCCCTTACTGCGCGGTATACCCTTCATCGGCTTATGTCAACGGATCGTACAATTCTTCAGACAAAACCGTAAAGGTGACAATTCCTGCTACGCAAAACTACGTTGCCGGCTCCTTTGACCCCTCCGCGGGCATTATGATAGGATATGGCACGGAAGACGGCTCAGTAACCTTCAAGCATGCTGTGGCCTACATAAAAATGACTGTGAGTGGAGGTTCAACCAGTTCCAATATCCGTTCCATACTTATCTGGAGCGAGGACCATAGCCAGATCAGTGGAGAGTTTACCGCCAAATGCGACGATGACAATCCAATTATTTACGATAATGAGATTGGCAATACTTCCATCACACTGGACTGCGGGACATCAGGGGTCCCACAAGGCACACCTGTTATTATCGCCCTTCCAGCAAGGAATTATCCCAGCGGCATTAAGATGAAGATTACCGACATTGACGGCAATTATCAGGAGGTTACTTCATGGGCTAACCAGTGGGGAGCGAGCAACGACAACAAGCCCATGAACCTTTCGGCGGGGAAAGTCTATCCCACAACTGTCCCCTATACCGCCACCGCACTTGTCCCCGTATCGTTCCCTGTATATTTCCCAATCGGATACTCCTCGGATAATATTGACATGTCAACATTTAAATCAACCGGAATCGGTTATTGCAACAGCGCCAACCAAACACTCTGGCGCGGAACGAGCGGGAATGCAGCAGATGGAATCCATATTGACCAGATAAACCCTGCAAAAGGCGTATTCATCAGCTTGCAGCAAGAACAAGCACGCGCCAAATGGCACTGGATTAATTCGGTGGAGCATTATCGTCCTTCCGGAAAGACATACCGCCCTTTCCTTGAGTTTACCGGAGGAGGAAGCGGCTCAACCACTTTGATCAGCGGCCTTGGAGTCAAGGGAATCTGGACAGGCGACTACTTCGAGTTCGACCTTCCGGTCAGAAACTTCGAAGCAGGGACAAAATTACAGTTCACTTTTGCCATTTGTAATAAGAACGCTCCAGTTTTCTGGAAGGTAGACTACCTTGACGGAGATACTTGGAAAACCACTGCCGCTCCCGGCTGCACCGCTCCGGACGGAGAAACCACAGCCACTGCTACCTGGGCTATACCTTACAACTACTCCCCTAAACTCAGCACCACCATGACCTTTACCAATGCGGTTGATCTCGGTCATCTGTATATAAGGCTGGTATGCGTTGACGGCTCCATCTGTGCTTCTGGATTGGAAACCGTTTCACAATTATCAAATGCCTATTGCACCACCAAATGTGACGCACCGTTCTACTTCTGCGAAAAGAGTGCAGAACGTAACCCGGGCAAGACCCAGGATGCATGGGGCAACGGCAATGTCGACCAGTCCCAGAGCATATCATTTACAATCGTTCCTTAATTAAACCCAATAACGAAAAGAAATGAGAAGGACAGCAATCATTCTCTCAGTCTTATCCCTGTCCATGTTGTCCGTTTCCTGTAACAAGAACACGGACAACAATCGGGGTTATGATGCAACCGAGTATGAGGTGAACTTCAGTGCCTCATCCATCGCGGAGATTCCAGAAGGGGCCGTTTTCGGCATCGCAGCCACATGCACAAGGGATGAAGTTGAACGGACCGTAATGTCCGGTAAGCAAATTGCCGCATTCCGTGCAGTGGAAGCAGGAACAACTACCAGGCTTGTCCCCGACGGTGAAGCAGACAAGGTAATATCAATGAAAGGTGACCATGCCTATTCGTTCGTGGCAGCATATCCTTTCCCTGATGGAGCCACAAGCCTCACCGACATCCCTGTAAGCGTACCGGCAAACCAGAGTTTCTCAGATGGCATCATGTCATTCATGCCCATGATTGCCTCAGGGAATGCTTCCAACGTAGTCCCCACCATCAATCTTGCTTTTAAAAGCGTATTCAGCGTAATAGAATTTGCCATACCATCCGACCCTGTTTTCGAAGATGAAGGATCCACTCTGAAAAAAATGGTGTTCCGCACCGGTGACAAGTCTATTCCACTTACCATCAGCGGCAGTATCAATGCCCTTACAGGGGATTTCACCCCCGGAAGTAACTCCGGAGAGACTGAAATTTGCATCGATTTCGGCAATGAGGGCTGGAGAGTACCGGCCGAAGGGGGAACAGTCCAGATGCTAGTCGCTCCATTTACAGTACCCGATGGTGGTATGGAACTGGAATTCACGGACATGGACGGGGCTTCCAATGTAATGTCGGTATTCTCATCTGATAGTGGCCTTGATGTCAAGTCGGGTGAATCGGTGGCCATACAGGTCAGTCGCATCGACGATGGGATCGTGCCTGTCACATTCCCGGTTTATTTCCCTATAGGCTACGCACCTGAAAATATAGATATGGAGACCTTGAAATCCACGGCAGTCGGATATACGAATGCAGCTAACCAACCGTTGTGGAGAGGAACTAACGGCACCCCCGGAGACGGCATTTATATCGACGATCTGCACCCCGACAAGGGCGTATTCATTAGCAAACAGCAGGAACAGGCCCGAGCCAAATGGCATTGGGCTAATCCGATAGACAGCTACCGGCCAGAGGGGAAAACATACCGTCCCTTCCTGGAGTTTGCCGGAGGCAGTAACAACTCCTCCACCCTCCTAGGCGGACTAGGCATCAAGGGCGTATGGACGGGCGATTACTTTGAGTTTGATCTACCGGTAAAGAAATTCCGCGCCGGGACGAGGCTGCAATTCACCTTTGCTGTATGTAACAAGAACGCTCCCACCTTCTGGGAAGTAACTTACCTTGACGGAGATACTTGGAAAACCACCGCCAATGACGGATGCCTTGCGCCTGACGGTTCAACAACCAGCAAAGCCACATGGGCCATACCGTATAACTCCTCTCCCAAACTGAGCACTATACTCACATATGAAAAGCCTGTAGCAAGTGGTCATCTCCTGATCCGTCTTGTCTGCGTTGACGGCAGCATAATTTCCACCGGTTTAGGAACCGTCGGTACTGTAAGTGTCCCTTACGGCAACGGCAAATGCGAGGCGAATTTTTACCTATGCGAAAAGAGCGCCGAGCGTAATCCCGGAAAGAGCGAGGACACATGGGGCAATGCCAATATCGACCAAACCAAGTCCATATCATTCACCATTCTTTAAGAAACAGTCAAGATAATGATACGTACAAAACTAATAGGGACTGTAATCTCGGTTATCCTCCTGATCTCCACCTCATTGGCAATGCATGCCCAGGAGGCCGCCGTAAGGGGCCGTGTTCTGGATCAGGACAACAATCCCCTTCCCGGAGCCGCAGTTACAGTCAAGGGAACCCACAATGGAGTGACAACCGACCCGGATGGCAATTATGAAATCAAAGTCCGTCCCGATGCGGTGCTTACCGCCCAGTTTATCGGATATTCAGAACAGGAAATCACGGTAGGAAAACAATCCGTCATCAATTTTGTCCTTTCATTAGACAACAACTATCTGGAAGAAGTTGTAGTGGTAGGTTACGGTGTCCAGAAGAAGGTCAACATGACTGGTTCTGTATCCACTGTAAACTATGAAGAAGCCATGAAGTCCAGGCCCATACAAACCACCCAGCAGGTACTCGCCGGTGCAAGCGCAGGAGTAGTGGTCAACCAGGGCTCCGGAAAACCCGGACAGGAAGACATCACTGTCCGCATCAGGGGAATCGGCACCTTGAACGACAGTTCGCCGTTGGTAATCGTGGATGGTTTTGAATCCACAATGTCCGCGGTGAATCCAGATGATATTGCCACCATTTCCATCCTGAAAGATGCCGCCTCCTGCGCCATTTATGGCAACAGAGGCGCAAACGGCGTCATTCTCATCACCACCAAAGATGGCGCCAGTAAGGGCAAAAACACCACATCAGTAACCTATAGCGGAATGGTTTCGCTAAATACCCCGGTGGATGTTTACCACGCTATTTCCAATTACGCCGACTATATGAGCGTGATGAATGAAGCGGCCGAGAATATCGGACAAGCCGACCTGTTCTCCCAAGCAATGATTGATCTTTGGAGAGAAAAGGAAAAAGACCCCAACGGCATCTCCGAATCGGGATATCCCAACTATGTAGCCTATCCAAACACCGACTGGTTCCGAGCCATCTGCCGCAATGCTGTTCTCCAGAAACATAACGTTACCGCCACAGGTTCCACTGGTCGCAACAGCTACCTTATCTCAGCATCGTATCTGAATAATCCCGGAATCATGGATAAAACCGGGATGCGCAAATACAAGTTAAGAGCAAACATTTCATCCAAACTGACTGACTGGTTGGAGATAGGCACCAAACTATGGGGATATCTGACTGACAGGGATCTCTGCGACATCGACGGGGCATCCGACTACATGACTAGGGGCATTCCCGGAATCTATCCCTACTATGACGGTAAATACGGCTGGATGGAGAACCCGGAGCAGAACACCAATTCCAGGAACAACCTCTATTTCATCAACAGGTTTGACGGAGAAGAGAAGCAGCATCACATAAATGCAACGCTTTTCGCCAACATCACCCTACCATTCGGCATAAAGTCACGCACGGCCTTCAATTACAGGTATTACAATACCAAACGGCGTTATTGGGGAGATGTTTGCAACGCCTATTCGTTCCGCGTAGGAGACTGGACTTATTTCTATAACGATCTGAGTCGCCCTACCCAGACGGCGAAGCACACCGACACCTTCGCCTGGACCCTCCAGAGCGACCTGTTCTGGGCAAAGACCATTGCCGGGAAGCACGACATTTCCGCACTGGCGGGCTTCGAGTCAATGTATTACAACACCGGATATACCGAAGCGCAGAAGAAAGGCTGGTCCAACGACCAGCTTCGGGAACTCAACAACATGATTGACATGAAGGATATCAAGGGTACCGAGGAAGACTATGCCTCGATGTCCTGGTATGGCCGCGTAACATATGCCTATGACAAACGCTACCTTTTCGAGGCCAATCTCCGTTACGACGGGTCTTCCCGTTTCGCTCCCGAATCACGCTGGGGCCTGTTCCCATCCTTCTCGGCCGGATGGAGGATTTCTCAGGAGCCATGGATGAAGGACTCAGGATTCGATAACCTTAAACTACGCGCATCCTGGGGCAAGCTAGGGAACAACGCCATAGACAACTACGAATACCAGTCCACCTATACCTCTTCCATTACCTATCCCATGGGAGGAGGCGACATCCTGACATCCGGACTGGTAAGCACCTTGTCGAACTACGCACTCACCTGGGAAACCACCACTTCTTACGACCTCGGCCTGGAAATAGCCCTTTTGAAGAACCGGCTAACCCTCGAGGCGGACGGATATTACCGCCTGACCGACGGTATACTTTACAAGGCGGCCATACCGGCAACGGTCGGTACCAAAAGCGCTCCTTACCAGAACCTTTGCCAAGTCAGCAACAAGGGATTTGAGATTACTCTTGGATGGAAAGACAGCATAGGCGACTTCCATTACGGTTTTGAAGGGAACTTCACCCGCAACTGGAACCGTGTAGATAAATACAAGGGGCGCCTGGATGCAGGATGGAAGACTGATGAGTTCGGACACCGATATTATGACACCAATCTTGGTTCCGTCTCCACCGGAACATATAATAGGGTTATGGAAGGGAAGATAATCAACGAGTTCTATAATCTTGACATCTATTCCGGTGACGGCAGCCATTTCTATGCAGATGGATCGGTGAATCCCGGAGGAGGCCCCAGGGACGGTATGATAAGGACTCCTGAAGACATGGACTGGCTCCAGGCGATGATCGCCGCCGGCAATTCCTTCCTACCTCTCAAGAACATCGGCAAGGACGGCATATGGTATGGTGACATGATATATGCCGACCTTAACGGCGACGGCATATATGGAAACGACGATGATTTCCGGTTCATGGGAATATCAAAGACGCCAAAATTCTTCTATGGATTCAACATCAACATGGAATGGAAGAACTTTGACTTTTCCGCCCAGTTTGCCGGAGCCGGCGGATACGCCATACATCTGAAGTATACCGCAATAAACAGTTACGGAGCACGTGCCGACCTTTCACTCCCCTACGAGATTGCTTATGACCACTATTTCTATGATCCCGAGAATCCTTCCGACCCGCGCACGAATACCACGTCAAAGCACGGCCGAATCACGTTGAACAACGGATCTGAGCAAAATGGCGGCGGAGCATACTCAAACTCCACGCACTGGCTCTATCGTGGCGATTATCTCAAAATCAAGAACATAACGCTGGGTTACAGCCTTCCATACAAGATTGCCGCAAAGGCCCGCATGCAGTCTTTCAGGGTATTTCTGAGCGGTGACAACATATGGACCTTCACAAAATACCCTGGGATGGATCCGGAAATCAAAGAAGAGAAGGTATTCTATCCCCTTATGCGCCAGTGGACACTTGGACTTTCCGTCACTTTTTAAACTCTGCAGGATATGAAAAAGACTATAATTCTGGCTGTCGCCTCATTGCTCATGTCTTCATGCTCAGGATTTCTTAACCGCTATCCCTATGATGAGGTGAGTTCACAGACCGTTTACTCCAGCGCCAGCATGGCGGAAGCCGCGGTGATTGGCGTATACAGTAACGTCCGACATGATTATGTAAGTACAGACAACATCTCATTGGACGCCTACTCTTCAGTGATGGATCCCAATACCCTGATCAATTATTCAGACTATCCCATGTTGATGGGAAGCGTTCGTCCTTCCAGCGGCGTGTTCCTGAACAGGTGGAAAAGGCTTTATGAGACCATAAACAGGGCAAATGACGTAATCAACAACCTGGCATCGGTCCCGGATATGACTGACGCTGTCAAATCTTGCCGCATATCGGAATGCAAGTTCCTTCGCGCCTGGACATATTACCAGCTGAACTGCCTCTGGAGGGGTGTTCCCGTATATCTGGAAAACCTGGCTCCATCGCAGTACATGAAGCCGCGGACGGATGTTGACGGCGTGTGGCAGGTAATAATCGATGACTGTACCGACTGCATCAATGACGTAAACCTTCCCATAAAATATTCAAAGACCTCTGCCGACATGGGCAGGGTAACCAAAGCCGCTGCCTACTTCCTCAGGGCCAGGGCATATATGTGGGAAAAGCAGTGGGCCCTAGCCGAGCAGGATCTCAGGGCCATAGGGCAGGGAGGATACTCGCTTTTCAACGGCAGCTATGCCGATATGTTCACACTTGCAAATGAGAAGAGCGACGAAATGGTATACTTCCTCAATATGACCGAGGACTCCGGGAACGGCAGCGTATATCCGTATATGTACGGGAGTACACGTACCGCAGGCGGCGGCTGGAACAGGTATTTTGTCAACACGGCCTTCTGCGACAGCTTCCAGTGGGCCGACGGACGGCCATTCTCCTTCTCCGACATCATTCCCGGATATGATGCACTTTCTCCAAAGGAGCGCAGCGTATACTTCTACAGGGACAACATGACTGAAGGCGAGATCCGAGAAAGGACAGAATACGGTGCAAAGATGTCAGAGTATCTTCCAAGCGGCAACGAAGCCCGCATCAAAGCTGCCTATACGGGTCGCGACCCCAGGCTCGATGCAACGGTCATAACCCCCTATGAAGCCTATCACGGAGGTACTCCTTCAGATGGAATGTATACCTGCCGCTATCCCTTCAGGGCAACTGAGGAAAGCGATCTCAAAACCCAGTTCAACCAATACTGCATCTACTGTATCCAGAAGTTCGTAACCAATGGCAGAGATTGTATGAATCCCTCATACAGTCCTGTCGATGTTCCTGTCTTCAGGTATGCCGACGTCCTGCTGTCTCTGGCCGAGTGCCTCAACGAGCAGGGCAGCTCTAGAATGGCCGAGGCCGTAGAGCTTGTAAACCAGGTTCGTACACGTGCAGGAGTAGCCGCCCTCAACGACGGAAAGGAATGGAATGCAGTGAACACGCAGGACCAGTTGCGAACCCGAATCAGGCAGGAGAAGCATTGGGAGCTTGCATGCGAGAACCAACTTTACTTTGAAGAGTTGCGGTGGGGAAGTTGGAAGACCGACAAATACGATAATGCCATAGGCCTAACCCAGATGTGGGGGGATCCAGTATACAGGTACAAATGGGATGATGCCTATTACAAGTGGGCAATCCCTTCCACGGAAAGAGAGAAGAACAAAAATCTTACTCAAAATGAAAATTGGTAGGAAGACAGTCTTTGCAACAGCTGTCACATTTCTGGCACTCATTTCCTGCAGCGGTACACAACCCCATAGTCCGTACCCCGGAAGAGATCCTTCCGGGGGCGGGGACGAGCAACAGGGAGAAGTACCCGCGTCCACTCAACTTAATATAGTTCCGATATGGCAACTAAATCAGGGGAAAGATGTTATAAATTCTCACAAAGGAGCCACTGGACGGTCGCATCTGATGCGAGACCTTAGGAGTTATACTGCATTTGAAGGCGTCCCGCTCGGCGGGGATTATCCGATTTACCCCAGGATCACCCGGGCAAAGAACGGAAAGTACATACTCGTCTATCACCAAGGGAATTCTTCAACCTGGGCAGGAGACCAGACATACATGCTCTCCAGCGACGATCTTGCCACCTGGCGAAGTCACGGTATGTTCAACGGGAAAGTTGCAATTACAGATGACTTCGGTTATTCAAATTCCCGGGGGTATGCCGGGCCCAATATCCTTACCCTATCCAACGGCGATATACTCAGTTCCGTGTCGTATCGCGCAATTTCAGGCAAGGGGGGACATTCTTTCCGGGAAAACCACAATTCAGCCGGCATCCTGATCCGTCGCAGCAAGGATAATGGGGTCACCTGGGACGATGGGATTTCAATATTTAAGGGGATAAACTGGGAGACACATCTGGTTGAGACTAAAAACGGAGACATTCATTGCTACTTCACGAATTCAGACCCGTATCTTGCAGGAGTAGTTTCCGAATGGCCTGATGTTACCAACAATTCAGGAACAGCGATGGTCAAGAGTACCGACGGCGGTTACTCTTGGCAGTACCAGGGTTATGTAGTCCGTCAGTCCAGAGGTGCTTCTGGTGATATCGTCCTGTTTACCGACCAGATGCCCGTGGTGATATCGCTTAACGAAACCGGCGAAATGGCAGGGGCTTTCGAGTCCCAAATGAAACCCCCTACCGGGACTCAATCCAATTACTGGGTTTCCCTGGCGTATTCCGGAAGGAACAATACAGAGTATCCCATCCTTACCGGCAACCAACTCGGTCCGTCAGACAGGCAAAGTTCATATGTCAAGGGGGCATCACCTTTTCTGGTACAATTCCCCTCCGGCGAGACTGCCCTTTCTTACAACGATAACAATATCATTTACCTCAGGATAGGTGACGAAACCGCCCGAACCTTCGCAGAGGCTTTGACCCCCTTACAAAAAAAAGGGTTCTGGAGCGGAATGTACGTGGATGGTGGACACAGATTGTTGCTTTCATCTGGAGGAACCAACAAGACCCTCCAGTTGGTCTGTCTGTATCTTAACCACGACATCTCGGTCACAAACCGCTCAGTTGTGATGGATGGAGTCAATTCAGAGTGGCAGAACACCGACGACGCACTTTTCGTGGGCTCCAAGTCACAGGCACAGGCCACCCTTAGATGCAGTGCCGACAAAGATAACCTTTACTTCCTGGTCGAGGTCCTTGATAACAATATTTCCGTATCCGATTACGCGACGATTACCCTCGCAACTCCTGGCAGTTCATCCGTCGGAAACGGTTCAGTACGCATACAGGTATCTCCAGCCGGGCTAAAATCCCAGGCTGTATACAAGAGCTCATGGTTCCAGGAAAAGCTTGGCATAGAGGCCGTCCCGGGCATTGAGGGCTCTGCCGGGAATGCCCAGGATACTGATAAGGGATGGCTCTGCGAGATTAAAGTCCCAAAATCCTCCCTGCCCGAGCAAACCGACGCCGCTATTTCTCTTGATTTCTCGCTGTTCGATATGCTTGGGGGAGAAGATATAGTAGCTCCTGTTGCCAAGCCTTCACAGTGGCCTCATTTAAAAGGTTTTTAGAGTATTAAGTGTGAAAAGATTGATTATTATTCTGGCTGTTTCCGTTCTTTCGGCCATCATTGCATCAGCACAAGAAAGTACTGTGAAGATGTGGGAAGGCAAGTTGGAGTTGCCATCATATATCTTGGAGGCACCTGAAACGGCACCGATATTCGACCGCGCGTATTCATACCAGCGGGCAAGGCGAAGCATATATCCATATCCGCTCAACGACAACATGACACGGCGTCGGGAGATACAGGCATTTCAGGCACTATTCCTTGAAAACGAATATATCCAGCTATGCATATTGCCTCAGATAGGTGGTCGTCTCTTCTATGCCCTGGACAAGACCGACGGCTATGACATCTTTTATCGAAACGACTGTATCAAGCCTGCCAACGTAGGAATGACTGGGGCGTGGATCAGCGGAGGCGTGGAATGGAATGTTTTCCATCACCACCGCAGCACATCCCACACACCTTGTGACTGGCGAATGGTTGAGGATGCAGACGGCAGCAAAACAATTTGGGTTGGAGAAACCGAACTCCGCCACCGCATGTCTTGGGCAATAGGGGTCACCCTTCATCCCGGGATATCATATATTGAGGTTACAGGCCGTCTGATCAACTCCACTCCTGACGCCAACTCCATGCTATACTGGTCGAACATTGCCACGAAAGTGGATGAGAACTATCAGATTATCTATCCGCAAAGCGTTGATTTCGGCACATACCACTGCAAGGAAGCAATGATTCACTGGCCGGTTTCCCAGGAAGCCTTCCGCGGAAATGATGACTACATAGGTGTAGACGTCAGTTGGTGGAAGAACCTCCCCACATCGAATTCAATCTTTATTTTCGACCAGAAGGATGACTTCTTCGGGGGGTATGACCACGGCGCCGATGCGGGTACTGTCCTGGTGGGCAACCATCACATCGTAAAAGGAGGAAAGTTCTGGCTCTGGGGGCCCAATAGCGAATGGGATACCAGGATCCTGTCCGAGCATGCCGGGCACTATTGTGAACTTATGCAGGGAGCATATTCCGACAATCAGCCGGATTATAACTGGACCATGCCCTACGAGGTGAAGGAATTCAAGCAATACTGGTACGGAGTGCAAAAGATGGGCGGATTCAAGGCTGCAGATGCCCATGCAGCCATCAACCTGGATTTGAAGGCTCCAGGGAAGGCTTTTATCGCCGCAAATGCCACCAGTCAAACCGCCGCGACAATAGTCCTTAAAGCACCGGGGCACACACTCTTTTCACACTCCCTGACGCTTGCTCCTGACGCCCCGTTCTCAGAAACCGTATCCATCGACAAAACGTTGACAGATACCGACCTTACACTCGAACTGCTTGACGCCGAAGGCAGGGTAATGCTGACCTTCACCCCGGTAGAAAAGGACTATGGCAAACCATTGCCGGAGATTGTAAGAGCCCCTGCCCTCCCTCAGGATATCCCCAACAATGAAGAGTGTTATTACGTGGGTATGCGTAACCTTCAGTTCCATAATCCATATGTCAATCCCACAGACTATTTCCTTGAGGTTCTCAGACGGGATCCTGACGATGTAAGATGTAACACCGCCATGGGTATATGGTACAGACAACGTGGAGATTATGAACGGGCTAAGACTCATCTCCGTCGCGCTATCCGTCGTCAAACCCACGATTATACCAGGCCCAAAGATACTGAAGCCTTATACAACCTGGGGCTCATCCTGAAGGAAGAAGGCCAGTTGGAGGCAGCGATGGATACTCTTTATCGGGCTGTTTGGGCATACGAATACAATTCTGCCGGCAACTATCAACTTGCACAGATTTATTCTTGCATGGGAGATACAAAGATGGCCCTGAATCTCTTGGAAGAAGCCATAACCTACAATGGGAACAACTTCAGTGCTTTGGGGATGAAAGCCTCGCTGCTGCGTCATGCAGGTGATTCAACAGAGGCGTTGTCATGCGTTGACGCCATACTGTCAAAGGATCCCCTAAACGCGTATGCCACCTATGAGAAGATGCTGCTTATCGGAGAAGACGGCTTCCATTCACTGATGCGAGATGTTCCAGAGTCATACCTCGAACTGTCGCTTGAATACCGTCACAACGGCTTCCCCACTGAGGCAGATGCCATACTCAGGGATATTGATTCCCGTGTCGCATACCCTACCGTAAAGCTATACCTAGGTAACTACGCTGACGCTCTTGCTCTGCCAACTGACTATTGCAATGTCTTCCGTTTGGAAACCGTTCACCCTCTGGAAGCAGCCTCAGCAGCATTCCCGGACAGTTGGAAACCGGACTACTATCTTGGTAACCTTTGGTACGATAAGCAACCCGGGAAGGCCATTGAATGCTGGAAGCGATGCCTCTCCAAGAATCCTTCCATTGACCTCGCATGGAGAAATCTCGGATGGGCGAACTGGCTTTATACCAAGGATTTGGACGAGGCTCTGCGTTGCTATAGAAAGGCTGTGGAGCTGAACCCCACCAAGGCTATTTACCTTGAGGAACTGGATCAGCTCAGCGAAGAGGCGAAGGTACCCGTGTGCGAGCGTTATTCCATGCTGAAGAGCCATCACGAGACGGCGGTCAAGCGTTATACTCCGCTTGCCAACGAAGTGATTACGGGGACTTTCTGCGGAGACTACGACTATGTGCTGCAACTGCTTCAAGACTGCTACTTCCCCACGAGGGAAGGGGTGGCGAATTTCCATGATGCATATGCCGACGCCTTGATGATGGCAGGACTGGACAAGGAATCGAAAGGCTTGTACAAGGAAGCCCTGTCTCTTTATGCGCGGGCTTTTGAGTACCCGGAAAACCAGCAGGTGTTCCTGGTGGATAAGAGGGTTCCTCGCGACGCCCAGACCTGGTATATGATGGGCCATGCCTCTGAGAAGGCCGGAATGAGATCAAAGGCACGCGAGTACTATAAAAACGCCTCGGAAGTGCGGGTAAAAAAGACCGAATACCGTTATTGGCAGGCTATGGCCTTGCGCAAGATTGGCCGCAGTGCTGAAGCGGAAGACCTTTTCCGTGATTTGGAGTCGAACGGCAGTGGGGCAATCGTGGAATCCGTGTTCAACTTCTATGGAGCAGAAGGGACTACCGGCCAAACGGTGGAAACAGTAAACACCAAGGCGTACTATATGAAGGGACTGGGGATGCTGGGCTTGGGAGACCAGGCCGGAGCGGCTGAATGCTTCAGGAAAGCACTGAAATGCCGTCCCAATAACCTCTGGGCCGATTATATGCTTAAAAACCTTTAACTATGCTTAAGAGAATAATTCCTTTCCTCGCTGCTGCGGCACTTGCATGCGGTTGCAGTCATCACTGTAATGATAATATTCAGGTCAGGGTGTCCTGGGACGGTGCTTCTTTTGAAGAACTGACTTCATTCGAAGTGGAAGGACATGATTTTATGGAGAATAACCTCTATTATCCTCGGATCCGCTCCCTTTCAGACGGCTCCCTGATGATGACATTCATGAACCACAAGTTCGGCTGGGACATATATGTTACCAAGAGTTTCAACGGCGGAGTCAGTTGGACTCCGGCCAAGTTGGTTCGCGAGAGTGGCTGGGTGGACAGTCCTTTCGGGCGTGACATACGCTCGTCGGTTAACCCAGACTTCCTGGAACTGACCAGCGGACGCATCATTATGGCATTCCAGACCCGCTATCTGGACCATTATCACGACTTTTCAGTGACAAATGACGCCTGCTGGATAGAGGTTATGTTTTCGGATGACAAAGGCGAGACCTGGAGTGAACCGCATGAGGTGTTCCGCGGGCGCTGCTGGGAGCCCGCATTCCTGGAACTTCCTTCAGGGGAACTGCAGATGTATATTACGGACAGCGGTGTCATCGTAGACAACGATCATACTCTTTCCTGTACTGCAATCCTCCGTTCTTTCGACGGCGGCATTACATGGCAAAATAAGGAGTTATGCCGCTGGGAAGACCTTGAACCTATCTCAGCGACCGTAACCAGAAACAGGCGCCTAAACGGAATGGCCTCAGCAGTTCAGGTTGAGAACGGGGATATCATATGCCCTTTGGAAGTATTCAGCCATTCCATGATACAGGCACAGACTCCTATCGTGGTACGATCTTCCCAAGCTTTGAACTGGAAGCGCGATACTGACAGGATCCTAACAGTCGGGGGGCCGGAATATCCTGATAACAGGCAGTTGAACAAGGATTTCTATGGATATGCCCCATACTGCTGCATACTTCCTACCGGAGAGCCCCTTGTGGCGTCAAATGGCAAATATAAGGGTATTAACGGTTTCTGGGTTTTCATAGGTGACCGTCGCGGCGAGGTGTATTCGCATGCGACATCTCCTTTCACCGGATTCTGGGGTGACATAACTTATATCGGAAACAGCAAAGTGATGGCGGCTGCCACCGTCGAAGTGAAAAAGGACCCATCAATCAAGGATTCCCGAACTTCCATATCACCTAATTCAGCAGGCTGGCATAACCCTTCCGACAATATCCTCGGACACATCCGCACCTGCATAGGACATCTCAATTATTCAAAGGAAATAAAGCGTGGTGAGATTGAAATGACCCCGCTGGCGGAGTTCTCAACCGAAGGGTTCTGGTTCCTCGGAAAGGATGGCAAAGGACAGCTTTGGTCCGATTTCGGATATACCCGGGAAGGCTTTATATTCGCATCTTACCTCTTTGACAAAAAGCTTTGCGCATATATCGCCGAGAATGGTGATGCCCCCGTGCTGCTTCTCGACCGCGAACGAAAAGGAACATACAAAATAGTAGCCTCCGCAACAGGAGCGGTGCAGGTCTCCCGGTTGGAGATGAATGCGTGGCATATCATATATGATGCAACAGATGCCATTGTTGAACTGGCGGGGACCTTGAATGACCATAGCGATGTTGATACCGGATTCAGCGTTAAAGCAACAGTGCCTTGGAACGTGCTGGGTGGCAATCCTTGCAATAATGAAGTCCTGCACGCACATCTGCGTCATAACTACAAGGACGGAATCCGCGAGAAACCGGCCTGGCAATATGAAGACATCGAGGGAGAGAATACCGACTATCCTTCCGAATGGCTAACCTTGACCTTGAAATGATAAAGCCGTCCTGCCGTTGCTTTCTGTTGGGTGCCGTCCTTTTATTTGCAGGATGCTCAACCGCCGGACTAAAGGTTACTGCTTTCGGTAACCTTTCCACCGGAGAAAATGTCATGCTATATACCATTACCAACTCATCCGGGGCAAGTGTCTCAGTGACAGACTACGGTCTCAGGATAGTAAGCGTTATGGTTCCTGACCGGAATGGGCGGCTCGAGGATGTTGTAGTAGGCTACGGAGACATAGGGAGTTTCGAGAACAAGGACCGCTTTGTGGGCTGCGTTCTTGGGCGTTATGCAAACCGGGTGGATTCTTCCGCCGTTTCAATCGACGGGAAATACTGGCCACTGGAATCCAATGAATTCCGTGATAATGTGCCAGTGCAACTCCACGGTGGTCCTATGGGATTCGACCGGTTTGTGTGGGGTGCCGATTCCTTAGGCAATGATGCCGTACGCTTCCATCGCGTAAGCCCTGACGGAGAAATGGGGTTCCCGGGGAATATGGACTGCCATGTTACATATACATGGACAGAGGAGAATACCTTGAGAATTGAGTATGAGGCATCCACTGATGCACCGACCTACGTTAACTTGTCAAACCATACCTATTTCAACCCGCGGGGTGCAGGCGGTGAATACGTAATGTCCTGTATCCTTTTAGTGAATGCCGACAGTTGCATCCTGAATAACGCAAGATATATTCCGGATCGGATTATCCCCGTGGAAGGGACTCCGCTCGATTTCAGGGAGCCACGCCGGATGGATTCATTGATTGAACAGGACCTTGGCTATAAAGTCCCTGTTGGATCATGGCTGGTAAAGAACTGGGATGGAAGCCTGCGAAAGGTAGCATCACTGAAGGATCCCCGAAGCGGTCGTATCATAGAAGACTGGACAACTGAACCCAACGTACTGACTTTCGCCGCCAGGTCATGGACGGGGACCATTCCCGGGAAATACGGTCCGCTGGAAAAATTCAGCGGAATGCTTTTGGAGAACCTTCATCCAGCTGATTCCCCTCATCAGTCCCGTTTTCCGTCCACTCTCCTCCGTCCCGGTGAAAAATACTACTCCTGCACAGAGTACCGCTTCCGGACTGAATAGCCCGTAAATGTCCCGTAAGTATTGTTTTTTGTTATATTTGCGCTATCTTTGCAGTACTTATTTAAGTACTTATATTATGATTACAGCAACATATACAGACCTTCGATCAAACCTGAAAGGCTTCCTTGACAGGGTTGTTAAGGATTCAGATAATGTTATCGTGAATCGCGGTAACGGTTCAGCCGTGGTTATCATGTCCTTGGAGGAATACGAATCCCTGATGGAAACGGCATATATCATGTCCCAGCCAGACATCGTTGAAGCTATTCGTCAGGGAGACGAGGACGTAAAAAAAGAAAACTATGAAATTGTCGATGTAGATGAGCTATAAGATTGCTTTTCTCCCTCGCGCAAGAAAGGATTTCGACGAGTGGAAACGGAATGACGGGAAGACGGTCGAAAGAATAAAAGAGATCCTTCGTGATATCGCAGAGCATCCTTATTCCGGCATAGGAAAACCAGAACCTTTGAAACATAATCTCACAGGCAAATGGTCCCGCCGGATCAATAAGACAGACAGGATTGTATATTCTGTCGATGGCGATAAGATCCTGGTCTATGTATTCTCGATGATGGGGCACTATCAGAAAAAATGAAATAAAAAAGGGGACAAGCCTCAAAGCTTGTCCCCTTTTTCATCGTAGAACTCATATTGCAGGACTGAGAAATCGGATACTTCCAGGAGGTCGAGCCTGCACTTGAACTTCTTCCTCCATTTGGAAAGATAGGAGCTGAAGAATCCCCTTTTGAGGAAAGCCCCGAGGATGGGGCTGGTCTTGAGCGTAAGCGTCTTGATATTCCGGTCATTGACATGGTACGCGAGCTGCCTTTCAATCTGCTCGTCAATCACCACCGACGACTGGATCTTACCCGTGCCGTGGCAGAGGGGGCAGACCTCGGTTGTGTTGATCTCCGTAACTGGACGGATCCTCTGGCGGGTAATCTGCATCAGGCCGAATTTGGTCAAGGGCAGCACGTTATGCTTTGCCCTGTCGTTTTCCATAAGCTCCTGCATGTACTTGTGGAGGGCATTCCGGTGATCCACGGACTCCATGTCGATGAAGTCAACGATGATGATCCCTCCCATGTCCCGGAGCCTGAGCTGCCGCGCGATTTCCTCGGCGGCGTGCTTGTTCACCTCGAAGGTGTTCTCTTCCTGGTCGGAAGTCTTGGCCCTGATGCCGCTGTTGACGTCGATTACGTTCAGCGCCTCGGTTGTTTCAATCACAAGGTACGCGCCCTGCTTGATGGGCACCACTTTCCCGAACGAGCTCTTTATCTGCCTGGTGACCTCGAAATGGTCGAAAATAGGCTGCTTGTCTCCATACAGGTGCACTATCTTCTCCTGTTCGGGAGAAATCAGCGAGATGTATTTGCGGGTTTCTTCAAAGACCTTGTCATCGTTGATCCAGATGTTGGAGAACGACTCGTTTAGGAGGTCCCTGAGGATTGTGGTGGTCTTGCTGTATTCGTTGAACAGCAGCTGGACGCCCTTGTTTTTGGCGATCTTGGCCCAGGAGCCTTCCCATTTGTCAATCAGCGACTGGACCTCTCCCACGAGTACGGCAGCGTTCTTGCCTTCAGCAGCCGTGCGGATTATGGCCCCGTAATTCTTGGGGAGGATGCTCCTGAGGAGTGTCTCAAGCCTTCGCTTCTCCTCTTTAGATTCGATTTTCTGTGATACGCTCACCTTCTCGGCGAAGGGGAGCAGTACAATGTTCCGTCCTGCTAATGAAATTTCCGCATTCAGACGCGATCCCTTTGTGGAGATGGGTTCCTTGACGATTTGTACGGCTATCATCTGCCCGGGCTTAAGCACGCTTTCAATGCGCCCTTCCTTGGGCAGTACGTCACCAAGCTTTATTCCGGAATAGAGTCCTTTGAGGTCCGTATTGGGATTGCTCCTGCGGATGAACTCATCGAACGCCCGGAAATATAGCCCGAGATCCAGATAGTGAACGAAACCTTCCTTCTGGTCCCCTATGTCCACAAAAGCCGCGTTCAGGGCAGGGAGTAGTTTCTTTACCTTGCCGAGATATACGTCTCCGACTGTGAAATGCTCGCCCTGACTGGACTCTTTGTTGAGTTCGATAAGCCGGTGATTCTCCATCAGGGCTATCTGAACTTCAGTTGACGATACGTCAACAACAAGGTCCTTGTCGGGTTTTTCTGACTCCATAAGGAAATTTATTATAGAACAAATAAAAAAGGGGCTTCCGGCTCTCCCGGTCGCCCCCTTCCTTTCAGCAGACTGCTAAAATGGCAGACACGGGGAAGTCTACTTCTTCTTGTGCCTGTTCTTGCGCAAACGTTTTTTACGTTTGTGCGTCGCCATTTTATGCCTTTTTCTCTTTTTACCGCTGGGCATAGTTTGAAAGATTAAATGTTATTTCTTGACCGATGCGACGAAGACCTTAGCGGGTTTGAAGGCGGGAATATCGTGGGCGGGAATGGTCATGGTTGTCTGCCTGGTGATGTTGCGGGCAGCTTTCTGGGCCCTATGCTTGATGATGAAGCTTCCAAAGCCACGGAGATAAACCGGATTGCCCTTAGCGAGAGAATCCTTCACGGACTCCATGAATGCCTCTACCACTGTCTGAACCTGAACCTTTTCAATGCCCGTTGCCTTTGCAACCTCATTGACGATCTCTGCTTTTGTCATAATTAAATAAGTTTATTAAATATATGTATAGTAATCCTTTCGTAATCGAGGCACAAAATTAGGCTTAATTTTTTTATAATCAAAATTCTGCACCGGTTTTTTTGGCATAAAGATTGACTATATACCCCCGCGTAACAAAGGTTTAGCGCTTAATGACATTTTGTCATGCCTAATAAGGATTCGTTTTTTTTATGAAAGAATACGACAACATATTTTCCCCACACGGGACAGAAGTAAACATAATTCCGGTAGTCCAGGGCGACATGGTTCCAAAGATCGAGGCCGCCGAACTGCCTGACGCCCTCCCCATCCTGACACTGAGGAACGCCGTGATTTTCCCCGGGACGGTATATCCCGTGACCATCGGACGTGAAAAATCCATCAGGCTCATCAGGGAGGTGGAGGAGAAGAACGGACTGCTGGGTGCGGTGCCCCAGCTGGACGTGACCGTAGAAGACCCCTCCGGGGCCGACCTGTGCCACTATGGAACGGTATGCAAGATCATAAAGACCCTGGAAATGCCCGACGGCAGCCTGACCGCCATCCTTCAGGGCTTCAAGAAACTCGCCGTGGAGGCCATTCTCCACACCGAGCCGTATATCATTGCAAGGGTCTCATACATAGATGATTATGTTCCGGAAATCGACGAAAAGACACTGAAGATCCTCTCCGATTCGCTGAAGGAGAAAGCCGCCTCGATAGTCAAGTCGTCGTCGTTCGCCCCCAAGGAGGCGATAGGCGCCCTCAGGGCGATCGAGGGCTTTGAGTTCCTGGTGAATTTCATCGCCACAACCATCGAGGTAGAGGACTTCGGGGGCAAGGTGGAACTCCTTGGCTACTCCAATCTCCAGGAAAGGTGCATGGCCCTGCTGTCGCTCCTCGAGAAGCAGCTGGAACTCATCAAGATAAAGCAGGAGATAAACCAGAAGGTCAAGAACGACATCGACCAGCAGCAAAGGGAATACTACCTCAACAACCAGCTCAAGACCATCCAAGAAGAGTTGGGCATGGACGGCGAGGAGGATTTTGCCAAGTTCCGCAGCCGCGCCTCGGAGAAGAAATGGTCCAAGGAAGTCGGGGAAATCTTCGACAAGGAGATGGCAAAGCTGGAGAAGTACAACCCCAGCTCGCCCGACTACAGCATACAGTACAACTTCATCCAGTTCATGCTGGACCTCCCCTGGGGCGAGAAATCCGACGACAACCTCGACCTTCGCAACGCCCAGAAGGTACTGGACGAAGACCACTTTGGGCTGGACACCGTCAAGGACAGGATCATCGAATACCTGGCGGTCCTGAAGCTGAAGGGGAACATGAAGTCCCCCATCCTCTGCCTCTACGGTCCTCCGGGAGTAGGCAAGACCAGCCTGGGCAAGTCGATAGCAAGGGCCCTGGGGCGCAAGTACGTGAGGATTTCCCTGGGAGGAATGCACGACGAGGCCGAGATACGCGGACACCGCAAGACCTACGTCGGAGCCCTGCCCGGAAGGATACTCAGCGGCATCCAGAGAGCCGGGACATCAAACCCCGTGATAGTGCTGGACGAGATAGACAAACTGGCCAGCGACTTCAAGGGCGACCCGTCTTCTGCGCTGCTGGAAGTACTTGACCCTGAGCAGAACTCCACCTTCCACGACAACTACCTCGACATCGATTACGACCTCTCCGACGTGATGTTCATCACCACGGCCAACGAGGTCTCCACAGTCCAGCCGGCCCTCAAGGACAGGATGGAAATGATAAACGTAACCGGATACCTCGCCGAGGAGAAACTGGAAATCGCAAGGAACTTCCTCCTGCCCAAGCAGCTCAGGGAGCACGGGCTCAAGGAAGGCGAGATGTCAATCGACGACGAGGCCCTGCGCGAGATAATCGACAGCTACACCCACGAATCAGGGGTGCGCGGCCTCGAGAAGCAGATAGCAAAGATAGCGAGGGTGACTGCAAAGAAAATCGCACTCGAGGAGAAGCATCCGGAAGTGATCGGGAAGGAGCACCTCAAGGAATACCTCGGCCTGCCCACCGCCTTCCATGACACCCAGAAGGGCAACGAGGTCCCCGGTGTCGTGACCGGTCTCGCCTGGACCCAGATGGGAGGGGAAATCCTCTTTGTGGAGAGTTCGGTCAGCAAGGGGAAGGGCGTGCTTTCCATGACCGGCAGCCTGGGTGACGTGATGAAGGAAAGCGCCCAGATAGCCTATCAGTACATCAAGGCCCATCCCGAGCTGGCAAAAACCACCTCCGAGGAGTTCGCCGCCAAGGACCTCCACGTCCATGTCCCGGAGGGAGCGGTCCCCAAGGACGGTCCTTCCGCCGGCATAACCATGGTCAGTTCAATGGTTTCCGCATTGAGGGGACAGGCCATTAAAAGCGGCATCGCCATGACCGGCGAGATGACCCTCCGCGGACGCGTACTGCCCGTTGGCGGAATCAAGGAGAAGATACTCGCGGCCAAGCGGGCCGGGGTGAAAACCATAGTCATTTCAGAAGAAAACAGGAAGGATATCGAGGATATCAAGGATATTTACGTAAAAGGTCTTACCTTTGTCTATGTAAAGTCTATCGACGACGTGATAGGCTGCATATTCGACTGAGAGATGGACGTAAAGATCGAGCAAAGCTGGAAACAGGCGCTGGAGGCGGAATTCGACAAGCCGTACTTCCGCTCCCTGGTGGAATTCCTCCACGGCGAGAAGGCCGGCGGGAAGGTGATCTATCCTCCCGGAAGCCAGATATTCAACGCTTTCCGGCTGACCCCGGTACAGGACGTGAAGGTGGTGATACTGGGTCAGGACCCTTATCACGGACCCGGCCAGGCCATGGGCCTGTCGTTCTCCGTACCCGACGGAATACCCGCCCCGCCCTCGCTCAGGAACATTTTCAAGGAGATCCACGACGACCTCGGGATTACCATGAGCGGGAGTCCCAACCTGGAAAAGTGGGCCCGCCAGGGAGTACTCCTCCTGAACGCCGTACTCACCGTAAGGGCCTCCGAGGCAGCGTCCCACAGCAATATCGGATGGCAGGAGTTCACCGATGCGGTAATACGCTATATATCAGAGCATTGCAGTGGAGTCGTATTCCTCCTGTGGGGTAATTTCGCAAGGCGGAAGAAAGACCTTATCGACACCTCCAGGCACACTGTGCTGGAAGCCGCACACCCCTCCCCCCTCGCAGGCGGCGCCTTCTTCGGATGCAGGCATTTCTCAAAGACCAACCAGATTCTCGCCAGCGAGGGTAAAACCCCGATAGACTGGCAGTTATGAAAGACATGGAACATACTACAAAAGCCCTATTCCCGGGGTCGTTCGACCCCTTCACCGCAGGGCATCTCAACATCCTCAGGCGCGCCCTCACCATGTTTGACGAAGTGGTGGTAGCAGTGGGTATCAACCAGGACAAGAGGGGCTTCTTTGAAATGGACAAGAGGATCTCCATTATCCGGCAGGCCACATCCGGCATCAAAGGGGTGTCAATCATCAAATACGACAACCTTACCATCGACACCTGCCGGGAGCTGGGAATCCGGCATATAGTCCGCGGGGTGAGGAACATGATCGACTTTGAGACCGAACGGTCCATCGCCGACGCCAACCGCAGGCTCGCTCCGGAAATCGAGACCATAATCATCCCCACCGCCCAGGAATTCGCCCACATCTCATCTTCCGCAGTACGCGATATCCTCAAGCATCACGGCGACTATTCTGAATTCATCCCCAAAGGTGTAATTCTCTAGCGATGAGGCGTTTCCTTGCAATATTGGGATTCGTTTGGACCTGTTTCCACGCCGCCGTGGCTCAGACGGGTCCGGATTTTGACGCCCTGGGTGCCAAACTCGACGGTTACGTAGGCGCAATAGCGGCCGAAAGCGCCGCGACCAAGGCCGGCGAATGCGACTTCCTGATATCCACCTGCAAGGACTCTCTGGTAAGGCAGTTCACCGCACTGAAGCTGTACGGGCACTACATGTCGTCCAAACTCATGGGTGACGACGCCGTGGCCGTCCATATCGCCGACGAGTGGTTCATTCCCGGAAAGGTCGCGATGAAAAGCGAGCTGGACCTGATGAACGCAAAGGTATTCGCCGGATTCAACCGCTCTTCCCTGATAGGGATGAAGGCTCCCTCCCTCGTCCTGAAGGACCATTCGATGCAGGATGTCCGCCTCTTTGACGGGATCGGAGACAGCCGTACTATCCTCTATTTCTACGACACGGGATGCTCGACGTGCCGCCTTGAAAGCCCCAGGCTCAAGGAGTTGATGTCGACATGCCGCGAGGCCGGGGAAAATGTGCGGCTGGTTGCGGTTTATACCGGGAACGACGAGGGCGCATGGGCACGGTACAGGGTGACCTCCCTCCAGGTCGACGGGGCCGTCCATCTATGGGACCCCGACATGGAATCCGGGTTCCAGAAACTCTACGGCGTACTATCCACCCCAAAGTTGTTCCTCATTTCCCCCGACGGTACCATCGAGGGCAGAGGACTGGACACCGTATCGCTCAAAGCACTGCTGGACAAGATATTGCAAAGGGACAGGCATATATGGGGCGGAAATGAGGCGATGGCCCTTTTCGACGGGATATTCTCATCGTACGGCGACACCCTCAAGCCGGCCCATGTACTGGAAGTGGCAGGGCTGCTTTCCAATGCCACCATCGCAAAGGGCGATACCCTCTCTTACCGGAACCTGGAAGGCGACCTCCTCTACTACCTGTATTCCAGGAAGGACGGCGCCTTCAAGGAGGCTGCAGGGCCATTCATCGACGGGTTCATCCTTTCCAGGCCTGTCTGGACGGAAAGGGACTCCTCCGACGTGCTCCCGCTCGCAGGGATGATGCATTCGCTCTGGGAACTCAATCCTGTGGGAGGCAAGGTAGCGGCCATGAAGATAAAGGGCACCCTGCTGAGGAAGGGCCGCCCCGACAAGGAAGGCTGGTTCAATACCGGCAGGCTCCGCGGCAGGGAGTCGTGGCTGGTATTCTACACCCGGGGATGCGCCTCGTGCCGGGAAACCCTGGACGCAGCCCGGGAACTATCGTCCCGGAAGCGGACCAGAGTACTGCTGATAAACATGGACTCCCTCTTCGAGGAAGCCCCGGAAACAGCACACAAGGCATTGGAAATGTTTGACCTGTCGTTACTTCCCCACACGGTTGCGCTTAACCGCAGGGGCATTGTCCAACGTCGTTACGTCTCTCTTGACAAAGGCCCGGACCAGGGCGGCCAGCAGTAGCATCAACCCCATGAAGACGGATATGCGTCCTATGATATCGCCCCAGCGCACATAGAACGTTTCCTTCCGGTTCAGGTTGACCGTACCGCTCAGTTCGGCCTGCTCCCACCAGGGAGTCCTCTCCAATATACGCCCCCTCTGGTCGATGACAGCCGATATTCCGGTATTGGCGCACCTGGCAATGTCCCTCCGGGTTTCCACGGCCCTGAGGGATGAATAACTCAGGTGCTGGACATAGCCCGGGGTATCGCCCCACCAGGCGTCGTTGGTTATTACGGCAAGCACGTCAGCTCCGGCCCTGACATAACCGGTGCAGTACTCCCCGTAGATTGATTCATAGCAGATTGCGCATCCTACGGAGGCTTCCCTGCCGGCTGCACTGAACCTCAGGACCGATATGCTGTCCTGTCCCACGTCCCGTCCCATCACTCCGCCCAGCATATCGTCTATCCTGGTGAAGAAAGCCGGATAAGGGGTCATCTCCACGCCCACCACCAGCTTGCTCTTATGGAAAATCTGGTGATTTCCCCGGCCGTCCAGCATAAGGGCCGAATTGTGCGACTCCCTCCAATATCCGTCACCGGCAGGCCTCGCCGTATGGGAAGGCTTTGACTGTGAGGCGATAAAGTCACGGGTGGACGCACCCAGAATCATGTTTGCCCAGGGATGGTCGGAAAGGAAGGACGACATCCTGCGGAAAGTCCTGCTACCCTCTACGTTTCCGGTTACGATGTCGGAGGTGAATGTTTCCGGGGTGAGTATAAGGAGCGCGGAACTGTCACGCCCCCGAAGCGACCGTTCCATCTGGTCCAGCAGGATGGCGTTCTGCTGCTGCTGGGTCATTGCGGTAAACTTGTTGTAAGGGTCGATATTCGGCTGGACTATAAGTACTTCCAGCGGATCGTCGGTCTCCTTGTAAGTGAACCAGATACCCAGCGACAACGCTATGGGGGCCACTACGGCAAGCGCCGCAGACGTTATGGCCGCCACCCTGGTCCGGGGAAGCCACCGGCCGAAAGACCCGTCGGAGAGTGCCACCATGAGTCCGAAGAGCAAGAGGTTCACGGTCCAAACCCAAAGGCTTCCGCCAAGGGTACCGGTATATTCGTACCACTGCACCAGAGGCAGTGTCCTTGCAAAGGAATTGCCAAGCACCAGCCAAGGCCACGATATCTGGGCCACGGTGAGGTAACACCTCTCCCACGCAATCCACATGAAGGCGAGGAAGATATACGGGAGAACCCCCTTCCAGCGCTTTTTAACCCATCGGAACAGCCCGAATACCAGCGACATCTGCAGGGCGTTTGCGAATGAGGCGAAGAGCCCGCCGCCAACAGTTGCGTTGCAGACCCAGAAAGTGGTGACCAGGTTCCAGGCCAGGAAGGTGGAATAATGGCAGATCCAGAAATGCCGGCCGCCTCTGAGAAAGCTGAGCCTCTCGGCCACAAGGAGAGGGATGAAAGCCACCAGCGAAAACGCCCCGCACCCGGGAACCAGGTACGGAATGCTCAGCAGAACCGCCGTCAGGGCGGCACAAACCCACAATTGAAGCCTCTCTCTTTTCATCCAGTGCAAAGATATGAATTTATTTTCTTATCTTTGAAGGATTGTTATCCTCATTACTGTAAAGACATGGCATCCGACAACAAGCGAAAGATTCTCTCAAATATAATAGCGGCAGTGGTGGTTCTGCTGCTGCTCATCATAGGTGCAAGGATACTCCTTTCCGTCATCACCAGGCACAACCGGACGGTGACCGTGCCCGATTTCACCAACATGGACCTCAGGACCGCCTCGGCGGCGGCTTCCGAAGCCGACGTAAAAGTGAAGGTGATTGACTCGGTGTTCCTCCGCAGGCTCGACGCAGGAGTTGTCTACCGCCAGTCGCCAAAGGCCGGAAGCCGGGTGAAGAAAGGCAGGAGCATATTCATAACAATCAATTCCGTTGTGCCCAGGAAGACCCTCATGCCCAACCTGGTGGGGTATTCCCTTATGGAGGCGAAAGCCGAGATATCCAACCACGGACTGCTGCTGGGACGGCTCAACTACGTTCCCGACCTCGCCACCAACAATGTCCTTGACCAGAAATACCGCGGAAGGTCGGTACCGGCCGGATCGCAGATAATAAGCGGTTCGGAAATCGACCTCACCCTGGGCCTCAGCCCCGACGACAACCGCACCGCAGTGCCTTATGTGGTGGGAATGAAGTACATAAGCGCCATGGATGCGCTCCACAACAATTACCTGAATTCCGGGAAGGCCACCTTCGACAAGGGGATAAAGTCCTATGCCGACACCGTGGATGCAATAGTATACAGGCAGGAATTCGCCAAGGGCACACCAAAGGCCATGGGATCCCCCGTCGCCCTCTGGCTCACCCTTGACGAGAGCAAAATCCCCGCAAAATGACGGACGATCTCCTCGAGCTGGAAGACCAGCAGGAGATGTTCGAGCATTTCCGTCTGGTTGCCGACAAGGGCCAGGCGCCCGTCAGGGTGGACAAATACCTTTCCACCCACGTTGAAGGCACTTCCCGCCACCGTGTCCAGCTTGCCATCAAGCAGGGCTATGTGCTGGTGGACGACTCCCCCGCCAAGGCCAACACCATAATCCGCCCGGGAAACGTCATCCGCTTTGTCATGCCGTACCAGAGAAGGGGCGTGGAGATCCTTCCGGAAGACATCCCTCTGGACATAACCTATGAGGACGACGACCTCCTGGTGGTGAACAAGGCCGCCGGGATGGTGGTTCATCCCGGACACGGAAACTTCAGCGGCACCCTCATAAACGCCCTGGCGTTCCACCTGGGCCTGACCCAGGCTCCCGACGCCGACGACGAGAGGATGGGTATCCTGGTCCACAGGATAGACAAGGATACTTCCGGGCTGCTGGTCGTGGCCAAGAACGACGGGGCGCAGGCCGACCTGGCAAGGCAGTTTTTCTACCATACCATCGACAGGAAGTACATCGCCGTGGTATGGGGAAACGTAAAGGAGGATTCCGGAACCATCGAGGGAATCATCGGCCGCGATCCATCGGACCGCCTGAGATTCAAGGTGACAGACGATCCCGAGAAAGGCAAGCATGCCGTAACCCACTACAGGGTTCTGGAGCGCTTTGGCTTCATCACGGTAGTGGAATGCATACTGGAAACCGGGCGTACCCACCAGATAAGGGTGCACATGTCCTCGATAGGCCACCCCCTGTTCAACGACGAGCGCTACGGCGGGTCGGAGATCCGCAAGGGAACCATCTATACCAAATACCGCCAGTTCATAGAAAACTGCTTCAAGGTCTGCCCCAGGCAGGCCCTCCATGCCAAGACCCTGGGGTTCACCCATCCCCGTACCGGGGAGCGCGTCTTCTTCGACTCCCCCGTCCCTGCGGACATGACCGCCCTGATAGAAAAATGGCGGACATATACGTCCGCCATGTCTGAAGGATAGGGCTTACCGCCGTCCGCCTCCCATAGGCATACCCATGGGGCCCCTGGGGCCGCCGGGACGTCCGCCATACCGTTCCTGCATCTGCCGCCCCGCCTTTCCGAAATTACCGAAACGCCATGTAAGCGAGAGGATTATGTACCTGCCGAGGGTGTTGTTATACACTTCCTGATGGTAGTTGGAGGCATCGGTCACGCTGATATTCTTGGCCTGGTCAAAGATGTCGTAGGCCTTGAGGGCTATTGTCATGGTGTTCTTGAGCAGGAGCTTGGATATCTCCGCGTTCAGGACATACTCGGGAGTATAGCGGGACATGTCGGCATAACCGGCGTACCAGTTGTAGTCAAAGTCGGACTTGAACACGATTCCGGTGCGGCCTATGGTCCAGTTCACCGTGGTTCCCAGCTGGTTGTTCCAGGTGGTGTTGACGTTGGCGGTGGTGATGGTGTACCAGGGCTTTGACATCCTGGTCCTGGCGGTTGCCGTAACTTCCAGGTTGTCAATCCTGTAGGTAAACCTTACGCGCTCGGTGAAGGACAGCTGGCGGACCACGTTCGCCGTGAAGAAGTCATTGCAGACCGTACTCCTGCTGAATTTGGTATTCTCGCTGTCGTCCTTGGACGAGAGGAACTTCTCATAGTCCAGGTCACCCTCGGAATCCAGGTACTCATCCATCTTGAAGGTGGAGGATCCCACGTAACTGCCTGAGGAGCTGTAGGATACCCTGTTCATCCAGGAGACGGAGAAGTTGGACTTTGCGATGGGTGAATTCAGGAACATCCTCAGGTTCACGTTTCCGGACGTCCGGCCATTGACGGGCAGGGAGTAGGCCACCCCGGAAGGATCGTACCAGGAGGCGCTGACGATTGGATTCTGTACCAGGGAACCGTCCAGGTTGGCCCTCAGCGAGAAGAAGGTCTTCTTGTTGGTATAGCCGAACTCGCTGCGGAAGCCATGGTCGAAGTAAGGCTCCAGGGTGGGGTTACCGAAGGAAATGCTCAGCGGGTTGGAATTGTCCTTGACCGCCATCAGCTGCTGGGTTGACGGCTGCGAGGAACGTCCGCGGTAGAACAGCCTGATATTGGCGTTGTCGTTGAAATCGTGGAAGAGCATGGCCTGGGGGGCCCAGTTGACCACCTTGTTGTCGTAGGTCTTCTCGGTTCCTCCGTCAACCGTGGTGTTGTGGGTGATGGTGGGATTGACCGAGACACCCAGCTGGGCCCTGGTCTTTCCCTCCTGATAGGCCAGGTTCACCCCGGCGCTGTGGGCCAGGGAACGGTTCTTTATACTGTTGGAATAAAGTGCATTAGGGGTTTCGCCAACACGGTTGTAGGCATGGTCGTCAAGGGTGAACACCTCGGGCTCGGGGAGACCGCTGTCGTAGGTGTCCTTGTTGGAGGTGTTGTAGTTCCAGCGGAGGGAGTAATTGCCTTCCAGGTAAAGGTTGCGGCCGAGGGGCTCGGTATAAACCAGCCTTCCGGACAGTGATCTGTTCCTGGCGTTCCGGTCATAGCGCTGGTTCACCCGTTCAGTGCGCCCCTCGCCTTCGAAATACGTAGTACCGGACTGGTTGAATCCCTCCACGACATTGTTGCTGAAATTCCAGTTCCCCATGAACGACAGGGTCCTTCCGGGGATTCCGAGCCTCTGGCGGAAGAGCATGAAACCGTTGGTGGTGACATTCTTGTTACGGCCGTTGGACGATGAGAAGCCCCTGTTGGTCTGTACCCCGTTCCTGCTAGTGGAAAAGTCCGATGTCTCAAGGAAATTGCCTCCGCCGAAGTTCAGCTGTGGCTGGATGAGGATGGATGTGTTCTCCGAGAACTTGTGGTCCAGCCTCATTCCAAACCGGTGCCCCCAGCTCTTCTGCTCGTTCAACCCGTCCTCGTCGTAAGTGAGGGTAGTGGACTCGTCCAGATAGGTATCCTTGGTGCTCCTTTCAAGCACCACCTTGTCGGTCTGGTTGTAGAGATAGTTGGCCGAGAGCTCCATCTTGTCGTCCAGGAGGTCCCATGCGCCGTTGAGTCCGCCCATCCAGGTGGTGGAAATGCCGTTTCCGCTTCCCCAGCCGCCCTGTCCGCGCCCCATTCCGCGTCCTCCGCCGGAACCTCCCATCATGGAGTTCATCATGCTGCCGGAGAGGTCGTTGAAACCACGGTCGTTGGTGTTGTTTCCGTTGGCGATGAAACTGATCTGGCTCTTGTCGGTGAACCGGCCAACCATGGTCGCACCCTGGAAACGCCAGTCATTGGGAGCGTCAACCTTGGACTTTGACGGCAGGTCGTGACCTCCGCCGGCCATCACGTTCCCGAACAATCCGTTCATCATACCCTTCTTCACCGAAAGGTCTATCACGGTCTCGTCATTGCCGTCGTCGATGCCGGTAAACTCGGCCTGCTCGGACTTCTTCTTCACCACCTTGACCTTCTCTATTATCTTGGCAGGCAGGTTGTTGGATGCCAGCTGGGGATCGTCCAGGAAGAAAGTCTTGCCGTCGATGGTGATCTTGGAGATGGTCTCGCCGTTGGATGTGATGCTGCCGTCCTCCCCCACCTCTATGCCGGGAAGTTTCTTGAGGAGGTCGACCAGCATGTCGTTGTCGGTGGTCTTGAACGACGAAGCGTTGTACTCCACCGTATCCTTCTTTATCACGATCGGGTTGCCCACCGCCGACACCGCGGCAGCGTCGAGCACCTGGGTATCGAGTTCCATCTTCAGCTGCCCGAGGTCCTCGGACTTCGTGAGTTCCATCTCCTTGGTAATGGTCTTGTAACCCATTATCTCGGCCTTGAGGGTATACTTGCCGGCCTTGACCTTCTCAAGCGACGCCTTGCCTTCGCCGTCGGACAGGGTGTACTTGGCGGCCTTGTCCGCGCCCTCGGGGGTAAGCGACACGGTGGCAAATCCCACAGCATCGCCGCTGGTGGCGTCTACCAGGTGAAGCGTGACGTTTACATTCTGGGAATATGCTGCTGCACAAAGCCCCAACCAGGCCAGTGTCGCAATAACTATCTTCTTAAAGGTCATGGAATTATACACTACTAAAAAAACGGCGTAAATATAACAAAAAAAATGCCCTGTGACATTATTATCCAATTAATAATGATGCACAAGGCACCCTGATGTTAAAAAAGGGCGGGGAAAATCACTTGATACGGCCCGGATTCTCGCGTACGAACTTTTCCCAGCTTCCACCCCCGGAAACCCCTGAAAGGGGCGACGTGACCTTGTAGAAGTGGCACATCGCAAGCGCCAGGGCGTCGGTGGCGTCCAGGAACCGCTCGTCGAGGTCCACTCCAAGGGTCTGGCGGAGCATCATGCTCACCTGCTCCTTGGATGCTGCGCCGTTTCCGGTTATGGCCTCCTTGGCCGCACGGGGGGCGTATTCAAATATTTCCATATCCCTCCCGGCAGCCGCGATTATAGCTGCTCCCTGGGCCCTCCCGAGCTTGAAGATTACCTGGGCGTTCCTGCCGTAAAAAGGCGATTCAATGGCCATTACGTCAGGATGATACGATTCGCATACCTGGTCTATGGTCTCATGGATGATACGCAGTTTGCTGTAATGCGTCTTCTCTTTCCTGAGGTCCACCACCCCCATGTCCTCGTAATGGGGCTTGCCTCCTGATACACGGATTACCCCGAAGCCAAGTATATTGGTTCCGGGGTCGATTCCGAGTATGGTGCAATCCTTTACCATCAGTCTATCCGGTCAAAGCCGGTATAGGGCCTGAGAACCTCGGGAATGACAATGCAGTCATCCTTCTGGTTGTCTTCCAGCAGGGCGGCGACCACCCTGGGAAGGGCGAGGGAACTTCCGTTGAGGGTATGGCAGAGCTGGATCCTGCCGTTCTCGTCGCGATAACGGAGATGGAGCCTGTTGGCCTGGAAACTCTCGAAATTGGAAACCGACGAAATCTCCAGCCAGCGGCCCTGGGCTGCCGACCAAAGCTCGAAGTCGTATGTGATTGCCGACGTGAAGCTCATGTCGCCGCCGCAGAGGCGGAGTATCCTGTACTTGAGCCCGAGGTCGCGGACCAGACCCTCCACATGTGCGATCATCTCATCCAGAGCGGCGTAGCTGTCCTCCGGCCTTTCAACCCTGACGATCTCCACCTTGTCGAACTGATGGAGGCGGTTGAGCCCGCGGACATCCTTGCCGTAGGAACCGGCCTCGCGGCGGAAGCATGGGGTATAGGCCGTCATCTTCTGGGGAAGTGACTGGAGATCAAGTATTTCGTCACGGAAAATGTTGGTGACGGGGACCTCGGCGGTGGGGACCAGATAAAAATCGTCAAGTCCCACGTAGTACATCTGGGCCTCCTTGTCGGGAAGCTGGCCTGTACCGAATCCGGAAGCGGCGTTCACCATCACAGGGGGCTCCACCTCGCGGTAACCCGCGGCGGTGTTGCGGTCAAGGAAGAAGTTGATGAGCGCCCTCTGGAGCTTGGCGCCCTTGCCCTTGTAGACCGGGAATCCGGCTCCGGTGAGCTTTACGCCCAGGTCGAAGTCGATGATGTCGTACTTCTTGGCGAGTTCCCAGTGAGGAAGGGCACCTTCAGGAAGTGCGGGATCCTCTCCCCCGGTCTTCACCACCAGGTTGTCCTCGGCTCCCTTTCCGGGAGGGACGAGCGGGCAGGGCAGGTTGGGAAGCAGGACCAGCTGGGCCTGGAGTTCCTTGTTGTTTTCCTCGGCCTGGGCCAGGAGAGCGTTTGAACGGGCCTTGAGCTCAGCCACTTCCTTCTTGGCCTCCTCAGCCTCCTCGCGGCGGCCTTCCTTCATGAGGGCGCCGATCATGGAAGCCATCTTCTTCTGTTCGCCCAGAAGGGCGTCGGACTCTCTCTGGAGAGCCTTGCGGTTGTCGTCCAGGGCGATTACCCTGTCAACTATTGCCCGTGCGTCGAAATTCTTTACTGCAAGGCGGCTTACCACCATTTCGGGGTCGTCGCGAAGTACCTTTAATGTAAGCATATCCTTTTATTCAATGACAGGAGAGGACATTGCCACAGTTTAATGGTGCAAGTCCTCTCCCAATCCTGACAAAACCTCCGGACCTAGTTCTCGAACGGAATTACGGAAACGTAGGATTTGTCTTCTCTTTTCCTGGTAAACTTTACGGTACCGTCTACAAGGGCGTAAAGGGTGTGATCCTTGCCCATACCCACATTCCTGTCGGGATTGTGGACGGTGCCCCTCTGGCGGACGATAATGTTTCCGGCCTTTACGACCTCGCCGCCGAACTTCTTCAGACCCAGACGTTTGCTATGTGATTCACGTCCGTTCTTGGAACTACTCTGACCTTTTTTGTGTGCCATAATGAATCCTCCTGAAAATTAAGCGATAGCGTCGATGTGGATCTTGGTAAGCTTCTGACGGTGTCCGTTCAGAGTCTGGAAGCCCTTGCGACGTATTTTCTTGAAAACGAGCACCTTCTTTGCCTTGGCATCGTCGTCCACGACGGTTGCCTTGACAACTGCGCCCTCGATGTAGGGGGATCCGACGGTCACGGCACCTTCATTATCGAGGAGCAGGACCTTGTCGAATGAAACAGCCTCTCCGTTCTTCGCCTTGAGGCGGTTCACGAAGATCTCCATGCCAGCTTCCACTTTAAACTGCTGGCTTGCAATGTCTACGATTGCGTACATAAATAAACTTTATTCTAAAGTTCCGGCCGCAAGCGTCCGTCCCCGGGACGGCTCTTAATACCTGGCTTGACGGTCATCTCAAATTTTGGGACTGCAAAAATAGTGTTTTTGAATAAAAATGCAAAATATTGCCGACGTTTTTTTGGCGCTCCCGAAAGATTTGTTAATTTTGGGAAACTGTTTTGTTACAAAAACATCATGGATTCTCCTTTCATCTATGATAAATACGTGACCGGCAAGAACTTCATAGGCCGGAAGGGCGACTGCGCCATCCTATCCAACATGCTTGTCCAGGGCGAGAACATCTGTATCTACGAGCCCCCCAGGAGCGGGAAGACATCGCTTGTCCAGCAGACCCTCTTCAACATGCGTATGTCTGGGAAGCAGTTCCTGGCCGGGGAGTTCTCCGCGCTCAGCATCCGGACTGCCGAGGCGTTCGTCTGCGCCCTGGGATCCACCGTGGTGAGGATGCTGGCCGCCACGCCGTCGGAATACGGCGAGATCATTGGGAGGTACCTCGGAGGCACCCATTTCGTGTTCGATCCGGGGAATTTCTCGGACCATGACGAGGTGGTATCGATGAACTGGGACCTGGAGCCCTCCGACATCGAGGCCATGCTCCGGCTCCCCTACCGCCTGGCCAGGGACCGCAGGACCAGGATGATACTGATTATCGACGAGTTCCAGGACATTCTCCTCGCCGACGGGGGCGATGACCTGCTCCGCGAGATGGACCGGATAGTGAAGGACGAGTCCCCGGGCAGCGGTTTCTCATACATCTTCTCCGGCTCCATGGTCAATGCCATGAAGGACATCTTCGAGGTGAAGGGCCGCTTCTACCGTCACGTGGAAAGGGTTACCCTCCAGAAGGTGGACGAGCGGGAAATCGCCGACCACGTGATAAAGGGTTTCCTGTCCAGCGGGAAGGTGATGGAGAGGAACCTCCTCCTGGGAGCCTGCCGGCTGCTCAGGAACAATCTCTGGTACATTAACCATTTTGTTGCAATATGTGACTCAAAATCAAAGGGTTACATAATGGAGCCCGTACTGGTTGAGGCATTGTCGTCAATCATCTCGCTCCACGAATGGAGGTTCCGCGACATGATGAACGGACTTACCACCCACCAGGTCAACCTGCTGAGGGCCATCGTTGACGGCTGCACCAAGTTCAGCGGCTCGGAAGTGGTGAGGAAATACTCCCTCAATTCGTCGGCCAACGTCAAGAGGGTCAAGGACGCGCTCATGAAAAAGGAGATAGTCACGTTCACCAGGGAGGATGAGCCGGTGATCCTGGACCCCCTGTTCGAGTATTGGGTAAAGAAGCATTACTTTGGAATAAAAGACTGATGAAGAAGAAGATAGCTGTGCTCACCGGCGCCGGGGTAAGCGCCGAGAGCGGGATTTCCACGTTCCGTGACAACGGAGGCCTCTGGGACAAATACGACGTAAACGACGTGGCCTCCATCGAGGGCTGGTACAGGAACCGCAAGCTGGTGCTGGATTTCTATAACATCAGGAGGGAGGAACTAGAAAAGGTCCGTCCAAACGGCGCCCACCTGGCGATAGCCGGCCTGGAGAAGGACTACGACGTCTCCGTCATCACCCAGAACGTCGACAACCTCCACGAGAAGGCTGGAAGCACCAGGGTTCTCCACCTGCACGGGGAACTCACCAAGGTCAGGCCGGAATACGGCATCTACGACGAGACATATTCCGAGAAGGAAGTGATCGACGTGGGTTACGGGAAGGTCTTCCTGGGCGACAAGGCCCCCAACGGGTCGCAGCTGAGGCCGCACATAGTGTTCTTCGGCGAGGCGGTTCCCAACATAGGCAAGGCCGTGAACATAGTGGAGGCCGCCGACATACTCCTGATAGTGGGAACTTCGCTTCAGGTATATCCCGCAGCAGGCCTATACCGGTACGCCGGAAATTCAACCCCCATCTATATAATTGACCCCAAGGATGTTCCGGTACACGACCGAAGGATAACCCATATCCGCGATGTCGCCACCTCCGGAATGGAGAAATTCAAAAAAATCCTTGGAATTTGAAAAATCTTTGATACCTTTGCACCCTCAAAAGAAAAAGGAGGTGTAAAACCATGATCATAGTTCCCATAAAGGAAGGCGAAAACATAGAGAGGGCCCTCAAGAAATTCAAGAGGAAATTCGAGAAGACCGGGACCATCCGCGAGCTCCGTTCCAGGAAGAATTTCGAGAAGCCGTCCGTCAAGAAGAGGATCGCCCACCAGAAGGCTGTCTATGTCCAGCATCTCCAGCTTCAGGAAGAGCAATAAGATTGTGGGCCTTCGGCCTCCAATTTTTAACATGAAAAGGTACCGTTTTACGGCACCTTTTTTTATATTTGCAATCATGAAAGTCTTACGGGTCCTGAAAGGTGTGGCCATAGGCATCGTGGCTCTCATCGTCCTTGTCTTCCTGGCCATACAGATAGCGCTCAATTCCAGGGTGCTGACCCGGATTGTGAACAAGGTGGCCGCCACCCTGGTCGACGGGGAAGTCTCCTTCGGGAAGGTCCGGGCCTCGGTTTTCACCAGTTTCCCCCATCTCAGCGTCACCGCCGACGATTTCTCCCTTATTTATCCCCACGACAAGTTCGCCGCATACGACAGCCTGTCCGCCAAAAGCGCAATACCTTCCAGGAGAAACCTCATGGAGGCCGGCCGGGGAGAGGTCATGGACACCCTTGCATCTTTCTCAAGCCTCTCGGCATCAATCAATTACATGGACCTTCTGAAAGGAAGGTACACAATCCGGCATGCCTCGCTGTCGCATCCGAGGATCTTCGCCCACATGTATACCGTCGACGAGGCCAACTGGAACATACTGAAATTCCTGGGCGGGGAAAAGACCGATACCACCGCCTCTCCCCTTCCCCCGGTTTCCGTCCGGAGAGTAACCCTTGACGACAGGTCGCATATAGTCTTCACCGACCCTGTGGATACCATATTCGCGGTGCTCGGAATGAAGACACTGTCGTTTGCCGGCAAGATTGAAACCCCCGAGTGGAAGCGGTCGAAGGTCAAGATCGCCGCCGACAGCCTGTTCGTGGCAGGAAGGCTCCCGTCCGACACCCTGGCCCTGGCCCTTCCTTCGCTCCGGCTGGACGGAGACAGGGAATGCCTGGACTTCTCGGCCACCGCAAAAGCCTTCCTCGCAACCGGCGGGATGGGCAGGATGCGTCTCCCCATAGAACTGTCAGGCCAGGCCTGCCTTCCCGACCATCCGGACAGCGCCCTGGCCGTTTCCGTCAAGGACCTCTCGCTCTCCGTAGCGACAATCGCGCTCAACGCCTTTGGCGATGCCGTCTTCTACAAGGACAGCACCTTCATCCAGGCCGAGGCTTCAATAGACAAGACACCGGTGGGCGACTTTGTGGCTTACTTCGGTGACAACTTCCCTTTCCTCAAGAAGATACACACCAACGCCCTGCTTTCCCTCGATGCCATGTGCGAGGGCTACCTGAACCCGTCCAGGAATACGCTCCCGGAAATAGTCGCCCAGATAGTGGTCCCGCAGGCGAAACTCGCCCACGACGACATTCCAAGGAAAGGCATCGTGGGACTCAACATCCTGGCCGAGACCGATCCGCACGGGAAGCTTGACGTTTCGGTCAAAGAGGCCACCATCGACGCCGGAGGAGGCCTCCTGCTCAAGGCGAAGGGCGATGCGGCCGACATCCTCGGCAAAGACCCTCTCCTCAACGCCGACGGCATTTTCCAAGGCGACGTAAAGACACTGACCGACGCCTTCACATCCTCCATGGGTATCTCAGGTACCGGATCGGTCACCGCCTCCATCAACGGAAAGGCCCGCCTGTCACAGCTTTCGCTGGAAAAGATAGCCAGGGCCGATATCAGTGCCGACATCGACGTCAGGGACCTCCGGATCCACGACCTGCCGGATACGATAAGCGCCGCCGTGGACCATGCCCGGATCAAAATCGCGGCCAGAGGCAACAAGATCGACCCTTCCATGAAAAAGGGGGCAAGGGTACTGGGGCTGTCTGCTGACATCGATACCCTTAACGTGGTATACGCCGACAACACCTTCATCAGAGCCGGCGGGCTCTCGCTCCTGGCCCAGAATTCGGCAGAGATACTGAAAGCAGGAACCTCGTACACCCCGTTCATGGGCATACTCAAGGGGAACCGGGTTTCCTTGAGGGACGCATCGGACCTGGGGATACTCATCGCCGGCACCCAGGAGACGTTCCGGATTACTCCTGCCATGGACGACAGTCCCGTAACACTGAAACTCACCAGCAAGAATGAAAGGGTGGGAGTAAAGAGCGGCGTGGACAGGTATGGTCTCAAGGGCTTTGATTTCAATGTTTCGGCTTCCATGCGCAGCAGCACGGCATCGGCACAGATGCGCTCCCGCATGAAGCATTTCCTGGATTCCCTGCAAAGGGTGTATCCCGATATCCCAAGGGATTCCCTGCTGAGGCACTCCATGCGCAACCGTCCCCTTCCGTCATGGTTGCAGGACGAGCAGTTCCGCAAGAGCGACATCCATATCGACCTTGGGGAAAGCATCAAGAAGTATTTCCGCGAATGGGACTTCACCGGCAGCCTGAAGCTTGAAAGCGGCAGGGTGATGACTCCCTACTTCCCTCTAAAGACCAGGATATCCAACGTCTCAGGCAATTTCAACAACGACTCCGTATCCCTTGGGAATGTAACCATAAACTCCGGAGAATCAGATATTTCCGCCAAGGCCACATTGTCCGGTCTCAGAAGGGTCATACTCGGGAGGGGTATTATAAACCTCGATGCAGAAATCAATTCCGAATACATCGACGCCAACGAGCTGATGAGGGCATATGCCGCCGGTACCACTTACACCCCGGACAAATCGTCCGGGCACATGAACGACATGGCTTCAGACTCGGCATATGAGAAGATGATAGGTGAAAAGGCCGCTTCCGACACCACAGTCAGCCAGCTGATCGTCATACCAGCCAATCTCGTTGCCAAGATTTCGCTGAATGCCAACCGGATAAAGTACGACAGCCTGATGGTTACCTGGGCCGCCGCCGACCTTGCCATGAAGCAGCGATGCCTCCAGATAACCAACACCGTGGCCACGTCGAACATGGGCGACATCTATTTCGAGGGATTCTATTCAACCCGTACCCGGAAAGACATCAAGGCGGGATTCGACCTCAACATGGTGGACATAACGGCAGAAAAGGTCATAACCCTCTTCCCGGCGGTGGATACCCTCATGCCGATACTCCGTTCCTTCGGGGGCATGCTGGACTGCGAACTGGCCGCCACCACCGACCTGGATACGGAAATGAACCTTGTCCTGCCGTCTATTGACGGAGTGATGAAGATTTCCGGGAAGGACCTCACCCTCCAGGACAGCGAGGAGTTCACACAGATCGCCAAGATCCTGATGTTCAAGAACAAGAAGAAAGGGACAGTGGACAAGATGAATGTCACCGGTATGATCCGGAACAACTCCATAGAGATATTCCCCTTTGTCCTGAAGATCGACCGGTACACCCTGGCTGCAAGCGGGATCCAGCACCTGGACGAATCCTACAAGTACCATATCTCGGTCATACGCTCGCCGCTGATCCTCAAGTTCGGCATCAATGTATTCGGCAATGACTTTGACCACATGAAGTTCAGGGTGGGCAAGGCCAAGTACAAGAATACCAACGTCCCCGTATTCACCAAGCAGCTGGACACCGTCCAGTACAGCCTTATAAATTCCATCCACAACATCTTTGAGAAAGGGGTTGAAAAGGCCATACGCGAGAACCAGGACCAGAACCTCATCCAGGACAGGATGCAGACGATCGGGTATAACGTTGAATCGGAGGTGGACACTCTCACTGCCGTGCAGCTGGATTCCCTCAGGACAATGCAGGACAGCCTTTCAAAGCCCGTGGAAGAGAGGATAGGGGTAAAGCTGGATTCCCTGCAGGCCCAGGTCAAGGACGCCGGCGACGTCCTTGACGACGCCGATGAAATGACCGTTTCAGGAAAGCTCAAGACAATCGTCCAGGGGAGGAAAGCCGAGAAGGCCGTTGAAAAGGCCATCCGCAAGGAGGAACGGGCGGCACGGCGGGCGGAAAAAGCCGCAAGACGGGAAGAAAAGGCAGCAGCAAAGCAGCAAGGCAAGGATTCTTGAAAAAAGTGATTATATTTGCACCGCAATCCTTGCGGGTGTGTTGGAATTGGTAGACAACCCAGACTTAGGATCTGGTGCCTCACGGCGTATGGGTTCGAGTCCCTTCACCCGCACGTAAGCTGCCTGGCTTTATTGCCAGGCGCTTTTCGTTTGCTGGTGAAGGGACTCCGACATCTCGCTGACGTTCCGCCACGGCGGCTGATGTCGACATCGGCCCATATAGGCCCCTAAAAATGTGTACAAATTTGGTACATTATAAGAAAATGATTATAATTGCAACGTTAAACTTTTTATTATGGTCATAGTTAGCAGCAGAGAATTCAGGGCTAACCAGCGGAAATATTTTGACTTGGCCCGCGTCAATGATGTCGTGATTACTTCAAGGTCTCACGGCAGCTATCGTCTTGTGCCCATTGCGGAAGATGATACGCTGATAGACAGGGCGACTCTTGATGCCAAAATCCGCCAGGGAATCGCCGATTATGAAGCCGGCAAGGTGCACAGAATGAAGGATGGGGAGAGCAGCGAGGAGTTCCTAGGCCGGCTGATTAATGAGGCGTGAGATGTACACTATAGTATTTACCGACGATGCAAAGAAAGACTTGAAGGAACTTCAGAGGAAGGCTCCTCAGGCAATTGCCAAGTTGGCCAAACTTCTGGATGAACTCAAGGAGCATCCCAGAACCAGAACAGGACAAGTAGAGCCGCTAAAGGGCTATGATGGGACCGTGTATTCTAGACGTATCACAAAAGAGCATCGTCTTGTCTATAAGATCTACGATGAAGTGGTAGAGGTCTTGGTCCTATCCGCTTTCGGACATTTTAGATAACTGTAGGCCAAATAGATACACAGCCCAAAAGTCCTCAAAACAGGTTCGATAATTGTCAACGGCCCCGCACTTGGCTAGGCGCGCCTAATGGTCTTGTTTTTGGGCCATTAGGCGCACATTGGGCTTTGTGGTGGATGAATCGGGGAATTTCATTATCTTCGCAGTATCATGAACAAAGTCCAAATCACAGTAATCAGAAAAGCCTCATACCCCGACTTGATGGCCAGGTACGAAAATCCCATCGAGCATACTTGTGATGTAGTGGAAGGTCAGCAATGGATTTCGGTAGATGGTAAGTGTCCGGAGGGTATGTGTCATGAAGCGTGGAAGTCTATGAGGGAATTTGTCGAAGCCCTGGCACGTGGAGAGGGTAATTTCTTCGATGGCTGGATGAAGAACCCCATGAGCGCCATGATCAGCTGCAATGACGGATTCAGACCAGTGAGTTTCTATCTGGAAGTTATGGAGTAAAATGTATTAGATATATCGGAATTACAAAGAATACGGAAGAAATGAAAGTACTGATTATAAACGGGAGCCCACGTCTTATAGGGAACACCTCCATCGCGCTTGCAGAAATTGCAAAGACGCTCGGAGAAGAGGGTATCGACAGCGAAACTGTATGGATTGGCAATAAACCGATAAGGGGCTGCATAGCTTGCAACCAGTGTGGCAAGAAACCAGGAGCATGCATCTTCAATGACGATATATGCAATGAAATAAGTGCAGAATTCGCCTCTGCTGATGCCCTCATCGTAGGCTCTCCTGTCTATTACGGACAGCCTAATGGCGCACTTTTATCCATCATCCAACGTTCTTTCTATTCCAACGGCGGGAATATCGCCGGAAAACCGGCCGCAGCGGTAGCTGTATGCCGAAGAGGAGGAGCGACGGCAGCCTTTGAGACGCTCAACCTCCCGTTCCAGATGATGAACATGCCCGTTCTCGGTTCTCAGTATTGGAACATTGTCTATGGACGTGAGCCCGGTCAGGCCGCCCTTGACCAAGAGGGCCTTCAGACTATGCGGGCTTTGGCTCACAACATGGCCTGGCTGCTGAAGGCAACTGGAGGCAGGCCAGCTCCGGGACGTGGTGACGAACCGTGGACTCCAATGCATTTTATCAGGTAGTTGCAGTCTGACAAATAATCCCTGTATTTCTTTTAGATGACCCTCCCCGAAGCCATAGTCTATCTCCTGGCCTCATCCAACCACGGTATGAGGACTGAAGTGATTGCACAGCTGATCAACGAGAAAGGTCTGTATCTGCGTCGGGACAAGCAGCCGGTGACTGGGAAACAGGTCTATGCTGTCGTTATGGCTCATCCGGATACCTTCGTCAAGAGTGAAGGGTTGATAAGGCTGATAATATAATTGAGAAGAATGTATGGAAGATTATTTAATCAGAGAAATAGACCGTCTGGGCGAAATGCTGATGCTGATTGCCAAGAGATTAGGACTCATAGAACTGGACACGCCGGATTATTCATTGTCGGACGTGAAGGAGGAATTTGAAAAGAATTACGTGCCTCTTGACCTGGATGCCATCCTGCAGCAGGAGAATCCCGTCTGGTATCTTGTCGAGAAAGAAAAGATGACGGAACAGGCCCTGGAGACATTTATCGACATTCTTTTCCATTCAGACCTGGAGGATCCCGTCAAGACATCCCTTCTTGCCGATGCCCTTGCATATCTGGACAACAATGGGTACTTCTCGTTCAAACTCCATTCTCTGGAGTCATGAAACAGTCGCAATACATAGCGGTCCGTTGCTTTGATTGTTAAAATATTTATATATATTTAACAATTAATTCTTTCTAATAGAAATGAAGTTACATGCAATCCTCGCGGCCATAAAAGCTTCAGGATTGGTTCGATAATCACTAACTTTGCAATAGTACCGTGTCTGACGACCTGTTATATTATCCATTGGATCCCGGAGTCGAGGCTTTTACCACACGACGGGACTCCCCCCTGCCCTATCCTGTCATTCAGGGACATCAGGTACACGGTTCGGAAGTCGCAGTCATAGAAAGGCCTTGGATGACAAGGGATGAACTTGAGGGATATGATGCCCTGGTGACTGACCTTCCCGGTGTTGCGATCGGAGTAAGGACGGCTGATTGTGTCCCCATCCTCCTCCATGACCCCCAGAACCGTGTTATCGCCGCCATCCATTCCGGCTGGAAAGGGACCGTACGGAAGATCGCCATGAAAACGGTCAGGGTCATGGCGGCAAGATTCAACAGCCGCCCTGAAGATATCATCGCCGCAATAGGCCCTGCAATCGGCCCGGGGAGTTTTCAGGTGGGAGAGGAAGTCGTAGCAAAGTTCAAGGATGCGGGCTTCCCGCTGGACGCCGTGTGGTCTTTTCAAGGCCCCGGTGACGGCAGTCCCATGTCCGGCGGTCATCATATCGACCTTCCCCTTGCAAACAAATGGATCCTGCAGGAGAGCGGTGTCAGGGAGGGGCGTATCCTGGTTTCAGGGATCGACACATATCTTGACAAGTCCTTTTTCTCCGCACGCCGTGAGGGAATCGGGTGTGGACGGAACATAAACTCAATCAGGATGGATCCGAGCGATGAATAGGAGTATCATTTTGATTATATTTGCACAAAAGCCATAAATCATTCAGGTATGCCAAAAGTGCTCAGGGAGGTAACTCCGATAACGGACCGGGACTGCTTCTATATCGTGGAGCGGCACAAGAGCGAGTTCGTTTATCCTATCCACTCACATAAAGAGTTTGAACTCAATTTCATAGAGAACGGGAAAGGAGTAAAGCGTGTAGTCGGGGACAGTATAGAGGAAATTGGCGACCTGGAGCTTACGCTTGTAACCGGGGATGGACTGGAACATGCCTGGGAACAGGGGAATTGCTCATCGGCCGACATACGGGAGATCACCATCCAGTTCTCGGACACGCTGATGGACGAGCACCTTCTGAACCGCAACCAGTTCGCTTCTATCCGGAAGATGTTTGAAAACGCCAGGCTAGGGGTCACTTTCTCTCTCACGGCCATCGCAAAGGTATACTATCTTCTGGACACGCTGTCCTCCCAGGAAGAGCGCTTTGACCAGTTCCTGAACATGCTCAAGATCCTGTATGAGCTCTCTCAGGACAAAGGGGCCAGAACCCTTGCGTCCACATCTTTCGCCAACACCAGGCACGAAAGCGAGAGCCGTCGCGTCCTCCGCGTAAAGGAATACATATCAATTCATTATGCCGAGCAATTGCGTCTTGAAGACCTCTCCGCACTGGTAGGTATGGCACCCAGCGCCTTCAGCCGGTTCTTCAAACAGCATACAACCAGGAACCTGCAGGATTATATAATTGATGTCCGTCTGGGAAGCGCAGCCAGGATGCTGGTCGACACCACTACCGGCATATCAGAGATATGCTATGCCTGCGGATTCAACAACCTGTCCAATTTCAACCGCGCATTCAAGAACCGGCGCGGTTATACACCCAGGGATTTCAGGGCCCTTTTCACCAAGAACAAGGTATTTGTGTAGCCGATTTCAATTTAAAAACCATGGCCAGACTGTCAGAAAAGATCGGATATGGGATGGGCGATTTTGCCTCCTCCATGTTCTGGAAAATATTCTCCTACTATCTTCCCATTTTTTATTCGGACGTCTTTGGGCTCAAGCCCGTCCATGCGGCTACGCTGCTGCTGGTGACCAAACTCTATGACGCGGTCTCCGATCCCGTGATGGGCCTGATAGCAGACCGCACTGAAACCCGTTGGGGGAAATACCGGCCCTACCTGCTCTGGATGGCCGTGCCTTTTGCCGCAATCGGCATTCTGTCATTCTATGTGCCGGACAGCACGTATGCCGTCAAGCATGTATATGCCTACGTGATGTACATTCTGATGATGACCGCATACACGGCCGTGAACGTGCCTTACGGAGCCATGCTTGGGGTAATGACGGACGATTCCAAGGAGAAAAGCGTTTTTTCCAGTTTCCGGATGTTCTTTGCCTACATCGGAAGTTTCATCGCAATGGGTATATTCGGTCTGTTCGAGAAGAGCATAATCGGCAAGACCAACGCCGCGGGCCGGGTCATGAAAGGTGTCGGCGATGCCGATCCGATGTCATGGACCATGGTGGTCTCGGTAGTGGCCGTCCTCTGTGCCGTATTGTTTGTGCTGTGCTTTCTTATGACACGCGAACGGGTGAAGACGGAGAAGAAGGCGGAAGGTCCCGGTTCTTCCATCCGCAAAGATCTGAAGTCACTGGCGGCAAACGGTCCGTGGTGGTTGCTTCTGGGTGCGGCCATCGGACAGCTGCTGTGTGCCTCCATCCGTGGCGGCGCAGCAGCCTACTACTTTGCCAATATTCTGGATACCAGCGTTTTCCTCACATGTGCGGCATATCTTCTCATCGGCGAAATAGCCCAGATGACAGGGGTAACCCTTACCGTGCCCCTGTCGGAGAGATTCGGGAAAAGGAATACGTTCATCGCCACCCTTGCCGGCGTGATCGTGTTCAACTGTGCAATCTGGTTTATTCCACTGGGGTCAGCAGCCACCATCTGGTGGCTGCTTGTGCTGCACATACTCGTTTCTCTCTGCTTCGGGATCACAGCCCCTCTGACCTGGAGCATGTTTGCCGATGTGGCCGACTACTCGGAACTCAAGAACGGCAGTGCATCCACCGGCCTTATCTTCTCATCTTCGTCCATGGCCCAGAAATTCGGCGGAGCCATCGGCGGATTCCTGCTCCTGGCCCTCCTGGGGGCATTCGGCTATGACAAGGACCTGGCGGTACAGGCTCCCGGGACCCTTTCCGCAATCCGCGCCATGATGAGCTTCATCCCGGCCATCGGGGCAGGCCTCGGAATAGTTTTCCTCTGCTTCTATCCGCTCACTACGGCCCGCATGAAGGATATCCAGGACAAACTCCAGACCCGCCGCAACCAATAGATGACAAACAGCGCCTGTCATAAGGACCAGGCAGAAAGGTCCGGATAAGATTTGACTTCTTATGATTATTTGCGTAAGTTTGCGGAAAAGATTGCATACCATGAGATTACCATTGCTTCTTGCCGCAATTCTCCTTCCCGCTGCCGTCATCCATGCCCAGGACAACCAATTCAGCGTAGGAGCCGACCTCCTGCAGCGGGGAGAGGTCAGGCTGGGAGGGACAGCCGAAGGCAGCACGGCCGAAGGCGACATGGCAGCCTTCCTCCTTGGCCGCTCGCGCCTCAACCTGTCCTATCAATGGAAAAACATGATAGAGACCAGCGTAACGGCACAGTATAGCGGAACATGGGGCAGCACCGGAGCCCTCTCACTGTATGAAGGCTGGTTAAAGTTCAACCCCGGAAAAGGCTTTTTCATCAAAGCAGGACGGCAGGACCTCTCGTACGACGACCTGCGTATCTTCGGATCGGACGACTGGAGCATGACGGGGCTCTCTCACGACGCACTGAAAATCGGATATGAGGGGCACGGTCATAAGGTGCATCTTTTCGGGGCCTTCAACCAGAACGCCTCGAATATCAGCGGAGGCACTTACTATACCGGCGGCCTTCAGCCATACAAGGGGATGGCAGCACTATGGTATCATTATGATTTTCAAAAGTTTCCGCTTGGCGCTTCCCTATTGTTCCTGAACGTTTCGATGCAGGGCGGCGACAAAGATGTGGACGAGAAAACCTGGCACCAGCAGATAGTGGGCACCTACCTCAGGTTCCATCCGGCCAAATGGAACCTGGAAGCCGCCTATTACCACCAGATGGGTCATGCCAAGGACGGCCTCCCTATCCGGGCCTGGATGGCGAGCGGAAAGCTGTCGTTCGCCCCGTCACCGTCGGTGAGCCTGCAACTGGGATACGATTATCTAAGCGGGGACAGCAAGTTTGCGACTCCGGCCCAAGGACAGATCGGACTGACCAGGCATGAGGTAATCCGTGGATTCAGCTCGATTTACGGATCCCACCACAAATTCTACGGGGCGATGGACTTCTTCTATGTCAGCACCTATGTGGGCGGGTTCACTCCCGGACTGCAGAATGCCTACGCAGGCATAATGTGGAATCCCGTCCGGAATCTCAAACTCAATGCAGCCTATCATTTCCTGGCCACTGCCGCCAAGCTGGAAAGTGCCGACAGGCCCCTTGGGCACGAACTGGAACTGTCGGCCGGGTATAACTTCCTCCCCAACCTCGGGCTGAGCATAGGATATTCCTTCATGCACGGGACACAGACCATGGTGGTGCTCAAACGCACCTCGGAGAAACGCAACCTGAACTGGGTGTGGGTGATGCTCCGCTATGCCCCGCGCTTCTTCCAGACCAGATGGTAAGGTTGAGCGCAGTCTCAGATAATGAGCATGTCCACCTGCAGCTTGGGTACATAGTGAACCCCTTCTTTCCTATAGTATGAAAGACTCTGGCCGGGGGTGGATACCGGCATGAGATACACGCTCTCGGCAGGCTTGCCAATGGCTATGACCGCAAGTGGAAGTGACGGCAGCTGAAGGGCGTCGCGGAGAGCCTCCCTGTTGAAATTGAGGATAAAAATGCCCCCCAGGCCACTTTCAACAGCCTTCAGGAGGATACTTTGGGCTGCAATTCCAAGGTCGATGTCCACTACTTTGTCTTCAGGGACGCCACTGCATACCACGATAAATGCACCGGGTTCCATGCCGGGTTTTGGCAGATGTTCCTCCGGGAGAGCCGCGCCCAACTTAATGTGGGGCAGCACCAGACCGGCCTTTTCCGACGTAACCAGGCGGAAACGCAGGGGTTGCCGGTTCATGCCTGAAGCTGTCAGGGGAACCACCGACAACAGGGATCGAAGTTCCGATTCCGTAACTACACGGGAAGGGTCATAGCCGCGGTAGCTGCGGTTGCGATGGAGCAGCGTATCCAGGGAGGGACCGCCGCGCCGTACTGTCTTTTTTCGGGCTCCGGCAAGTTCTTCCTGCCGTTTTTCCAGATAATTGTCTGCCATACCAAGTGCGAATATAATCAAATTCCGGTTAGTTCACTATCTTCGCAAACGAAGAAATGGCCATTCCGGCCATTCTCTATTCGCTCATGATGAACATCGTCCTGCTCATCTATGTGGCGGCGGTGCGCCGGAAGTAACAGCCCTACTTGGCGGGACGCTTGTAACCGTCCGTCACACAGCGCTCAGTGATGTGCTTGATACGCGAGCCTGTATCCGGATGCGAGGAGAACAGGTTGGTCACCGGGCTGCTTTTGCCGCCGCTGGAAAGATTCTGCAGCTTCTCGAACGACATCACCATGGACCAGGGGTTCTTCCCGGCCTTGCAAAGATAGTTGTAGCCGTAGTCATCGGCCTCGGTTTCCTGGTCACGGGAATACTTTGCGTTCATTATCATCTCGCCAAGGGCTCCCAGCTGTGAATCAGTAAGGGACGCAATGGTGCCGCCGGTGGAAGCCAGGGCGCCGAGGGCGGAGGATGTAATCATCGAACGCTGCATCTGCTTGCGGGTATGATGAAGGGCCACATGCCCCATCTCATGGCCGATCACTCCCAGCAGCTCGTTATCAGTCATAATGTCCATGATCCCGGTGTAAACCCTCACGCTGCCGTCGGCGCAGGCGAATGCGTTGACCTCGTCCTCCTTGTATACCTTGAAGTTGAGCGGCCGCTCGTTAACGCCGTCGAGGTTCTGGGTAAGCCGGCGGAGCCGCTTTGTATAGGAGTTGGATTCCGGAAGCACCACGCTCTGGGCATCAAGCTGCGTGATATACTGATGCACATACTCATCCACCTGTTCATCAGTAAGCGTCAGGGCCTGGAGGGCTCCAAGTCCGCTCTCCATGAGGCGACCCGAATCAAGGTTTGACAACATGCCGCATGAAGACATCATGATTGCGGCGGACACAAGGATAACTATCTTTTTCATTGCTCAAGGTTTGAATTATCCAAAAATACTACAAAAAGCAAGAAAATGAAAAATTATTTGTAACTTTAGCCAATCATTCATTTTTATACTGAAATGGTAACCAATAAAAAATCTTATGAGTGTCCGCATACCAGGTACGCGGCGCTTAGGCTTGAGGAATCCTTCCTCAAGAGCAACAAGGCGATGATCGATCCGCTGGAAGAGATCGACGACACCTGGTATTGATGGAGGGAAGAATCATGAAGAAGTATTTCATCTTTGCAGCGGCAGCTGCCATGTTGTCCGTCCTTGGCGGATGCAACACCAATGAGCCGGAAGTACCCGGCGGCAAAGTAACTGTTCTTAAGGCCAACATAGCGGCCACAAAGACCGACCTCCAGTCCGACCAGAGCGTCAACTGGAGCGCCGCGGACAAGATCGTTGTCAACGGAGTGGAATCAGCCGAACTTACCGACGGCGGCGCAACCGCGAACTTCACCTTCGATGGCGAGCTTACAGCCCCCTTCAAGGCCGTCTATCCCTCCTCATCCTATGACACCGAAACTTCCGTAAACCTTCCTGCAATCCAGGAAAACGCCAACGGAAACTTCGGTACGGGAGCGGACCTTCTCTATTCCTATGTAACTGACGGTGACGAGCTTACCTTCTCCCATGCGATGGCTTTCCTCAAGATTCCCATCACCGGCGGAGCAAAGATTGCATCTGTAAAGGTCACCGGAGGAGCGGGCGAACAGCTCAGCGGCGCCTTTGGGTTTGACATCCCCACCGGCGTCCTCACCCCTCAGGAAAACTGCTCGGAGGATGACCTTTCCGTTACCGCTACCGTCAACGCAGTGGATCCCGTCGTCTACGTGGCCATTCCTCCGGGAAACTACGCCAAGGGATTTACCTTCGTGATCACCGACGACCAGGGCAACTCAATGGAACAGATGAAACCCTCGGCCGACCAACTCGTTGCCGGACAGGCCAACGCCACTCCCGCCTATACCTTTGAGGTTGTTCCCGAGGGCACCGGAAGCGGTACCGAAGACGATCCCTACCTCATCCGCACCCCCGAAGACATGGTGGGAATGAAGGCCAAGGCTCCGCTTGCATCCGAGACCTGGTTCAAGGTTGTCAACAACATAGACATGTCAACCGTTACCACCTGGGAGCCTGTCAACTTTGACAACGGTTTCACCAGAAGGGTGCACTTCGACGGCAATCATAAGACTATCAGCAACTTCCATATGGAAGGCGCCAATAATTACTACTCTCTCTTCGGTGTCTTCAACGGTTCCATCAAGAACACCGTCTTCAAGGACTGCTCGGTAACATACAACGGTACAGCCAACACTCCTATCGGACTGGTCGGTGGTTGGATTGGTATTTCCAATGCCTCTTTCACCGGTGAGGTTAACGATGTCCATGCCATCAACTGCACAGTCCACCATCCTCTCGGAGGTCACACCGGTGGAATCGGCGGCAGCGCCAACGGAGCAACCATAACGAACTGTACCTTTGAAGGAAAGGTCATTTCCGACGGAGCCGGAAGGGTTGGAGGTCTCATAGGCAATGCCGAAAAGAATGTTTTCACCATGAAAGATTGCTCCTTCGACGGCACTGTTGAAAGGACATCCACTTCCCTTACCGACTATAAGTATACTGGTGGTCTCCTGGGTATGATGGCAACAGGAAATGCAGATTACAGTATCACTTACCCCGATGTTTCAGGCTGTAAGTCTTCCGGAAAACTTATAGTAGGCTCCGGAAATGCAGTTGGAGGCATTTGCGGCGGCAGTCATGCCAGCAGCTTTGCAAGCTTCACAGACTGCCATTCCACCATGGATATTGAGGCTCCCAAGAGCACTGTGGTCGGAGGTATCCTCGGATACTGCGGTGACGGCAAGTTCACCGACTGCTCTTATGACGGAACCATAACAGCCGGCAACTTCGTGGGCGGTATTGTCCCCCACTCCAACTGGCATGTAGTATGCCTCCGCTGCCATACTACCGGCAAGATCAATTCTTCCGGACAGATCGTCGGCGGCATCATGGGCCAGAGCAATGCCGTTGCCGCTGCTCCAGAAGGGGGCGTAACGACAGCAAAGGAGTGCTGGAGCACTATGGACATCACTGCCGGAAACAGCTCCGTGGGCGGAATCGTCGGCCGTGCTTCCACCTTCTTCCCTATGCTTATCGAGGACTGCTGGTACTCCGGAACCATTACTGAAACTTCAGCCGGCGGATACGCCATTGGAGGAATCGTAGGTGACGCTCCCGCAAATTCCACCATCAAGAACTGCTGGAACGACGCCACCATAGTGACTGGTTTCGGTGCCGGCGGAATCGCCGGGCGCGTCTGCGGCCGTGGCGGCGCCACTTCCGACTATTCCCTTGATGTCAGCAGTTCCGTAACCGGTTGCATCTATGCCGGAGCCTCCATCAACACCTGCAAAGAAGGAGGGGACCTTACAAGCAACCATTACAGCAGCGGTGCACTGATCGGGTTCTCATCAGCTCCCAACACCCTCAGCAAGAACTACCGCAATCCTGCAATGACCTTCTTTGCCCAGAGCAATGCCGAGCAGGAATCCGGAGTGGACCTCAACGCCCTCTTCGATCAGGAAGATTCATCTCCGTCCAGTCCACTCGTATGGCCATATGACGGTCAGGGCACCAATATTATAGTGCAGGGACCCGACGGTGATGAGACCAAGAAACATCCCCGCTATTACTGGCGTCCTTACAACGGAAAGCCTTATGCTGCCGGCAAGACCATCTCACAGATTGCGCAGGAGATAGGCTGGAGCACCTCTGTCTGGGACCTCAGCGGCGATAAACCCGCACTTGTCAACAACAAGTAAGGTCACCTGAATCAATGAAAATAACCTGTTCCAATGCGGAACAGGTTATTTTTTGTATATTAGCGGCAATATTGAGAACTATGTCCCTGCTTATTCCAAATGATTACCGGAACCTCCTGGGTTCCGTTGAACAGACCGAGAAGGCCATCAAAACCGTTAAGGACATGTTCCAGGTGAACCTGTCCGCCCAGCTTGCACTGCTCAGGGTCACCGCCCCGATGTTCGTCCTTTCCGGCACCGGCATCAACGACGACCTGAGCGGTACAGAACGTCCGGTCCGCTTCCCGGTCAAGTCGCTGGGCGACTCCTCCGCCGAGGTAGTCCACTCCCTGGCCAAGTGGAAACGGCTGAAACTCGCGGAGTTACAGGTCGAGCCCGGCCGCGGCATATATACTGACATGAACGCTCTACGTCCCGACGAGGAACTGGATAATCTCCATTCCGTTTACGTTGACCAGTGGGACTGGGAGAGGGTGATTCGCCGGGAGGACCGCAGCCTCGCATTCCTGAAAAAGATTGTACGCCGCATCTACGAGGCCGTGAAAGTCACTGAGAACAAGCTCTACGTGGAGTTTCCGCAGCTCGTTCCCGCACTTCCTGAAGAGATATTCTTCATCCATGCCGAGGAGCTCCGCCGCCTCTACCCCGGTCTTACCCCCAAGGATAGGGAAAACGCCATTACAAGAAAATACGGGGCAGTATTCATCATCGGTATAGGATGTCCCCTGGGAGACGGTTCCGTCCACGATTCCCGCGCCGCCGACTACGACGACTGGAGCACGCCGGACGAGAACGGCCTTCCCGGGCTAAACGGCGACATCCTCCTCTGGAATCCCCTCCTGGAATCGGCTTTCGAGATTTCCAGCATGGGAATAAGGGTTGATCCCCAATCCCTTGATTACCAGCTCAAAGCCCGCGGCGAGGAGTGGAAGGAACGCCTGTACTTCCACAAGAGGCTTCTCTCCGGAGAGCTTCCCCTTACGATTGGAGGCGGAATCGGCCAGTCAAGGCTTTGCATGTTCCTTCTGAGGAAAGCCCATATAGGTGAGATACAATCATCAATCTGGCCCGACCAAATGCGGGCCACCTGCCGCAAGGCCGGAATAGAACTATTATAATCATGAAAAGGATCATCGCCGCAGCAGTTCTGCTGCTATCCATTTGCAGCTTGTCCCAGGCACGCCCGGTGGCTGAGAAGGACAGTCTCTATTACAATGGCAGCCAGAGGTTCTACTATCTTTACATTCCGGAGGTACTCAACCCCGCGAAGCCCCTGGTGATGATGCTCCACGGCTATGGCGGAAACGCCGACGGATATTGCCCTGTAATGCTGGAAACAGCTGAGCGCGAGGGGTTTGCGGTATGCATTCCGCAGGGTCTTCCGGACAATACCGGTAAGAATTGCTGGAACGTGGGCTATCCCATGCAAAGGGACCTCAAGAGGGACGACGCATCCTACGTATGCACCCTTGCCCAATACATAGCCGAGAGCCGGCACCTCAACACAAGGAACATGTTCCTCACCGGAATGTCCAACGGAGGCGAGATGTGCTACACCATCGCATACCGTAAACCGGCGACCTTCTCGGCCATCGCCTCGATTGCCGGACTCATAATGCACGAGATGTACAAAGGCGAGAAACCCCGCGGACAGGTGCCTTTCATGGAAGTCCACGGCACCGCCGACAAGACCTCGATGTGGGAAGGTGACCTCTCGGGAACAGGCAAATACGGCAATTACATCTCCGTTCCGTCGGCCATAGCCATGATGTCGTCAATGAACCGGTGCAGCCAGGTGGAAACCGTTGAACTGCCGCTCAAGTCCGCGGATTCCAACAAGGTGACGCTATACCGCCACATCGGCGGCGACCCTGCATGGGAAGGCGGACCGGACACGGAAGTCTGGCTTTACAAGATCGACGGCGGAAAGCACAACTGGGGCCTTGCCGACCTGGACACCTGCGACAAGGTCTGGGAATTCTTCAAGAAATACCTCAGGCCCTAGAGGCCGAGAGGAGTTCTCCCAACTCCCGTACATCCCTTACGATAAGATCCGGAGGATAGAGCTCAGGCGAAGCGGAGGAAGCGGCATTACGTGCCACTTCCTCTGCCGTTTCAAGGGTTGTCTCACCTGAAAGCACAAGCACTCCCAGAGCTCCGGCATTATGCGCCATGGCTGTATCGGTATAGATCCTGTCCCCCACCATGGCCATCTGGCCGGGCTTCAGGCCATGCCTGTCGAGGATACCGAACAGCATCGTCGGGTCGGGTTTGCCCAAGACAATGTCGGGACGCCTGCCGGTAGCATGCTCTATGCATTTCTGGAGCGATCCGCAGTCCACGAGCACCGTCGGCTTGTCTGTGGGGCATACCCGGTCGGGATTGGTGGCCACGTACGGAATTCCCTGCGACGCCCACCAGGCGGCCCGGCAGAGCCTCGGATAAACGAGGGTTGTATCAAACGCCACCACAAGGACGTCGGGGACGTCGTCGGGGTCGTCCCCGCAGGCCTCGAAGCCGGCCTTCTCAAACTGGGACACCATGCTCGGCGTACCAAGCATGAACAGCCTCTTAGCCACGGGATGCTCCTTTTTGATATAATCAATGGCCGCCAGCGAGGTGGTATACATATTGTCCTCAGTGGCCTGGATTCCCATTCCGGCAAGCTTGGCGATGTAATCCGCCACACTGCGGGTGGGATTGTTGGTCAAGAAGGAATAACCTATGCCAAGGGAGCGGAGCGTTGCAAGGAAACCCGGAGTGAACGGGAACAAATTGTTACCCAGATAGATGGTCCCGTCCATATCCAGGGCTACATGGCGGATTTTTCCCAGGCACTCCCTCATGCTGACGGAAAGCTCCCTGTTATGGTTCTCCATGCTAAAGCCCGATGGTCTTGAAAAAGTCGTTGCCCTTGTCATCCACAAGGATGAATGCGGGGAAATCCTCCACACGGATCTTCCAGATGGCCTCCATTCCGAGCTCGGGGTACTCAACGCATTCGATGGACTTGATGCTGCTCTGTGCAAGGATGGCAGCCACGCCGCCTATCGTGCCCAGGTAAAATCCGCCGTGCTTGCGGCAGGCATCCGTCACCTGCTGCGTGCGGTTGCCTTTTGCAATCATCACGAGCGAAGCGCCCTGCGCCTGGAATTCATCCACATACGGATCCATCCGGTTGGCCGTGGTGGGGCCCATCGAGCCGCAGGGATATCCTTCCGGCGTCTTTGCCGGACCGGCATAAAGCACCGGGTGGTCCTTGAAATACTGCGGGAGGCCTTCGCCGGCATCGAGCCTTGCCTTCAACTTGGCATGGGCGATGTCACGGGCCACGATAATGGTGCCCTTGAGGTTGACACGCGTGCTCACGGGATACTTGGACAGTTCCGCCCGGACGGCATCAATGCCCTTGTCCAGATCGATCTGGACGCCCTTGGGGCCTTCGCCCGGACGGCGATACTCCTCGGGGATGAGTTCCGACGGATTGGCGTCCATCTTCTCGATCCACACGCCGTCGGCATTGATCTTACTCTTGATATTGCGGTCGGCCGAGCAGCTCACGCCCATACCGATGGGGCAACTGGCTCCATGGCGCGGCAAACGGACCACGCGGATGTCGTGCGCGAGGTATTTGCCTCCGAACTGGGCTCCGAGCCCGATCCTGGCAGCCTCCTTGAGGAGTTTCTGCTCAAGGTCCACATCGCGGAATGCACGGCCGGTCTCATCTCCGCTGGTCGGCAGGCCGTCGTAATACTTGATGCTGGCGAGTTTTACCGTCAGGAGATTTTTCTCGGCACTTGTGCCGCCTATCACGAAAGCGATGTGGTAAGGCGGGCAGGCTGCCGTACCCAGGCTCTTCATCTTCTCTACCAGGAACGGCAGGAGGGTCCCTTCGTTCTGGATGGTAGCCTTGGTCATGGGATAGAAATAGGTCTTGTTGGCACTGCCACCGCCCTTGGCGACCATCACAAAGCGGTATTCGCTGCCCTGCACAGCCTCGATGTCGATCTGTGCGGGCAGGTTACACTTGGTATTGACCTCATTGTACATGTCGAGCGGAGCATTCTGGCTGTAGCGGAGATTCTCCTCCGTATAAGTCTTGAACACGCCGAGGCTGAGGGCCTCTTCATCCTCGAAATCAGTCCACACGCGCTGGCCTTTCTCGCCGTGAATAATCGCCGTGCCGGTGTCCTGACAGAACGGAAGAACGCCCTTGGCCGCCGTTTCCGCGTTGCGCAGGAACTGCAGCGCGACATATTTGTCATTCTCCGAGGCCTCGGGGTCGCTGAGTATCGCCGCCACCTGCTCATTGTGCGCACGCCTGAGCATGAACTGGCAGTCGTGGAAGGACTGCTGCGCCACCAGCGTCAGCGCCTCGGGCGAAACCTCCAGGATGGTCTTTCCACCGCATCCGCAATGTCCTCCGAACTTTGAAGTCTTCACAAGCTTCTCAGAACCGGGAATCTTGTAATACTCTGTCTTGTCCTCGCCGAGCTGGAACATCGGCGCATACTTGAATTCTTTCATTATCGCTAAATTATTTATGCAGTACTTGTTTCATACGGCGAAACCCCTTGGAATGAGATGGTTATTCAGTAACTGGACGCACCGTGAAGCCGTTGGACCGATTGAGAGTGGCCATGCCGGAATTCTCAGAACCCAAGAACATGTAGAAGGCGCTGCCCGGACCAGGGCTGCTGAGGGAGGATGACCAGTAGTAACCCCAGGCACCGGCAGCTTTGCCCAAATCCGTTCCTTCACAGTAGCCTGCGGCAGGAAAGAATAACGAAGCCCTTGTGGAAATGCGCGTAATCCGGAGGCCACGGACAACATTACCCCTGGCGTCCTTGACAAGGGCCCAATCCTCCCAGGTGTAGTTTTTATTTGTTTTGAGTTCCAACAGGGCTTTCAGTTCGTCCACCGTAGGCATCCGCCATTTGCCTCCCAGCTTAACTTGCGCCACATCATCGGAGGGAAGAAGAGTAGTCTCCCCGTCCGGTCCCCGGGGCTTTACCGTCGAATCCCAATAACCGGTCTGCTCCTTCGGGCAATAATCCGTGAGCTTATTGAATTGTCCGTTGGCATGTGCGTACGTAGCCCAGGAGTAGTCCTGCTTTGCAGAGGTCTCACCCCAGGCGTAATAGCCACCGTACTCATTTTCCCTGCCGGCTCCAAGGTTGAACGATGCCCACTTGATTATCTTTCCATCCACAACCATTCCGATATCCACGGCTTCGGGAAGCGGCGTCACGCCGTCCACGCCGTATTTGTCCCCGACGGGTTTACCGTCCTGGTTCTCCGGCGTGCAGGCAAAAAGCAACACAATGGAGGCGATTGCACACAATACTCGTTTCATATCAATGATATATGAAGTGGAAGTAAACTGTAATTAAAGTCTTTGTCCTCTGACATCAGTTCCTGGTTATTCTTCCTGGGAGGGCGACTCACAATCATCTATTCTGTGACCGGACGGACAGAAAGCCCGTAGTCACGGAAGATGGAATACCTGTATACATCATTATTGCCTGAGCCAAAAAAGAGACTCCGTGAGTGTAACTGGTAATCCGTACTGATAGTCGAAGACCAATAGTTGCCTTTTACGCCGAGATCGAAGAGTTCGGCCGATGAAAAGTAACCGGCTGCGGGAAGGAAGATGCTGTTGCCATCAGGGGCCGTAACGATTCTTCCTTTGATTCCTGTTCCATTATAACTGTCGGTCCAAGTCCAGGTGCACTTTGTCCTGAGTTCAGTCCATTCTTCATCTGTGGGGATACGCCATTTGCCACCGAGTTTCTTAGAAGCCACATCGTCGCCGTTCGGACCGGTTTCCAATGTGGTTTTTCCATCCGTCGCATTATACTTGGTATACGGACCTGAAAACCTGTTTCCGTACTTATACGTGTTTTCATTGTATTTGGTCTTCGCCTCCGTTTCACCCCAGGCGTAATAATCACCTGGGTTCTCGGGAGAATTCACAAATCCGCTTTCGCAGATATTCCGGGTGGACCAATACAACGTCTTACCACCGGCTGTCCTGATACCCATATCGACTTTTTCTTCAAAAACAACCACCAGACATGAAGCGGATACTCCACTGCCGTCATTTGCCGTGGCCTTGACAGTCGCATTGCCTTTTGCCTTTGCCGTAACCTTGCCGTTGTTGTCCACAGCCGCGACCGCATCATCGGAAGACGACCATGCAAAGGTCTTGTCCGTGGCGTTATCCGGAAGTATTCCCGTAACAGAAAGAGTTGCCTCTGTGCCGATTACCAGCGACAGCGATGCCTTGTCAAGGGTAATGCTTTCCACATTCACGACAGGAATGGCACTGGTGGTAAACTCTTTGGTTTCGCCATAGGTTTCCCGGTCGTCCTGGCGGACAAAACTGCGGAAATAGTATTTGGTCTCAGGATCAAGACCGGAAACAGAGGATGAGTAATTATAATCGGCATCAACCTCTGCAGCATCTATGGATATGGAATTCTGGGAGGATATACCCGAAGATTTGGAGTATTGGAAACCGACTTTAAGGTCTTCAGGACCGGCAGTCCCCATGATGGCCTTCCCTTTCAACACGGCACCGGTAGCGGTAACCTGCTCCGATCCCACAGTTACGGCAGTGGCCACCTCTTTGCCATCAGGAATATTATCTTCCTTTGAATTGCCATTCTTCTCCGGCGTGCAGGCAAAAAGCAGTGCTGCGGACGCCAATGCACATATTACTTTTTTCATATCAATCATTGTACCCAGAACTTTTATTCGACGTCAATATCGGTTACCGCGGCGCCCTTGCCCATAAGGAATGTGCGCATGAATTCGTTGATGTCACCGTCCAGGACGCCCTGCGTGTCGGCTGTGGAATAACCTGTCCTTAAATCCTTTACGAGCTTATAGGGATGCAGGACATAATTCCTTATCTGCGAGCCCCATTCAATCTTTTTCTTCTGTCCCTCCAGTTCGGCCTGCTTCTCCTGACGCTTCTTGAGCTCAATGTCGTACAGGCGCGACTTGAGGATGCGGAGGGCGTTCTGGCGGTTGTCCTGCTGTGAGCGGGTCTCGGTGTTCTCCACCATGATTCCGGAAGGGATGTGCCTTACCCTCACGCCGGTTTCCACCTTGTTCACGTTCTGGCCGCCATGGCCTCCTGAACGGAAGGTATCCCACTCGAGGTCGCCGGGATTGATCTCTATGTTGATGGTATCGTCCACCAGGGGATAAACAAAGACCGACGAGAACGTGGTCTGACGCTTCCCCTGGGCGTTGAACGGGGAAATCCTCACCAGGCGGTGCACTCCGTTCTCGGCCTTGAGGTAGCCGAAGGCATAGTCGCCCTCCACCTCGATGGTGACCGACTTGATACCGGCCTCCTCCCCTTCCAGCAGGTCGGTGACGGTCATCTTGAAGCCGTTGCGCTCCCCCCATCGGAGGTACATCCTCATGAGCATGGCCGACCAGTCGTTGGCCTCGGTGCCGCCGGCCCCGGAATTTATGGTAAGGATGGCGCCAAGGTTGTCACCCTCGCCGCCGAGCATATTCTTCAGTTCCAGTTCGTCAACCTCTGCCGAGGCCTCGGCAAAAGCAGCATCAAGTTCCTTTGTCTCAGGCGTTTCCACAGCATTTTCATCATCCTGTGAGGAAACGCTTTCCTTTGCGAATTCATACAGGACGTCCACGTCGTCGGCCTTTGTCACGGCCTTGTCATAGCCTGAAACCCAAGCCTTCAGCGCCGAAAGCTTCTTGAGGAAAGCTTCCGCAGCCTTGGGATCGTTCCAGAACGAAGGGGACTGCGACTGCAGTTCCCTCTCCGCCGCATCCTTCCTCTTTGAGTCTATGTCGAGGCAGCCCCTCAAAACCTCCAGCCGCTGGTGAAGCGCCTTTATCTGCTGTTCAGTTATCATCACTTTCTATTTTCCCTTGTCTGCAAGGATATCTTCCGGACCGGGTATTATCTTGATTTTCATTCCTTTGTAAACGTATGGAAGCAGCTTCAGCAGGTCTTCGTTAAGCAGCCTTATGCAGCCCTTGCTGTCCCTGGTGCCAATCCTGTCGACCCGTTCCTTGCATGTTCCGTGAATGCCGATGGTCTTGGATACCGGGGTATTGAAATGGATGAAGAAAGGGCCGTAAGCATCCACCTTTCCGTTTCCGTCGTGGTAGTCGTACTTGATTCCCTTTGTATTCTGCACCCAGGTAACGGTGAATACCCCTTCAGGGGTCTTGCAGTCACCCTGCTTTGTCTTCTGGCCGGGATTCTCCCCTATCGCCACCGGAAACCGCATCAGGGAATCACCCTTTTCCGATAGCAGGAACAGGGTGAAGCTTCCCTTGTCGACCAGTATGGAGCACTTTCCCTTAGACTGCGCCGACGAGAAGAAACAACTGAAAATGAATAGTATTACAAGCGATATCCTTTTCATGCGTGCTCGGTTACAAGGGAGAAGAACCTCATCAGTGCCGCCGGGTCGCCCGATGACAGAAGTTCGACTTTGGGGTTACGGGGCACCTGGGCGCCGGTCCCTATCCTGGAGAGGGCCTGGGTCGCCGACCTTTCATCAAGGAGCCCGTGCTGTACCATGAGGTATATCAGGTGACGCGCGGCAGAAGGCGCCGGATCCAGCACTTCCACGCCCGGACCGGCGACCTTCCTGATAAGGTCCATCAGGAAGGGGTAGTGGGTACATCCAAGCACTATGGTATCCGCTCCTCCCTCGACCAGAGGGGCTACGGAGGCGCTGACTACAGACTCGGCATCCTGGCCCGTAAGTTCGCCGCTCTCAACCAGTTCCACAAAACCACGGCCCACCCTTTCCAGGATCCTGACTCCGGTGCCGTACTTCCGCTTGCCGTCGAGGTACTTCTCCGAACGGAGTGTGGCAGCAGTTGCCAGGACCCCGACCACTCCGCTCCGGGTGGATGCGGCCGCCGGCTTGAGGGCCGGTTCCATCCCCACGAACGGGACTCCGTGGAACTCCTGCCTCAACTGCTTTATGGCGGCGGCGGTTGCCGTATTGCAGGCCACGACTATGGCCTTGCATCCCTTTGAAAGCAGGAGCGACGTTATTTCCCGGGCCCGGCCGGCAATGAAATCAGGGGACTTGTCGCCATACGGACAGTTGGCATTATCGGAATAATAGACGTATCCATGTTGGGGAAGAAGCCTTGCGACCTCCCTGAAAACGGACATCCCGCCCACACCCGAATCAAACAAACCTATCATTATATGCAAAGATAACCAAAAAAAACAGGGCCGCAAGGCCCTGCTTCGCAAGAGTGTGAAAATCTAATTGACGTAGCCGTAACGGGAGGCGGTGTTGCCGTACATCTGGCCCAGGACCTCGAGATAAGGCTCTCCGTCCACGAGGGTCGTACGGTAGACCGTATTGTCAACCCTGTAGTACTCTACGCCATCCATAACGATGGTCTCGTAGTCGTCCGGCAGGGAGGTAACCAGGGCTCCTGCAGGAGGGATGATTACCTGATACTGGCCGTTTGTCATCGTGTAGAACACGCCGTCCTGGTAATAGTACTGGGACGATGCATAAGCAAAGCTCTGCACGAGTCCGAGCCTGTTGGCCAGTTCATAGGCGGAAAGGGCGCGGTTGCCGTTCATCGCATAGGATGAATTCTGTGCGGCTATGGTCGCGTTGTTCTGCGCTATGATGCGGTTCTGCTCCGCAATGGTGTTGTAGTTGTCGAATACGGTATTGTAGGTCCGGTAGACATTGCTGTAGTAAGCAAATCTCACGGAATTGAAGAGTATCGCATCGACCATTCTGTCTACGAGGGTTCCGAAAGGAGGACGGCACACGAAGTACACTCCCCCATGGAGCCGGTAGTAGATACCGTCGTAGAGATAGTAGTCAATCCCCCAGTGGTGGATCCTCCTGTACCGGGGCGGCAGGTAGTTGACCCTGTAGCCGTAGTAGTGGGGATGGTCACCGTAGAAGTATCCGGGACGGTCGTAGCTCAGGAAGCCACGGTCGCGGGGATGTACCCTGCCCAGGTTGCCATGGTCGTCCATGCGGAAGTCGCCGTCGCTGTAGCGGTAATTGCCGCCACGGTCGCGGTAAGTCTCGCGTGGAGTGTTCCTGGAAGGGGAATTGGCCGCGTTCACGCTGCCGAGACCGGTGCGGGAAACGTTGCTGTTGGAACGGACCGAGCCGTCACGCGAGCTTACCACGTTTACCGAATTGTTCCTGGCCGCGGAGTGTGAGGTAGCAACCCTGGAGCTTCCGCTGCGGGTGCTCTGCGAGGAGCGTACGCTGCCGGAAGAAGGGCTGGATGAACGTACGGACGAAGCGGAGGAAGAGCTCCTGACCGCGGTGCCGCTGCCGTTGCGGACGCTCTGCGAAGAGCTGCCGTTGGAACGGACCGCCGATGAAGAGGAAGAACTCCTGGTCGACGTGCCGCCGCCGTTGCGGACGCTCTGCGAAGAGCTGCCGCCAGAACGGACAGCCGATGAAGAGGAAGAACTCCTGGTCGACGAACTGCCGCCCGAACGTACTGCCGTACCGGAGGACCGGCTTGAAGAAGATGAGCTTCCGGAAGACCTGCTTGAAGAAACAGAGGTTGATCTATTTGAGGAAGAAGAACTTCCGGAACGTCTCTGTGCACCCATGTCCACGGGGAATGCGGTCATTGTCACTGCTGTGAGGGCAACCGCTGCAATCTGAAATATCCTTCTCATGACTTTAAGATTTAAAAGTTACTTATACAAAAGGTACTTTCTGGAAAGTGTCCTGAAAGCATAGACGTCCTTGTTCCAATAATCGACCATGTCTTCCACTTTCATGCGCCTTTGAAATGCTGTTCTTACATAATCCGTACCACAAACCTTATCGAACATGGAATTCCTGGAAGTTTGGGCGAATGGATCCTTGTCCGGATACAGCTCCCTGACCGCCTGCATCACGTAAAACTGAGTGAGTGTGATGCTGGCCCTTTCGTAATTTGTAAAGAAGAATTGGACCCCGTGGAGGAGTTTTCCCTGCATGGAACCCGCTATGGGTGTGTAGTGAATCGTGCGGAAAGCCGTGCCGGGCAAGGCATAGCTGTCGAGCCTGGCCTTGAGGGCGTCGGCGTCGATCCATTCCGCAGCAAAAGTCTCGAAGGGGATGGTATACCCCACCCCGATATTGAGGTAATTGTTGAATTCCCCGGCTATACCGGCGCACGGATAGGCGATTGCCGAATCCATCGACGGGATGTTGGGCGAAGGAAGCACCCAGGGAAGACGGGTGTCGCGGTAGAGCATATAGCGCCGCCAGCCCTGCATCGGAATTACGGTGAGCTTGCATTCCAAGGGGGCGTCCTTCCCCTTTTCGCCGCAGTTGAGCCCCTCGGAATTGATAAGTCTGGCCAGTTCCCCGACCGTGAGGCCATAGACATAAGGGATGCTGAACTGGCTCACGAACGAATGGAAACCAGGTTCCACCACGCATCCTTCAACCTTAAGGCCTCCGAGGGGATTGGGACGGTCCAGGACCACCACTTCTATGCCCTTTTCCGCACAGGCCCTCATGACCAGGCCGAGGGTGCTGATGAACGTATAGGACCTTACCCCCACATCCTGGATATCGTAGACCATTACGTCTATGCCCTTGAGCATCTCGGGCGTGGGTTTACGGGTGGAGCCGTAGAGCGAATGCACCGGAAGTCCGGTTGCGGGGTCCCTGCCGTCGGAAACCTTGCCGCCCGCCCAGACATCTCCCCTGACACCATGTTCTGGTCCGAAAAGCGCCACCAGGTTGACCTCGGGGGCGGAATAGAGGATGTCGATGGTGGACCGTAGCTTGCGGTCGACCCCGCTGGGATTGGTGACCAGGCCGACCCTCTTGCCTTCAAGCACGGAATAGTGCGACTCGCGAAGCACCTCGATCCCTGGCTTGACATCGGGACGGTAAAGCAGCTGTGCGCCCGCTCCTATGCAGACGGACAGCAGCAACGCGGAAACTGCGGCTCTCTTTATCATATCAATCAACCTTTTTTGCGGCAATCGCGGTTATGCCTACGGAAATGACGCTGCACGCCATGACCAGGATGAAGAATCCGGTATAGCCCATGGCCTCCTGGATCCATCCGGCGAAGAAACCGGGAATCATCATGCTGAGGGCCATGAATGCGGTGCAGAGGGAATAATGGGAGGTCTTGAATTCGCCCTCGGAGAACCAGATCAGGTAGAGCAGGTATGCGGTGAATCCGAACCCATAGCCAAACTGGTCCAGGAAGATGCAGCCCGATATTATCCATAGGCTGGAAGGCTGGGCTGCTGCCAAGTATACGTATACCAGGCACGGGACGGCAACGCAGCAGGCCATTGGGACGAGGCTCCGGCGGAGTCCCCACCTGGAAGCGGCCATGCCCCCGAGAATGCCTCCAACTGTAAGTCCTATTATGCCGATGGTGCCGTAGGCAATTCCCACCTGGTCGGTGGAAAGGGCAAGTCCCCCCTGGGCGGCCCCGTCCAGCATGAACGGGCTCAACATCTTGATGCTCAATGCTTCAGGCAGGCGGAAAAGAAGCATGAACAGCAGCGCCAGGAATATATTCCGCTTTGTGAAGAATGTGGCGAAGGTCCGGCCGAACTCCCGGAAAATGTCCCCGGCGGTACGGGCGTCGCGGGGAGAATCGTCCGACGGGCGAGGCATTACGTAAACATGGTACAGCGTTATTGCAAAAAGCAGTACGGCCGATGCCGACAGCGTGATCCTCCATGCCATGGGTACGTTGCCGAGCCGTTTTTCCAGCAACCCGGCCACAAACACCAGGACTCCCTGTCCGAATACCGACGAGAGCCTGTAGAACGTGCTCCTGATCCCCACGAAAAAAGCCTGGCTGGTGGAGTCCAGGGCCAGCATGTAGAAGCCGTCGGCGGCGATGTCGTGGGTTGCGGAGGCAAAGGCGGCGATCCAGAACAGCGCCAGGGTAAGTCCGAAGCCGTTTGGCGAAACGCTGAGTGCGATTGCGGCAAAACCGGCCGACATCAATCCCTGCATCCACAGAATCCATCTTCTCTTGGTGCCGATAATGTCCACGAAAGGGCTCCAGAACGGCTTTATCACCCACGGCAGATACAGCAGGCTGGTGAGCGCGGCTATGCGTCCGTTGCTCATGCCCAGGTTCTTGAACATTATCACCGATATGGTGTTGACCAGAAAATACGGAATCCCCTCCGCAAAATAAAGCGTAGGGATCCAAAGCCATGGAGTTTTTGTCTTACTTTCCTTCATAAATCCCAGCTCCCGGATAATAGTGCCCGAGAATCTCCCTGTACGATGCCCCGTGGGCGGCCATGTTCGCAGCCCCTATCTGGCAGAGTCCGACCCCGTGTCCCCATCCAGACCCGCGGAATATGACACGGTGGTCCTTGAATTCAATGTCAAAGGCCGAGCTCTTAAGGTGTGACCGCGACAGGAAACGCCTGATTATAAGCTCCTTGCCAATATCCATAGTGAGTTTCGTCCCCACTATCCTGAGTTTCTTTATCCGCCCTGACACACCCCTTTCCAGCGGAACGAGGTCCAGTATCGTCCCAAAATCCATCCCGGAACGCTCCTTCAGGATTCCGGACAGTTCGTCCACCCCGTATTCAACCGTCCAGCGGTAGAAATCCCTGGTCTCCAGGTCGTAATCGTTAAGGACCTTGGAGAGGACTGAGTTGTCGGAAGTATTGCACCACGGGTCGTCGACCTCGGCAAGATACGGATAGTCGATATCTTCCCAGCAGGTTGAAAAGAGTTCGGTCTTTCCTCCGCAGCATTTTGAGAAACGGGCGTCGCATATCTTTCCGCCATAGGTCAGGACCTCGCCCCAGGTAAGGTCCACAGCCTTCCGGACATTCTCCCCCACCGCCATGGTCAGCCCCTGATAGCGCTGGCAATGGTCGTCGGCACAGACGTCGAACAGCTTGTGGTCGTCATGGTCGAACCAGCGGACATATTCCCTTACCAGCCCATCCGGTTTTTCCTTTGGCCCGGAGGACGAATCCAGATACGTGACCAGTTCCGGTACATTGTTGAAGGATGGACCCGCGGGGGCGCACCTGCCTGCCTTGCGGGATTCTATCTGGGCCATTACCCACGACCGGGAAATCACGGCATGCGCCTTGAGGAATTCCAGGTCGGAGGTGGATTTCATCTCGGAAGAAATGACGCTCAGAAGATAGTCCTCCACACCTATAACGTTGATTGCCCGGACTTTGCCGTTTTCCACAATGAACTTGAGGGTTCCTGCAAAAACAAGGTCGCGCTTCCTTTCCCAATGGAAGTCGATTCCGATATTAACCCCGTGAAGTATGAACGAGGGCTCGGCGAACAGGGTCGACCTGGTGGCGGCCTCGAAATAGAGTTCGTCGTATAGGGCCCCGTTGTAGTCCAGCTTGCCTTCCCGGAAAGACACCATCTGGGGACCGGCCCCGTCGGAAACCACCTCGAACGTTATCCTGTCAGAGAGCATTATGCCCACTTCCAGCTTGGGCTGAGTCCGGGTGAGGCGCCATAGTATCATCCTCTCATCTTCCTCGTTTACAGATACTTCCGATAGGATTTCCCGTATTATGGAAGGATTGATCCTGCGATAATCATCCTCGAAGGGAAGTACCATGTAGCCGGCCATGTCGGTGCAACCGGGGCTGATGGTAAGACGGTCCTCCCCCCTGGAATAGAAATGGTGCGGCCTGTGCGCGGCCCTTGCTGTGACGATTGCACGGTACACTTCGCCGGTGGACCAGGCCATTACGTTGAAACGCGGCTCGGACTCGCCTTCCGGGGTGTTCATGCAGTCCAGAAGGCGGTAAAAGAGTTTTGCCATGGACTTTGCCGTCCTGGCCTCAAGGACGAAAATCCCCCTTGAGAAGCGCCGGAAATGCCAGAGCGAGGCATCCCTCACCGTGGTGACGTGCTCCATACCGGATGCGCCCCCCCCGGAGGAGGAAAGCAGCCTGTCCACCGTCCTCTCCAGGGGAAGATAGCCCCTGGGGCACGCCTGGAAATGCAGATGGTCGGGAGCGGAGGCGCCGCAGTGGGGACCGTTGTACATTATCACATAGCCCTCCAGATGGCGCGTCATGTCCAGAAGGTCGGTAAAACGGTGCCAGATAGACTGGTCGCCATGGGTCTCGGCGCTGATGACCAGGTGACGCTGGAAAATGGGATAGCGGTTCACCAGGATGTCGTACCGGCGCCCCTTCCGGCCCTCCGCCTTGAGGGACGTCTGTTCCTGGGGGCGCCCAGACTCACACAGGAAGCAGGGCCTGGCCCCTACCGAGGCCTTGTCGGTCCTTGCCGCAGTGGAAACGATCCTCTGGGGATTATGCTGAAGCGTGACCAGGATCCCGTCCACCTCCACCTGTCTTACCGGGACGCTGCGGAGCAGGCGGTAGTTCCTGGCCGCAACCGGCCAGACGGACAACTGGTCAAGGATGAATTTGTCGATATCCTTTATCATAGAAGGGCTTCCAGGGAGGACCGTATCTTCCTGAACTCCTCTTCAAAGTTAGGTGTAAATAACGACTTCCCCAAATTATCTTCAATTTCCTGCATAGGAATGTACTTCCCTTCAGGGACTTCGTCGTTATGTGGCTCCAGCGGGAAGTTCCCGACCGTCGCGAACATGCATACCATCTCACGCTCAGTGGAGGATTCCCAGACATAGTTTCCGAGGAACACCGGATTGAACGAAGTGAACCCGAGTTCTTCTTCCGCCTCTCTGAAAAGCGCCTCCTCAATGCCCTCACCGTAGGAAACATGCCCTCCGACGGCGGTATCCCACCATCCGGGGAATAGGTCCTTGGAGAGGGAACGGCGCTGGACGAAAAGACGCGAATCCCTGTCCACAATATGCAGATGCACAACCGGATGGAGCAGGTTGGACCCGCCATGGCAATAGCTCCGCGCCGCCTGTCCCACAACCAGCCCGCTGGGCTCGATTATCGGGAACATTTCCACATCGGGTGCCGGCGGAACGGCCCGGGTCCCTGCCTGGGGACGAGGCAGCACAGGTGCCGGATATGGAGGATAGAAGAGTTCGTACATATGTCCGTCAGTAATCGATCCGGGCGGTGAAAACGGTCTTTCCGTCAACCTTTCCCTCGATTATGTATGATACCGTGCCGTCGTCGCCCCTGCTGCAATGACGGAAAAGGTCCACCGATTCGCCGGCGACGGTTTCTTTGCTGAAATTGATATACACATCCCTCACCCTGCGCCCTGATGTTTCAGCATAGGGTATGCAGTCCATGGACCAGACCATGTACCTGGCATTGTTGGAATGACCGAGGAAGTCCACGTCGGAATATGCAACAGTATGGCTTGCAATCAGTTCCGGCTCCACTTCCCTGGGCATGGAGACTTTAGGTGCAGGCTCTTCGATGGCATGGCCGGCGCCGGCCGTACCGTAATCGAACTTGGCGACAATCTCGGGATCCCTTACCAGGCGGCGGCTCTCCACATCCATCACCAGCCATGAACTGGTACCGGTGATTACAGTATTCCCGGATGCGTCGTCCAGGCGGAAATCCCTCAGGAAGAAGAGCCCGTCGGAACCCTTGTGCCATGTGTTCAGGCGTACTTCGTCCCTCCAGCGGGGAGGATTGATGTAGTGGAAATGCATCCGTGAAAGAACCCAGGCAGTGTGGGTCTGTTGAAGGTCGTCATACCCGAAACCAAGGTCCTGAGCCGCCCACATCGCTATTTCCTGGGCCATGTCCATGAAGGAAGCAGGCTTGAGGTATTTTGAGGAGTCGGTATAATAGCAAAGGATCCTGAGGTCCTCGTAAAAGAGGTTTCCCTCTCTTTTTACTTCATTCATTCCTATTGATTTACAGGGGTTTTGAGGATTTGGAGTTCCTCGGGGGTATAAAGGACGGAATCGGCCCAGTCCGGGAACAGCCTTGCGGCCGCCACGAAGACGATAAGGGCAAGGACCGCTGCGGCCGCCAGCGAGAACAATGCCACCAGGAAGGTCCTCCAGAAACTTTTCCCCGGGACCGGCTGTCCGGTGACAGGTTCCGGGGCCACCCCGGGTTCAGGCACATCCGGTGCCGCTTTGGGTTCAGGCACATCCGGGACCGCGTCCGGCAACGGTTCCGCGGGGGCCTCCTCCGAGGAAGGTTCAGCGACGGTTCCGGAAATGATTCCGGACAGGCCCTGCAGGGCAGCGGAAACCTCTTCCGGAGTTTCCACATGGGTCTTCATCGACACCGGTCCGAGTCCTATCCCTTCCGGATAGATGTCCAGGTCTTCGTCGGAGATGAAGAAGAAGTTGTTCTCCCTGGTTGCCCTGAGCCGCCCCAGGCCCGGCATGGGAACCGTCTTCCTGGAACGCAGGACTTCCTTGAGGCCCGTCATGAAATCTTCCAGGCCATGAAGTGCCTTTTCCTTGGAAATCAAGGCGTTGGCGCTATACAGGTCGACAAGGAGGGTGTCATTTCCGAGCCGCTGGGTAAAGAAAAGCCGCCGGTAGGGAGGATTGATGGTATATCCCCTGTCGGCAAATGACGCCGGGACCAGTTCGGCCACGAAGGTACCCAGAAGAGGGAGCGTAACCTCATCGTTGTCCATGATGAGGTCCTTTACCATTTTCGACAGAAGATCAATATCCATGTTGTTTCCCTTTTGGCGTTTGCAAAGGTAATGAAAAAAATCAGCAAAAAATATTTGCATTATCGGAAAAAGGTTGTACCTTTGCAATCCGCGAACGAAAAGCGGAAAACATTCCTCAGTAGCTCAGTTGGTTAGAGCACCTGACTGTTAATCAGGGGGTCCTAGGTTCAAGTCCTAGCTGGGGAGCAGGATCGGACAAATTGCAGTTTTGGGCAGTTTGTCCGTTTTTTTTTACGGGAAAGCAGAGACATGAAAGTTTTATTCGTAATCAACAATTTCTACCTCAGGGGAAACGGCCTGTGCGCATCGGCAAGGAGGACCGTTCATTATTTAAAGGAAGCAGGAGTGGACGTCCGCGTCCTGTCAGGCCGGAACAAGGACCCGGAGGGGCCACAGCCGGAGTATCCCCTCGATGACCTCAACCTGCCATTTGTCAACGGATTGGTGGAAGCACAGGGGTATCAGTTCGCCTCCACCGACAAGGAGACTATCCGCGCAGCGGTGGACTGGGCCGACCTCGTGCATCTGGAAGAGCCCATGGTCCTGGAGGCCAGGACTGCCATTTATGCAAGGAAGACAGGCAAAGCCATCACCGGAACCTATCACCTGCATCCTGAGAACATGTATGCATCCGTGGGATTGGATTATTCCAAAGCAATCAACTGGGCTACCCTCAACCTTTGGAGGGACCTTATTTTCAACTACTGCTCCCACATACAGTGCCCCACGCAGAACGTTCTTGACCGGCTTAAGAGGCACAGGTTCAAGGCTACCCTCCACCTTATTTCTAACGGAATCATTCCCGACCCGGTCCGTTCCACGGCCATGAGGGATCCGGACGACAAGTCCTTCCGCATAGTAAACATAGGCCGCCTCTCCAACGAGAAGGACCAGATGACGCTTTTGAAGGCCGTGTCATATTCCGGTCATTCCAGGGACCTGCGGCTGATATTTGCCGGGAAGGGGCCTGAAGAGGAGGCTTACCGGAAGAAAGCGGCCGAACTCGTGGAGAAAGGCACCCTCCGCTATCCTCCCGAATTCGTATTCCTTGATTCACAGGGACTTAAGGACCTTGCCCATACGGCAGACCTCTTTGTGCACTGTGCCTATATAGAAGTGGAGGGCCTGTCATGCCTTGAGTCGCTCAGGGAAGGTGTAGTGCCCCTGATTGCCAGGGGGAAATACTCCGCAACGTCCCAGTTCGCACTGGACCACCACAGCACCTTCCCGGCAAAGGACCCTAAGGCACTGGCAAGGAAGATCGACTGGTGGATAGAGCATCCTGAGAGGCGGATGCAGATGGCGCCCCGCTACGCAGCCCTTGCCGCGGAATACGACATCCACAAGTCCATCGACGCCCTTGTGGACATGTTCCAGAAAGCTATCGGGGAGCAGAATCCGCATTCCTGACCGGGCGGTGCGGCTCCATGTGGATGATGATATGGGTGCTTTTGCCAAAGCGCTCCCGGAGCCTGTCCTCAGCCATGGTGGCCCTGAGATGAGCCTGTTCCAGGGGCATCCCTCCATCCATCCGGATGTGCACCTCGATGGCTATCCTGTTCCCGATGCGGCGGGTCCTGAGATTGTGGGGCTCGGATAAGGCCGGATCGGAAAGGAGTATTTCAACTATCTCTTTTTCAGTTTCTTCCGGGAGAGAACCTTCGGTCAGTTCCGAGATTCCAGGCCAGATCAGGTCCCAGGCCACCTTGACCAGCATGGCCCCTACCACGATCGAGGCAAGGGGATCGAGTACGGTCCACCTGTTTCCAAGCAGGATGGCGCCTCCGATTCCCACGGCCGCTCCCACGGAGGAAAGGGCGTCGGAACGGTGGTGCCACGCATTGGCCTTGAGCGCCGATGATTCCAGCTTCCGCCCCTTTGCGGCAGTATACTGATACATCACCTCCTTGATCACGATGGAAAAGAGTGCCGCCACCAATGCAAGTTTTCCCGGAGCGGGCAGCTGCTCTCCTCCAAGCCATGCGGCGAACTTTACCGACCCGGATACGACTATCCCGATGGCAGCGGCCGCCAGGGCCATTCCGATGAACAGGCTTGCCACCGTCTCGAACTTTCCGTGTCCGTAATCGTGGCTCTCGTCCTCCGGCCGGGCACTTATGCCCACAAAGACAAGTACGACTATATCCGTCACAAAGTCCGACAGGGAATGCACCGCATCGGCAATCATGGCCTGGCTGTGGCCTACTATTCCGCACACGAACTTGAAAGCCAGCAGGAGAAGATTCCCGAAACTGCCCCAAAGCGTGACCCTGTATATCCCCTTTTCCCGAGATTGTTCCATTGTATTACGCCCCCGCTATTTACTCGCTGTAATTGTGGTCGATTACGACGGTCACCTTCATATCGGGGACCAAAGCCTGTATCTCGTCCGTAAGCCGGATGGAAAGGAAGGCATCGTCGTGACATGAGATGTCGGGCACCACATCCACGGAAAGCATGCGGTCTTTCTCCGAACAATAGAATCCATGGACCTGGACGATCTCCTTATGGGTGGCCAGGGCCTTTGTCACCCTGGACTGAAGGTCGGCCCGCTGGTTTTCTCCGGTTGCAACGGCATAGATTCCCACCGTCATGATGATTCCGTGCCGCTCGAACATCAGCGTGGAGAGCCTGCGGGTCAGGCCATGGATTTCGTGCGCCGACATAGAGTCCAGGACACTGATATGCAACGAGCCTATCATCACGTCGGGCCCGTAGTTGTGCAGGATTATGTCAAACACTCCCCTGACGCCGTCAACTTCCATAATCTCCCTCTTGATTTCCTTGATGAGGTCGGGCGACACCCGCGCCCCAAGCAGCTCATTTACAGGAGTTGAGAGCATCTCGATGCCTGCCTTGATGATCACGGCGGAGATCAGTGCACCGAGTATGCCGTCCAGCGAAATGCCCCAGATCAGCATGATGCCGGCCGAAACAAGGGTAGCCGCAGTGATGACGGCATCGAACAGGGCGTCCGACCCGGAAGCCGTCAGGGCATCGCTCTTCAGCTGTTTGCCTTTCTGCCTGACATACCATCCCAGCAGGAGCTTGACCACGATGGCCACTATTATTACGATGAGTGCAGGAATGGTATAACTCGGTTCCGTGGGTTCTATGATTTTCTTCACCGACTCGATAAGCGAGGTTATGCCGGCCGACAATACGATTACTGCGATGATGATTGCGCTGAAGTACTCGATGCGTCCAAAGCCAAAAGGGTGCTCGCGGTCTGCCGGACGCTGCGACAGCTTGGTACCGATGATGGTGATGACGCTTGAGAGGGCGTCGCTCAGGTTGTTCACCGCATCCATGACGACGGCCACGCTGCCGGCGATGATGCCTGTCACAGCCTTGAATGCTGCCAGCAGCACATTTGCGACTATCCCGATTATACTTGTGCGTATGATTTGAGTACTCCGGTCCATAGCAGAATCCGATTTATTTTTGCAAAGATACAAAAAAGAGGGATGAACATATGAAAAGTGCTTCCAACGTCCAAAAAACATGGACGTTGGAAGCACTTAAGGAGTGTTTATCCCCGGAGGGTTCAGGGGCTACTTTAGGGTGGGAGTGTCACCGCTGAAGTCCCAGACAGATGAGTTCCAGCCGAGGGTGGTGGAGGCAAGGGTGGAGAGCTTGGTACCACTTGCCACGTGCTTGCCGTGGTAGGCCCAGCGGCCGTAGTCGCCGGAAATGGACGTCTCGGTTGCAGGAGCCGCATTGGCTTCAACCAGGTCGGTTCCGATCCGCACGAGCGGGGCTGTTGTCCCGTTGACATTGGGATGGTCGTAGTTTGCGCTGGGAACCCAGTAGGCAGTGAGTTGCATGTCAGGGTTGCGGTAATTGTCCGTCAGGACGCAGTTGGGATGGGTGACGCCCACCACGGCGCCTGAGCTGTAATTGCCCAGGCCGATCTTGGTGGACGGAGGGGCAACCTTTTTGTTCCAGGCAGCGCTTTTGAGGATACTCCCGTTTTTGGTCTGCAGGGTCCCGACGAGGCCGCCCAGTCCGGCATTTCCCTTGGTGGCGCTGACTTCTCCGGCTGAATAGCAGCGCTCAACCGTGATACTGCCCAAGACGCTCCCCACCAGGCCGCCGATAAACTGATAACCATGGATCGTACAGGTGGAATAGGAGTCCGTGATGGTGGCACCGCCGGTGTTGATGCCGCCCACCAGTCCGCCCACGTGACGGCCGCTGCCGGCAGCGGTTGTGACCGTACCGGAGCTGCAGCAGCGCTGGATGGTAACGTTGGGAACATTGATGTAGGCGATAAGTCCGCCGGCATAATGCCCATAACCATTTACGGTAATATCTGTTGCAGAGCAGCCGGTCAGCGTCAATGCGGAACAATCCACATCTACTCTTCCTATCAATCCTCCGAACGCGGCGCCGGCTGACGTTGAAACGGTGCTGTTCCGGACGGAAACGCCGGTGATCTCAGCCGTGCCCTTGTCTATTGTCCGGCAAAGGACCCCGAAGTAATTCTTTGTGGACGAGATTTCCGCATCAGTAATGGTCAGGTCGGACACCTTCCCGTTGAAGAAGGAGAACAACGGTGCTTTCAGTCCGCTGACGGTCTTTCCGTCGCCGTTGAGATAGACGATCTTGTCGTCATTGCCATCGAGGCTGGTCCATGAGAATCCCGCAAGGTCGATGTCCCTCACAAGTTTGAAGGATTTTTCCGAGTCGGCGTCTTTGATTGCCTGGAGCTGGTACTTGTCCGCAATCAGGTAGGGATGAGCGGCCGATCCGTCGTCGGACGCAGAACCGGCATGGGTGGCGGTATTCGTGCAGTCGAGCGAAATCAGGCTGAGTTTCCCTTCCTTCAGGGAAATGGCCGAAGGTACCTTGTAATAGCGGGTGTAGACGCTGTGGGCCTCATCGGTCGTAGCGAAACTGACCAGGAGCGTGGTGCCGGCAGGGATGGCGGTCTCTCCGGCAGGAAGAGTGGCGAAGATGTCCAGGATACCGTCGCTGCCGCCGTCGCCCGGGGTGCCGAGCGTGACGTTCAGGTTCCTGGCTCCGGCGAAGATGGATTCCGAGGCTTCAAGGCTGACCCCGCTGACCACGGCTGCAACACCTTCCGGAAGCGTCGCGCTCAGGTGGAGGGCGCCGGAGGAGACGAGACTTCCGCCTTTGGACGCCGCCCAGTCGGAGGTGAAGGAAACTTCATCATAGGAATCCACACCCACGAGGCTGAGCGAATAGCCCAGGTGGTCGGTATTCTTGTCGGCGCTCTGAATCTGGGCGGCAAAGCCGGAGGGCAGATTGCTGTAGAGAATGTCGTAGGAGGAGGCGCTGAGTGCCTTGCCCTGGAAGACGGCCTCCTTGCCTCCTTCACCGGAAACGAGGGTAAACTCCTCGGAAGCGGCGGAGTTGGCGTGGTCGGAGATGGTAATCTTGTCGCCCGAGGCCCAGGTCAGGGCCAGGACGGATCCATCATAGGCGCCGTTAACTTTTGTCATTTCAGGGATGCTGACCTGGATGGTCACGATTCTGTCCGAAGCCGCCGGTGTGTCATTCTGCGCCGCTTCCTTGCTGCAGGAGAGGGAGAACAGGGTAATAGACAGGGCGAAAAGGATGAGATGATGTGTTCTCATAATACAAAAAGCATTTAGAATCAGTGTATTAGTCCGAAATGACGGTTTCTTCCTCGAAATCTTCGAGGCCTATGGTTTTGGATGATGCCATCATGGACAGGTCATGGACGAGCCGTACTGTCCTCAGGAGAGGAGGCAGATACGTTTTTTGGGTAAGTAAGGTTTTTTCAGACATATGAAGATGGTTTTATTGTGTTTTGCCTTTCAAGTCGCTCTTGATGTATACGGCATTGCCGGTTGCGCGGAGGCTCGCCTGCGGATGGTCCCAGTCATTGTTATCACAGGGATGGTTGACGATTCCCCCGTCGCCCTCGCCGTATACATACATGGCCGTTCCGCCGCCGCCGTCGAAATTCATCGCCTTGTAGCAGCCCAGGCCCATCATCAGCTTTCCAAGCATCGGGGTCGACATGCCGATGGCACGCTTTTCAGTATTGGTGCTGGTCCAGCGGCCGTCCACGGCTACCTGAATGACGGTTTTCCGGTCCTTGGAAAAGCCGATGGCGGTACGGGGATGGGTCGTTATCAAAAAGGCCTCATTGTTCCAGGCGGGATAATCCTGGACTTTGCCTTCCCAGACAAGCAGCGGTCCCGCACAGCCTACATTCTTGCTGGTGAGCCGCTTGGCCCCGTAGTTGTCTTCCACCTTGACGATATCCGGTACGCCGTCGTCGATTGTGATTGCACAGTTGACTATCCAGGGATCCTGCTGATTGGCCGCACGCTTGTCCACACCGTCCACCCGGACGAAATGGCAGCAGGCCATGGGCCCGTTGGTTCCGGCGACGGCATCGAGGTAGAGACATTTCTGGTCCAGGTTCTTCAGGCCCTCGGTGGAATAGTTGTAGTAGATGCCCAGGCTGTTGTGTTCGTTGAGGGTGGTCCGTACGATATTGATATTTCGCACCTGCCCCTCCCATTTGCCATGGAAAGAGGTCCATTCAACTCCCGGTACGATCTGTTTGGTGACGGCACCCGGAAGCTGGAGGGTCGGAGTGTCGCTCCATGGATCCTCCGGATCTTCGGGAGCGGTGATGAATTCAAGGGTGACAAAGTTCGATTCCTTCCCCCTCACGGACACCCGGATCCTGAGCGTGAGGACATCCAGGGACGGGGCCGTGAAGACGAGGTGGTCTTCGGAGGACTCGCTCACAGGAAGGGACACCGCGTCCAGTCCCACTCCGTACAGCACCTTATTCTCTGCGGGGACGGGGCTGAAATTCAGTCCGTTCAGGGTCACGGGTTTTCCGGCTACTGCCTTGCCTCCATACTCGGTGGAAATGCTGGTAATGTAGGGCTCCGGCGTTTTGTCGTCAGTGCCCTGACCGCCTTTGCCGCTGCAGGACAGCACGGCAACGGCGGATATCAGGATGACGGATAATTTACGGATCATCTGGGTGATTATTTCAGGGTCGGATAATCCTTGGAGAGATCCCAGATATCGGAGCTCCAGCCCAGAGCCCTTGCCTGAGAGGAGACGGTCCCTTCAGTGCCGAAGTAATTGCCGCTGAGCGGGACGAGATCCAGAGGGTAGCAGAACGGCAGTTCGGAGACATCCCAGGCGATGAAGCCCGTGCAGGTCACGCTGCTGCCGGCGTCGCCGCCAAGCACGGTTCCGGAGACATCCTGACGGGAGAGTCCCGTAAGGTTGCAGGTTGTGTAACCGTTCTGGATGACGAGTTTTCCGACGTTCCTGCCCACAAAACCGCTGCTCCAGCGGAAACCGACGAGTTTGCCGGTCGCGTAGCTGTTGGAAACATTGGCGGAGACGGCAGCCAGTTCCACCACGCCTATCAGTCCGCCCTCTCCGGATTTACGGGCATCCGAAGTATTGGGGAGGGTCAGGTTCCCGCTGGCATAGCACCGGCTGATATCCGCCGTGGTGGGGATATACTGGCCGTTGGCGTCCTTTATGGTGGAAAGGACGGCGACAAGGCCTCCGATATAGTGTCCCAGTCCCTCGACATCACCAGTTGCATAGCACTTTTCAATGCTTCCGCCATGGAATTCGCCCACGAGGCCGCCGGCCCTGGAATAAGTGCTCATGTTGTTGGTAACCTTGACGCCAGCGTGGCAGTTCCTGATTGTCGCATGCTCCGCATAGGCCACCATGCCGCCTTCGTAATACCCGTCTGAGGTAACGCTGCCGGAAACGGAACAGTTGAGGAGAGAGCCGTTCTCCATGCGGCCGATCATGCCGCCCGCCTGCTGCTCTCCGCTGGTGACCGTACAGTCAGTTATCTCTACATCTTCGACGATACCATCCATGAACCAGGCTGCCAGGATACCGGTCCTCTTGTAATCGTTGTTCAGTTTGGAATTCCTGATCTTGACGTTCTTTATCACCACCTCATCGGAATTGGCCGCGGGACCGGCATTGCCCACTAGGACGGCGCCGACATTGCCCATGGTGCAATTCACCTCAGCGTTTTCAATCACGAGGTTCTTTATGCTGCCCCTCAGGAAGGCGAACAACGCGCCGCCGGCCTTGAAGTTGCGGATGGCATGGTTATCTCCGTCGAGGACCATCTTGCGCTTTTCAGCAGCTGCGATTTCCTCATCAGTGGAAGCGTAGTTGATGGGAGTCCAGGGATTTTCTTCGGTGAAGGTCATACCGGAGAAGTCGATATCCTCCGACAGCTGGAAAAAGGTGGTGGCATCATCCTTCAGCAGGTTCTGGATCTTGAGGAAGGACGCAGCATCGCTGATAAGATAGGGGTCGGCCTGCGTTCCGCTTCCTTCCTGCTCGGCAGGAAGCATCTTGAAGATGATGTAGGCCGCCTTGTCCTCCGGCGCGGTATAATTGGTGCCGCCCTGGACGGACTCGACGATCACCGGGAGCAGGTAGGTCTCTTTCCTGTCACAGCCTTCCCCCTTGAGCCTCAGCTCACAGGGTGAGGATTTGGCGCTGTAACGGGGAAGGATGACCGATGTTGAAATGAACGCGTAGGCTTCAGAAGGAAGGGTCTTGTAGGAAGTCCCATTCTTGCTGTTATAGGATGCGACCAGGGCCGGATTGGCGGCCAGGGTTATGGTGTAAGCCTCGGACGAAGCCGGTGTGGGGACCACCTCCAGGCTGATGGCCTGGGACTGGTGATGGACAACCTCATATATGGGTTGGGCATCCACGACCTGGACAGCGAGCTCGGCGGCATTTTCCTTTTTTCCACCTCCTTCCGTGTTGTTTTCCTTATTGCACGAGAAGGTCAGAAGGCAGGAAACAAGAATCAAGACGCATGTAAGAATTCTTTTCATAATTTATCGTTTTTATGTGTTATCCAGTTAATCAAAAGCTGAGGCCGTCGTTCCAGCCGGGGTTCTGGGTCAGGGCGCCGCCGGTGAGCGAACGCTGTTCCACCGGGATCGGATAGTAATAATCCTTACCGTCATCCCAGGTCCATCCAGGACGGGATTTCTGGTGGTTGTCCACACATCCGGAAGTTCCTTCCGAAAGGAGGATCTCGGAGCCTATCCTGTATTTGTTGACGGCGCTGCCCTGCGGGGCGGAACCACCTATGTAGAGGGTAACGTCGTATACGCCGTCTTCATCCAGGTCGTAATTGCCCTCTCCGGGGAAGTACATGCCCAGGAGAGGCTGCTCAAAGGCATGGCCTTCCGCCCATCGGATTATGTCGTCATAGCGGAAGCCCTCCTCCAGCAGTTCGATGGACCTTTCCCGGCGGATTTCCAGTATGACACCCACGTTGGAGGTGTTTTTGGCCGCCACTTTGGGATAGCCTGTAGCCGGGGCAAGGAGGTACGGGTCGGGAGAGGCGTTGGCCGCCTCCATGTCCAAGTTGGGCATACCCACCCGGTCACGGAGAAGCTTGATGCTCCTGTCGATGTCCGCCTGGGTAATGGATCCGAGTTCGGCCTTGGCCTCCGCAAAATTCAGGTACACTTCCGCCGCACGGAAGAGGATCAGGTCACAGTAGGACTCATTATAGGTATCGTCCTTGGTGCCCATGAAGTATTTGATGGGCGCGTATCCGGTCTCGCAGTGGTTCAGGTTGGGAGCTATCCTTGTAGTAGTGCCCAGACGGCAGTAGCCAGGGGTCCTGATGCTCTGTGCGAGACGGGGATCCCGGTCTTTGACTTCTTCGGTGAATACCATCGTCTGCCATCCTTCCCTGTCGGTAAAACGGCTGCCGTCGGCCATAAGATAGGATGCAATGATTTTCCGGGTGACGCCAAAGCGGCTCAGCGTGGCGCTGATATATTGGTTGTTGGCGGAATGGGTCACGTTATAATTCACATTGTAGTCCCTTGCGAGAATCACTTCCTTGTTGGTCCCTTCCGAGATATTGTACTTGGTGAAAAGGCCGATGTAATTCTTGTCAGGGGTCTCGCTGCCGTAGATTCCATAGCCGCTGGCCGCAATGAATTTATCCGCCGCATCCGCAGCCTGTTCCAGGTAGTAGGAATACGGTTTGGCATCGGCAGGAAGTGTCCTGAGGGTAATGGTTCCGTCGTGGTACTTCCGGAAGGTGCCTTCATACAGGCAGAAACGGGATTTGAAGGCCAGGGCCGTCCACTTTGTGATCCGGTAGTCGGAATGGACCGCAGGAAGATGGTCGATGGCGAAATCGATGTCTTCTATCATCTTCTGCATCACATAGTCGCGGTTGTCCCGCGGCTTGGACAGGTCGTCACTATCTGAGCCCAGGGTATGGTCGTACCAGGGCACATCGCCGTACATCTTGATTTTTTCAAAATAGAAGAAGGCGCGGAAGAAACGGGACAGGCCGATATACTGGTTGCGGAGCGTTTCGTCCTTGCAGTTGCCGGAATACTCCAGAAAGGTATTGATCCGCCTGAGATAGGTCCAGCTCCAGCCGGCGTCGCCGGAATTGATGGTGCGGGCGCCTTTCAGGGCGTCATCCAGGCTCCGGCCCACGATGGCATCGCTCTGGCCGCCGCTCATGAAACCGCTCGGGAGCATGGGATAGAGCGCATCGGTATAGGACCGCATTTCCGTTTCCGTGGCAAAGAAGGTCTCCGGGGAGAGCGTGTCCTGGGGAAAACGGTCCAGCATTTCCTCGCAGGAGGATAAAGCGAGCATCGTGACCAGGACGGCAAAGATATATTTTTTCATGGTGCCAGTCATTAGAAGTTAAGGTCGATACCGAACATGAAGGTCTTCTGCCATGGATAGACAGGTGCCCTCTTGCCGATCTTGGAGGCCTGTTCCGGGTCGATGTAGTCACAGTGGAGGCCCGGGGCCAGATAGGCAAGGTTCTCGCCGGAGAAATACACGCGCAGGGATTCAATCATCACCTTCTGCGTGAGTTTCTTAGGCAGGGTGTAGCCCACGGTAAGGTTCTTCAAGCGGCAGTAGCCGATGTTCTGGAGATAGCGGTCATTGACCGTCGTGAGGGCGCGGTTGACGCCCACGCCTGCTATATAGGCGCGGGGGCGCGGGAAGTAGGCGTCGGGGTTGTCCGGCGACCAGCACCGGTCCAGGAAGTCCTTCTGGATCCAGGAAGAGAACGGTCTGGCATAGGGGCCCCAGAAATAACGGGCATCGATGCTGGGATACCAGTCCTGCTTCCCCACGCCCTGGAGGAACATGGAAAAGTCCACGCCATACCAGTTGAAGCCCAGGGTAAGGCCATACTGGAAACGGGGCTGGTAGTTGCCGATGATCTTGCGGTCGCCCGGCTTGTCAACCGTATCTGCACCGGGGCCGATGATGTTGTCTCCGTCCAGGTCAAGGTATTTCAGGTCGCCGGCCTTCAGGCCCAGGTCACCGCCGTTCGAGGCGTAGATGATGGTGCAGATGGGAGACTGGTCCACCGGATAGTTTGCGGCTTCCTCGTCCGAGAGGAAGTAACCTCCGGTGATGTAGCCCCACATTTCACCGTAGCGCATCCCTTCATAATAGGTATCCAGGTTGCGGGTCGGATTGTCGAATTTGGTGATGTAGCCGATGAAATCGTTGAAGGTGGCTGTGACGTTGAAACCGAATTCGTCACCCAGCAGGGTGTAATGGTCCCGGTAACCCAGCGACAGCTCATATCCCATGGTCCTCAGGTCGGCATTGTTAGTCCGGGGTGCACTGGCTCCATAGACGGCGGGCAGCGCCTTTCCGGTGGTAAGCATGTTCCTGGTATCCCTGATGTAGGTTTCGCCGGTGAAGGTGATCCTGTTGCCGAGGAACGAGAGGTCGATGCCCAGGTTTTTCTGCGCCACGGTCTCCCAGGTCAGGTTGGAAGCGACCGGCGCGCCGAAGGTCGTGATACCGGACCTGTCCCCGCCGAAAAGATAACTCTGCGTACCGGGGTCTACGGAACGGATATAGTCGTAGTAACCGACCTGCTGGTTGCCCAGGCTGCCGTAGGAGAAGCGCAGTTTGGCCTCATTCCACCAGCCCTTGAGCGGGGCGAAGAAAGGTTCTTCGGAGATTCTCCATCCCACGGAAGCGGAAGGGAAGAAACCGTACCTCTGTCCCCTGGGGAAACGGGAGGTCCCGTCGTAGCGGGCGCTCAGTTCCAGGAGGTACCTCCCCTTGTAGTCGTAGTTTATACGGCCGAAGAAACCGAGCAGGGCATATTCATTCTGACCTCCGGACGTGGTGGTGCGCTTGTTGCCGGCCTCGTCGGCGCTCACGAGGTTCTGGTCGTTGAGTTCCTCGCTCATCAGGTCGTAGCCCGTTGCCGACAGCTTCTTGTGGCGGTAGGATTCAAACTGGCCGCCGGCCATGACCTTGAGGTGGTGGGCATCCGCGAAGGTGTCGGAATAGGTCGCATACACGTTGGCCGAATGCAGGTCCACCGTCTGTGCCCCCTCGGAGAGCTTGTCTTCGTTGTCGTCGGTGGTGAGCGTAACGGTCTGCATGGGCATGGTGCCGGAAAAGGTTCCGTTGACCGAACGGTGCAGGCTGGAAGATGTGTTATAGGAATAGGTGTAGTTTGCTTTCACTTCCAGCTGCCTGACTGGCTTGACGGTCACCTCGGCCGTATTGGTCAGGTTGCTGGTACGGCTGCGGTTGACGAAGTTATCGTTGTTGAGGTTTCCCAGGATCGGCTGTCCGCCCGCGCCCGTATTGTTCTGGTAAAGCCAGGTGCCTTCAGGGGTCTGAGGGAGCAGGTAGGAGAAATAGCCGGCCGTGCACTGGTAGAAAGTGGCGTCCTGGTCGGAGATGCCAGGATAGGAATAGGTGGCGGAATAGAAAGCCGTATTGTTGCTCACGTTCATCCAGGGCGTCACGTCAAAGGAGACGTGGGAACGGAGGTTGTACTTCCGGTACTTGTCCGGGTTGATGCGGAAGATTCCCTGCTCCTGGTCGTAATTGGCCGAGAGGAAATACTTTATGCTCTTGCTGCCGCCGCGGAAGGAGAGGTTGTGGTTCTGCGACGGCTTCCGGTCATTGAAGAAATAGTGCCACCAGTCGGTGTTCCCATAGTACTTGTAGCCCTTGGCCCGGTCGTAGACGATCCAGGGGCGCTCCGGGTTTTCAGTGACGTCGTTCCGGCGTTCCCAGAGCTCGTACATGTCGTTCTCGTCGTAGAGGATGTACTGCTGGCCGCTGAAGGCATTCATGAAGAGGTTGGGGATATACACCGAGTAATAGCCGCGGGTTTCCCACTCGGTGCTGGTAGTTGGGGCGGAAAAGCCCCAGCGTCCTCTGTAACTCACATGGGCGCGGCCTTCCTCTCCTCCTGATTTGGTCGTTACCAGGATGACTCCGAAGGCAGCCTTGGCGCCGTATACGGCAGCGGAAGAAGCATCCTTAAGGACTGATATGCTCTCCACGTCATTGGGGTTCACCCGGTCCAGGGTACCCACCACACCGTCCACCAGCACCAGCGGCGTGCCGCCGGAGTTGATGGAGTTCCATCCGCGGATGTTCAGCGAGACGCCCACTCCAGGCCGGCCGGAAGGGGTCGTGATGGTCATCCCCGGCACCGTACCCTGGAGGATACTTCCCAAGTTGGCGTTGGAACGGTTTCCGATTGTCTTGGAGGAGACGACGGAAACGGCACCGGTCAGATTCTCCTTTTTCTGGACGCCATAACCTACCACCACGGCATCTTCCAGGAACATCATCTCGTCTTCCAGCAAGACTTTGACGTAGCTGCGGCCGGAAACGGCCACTTCCTGCGGCTTGTACCCGATGGAAGAGATGGCCAGGGTCGCATTGGGCGCGGCCTGGATTGAAAAGGATCCGTCCACACCGGTGACGGTGCCATGGGATGTGCCTTTGATGACGACCCCCGCCCCTACTACCGGCTCACCGCCGCTGTCCACCACAAGGCCCTTCAGCGCTGCCGGCTGGGGCGCCGGCTGGGGCCGGATGATGACATGGGACTTGTTGAATGAGTAGATGTAACCGGCTTTGGGAAGGATGCTGTCCAGGAGGTTCTTCACGGTGGCCGTCCCTGAAGGAACCGCCACCAACACGCTGCCGTCGACTGAGCTGGCGTCATAGTCCACCGACAGGCCGGTCTGTCTTTCGATGGCGCTGAAGACCTCGGCGAGGCGCATCTTTCCTCCGGACAATTTCACCGGCTGGCTCTGGGCGAAGAGCGACAGGCACAGGAAAAGGCAGAGAAATGCTGCAGAAATTTTCTTCATTGGTATGTGCTAATAAATCAGTCCATACTTTTGTAAGTATAGACGGACTTAACGCACAGAAGAAAACGCTTAATCAGAACTGATAGCAGACCCGGTTGCCGTTTATCCTGTAGCTGGATCCCGGAATGAGCATCTTCAGGATATCCAGGGCATCCTCCAGCGTCTCATCAGGAAGGAAACGGACATTGAGGGCGTTGTTATGCATGTTTACGGAATTGTAGCTGATTGAGACGTTGAAGCGTCGTTCCAGGGCACCTGCCACTTCCGGGAAGGTAGCATCGGAGAAGGAAAGCACGCCGCTTTCCCAGGAGAGTACCCGCGCAGCATCCACCTTTGTCGTCTTCACGGATGAATGTTCCGGCGAGAAGACCAGCTGGGTATCAGGCTCCAGGATGTAGGAAGGGTTCTCCGCCGAGGGGATGTCCACCTGCACCTTCCCTTCCTTGAGGGTGGTACGGACGGTCGGTTCATTCGCATAGGAATGGACGCAGAAAGTGGTGCCCAGCGCCCGGATGTCCATGTAAGCAGTCTTTACGATGAACGGATGCTCCGGGTCCCTGGCCACAGAGAAATTGCCCTCGCCGCTCAGGAAGACAATCCGCTTGTCACCGCTGAAAGACTCCGGATACAGCAGTGTGGAACCGCCGTTGAGACGGACCGTGGTGCCGTCGGGAAGGGTGATGGATGAGATTTCCCCATTCATCACGGTCATGCTCCGGGTGGCATACAGGGGTGTCTGCACATAGTGCCTGCGTGCAAGCGAAATCCCCACCAGGATAACGGCGGCAACGGAAGCGACTATGGTGAGGACTGAACTGATGATCCATCCGCTACGCCTTCTGCGTTCGGCTTTCTCGATCCGCTTTCCCATCCGCACGAATTCCTGGAAAGTCTTGGAGCTGATTTCTCCGCCGCTTTCCTTCCATACCTCCTCCAGTGACAGTATCTTCTCGTTGTACATGACTTGCAGTTAATTAGTTGTAAAACATCAGTCCGGTTACACACAAAAGGATCACGATTTTTATCACTTTCCTCAGTTCGGAAAGCGCCGCCGTTATGTGATTCTCCACAGTTCTCTTGCTGATTCCCAGCTTACGGGCGATCTGCTCGTTGGGAACGCCCTGCAGGCGGCTCATGATAAACACCTTGCGCCGTTTCTCGGGCATCCGGTTCACCGTTTTCCAGATCAGGGATTCGGTTTCGTCGGCATACAGGTCCTTTTCCGAGGACGGGGTTATCCCGGGACCCGACTTGACAGTTTCGCTCCAGAAACGCTGCCTCACGGCCTGCCGGTCAAAATGGTTGTAGCATTTGAACCGGGCCATCTGGAAGAGATAGGCGGAGAAAGAAGCCACATCCCTGAACTTGCGGCGGGTGGTCCAGATGTCGTAGAATACATCCTGGGCATAGTCGAAGGCCGTATGCTCATCTCCGAGCAGGCGCGTGAAGAAGTCCACCAGTTTGGGCTGCCAGATCAGGAACAGCCACTCGAAGGCCTGTTTGTTACCCGAGGCCAGTTCCTGTAGACAATATTTCTCTTCTTCGGCAGTCATGGCACAAAAGTAATGAGAATTTTCTTAAATATTAGGTGTATTCACAGTGAATGCTTACTTTATTACAAAAGCTAAATACTTGACAGGGCGCATGGCGCAAGGCACTAGGGGCAGCTTGGGAAGGCATATGGCATGCCGGGCATTTGTAAAATAGTACTCTTAGCAGATATGAAAATTCAATTGTATTTCAAGTCATCAGTATTATTGGTGTTTTGTTCGTTGATATGCGCATGCCATGTCACCGAACCATCTGCGCAAGGACAGACGGACGATCCCGGGGATGATATCGAGGATGTTTTGAACTCGCCGCATCCCAGGATATGGATCACACAGAAGGAACGTCCCGGTTTATTGGAAAAAATAGAGAGTACTCCCTGGGCGGCAGATCTGGTATCGGAAATGAAGTCCTTCATCAAAGCTGATGTGGAGAATTATTTAAAAGACAGGAATTCGGTTTTGGGAAATATCCGTGAGCTGGAAAAAGACGACAATATTGCGGAGACGGATTCTTCACCTTTGAATGCCGCGCATACAAAGGTCCTTTTCAAGGCCGAATATGCCGCAATCCTTTATTTTCTATATCCGGACCGTGAAATGTCAAAGCATTATGCACAGTACGCGGCTGACATAATGATGCATTATTTCCTTCAATTGGAAAAGAGGACTCCGGAAACCACCACGATCTGTGGCTATGAGTTCTATGACGCGCGCTGCTCCTACGCGAAACTCGCCTTGATTTACGATTTCGTCTATACATATCTGGCCCGGCGGAATTCCAAGGTTTACAGTTACTCCTCGGGAACTGAAATCGATTATGACAATGAAGTGGCCCAAAAGGCCATAAAGAACATCGTCGGCAATATATTTCAGGAATATAACAGGCCGGACAGCCATGGAAGGACCGTCAACAATCACCCGATACTGACTGCTCCAGGCGCCCTGTATTCGATCATGTGCGTGCAGGATCCATCGGAACAATATCGCCTGCTGAACCTGTTCTGGAATACCGGCACATGGAATCAGGCTTCACTGAGGAACACCATCATACCAATGTTTGGAGAACAGGGTATATGGCCGGAATCGGTAAGCTACGGCTTCATGCCGAGCCTCCCTTTGGTATTGGATATTCTGGACAGATATAAACCGGACTGGAATGTCTTCGACGGGTTTGACAATATACTGGAAGGTAATTTCCTTTTTTACAGCCTGAGGTATCCCGACAGGAGTTTCGTCTCGTTCGGAGACTCCCACAGATATAGCGACGGAACCGAGGAACTGTATTGGATAACCCGTGATATAGCCAAACGTAAAGGGAAAACCCAATTGCAGAAGAAAGCGGAAACCGCGTTGACCCAAAGGTATTCATCCGTTGGCCCTTTTGCGCCGGCTGTTACGGAGAGCACATTTGATGTCATGTCGGTATTGCTTCCGCTGTTCTGGTGCGAGCAATTGCCCGAGAATCAAGGCGGAAGCATGGATTTTCAAACCCCTACCGTTAATATCAAGCATGCCGGAGTCTCGCTTCAAAGGAATTATGTGGCCGAGGATAATGTGAAATACGGTTTGTGCGGTTATATCGGTGGAGGATATTATGTCCATAATCAGGTAGCGGGCATATCCATGGAGTTATACGGGGCAGGATGCGTCATGGCACCGTCCGGAGGCTTACCCAAAACGGTTGCGGAAAGGAGCATGTCCCCACATAAGGATTACTTTGTCCGTTATGCAGGCAACAATACCGTTATCGTCAACGAAACGTCCCATGGAAGCCAGGCCAAGGCCTGGAAGTCTAATTGGTACACATATCAGAACACAGCCCTGAATGTTGCCTGCGAGCCAGGACATTTGGAGGATCCCGTAAATGCCAGCTTCAGTTTCACCACACAGGATCTGGATGATAAGGTAAACGATTGCCTTCAGGAAAGGACCCTGGCCATCCTACGGACAAGCCCGACCACCGGGTATTATTTTGACATGTTCCGCTCAAAATCAAATACCGGTCAACAGATCCATGATTATGTTTACCATAATTTGGGCGACAGGGTTGTGGTTACCGGGCAGGACGGCAAGAGCCTTGATTTTGCATCCACATCCAAATATTCCAATCATGATAATACCACCATGTCTCCAGGGTGGAGACTTTTCGAGGACAAGATGAGTACCGCCGGAATCACCGATGGAGTCAAAGCCCGATTTGAATTGGTTGGAGCATATATGAACATGTGGATGCCGGGAGGTATGAATCGAGAATATACTACTGCCCTGGGCCCCGAAACCCGTGACATAGCCAACAAAACGTCGGACATGGCATATCCCTATCTTAAGAAGAAGACTCCGGTCATGGTAATCCGCCAGAACGGATCTGCCTGGGATAAGCCGTTCATCGCAGTGTTTGAACCTTCACTGACCACCGGTTCGTCTGTAAAATCAGTTGAGAATTGCTATTATAATGACGGAATAGCAGGGTGTAAAGTGGAAAGCGAAGTGAATGGAAAGACCTTCGTCGATATTATCCTATGCAACGATTCATCAAATGGCTTGTATAAGGATGACGTAATTACGTTCAGGGGAAGGTTTGCCGTCATCCGTACCTGCAGTGATGGCAGCGGTGAACTGTACATCGGTGACGGCGAGGAATTGACATACAGGAATACGACATTGACGGCAAGTGGCAGGAAAGGCACAAAGAAGCTGTAATTGACGTCGTATTTTATTATATTTATACAACTACAAAAGTTTGATCATTATGAAACGTCTGGTTACTGCCTTGATCCTTCTCCTGATCCTTGTGCCATCATGCCGGAAACAGGAAGAGAAGGTGCCGGAAGAATCAAAACCAACAGACACCGAGGTGCCCACCGACCCCGAGGTACCCACGGACCCCGAGGATCCACTGGGGCCTGAAGTCCCCGATGATGCCAGGCCTCAGGAGCCGGCCCGGACGGAGGCATTCGACATAGAACTTGTTTTCCTGTCTTCTCCCGACGCAACGGTTTTCCAATGGCCGTTCGCCACACCTCTGATGTCCGAAATTTCCCCCAGTTATTCCGTTGGCAAGGCTTCCTTCCCAGAGCAGAAAACCGCCCTGGTCCTTCCGGAAGAAGCCGGAGGATATACATTCCATATCTACGCAACAACCGGAGTGGCGCGCAACGGTGGCGGCGGTCAGGGTCTCAAGTTCGGAGGGGCCGCAGGCGACTATCTCCAGCTCCCCGCTATCAAGGGCGTTTATCTCACCAAAGTGACATGGGTTTCCGGAGGTGCCAGCGTAGCCGAACTGGTCCGGTATGACGACGCACCCGTCAATGGAGGCGATCCCATCCCCGGTGGAAACACCCTGGGCAAGGGAATCGCCCACACCTGGACATTGTACGGCAGTGAGAAAGAGACGGCATACAAGATACGCACAGCCTCCACCTCGGTGGTCCAGGCCCAGAAGATACTCCTCCACTACGACGTAAACGCCCTGGATCCCGCAGATGATCCGTCCTCCCAGTTCCAGGAGGTCCTTCCCGACGAGATTCCGGACTTCAGCCGCGTGGGCTACCACTGGGGCGACAAGCCCATCCCGGATGTCCCGGTGAAGATGACGCTTGAAGCGCCTTCCGACGGCTCGGATGCCCTGGAACTCATCCAGAATGCCATAAATACGGTCCAGACCCCGGGAGCGATCCTCCTCAAGGCCGGAACCTACCGGCTTTCCGGCATCCTCCAGTTCAACCGCAGCGGAGTCGTTCTCCGCGGGGAAGGCGAGGACAAGACCATCCTCTACAGCACCGCCACCACCCAGCAGACGACACTTATCCAGATGGGGGCCACCAACAAGTTATCAACGGGAGCCTCCAGCACGATCATCGCAAAATATGTCCCCGTGGGGCAGATGTGGGTACCAGTCCGGGATCCCGGAATATTCTCGGTCGGGGAGACGGTCTGGATTTACCGTCCCGCGACGGAGGCCTGGCTGGATGCGCTTCACATGAGAGAGCTTGCCGCCCTGTATTCTGGCCGCCGTGACTGGACTGTGTCTGAATACAGCATGAACTGGGAAAGGAAGATCATGAAGATCGAAGGGCATAAGATCTGGCTTGACAACCCCGTGGTGATGTGTATCGGAGGGGACGAGAGCTACGGTAAAGGTTCCCTGTGCAAGGGCAGCTGGAACCGCATCCAAGAGTGCGGAATCGAGAATCTGGCACTCGACACCCGCTATGACGGGAGCAAGAAAAACGGCAACGATTTCATAGATGAAGAACACTGCTGGTCCGGAATCACCGTATATGCAGTGGAACACAGCTGGATACGCAATGTTACCACAAAGCATTTCGGGCTCAGCTCAGTAACTCTCAATACGGGCTCAAAAAACATAACGGTAAAGAGCTGCACCGCCCTTGAGCCCGTATCGTCCGTGGAAGGAGACAGGCGCTACGCCTTCCATATAGAAAAAGCGCAGCTCAGCATTATGGAAGACTGTCTGTGTGATGACGACCGTCACCAGTTCGTCACCGGCGGCCGGGTTCCGGGCCCCAATGTCTTCCTGCGCTGCACCGGAACCAATTCGCGTTCCGATGCCGGCCCCCATCAGAGATGGGCGACCGGCGTGCTCTTTGACAATGTGAAAGTCAGCGGGCCGATTGATGTCCAGGATCGTGGAGGCATGGGCGGCGGACACGGATGGTCCGGGGTCAATTTCGTGTGCTACAACTGTGAAACCCCCTCCACCATCTGTATCCAGAGTCCCTGGGTGACGGGCCAGAACTGGGCAATCGGATGCGTCGGGACCAAAGTCAGGCAGGCCGCCGCCTATGCCGACAACCTCGGTATCCGTCCGGACGGCATCTGGCAGTCCAAGGGCACTCACGTCAGCCCCGCCTCACTCTACGAAGACCAGCTCCAGAAGCGCCATGCCCAGGGAGAATACATCGAATAATCAATTCAGAATGAAATCCCTGAAAATACTCTTCCTGGCGCTTGCCGCCTCAACCTGCCTGCTGACATCCGCAGAGGCGGCAAAGCTCTACAACCGCTACGGCATGGGCCTCGTCCAAGGCAGCGACGGCTCTTACACGATAAAAGCCGCCAAAGCATATGAAGCCCTTATAGGAGATCCATACCGGCTCCCCAAGGCGCTCGTCCCATATGTTCCCAAGGTTCCGGCATACAGCAAGTCCGCCATGGAAACAGTGGTTCCCGAAACCATTGTTTACAAGAAAAGCGTCACCGGCGATGACCTTCCCCTGATGGTATACAGGTCGGGGAAGGACAACTCCCCCGTTGTATTCATCATCCACGGAGGCGGCTGGTTCTCAGGAAGTTACAAAGGGTCCTCCGCTTTTTGCAAAACCCTTGCGGGCAAGTACGGGATAACCGTCGTAAGTATTGAGTATACCTTTGCAGGCGCTCCGGGAGTGCTTATGGGCGACACCGTCCAAGACTGTTACGACGCCGTGGAATACGTCCTTTCACGTGCACGGGAATTCGGGATCGACCCACAGAGAGTCGGATTCACGGGCGGCTCCGCCGGCGGGCATCTTTCGGCGTGCTGTGCAATGCATTTCCCCCAGACCAAAGCCTATGCGGGCTGGTGCGGTGCATACGACCTGAAATACACAATGGACAATTATGCCCCTGAATCAAATGCCAGGATGCATCAGTACTACAGCGGGTATATGAACGGCTGGGCCCCGGACTACATGTACAGGTTCTCGCCCGTAAAGATGGCGGAGTCCATGAGCGGCCTGTCCTACAAGGCGATACTGTTTACCGGTACTGCCGACATCACCGTGGGACCGGACAACGCCCGCCGCTACCGGGAGGCCCTCACTGGTGCAGGTATCAAGGATGTCAGGATTGTGACATACAAGAACATCGCCCACACCATCGGCCGGTCCCATGCCGCAGCGGACATGTATTCAAAGAGCATACGCCTGTTCGCAAAGACACTGTAGCGTCCATATGTCAGGGCCTGCCTCTGTCCGAATCCACGGCCCGATTTGCTGGTATCCCCGAAAAACAGTATATTTGTTTTTTGAGGAACCATATATAATCCAACGATATGAAATGGCACTGTATTGCGGCGATGACCGTACTCGCCGCATTGTCTTTGGGCGTTTGCGGCTGCAAGAAGGAAAATCCCGATTATACTCAGAAAGGGCCGGTCAAGATGTCGGACCTGCTGAAGGAGAACGATATGGCGGCCATCGTCACGTGGTCATATGCAAACGATGCCGAAACCGACCACGCCCTTGCCTATAATACGGCTTCCGCGCAATACGAGCGCAACGATTTTCCGATCACCCTCAAATCCAAAGGAAAGCTTCCCGGACTGAAAACCACTGAATCTGCAATGATCAAGGTTACGTCGGTGTATGACCGGCTGACCGGAGCGACAGAGGCTCCCGACGGTGTTTTCATCAGTATCGACAACTCCGGCGACGATTATGTGAGATGCGGCATAAGGGGCTTCAAATGGAACAGGGACTATTCCTTCACGCTAATGTGGGGAGAAAAGGAGATGAAGGGCGTCATTGCCACCGTGGACCGCAACAGGGACGTCATCATCATGGAGATGCCCGAGTTTGTCCTCACGCTGGGCGGCGGAGAATCATACAACAAGGCCACGGACACATATACCGTCCCGGATTATGATTTCTCAGAGGCCCTTTTCAAGGAATTCGTCTCGGCCGGGATAATCAATGCCGACCGCAAACAGCCGGATTTCGCCGACGTGGATGCATTTGTGGCGAAGGAAGGGAAACTGAAAGCCAGCCCCAAGCCGGGAGATTCCGGGCTTATCAGCTTCGGCGACGACCATGCTTCGGCAAAGATTACGCCTTCGTCCAAGCTAAAGGAAGCGCTGGGCAACGGCAGTATGCTCGCCAGGCATGTAACTACCTACTGCGGGCAGGAGGTAAGGATATTCCTGCCCCTGTCGGTCATCTATCCCGATTACGACTTCCTCCATCTGAAATTTTATACCTTCAATCCCACAAAGGAGAACGAGTTCACCAACAAACTGGATTTCGAGGGCAATGACGGATCGGTCGAGTGGTGGTCCCAAGTCTTTCCGTCCTATTTCACAACCATAGGCGGCGACCAATACCGCATCTCCAACCGTTATGCCCTGGCGGATTACGATGCCAGCTACATCAATCTGGCTGAGCTGGCTTTCAATGTCGTTGACGGGAAGGATCAGATCATGGACGAAGCCGCGATCGAGGCCGCGGGTATCACCGTCCGCTTTGAATACGTCGACAAAGGGCTGGGCGACCAACCTCTCCCTGCCGCTGACGTTACTTCCACGTACAAGACATACAAGGATCTCTGGGTAAATAAATGCGTGTTCTACTACAGGACCAACGAGAAAAAGTATATTCCGCTCCGGGGGGTGCTGAGCGTCCACTCGGGGAATGCCGATTTTGAGATTCCAACCCGCTTTGACCGCCCCAAGCCGATGGAAGGCCACAAGGACATCGTGCTGGACTACAGTAAATTCGCACTGGTGGGATGGCAGCCCTTCCTTCAGCCGGAAGTATCTGATATAGAGATTGTTGTGGATGAAAATAAGATCTACCGGGTTCCCCTGGTCAAGAATCTCATGGACAACCGTCCGAACGGCGTTTCCTTTAATGTCATCAAGGATGGTCAATGGGTGGTTGGCAACGCGAATGCTTCCGATAAGGCGTCATCGGGTACCAACGGCTTCATCTCCGGCCGGAAATCGTATCAGGCATACTATATCACCTTATCCTATGATATGGGCAGCGACATCCCGCAACAGATGAAGCATCTCTTATCCATACAGGATTATAACGGATTCCCGCATCTCTGTTTCGACTATACGTCCCAGATTCAGTTCTCCGGCAGGATCGACATTCCCGTCACCGTCACGCTGAAGAGCCCCTGGGCTGTATTGAGCTGCAACTACACAGTTACGATAAAGGGCTGGACGAATTAAAGGAATTCTTGACACCACTGCGTCCAACGTCCCAAAAAATTGGACGTTGGACGCGTTTAGGGGGTGTTTTCGTGTCTAACGTCCCCGTTTTTGGGACGATAGGCGCATTGGAAACGAAGCCTTATTGCATATAGCCGTGAAGCCGTCGCCAAACCCACTGGCTGAGCTTTGAGAAAGGAGCCCAGACCACCTCGCGGGGGTAATACCTGAGATTTGAAAAGACTCTCCGGTTCTTCCGCAGGAATCGCTTGAGGGCGGATTCGCCCTGATAGGTGTAGTTGCGCGAATCCAGTACCCCGAAATTGCCCATGGCAATCATGTCTTCCACAAGTTTCTTTCCGTGGATGCTGTCAGGAGGGCAGAGGAAGAATTCCTCTTCAAGGCCGAAATTATACCGCAGCGCCGCCATGACGCTGGCGGTGAAGCGCTTCATTCCAAGCTTCCTGAGGGTGTCCATGACCGGTTTGCGAAGGGAAGGGTCAAGGTTCAGCAGCACGTAGTAGTAATCCATCAGCTGCCTGAGCCCGAGGCCTCCTTCCAGGTAGTGATGGAACATGTGGGCCATGCAGAACACCGCATTGAAACGCATGTCAGGATAAGTGAGAGGGGTTTCCCCGCCGAACGGTGCCCACCTTTCCAGAACTCGCTGAAGCCTGGAATTAAGGAAGGGATTGTACATCTTGCTGGGGTGGAAATGGATCTCCAGCTCGGTGTCCGGGAAGATATCAGCTTTCCCCTCCTTGTAGAGGACGTCCCGCAACGGATGGCCCTCCTCCCTGAAAGCCCTGAGGATATCAGAGCGGTTCCCCTTGATCCAGAGGTCTATGTCGCCGCATATCCGCTCCGACGGATCGGGATATAATCTTGCGAGCGCCGTCCCCTTGAGAATGCATCCCTGCAGGTGAAGACGCTCGAGCAGAGTCTCCAGTTCCCTGACATGATCCTCATGCAGGGAGTGTATGGCCGCTATCCGCCCTGCCGTTTCCTTCCAGCGGCCGAGCAACGGCTCGGGAGGTCTCTGCCCCTGGTCCAGACGGAGGATGCCCCCGTACAGGACCCCCTGGAGGGACTGGCTGCGGGCCATGGAATAGAGCAGCTTCCAATCCTTCTCAGAGGGCGTTCTGTCGAAGGAGGACGCCCTCCCAAGTGAGATAAGAAGCAGTTTCCGGAACGGATGCATTTTAGCGGGAATCTTTCCAGCCGAAAGGATGCGGGGAAAGAGGGAGGGCGGCCAGGGGGTGATAGTCTCCAACCAGGCCGATGGGCGTCGCTTCCCGGATCCGGCTTACGATCTCTATGCAGGGACGCGACTCCGCGATACGGAATCCCTCCCCTGAAAGGATCTTCTGGTAGCTCAGCGTATGCAGCTCCGTGAAGCCCTGGCTGAATTCAAACTCTTCTCCGTCTATGCTGATGGACCGGTAGGTGCGTTTCTCGCCCTCCACGGCATTGTCGGGCAGACAGTCCGAATTGATGCTGAGGAAGTAACGGACCCTGGCCCGTTTCAGGCCCAGATAGCCTGCCACACGGTCGAAACTCATCACGTGGACGATATTCTCGCTCACCGGTCCGAATATCCACTGGAGCATGTCGTAGAAATGGACGCCGATGTTTGTGGCTATGCCGCCGCTCTTGTGGACATCCCCCTTCCAGGAGGTGTAATACCATTTGCCCCTGGACGTGATATAGGTCAGGTCCACGTCATAGATCTTGTCCGCGGGTCCCTCGTCTATCTTCTTTTTCAAGGCGGCGATACTGTCGTGCAGGCGGAGCTGCAGTATGGTATATGCCTTATGGTGAGTTTCTTCCTCAACCTTCAGCAGGGCGTCCACGTTGTAGGGATTAAGCACCACCGGCTTCTCGCAGATAACGTCGCAGCCCAGCCTGAGCCCGTAGCGGATAAAGGCGTCGTGGGTGTAGTTGGGTGTGCATATGCTCATCCACTGGAGCGGGTTGGAAGATGCCATCTGCTTGGAGCAGAAACGGTCAAAAAGCTCATGCTCGGTGAAGAACGAACAGTCCGGGAAGAAACTGTCCAGCCTTCCCACGCTGTCAAAACGGTCATACGCGGCAAGAAGGTCATTCCCCGTATCCTTGATTGCCTTCAGATGCCTCGGGGCGATGTAGCCCGCAGCGCCGATCAGTGCAAAATTAGCCATGTACTAAGCTGTTTCAGTGGAGGATTTCTTCCTGCGATGACGGTGCTTCTTCTTGGACGAGCCGTCACCGGAATCTTCATCATCGTCGTCATACGAGCCATAGCCATACTGCTGGCCGTAACCGTAACCATAGCCGTAGCCGTAACCATAGCCGTAGCCATAGCCGGAGCCGTAGCCGTAACCATAGCCCCCGTGTTTGGGATAACGGACATCATTGATGATGATGGTCATGTTGGGGAAGGCATTGCTGTCCTTAAGTTCCTGAAGGTCAGGGAGCATACGCTTGTCAACCAGATTGGACCGAAGGATGAAGACACTCACGTCGGCAAACCGTTTCAGGATGTTCGCGTCGGCCACGAGCCCTGCCGGGACTGCATCGATGAGGATGAAATCATAACGCTTGCGAAGGACTTCGAAAATCTCATCCAGCCGCTTGCTGCTCAGGAGCTCCGCAGGATTGGGCGGAATGGGACCGGAAAGGATGGAATCCACGCCCGGGGCAACCACATCGTGCACGATCAGGGAGTCCAGGTCATTGGTCTTTCCGGAAAGATAATTGGAGAAGCCCGGGTTCTTCCTTGACGAGAACTTGTGTGTAAGGGTTCCCTTGCGGAGGTCAAGGTCCAGCAGTATGACCTTCTTCTCAACGAGGGCCAGACTGGCGGCCAGGTTGGAAGTCAGGAAAGTCTTTCCGGATGACTCCATCAGGGAGAGGAACAGGTAGCAGGTGGCGTTCCCTTCGACATTCCGGGTAAACCCGATGTTGCTCCTGAGGATACGGAATGCTTCCGATATGGGATCCCGCTTCTTGTCCTCCACAACGATGTCGCGCTTGTCCTTCTTATCGCGGGAAGGAATCTCGCCGAGGATGGGGATGTCCACGAAACGCTCCACGTCCTTGCGGTAACGGACCTTGGTGTCCATCATCCTCCTGATGATGAAAAACGCCACGGGAATGCACATGCCCAGCAGAAGGCCCAGCAGCAGGCTGCGCTTGGGATTCGGGGCCACAGGGGAAGGGTTGACCCTGGCCCTGTCTATTATCTTGGCGTTGCCTTCAATTGAAGGCTGGCTGATGAGGAGTTCCTCCCTCTTGCTCAGAAGCGTCAGGTAGAGCTGTTCCTTGATCCCCTGGACCCGGGCGATATTGTCGATGTAGAGCTGGCCGGTAGGAACCTGGCTGATCTTGGCGGAAGCCATCTTGCTGAGAGTCTCGGCGCTTCCGAGCTTCTGGGACATTGAACTGATATAAGCGGAAAGAAGCTGGTTCAGGTTGCTCTTGAGGGTAGCCTGCTCCAGTTGCATGTCCAGTACCAGGGGATTGTTGGTGGTTCCGGCCTCCTTGTATTTGTCCAGCTTCAGCACCAGGGTGTTGAACCGGCTGATTGTGGACTTGATATTCTCGTCCTCGATGTTGATGGTCATCGGGAAGAGCTGGTTGGACGTGTTGGAGTTGGTGAACTGCAGGAGGTATTCCGCATGGGATATCTGGGCCTTGAGGGTCTCTATGTCTTCCGATGCCTGGATGCTCTGCTGCATGTAGGACTGGCCGTAATCCTGCAGGTTCAGCAGCTGGTTGTCGCGTTTGAACGATGCGATCTGCGACTCCTGCGCCCCTAGTTCGGAGTTGAGCTGGGATATGCGGGTGTTGATGTATTCGGAAGTCTGGCGTATGATATCCTGCTTCTCTACGATGGTGCCCTCATTGTAGACGTGTATCAACTCGTTGAGGATATCGGCGGCCCGCTGCGGGGAGGTGTCCTTGAGCGAGAAGTTGATTATTCCGTCGGAGTCGCTGTTGCGCTCGATGACAACGCGGCCGCGGTAGAAGGCCGCCACGTCGCTGATGCTCCGGTGCGAGACGGTGATGGGATTGTTGTAGTAGAGATCCCTGAGGGCCCAGGTAGGGTGGATGGAAACGCGGCCGATCCTGGTGGAAAGGGTATCCCCGAGCCGCCCGGCAACAGGCTCGCCCTCCCCTATCTGCAGTGCAAAGGTGGAATCCCGCTGCAATGTCAGCGTCATGGTGGCATAATCCGATTCCTTCAGGTCCAGGAAACTGACAATTACGGGCGTATCCTTGTAGAGGTCCTTCTGGCGCTTTACAAGGGCGGTCTGGTACGAGTAAGTGGTACCCAGGTTGAGCCGCTTGGCAACTTCCAGCATCGGGGATTCCGAGCGGAGTACGATGATCTCGTCGTTGAGGGCGTTCATCGTGGTGGCCACCCTGCGGTTGGTGATGTTCTCCAGCATGGAGGCCCCGTTGTCCAGACGGTTGCGGGTTATGGATTTTATGAGGATCCTGGCGTGGCTCTCATAGATGCGGTCCGCACGGTCCGCACGGTACCACGCGACGGCACCTCCGATTACAGCGCAGATGATGATCCAGTGGAGGTTGCGCAGGATCGTATAAAGGATATCCTTCCAGGAAAGGGCGTTGGCGTCCTCTTTCTCAAGGAAGGAAAGGTCGTTGTCAGAGGGTTTGGCTGCCATATGGTTCAGGCTTTATTAATCTTTTACCTTCCGGTATATCATGACGGTGAAGAAAGTGGACGCTAAGCCCACCGCGGTAGATACGATTGACAGCACCGGTCCCCAGTTGCTGTAACTGCTCAGGGCGTTCTTGTACCCGAAGTCGCGGGTGATGATGAAGTCGTTCTGCTGGAGCATAAAGTAAGGGTCCATGAAGACCTTGGAGGAACGCGGGTCAAGGTACCGCATGACCATCTTCCCGTCCACTTCACGCATAACCGCTATCTTTTTGCGGTTGGTGTGGATATTCAGGTCCCCGGACAGCGCAAGCGCCTCCAGGAAGGTGCAGCGCTCGTTGGGAACGGTTATGGCCTTGCCTCCGTTCGATCCCAGGAAGAATATCTTGAAATCCCTGAAGCGCACCAGGACGAAAGGGTCGTTCAGATAACCGCCGGAAACCAGCATCTTCTCAATCTCTTCCTGGAGTTTGAGGCGGGTCTTGCCTGCGGCATGGATAGTCCCCAGGACTGGCAACTCTATGTTGCCGTTCTGGTCCACCAGATAGCCTATGTTCTGGTTTCCGGTTGTACGCATGACATTCTGGGTGATGGCCTGCAGGTTGAACGGCTTGGCCAGCTCGCTGTCATAGCAGGAAATGATCACATCCAGTTCGTCATAGGGGCTTATTACGGCCTCGAACCGGTTTTCCAGCTGGATCTGCGAGTTATGCTCCATGTCCTGAAGGTAGGCAACCCTTCGGGTGGTCACGCAAGATGCGGTTAACATGGCAAGGAGTGCCAGAAGGCATGCCTTTATGATAATGCTCCGGTTTTTCATTGTCAATGCGTTTTATTCAACTTACAAAGATAATCAATTATCTTAATTTATCCACAATCCGCCGGCATGCCATGCCGTCCCCGTAGGGGTTTACGGCCTGACTCATGGCGGTGTAGGCATCATGGTCATCCAGCAGGGTGGAGACCTCCCTGACAATCTTATCCCGGTCGGTTCCTACCAGTTTCACGGTCCCCGCCTCCACGGCCTCGGGGCGTTCCGTGGTATCCCTCATCACCAGAACCGGCTTGCCGAGTCCGGGGGCCTCCTCCTGGATACCGCCCGAGTCGGTCAGGACCAGCGTGCTCTCCCTCATAAGGAAGACGAAATCCAGGTAATCCAGCGGCTCCATGAAATGGAGGTTGCCGGAGGGTGCCTCGCCGAAAATCTCCCTGATGGGCTGCCTGACGTTAGGGTTCAGGTGCATGGGATAAACAAAATCCACGTCGGGGTATCGTCCGGCCAGCTCCTTGATCGCCAGGCAGATGTTCCTGAAGCCCCCGCCGAAATTCTCCCGGCGGTGACCGGTGATAAGGACCATCCTTTGCCTGCCGCTCTGAAGGAGCGAAGCGGCGGAAGGATCCCTTGGCTCATACCCCTTTTCCATCACGTTTCCCACCACCCAGTGAAGGGCATCGATGACGGTGTTCCCCGTTACCGTAATCTTCTCAGGGTCAACTCCTTCCTCAAGCAGGTTCTGCCGGCTCAAGGGGGTTGGCGCAAAATTATAGGTGGCTATCCGGCCCGTAATCTGGCGGTTCATCTCCTCGGGCCATGGACTGTAGATATTGCGGGTGCGCAGGCCGGCTTCCACGTGTCCCACGGGAATCTGGCGGTAGAACGACGCCAGTGCAGCCGCCATGCTCGTGGTCGTATCCCCGTGAACCAGGACCACGTCCGGCCCCACCTCGTCCAATACGCCACGCATGCCGGTCAGGACCTTGGCGGTCACGTCGTACAGGTCCTGCCCCTGTTTCATTATATTCAGGTCGTAGTCCGGCCTGACATCAAAGATTCCAAGCACCTGGTCCAGCATCTCCCGGTGCTGCCCGGTAACGCAGACGACAGTCTGGAATTCAGAGGGATTATTCTGGAACTCCTTGACCAGGGGGCACATCTTTATAGCCTCCGGCCTGGTTCCGAAAACGATAAGTATCTTCTTCATCAAATGTGATATGTTCCGGGTAACGGGCAGATATTATGGCAGTCCAGTATGACCTTGCCCCTGAGCTTGTCCCAGTTCTGCCTGATCTGGTCATGCTTGACCATTATCACCACAAGGTCCACATCCTCCAGGAAAGCGTCAAAGTCGTGATATTGATCGGGAACGATATCTTTCCCTATCAGGGGGTCATAGACCTTCAACGGTTCCGCGAGATGCCGCTCCTGGCATTCAAGCAGCTGCAGGGTGGGACTCTCCCTGACATCATCCACATTCTCCTTGTAGGTAAGGCCGTAAAGACCCACCCGGCGGGTGTCGCCCAGACCGTTCTCCTTCATGATTTCATGTATGCGGTTGAGAACATAGGCGGGCTGGCTGTCGTTGGTCTTCATGGACTCGTCGATGACCTTTGCCAACGACGGGTAGTCCCCCACCAGGAACCACGGGTCCACGCTGATGCAGTGGCCGCCCACGCCGGGACCCGGCTGGAGGATGTTCACCCTCGGGTGCATGTTGCAGATGCGGATGATCTCGTAGACATCCATCCCGTCGTGCCGGCAGATCCGGGCCAGTTCATTGGCAAAGGCGATGTTCACGGCGCGGAAGGTATTCTCCACCACCTTGGTCATTTCCGCCGTGCGGATGTCCGTGACCACTATTTCGCCCTGGCAGAAACTGGAATACAGGGCCTTCACCCGCTCGCCCACCGCCCTGTCATCGGCCCCGATGGTGCGGTTGTTATGAAGCAGTTCGTAAACCATGTTCCCCGGGATGATGCGCTCCGGGGCGTGCACCAGGTTTACGGCCTTGCCGCTCTCCGCAATGACGGGGCGCACCGACTTGTCGATGGTGCCAGGCGAGATGGTACTCTCGATTATGACGGTGGCGCCGTCCGTGCAGTGCTCCAGCACCGTCCTGACGGCCTTGATGACATACCCGGGATCCACTTTCTTGGAGAACTTGTCGTACGGCGTGGGAACGGACACGATGTATGTATCCGTCTTCTGGTACTGCGTGGTGAAGCGGATGCCCTGCCTTACGGCCTGGTTGAAAAGCTCTTCCAGCCCCTTTTCCTTGAAGGTGGTCTTACCCGCCCTGAGGGTATCGACAAGTTCTTTATTATAGTCAGTACCAATAACTTCCACACCATGGGAAGAGAGCATCAGAGCGGTGGGCAGGCCGATATAGCCAAGTCCGATAACGTTGATCATAGGGTTACTATTTTTTATTCAATACGGAGTCGGGATAGGATTCTATGAACCGGGTCAGGAACTGGGCAAAGTCGATTTTCTCAGAGAGCATTTTTCTCCGACGCTCCTGGAAGACCGCCTTTCTGTCCGGCATGGAAAGAAGATTTTTCACGGCCTCGTAAAGCTGATCCGGCTCGTTGGTCTTAATCCCGAAACCGAGGTGGTATACGTCTTCCAGTTCACGGAGATAGCCGATTCTCCCTACGAAGTCATTGAATCTGACGAAGGGAACTCCAAGCACACCGGCCTCGGCGGCCATCGTCTGGCTGTCGCCGATATAAAGGTCAGCGAAGGCCATCACGTGGTGCATGTCAATCGGTTTTATATGAATTCTATAGGGCTCAAACTCCGGTTCCAAGACCCTCTCCGATGAGATGAAGATGCGTCCGTGAGGCTTCAGGATGCGGATTAATTCCCTGGCTATGTCCGTGCTGATGCCTTTGATGCCGGTGTCGTGATGTGCCTTCAGTTTCGCAAAGCGGATCAGGAAATAAGGCGTGTCAATCGGAAAATACTGCTCAACGATGCTTCGCTCGGGAGTGAAATTGTCCGGATGAAGATACGCCAGTTCGTGGTAACTGTTGTACTTGATGGATTTATCGTTCCATTTCCCGTTGTCGCATACAGTAGGCGTGAGAATGACGGTTGCCCACGGATAGCTGAGTTTAGCATATTTGGGCACCACATCGGCATCATCCTCATTGATGTTAATCACCGGGATATGCCGGAGTTTTCCAATCAAGGAGTTCTCTACGCTGGTCCCTGTAAGGATGTCGGGCTTGAATTTCGCACAAAAAGCATTCAGCCGCCATGCCCTTTTGAGGGTTCCCCAGAGTATGCCGAGTTTAGAATCCTTCCGCCCTTCCTTGAGGATATTATGGTAGGGAATGCCGACATTGTCCAACAGCTCCTGCAGGACGTCTTTCTTCTTGATCAGGATTTCCACCTCATGCCCGTCCTCCTTGAGTTTGGGGATGACGTTCTTGTAATTATAGAAATGGGCCGGATGGCCGAGGTAAATGAGGATTTTCATAATGATTCCGAAAGTGCTTGACGAAGAGCGTTGATATAACCATGCCCGTATTTTAAGCAGGGCTCCATGTAGTTCCCTTCGCCCCATTCATTCCACGACTTGAGGAAAACGATCTTGTCTTGCTTGTCTTTTATCAGGTCAAAGACTTCCTTGCAGTGAAGATAGAATTGCTGCGGGGTGGCGTCATGCAGGATAAGTGCACCGGCTTCCCGGCGTGGGGTGTTGTCCCAGTTCGGGAAAAGAACGGGCAGGATTCGTTCTTCGCTATACTCCTTCATGGCCAATTTAGAGCGAATGTCTTTGTAATTGAACCTATTAAGGGGGATACGGACTGTTTTTGAGACAAAACTTTTGACAAAACTCGACAGTTTCCTGATTTTTCGGGATGATCCGACGGACTCAATGTTGTATTTGCCGCTGAGGATGATTCTGTCACAGAACTCGTATGAAGGATGAACGGTGCGCGCATGGTCGTCGGCATAGGCTAGGAACGTGAAAGGCGGCACTCCTTCTTTTGCTGCGAGTTCCTGCCATCTGTCCAGAAACAATTTCGCATCGGGCATCTCGTCTACATGGTAAATTACAAAGACGTTTTTTCCGTCAATTTTGTAATATCGATTGTCCTTGAAGCAGTCCAGAAGCGAATAAAAATGATTGTCAATGTCTTCCTTCCCCGGGTATTCCTGTTTGACAAGAGGCTGATTGTTAAGTGTATTCGTGGATGAATCCCAGGTCTTCTTGAACCAAGAATGATTGGCCCAGCAGATACAAAATGGGAAGTCCGGTTCTTTTAGCCGAATTACTTCATTCAATGGCATTTCCAGTTCTTCTTTGCCGTTTCCAAACCAATAGTGGTAATAGCAAAAAGCGGAAATCCCTGCTTCCTTTGCAAGTTCTGCCTGTTTTGCCCGAACTTCCGGAATCCGCAGATCATAATACCCCAGATCTGCAGGCACCTTAGGTTGATAATGTCCTTTGAACAAGGGTTTTGCCTTACCGACATTGGTCCATTCCGTAAATCCGGTGCCATACCACGCATCATTCTCAGGGGTAGGGTAGTATTGCGGAAGATAAAAAGCTATTACTTGTACGTTATTCTCGCTCATTTCTTTTTGTTGAGGACATCTTGATAGATTGCTATCAGTTGTTTGGCAACTTCCGGATTGTCCAATTTCATTGTGTCTATTTTTTGCCTTCCGTCAGACCGTTCTCCCGCTTGGATGATCTTCTCGATGCAGCGGGCTATCTCTACGGCGTCAAATCCGGTAACATAAGACTGTGAAACCCCGGAAAGAAGCTCCGGAATATCAGCAACACCCGTGGCGACTATAGGACAATTGCAAGCCATTGCCTCTTTGACTACCTGAGGGGAACCTTCACTTTTCGTGGGCAATAAAAACAAATCACATCCACACAAAAGTTTATTGACTTGACTGCGGCTATATCCCTTCAACTCAATCAGATTGACGGGGAAAGGTAGCAGACTTACGGCTTCTTTTGCCAAAGGATAATTCTTTCTTTCATTGGAGAAGGAACCGCCAAAAAGGATGTTGGGCCGGTCCTGTGGCAATCCTAACTCTCGTGCGCTATCTGTTTTCTCACAAAGGGGAAGCTTCTTCAGGTCTATTCCACACGGGAGAATGCTATATCCGTCGGGAATGGATAAGAGTTTGTCGTGAATATGTTGTGCGACGAAAATATTGTGAGCACTGAATCGGGCTGCTATGCTAGAAAGGATTCTCCCTTTGGTTGTCAAGGTCTCGCCATTATGGAAAGTTATGATTACAGGGACGGTACGTTGAAGAACACATAAGGTTCCACAAAGCCCATAATGAGCATGAATCAGGTCGATTCGGTTATCCTTGATGGCCTGCTTCAGTTTGGGTAATGCAGATAAATACCCCTTCGCTCCTTTCCCAACAACAGAAAAGTAAGACACATGGACACCCAAATCAGTCAAGGCATCGCCTTGTTCCCTGACAAAAGTGTATTCCTGACTGTCTGAGACAGCGTTCCCGCTATGGACAATCAATACGTTCATTATATCGACCCCCTTCCCTTCAGCTTAAACCAGTTCCATCCCAAGATGATGAAGAATTCGGCTATGAGGAAATAGTCAAACCAGGATGCTTGTTTTTTGCTTCGGATACTGTTGATCCCAAGTGAGGCGAAAACCAGTTCTATAGGTAAAACCGGGTGGTGGAAACGCCCGGATTGGGCGAACGAACTTAACGCCAAGACCATCAGGTATCCAATCAGATAGGCGATGATCATAACATTCCCTTGCCATTGCTTTTTTATGAGGAGAAGGAATAAGGCAAACAGGCAGAAAAATGAAAGGATGTTCTTGAGGAAATATCCTCCATTCTGCAATTGTTGGATATTTTGCCCCTCGATGCTGACCATAGTAGGGAATGGCAACGTAAACATGATGGGGGCAAATGCTGCCTTACTCAGATTGGCAACGAGTTTATTCCCTCCTTTCCGGTTTGCCCGGTACTCGAAGTTTTGTCCTTCGGAATCAACCTGCTCAAGAAGATCTTCTGTCTGTTCAATGATGGTGCCTCCAAATATCGTTATTCCAGCAAAGCCAAGAACGAGCAGGATGGTCCATCGTCTGGTTGCCTTCATGACTCTTTCAGAGGAAAACACCAGGGCGCATAGGAAAGCCAGGACGATTACCCAGGCCAAGGCGGTTCGGAAGAAGGATACCAGTAGGGATAAAATGATAAACTCTATGATGCATAGTACTTTGGAATCGTCCAGCCGAATGGCTTTATCACCTCGCTCCAACGCCCACATCGCCAGCATCAGCATCAAAGATTCTTTCATGGTTACCCCGGCGTAGAAGAAAAGCTGGGGCAGGAGAAGGGTAAAAATGGCGGCAAGACGACCATTCTTTTCTCCGAAATTCCTTTTGGCAATCCGGTACGTCAGGATCACGGTCCAGGCATCGAAGAACGCATTCGGCAGCCGGGTCAGAAGAATGTTGTCCTTGATGATGAAACTCAAAAGGGCCAGGAAAACCGGATATCCGGCGTCGGAGGGATTGGCATATTCCAAATAGGGAGAAATGTCACGCATCCGGATCATTTCGGCCAGCCACATAGCCTCGTCATGATATGCATATGAGTCCATGGAAGTACCGATGGGCTGTTCCCAAGGAGTATGCCAGACCGACATGGTAAACCAATAGTAGAGCAGTATCCACACAATCCGTGAGATGGCGGTGACAGCAAACAGAGTCCTTTCAAAAGACTTCTCCGCCGACTTGCCCCATGAAACCTCCCAGGTGGAGGATAGGTAATAGAACAGCGTTACCTCCAGCAATCCCATCAGTGCCCAGTACCACTGCATAAAGTGGGAAAAGAGCAATAGCAGAACAACCATCAAAGAGACGATGTACAGGATGGTGGCCCTGCGAAGGAAGTATCTATTCAGCGTTTGCATAGCCTTTCCAAACTTCTCTTTATCTTGATGATACGGATTCTTCCGGATTGAGGAAACAAACTGAGAATCCGGGATTTCAGCCCCGTTGGTTTGTTGTCCCAGGAGCCCATGAAGTGATGGTCACAATAGGTGTTTTCGGTGATGAGGATCTCGCCTGTTGTCTGCCTTGGACAGAAATAGTCGGAGGGGAAGACATACATGTCCTTATATACCTGCGCTTGTCCATTCTGCCTAAATCCCTGCTTGGTCATTATGCCGGTAATCCTCGTCGGATTTGTCATAAGGTCATAACTCCCGTCGGATTTTTTAAAATGAATGTCATCGTAGGCGTGAAGTTGTTCGCAAACCCACTCCCCTTTAGCCTGACATGCAATTGTTCCCGTTCCAACGGGGAGGTGTTTCGTTCCGTCAAAACCTATAAAACCAGAGAGGTGAAGGAGGTTGTCATACGATTTGAGTACCTCAACATCCGTATCCATGTAGATACCCCCTTCATTATATAAAGCAAATAGTCTAACATAATCAGATACGAATGCATACTTCTTGGCTTCATAGGCCTCACTTACATATTGATTAGAATTGATGTCGAAGTTATCTTCATTCCATAGTTTATATTCGTAATCAGGCAAGTACTTATGCCAGGATTCAATGCATTTGAGCGCCAATTCCGGCATCGGCCCGCGTCCGAACCAGCAATAGTGTATGATTCGCGGTATCATAGGTTTCTGATTAACCATTGCTTGATTTCAGATCCACATTTCAAGAGAAAACGACGACATTTCAAAATGAAAACAGGCTGTTTATATAGCGCTTGAGTTCTCTTTGATTGCTTGTTCCAGTCAACTTTATTCAGTTCGGTTTGGGCCGCATCATGGTATTGTCTGGACAAATAGTAGGGTAGCAAACTATATGTCCTAAGGTTGTCAATAAGTTTTTTATAATCAGGATTGGTCATTTCCTCAAGTGAGAGATAATCCAGATTCCAAAGCATATGAGTCTTGGGGTCATGTAACTTCCCTACAAGTCTCCATGTTGTGTCTGAGTCCTGATAATAATAGGAAAGCGGCTCATTAAGAAAAGCGACCTTATACTTCAAAGCGATTCTAATCCAAAGATCAAAATCTTCTCCCAGTTTCAAGTGAGAACGGAACCCTCCCATCTCATCAAATACGGAATGAGGGACACAGACAGCGCCCGTCCAGAGGGGCATCTGCATTTTTTCTGCATATACGCGACAATAGTTGATATATCCAGTCTCGGCAATGGTAACACTTACACTCTGTTTCCCATTTTTGACATAATAGTAGTTAGTTCCGTATATTCCGGCATCCGAGTAAGAGTGAATCAGGTTATCCATCCTCTCCAGAAAGGTAGGAGCCCACCAGTCATCTGCGTCAAGGAAACAAAGATAATCGCCATGAGATGAAGCAACCCCATTATTCTTGGCGGTGCTGACACCGGCATTCGCTTGATAGATCAATTGATAGGGGATAGGGCTCCCCTTTAGAATGGACTCGGCGACTGCATTAGAATCATCCGAACTTCCATCGTCTACGACCACTAGCTCAAAGTCCCGCCAGGTCTGCGCCAAAACACTCTCTATTGCTTTTTTGACATAGGGAGCCTTGTTGTAAAGCGGTATGATGACGGAGAATCTCATTGGTAAAGTGTTTGAGCAGAACGTTTCCTCTGTCTCTTTTCAACTTTAAAGAGGCAACGCTCCAAGAACCAGACCAACTTATAGGCCCACGGATGACGTTTCAACCGCTTTATCTGGGCGATTGGGAATGCCCATTGGTCATAGTCGGAGAGGACTGTTTGCGGAATCAACTCCTCAAGCACTTTTTTTCTTTCGGTTTTGTCGAGATCTTTGTTTGTCTCGCTAATGCCGGTCATGTCGAAGAGGGTAACGTCAATGTCGACATAAACAGGCTTTTCTGTGCCGAGTATGATGGCCTGAAGATACCATTTCCAATCGGATACAATCTTCAAGGATTCGTCATAAAGACCATATTTTTCAAACAGGTCTTTGCGGATATAGGCAGGGGAGTGGTTCAACGTTCCGGTATAAAAGCCGAGGAAAGTGATGTCCTGACCGGCGAAGCACCTGTCTTTCAGTATTTTGCCATCAGGCATATCTTTGAGCAAGTTCCCGTATAAGATGGTGGGGCAGGCCTTTTCTTCCAGTGCCGTGAGCATCTTTTCCACCACATCCGGCCCCACCAGGCAGTCACCGCTATTGAGGAACTCCACATATTCTCCGGAGGCCATCCCGATACCCTTGTTCATGGCATTGTAGATACCCTTGTCCGGTTCTGAAATCCATTTCAAACGAGGGCCGAAAAGCGCGGCATATTTTTTAATCACATCCACGCTGCCATCCGTACTGGCTCCGTCCACGACCACATATTCAAAGTCGGTAAAGGTCTGGTCGAGGACGCTTTGCATCGTCTTATCCAGTCCGGAAGCATTATTGCGGCCAATGGTGATGATGGTAAGAGTCATTATCGTTTAAATCGTGTTTTCAGAGTCTGCTTGGGGAATAATGTGTCGCCAAAACCCATTGAATTCGTATTTCTTCCATGCGTGGCAACCGAAAGGAAGCTTATTTCCGGTTAGTTTGAACAATTCTGATGGGAACCTCTCGAATGAAAAAAGCATTGCTTCTTCCGGTGAAGGTTTTCTCAGTGCAAAATTGCTCTTATCCAATACACCGCTCCAGAAGTCATCTTCATTGTATCGCCAATGAGCAGCGAATGAGACCGGTTTGTTTCGCCATCCAAGCGACATGAGTATCCATACAAATATTCTAGTGTAAGGTTTTTTCCGTAGACTTATCCTATGGGCGATATCGTTTGTCGGGATGACATTCTTTCCGGAGTTGAAGTATGCCAGATAGCTTGATATTTTTCTAAGAGAAAAACCTCCGTTCCCTACTCGCATTACATTGGAAAATGCTGTATCTTCAAATTTCCCGATAATTGGAGCTCCAATGAAGTCATATCCTCGTGTGCACCAATACTCCAGTTCATCTCTAAACACAAATACATCCAACTGGCAAATCAAGATATAATTATAGTTGGAGAACCTTTCGTAGAAATGACGGGACAATAAGAGTCTGTTGTATCCGGGAATGCCATTGAAATAAGAAGCCTCAAAGCATTCTTTTTTTATGGTTACACCTTGCTGAGCCGCCAGGTTGTCGTAATTGCTATGGTCAAAGCCACAGGGGCAGACAAGAATGATATCGTGCCTACCGAGGACTTTAACTGTCTGATTGAAAGATATCTTTTCTTCTTCAGACAATTCGGACAAATATACCGGTATCACAACGGCCGCATTCATTCAGAGTAGATTTTTTTCTTAATGACGAAAGGTGGTTTCTTGTGCAATTTGCGAAAGATATAATTGATGGCTTTCTGCCAGATGGGGCGCTTTTTCTTGCAGAAAGCATTATAAAAGGCATTTACGATACGTTTGTCTTCATATACTATGGGCATAAATCGTGGGGTCTCGATAGCTTTGGATAGATCATTATCATAGACCCCTACGACCACCCCGGTATGTGTGCCCGTTCCATCAAAGCCAATATTACTGGCATAAGCGTGACAGGGAAGGATCGAAACTGCATGTTGAACAAAGTGCTCAAACCCAAAACGGACAGCCCAGGAATCTATTTTTCCGTTCTTTTGTAGCAACATCAAATCTGTTAAATCATCCCCACCTCTATTATAAGCCTCAATTTGTTCCGGATATTTCAAAAGCTCTGGTAAATACTCCATTGACCAGTCCACTTTATTCCAGCGATCTTTCCATGTCGCCCACCCCCAACAATAGTTGCGCAGGGATGCAAACACATCATACGGGTAATCCTCTGGGATCATCATTCTGTTCTCTGGCGGACGATTGGCAGAAATAGAATAAACGCCGGAATAACTCTCATAATAATCCAAGGCCGAGTTCATGTATTTAAGGAACCATCTGGATGATAAAATGTCGTCTTCTAATATAATAGCTCGCCCATACGTTTCAATTACTTCAGAAACTCCTGCAATAATGCTATTTGCCAGCCCCATGTTCTTCTCTCGTTCCACTACTTTTATGGTCTTGAATCCTTCGGCGTAATGGGCAACGATTCGGTTTTGAGCAATGTTATTCTGTTGCTCTTCTGACGCATTCTCTTTCGCCCCGTCGCAAAAAATGAATAAGTCTGATTCAGAGGCCAATTCATTCTTTGAAAGAGCTTCCAATGTCCGTTTCAGATGGTTAGGGCGATTATAAGAAAAGACGATGATCGGAGCGAAGGTCATAATGCAATTATATTATATATTTTTTCAACGTCCTCTGTTTTCAGATCGTAGAACATGGGCAGTCTGACAAGGGCGTCACTATAGTGGTCGCAATGATGAAGTGTACGACCATCGTGCTTGGGTCGGTAAAAAGGACTGCTGTGTAGGCTCAGATAGTGAAAGACTGCTTGGATGTCATGTTCTTTCAATCTCTGAATCATTGCCGTTCGCTCTTCAAGTGAGTTGCATACCAAGTAAAACATATGCGCATTATTGGTGGCATAAGTTGGTATATCCGGGAGATGGAATCTTCCGGCATCAGCGAGTGGCTTCATGAGGCGGTAGTACTCTTCCCAAAGAGCTTTCCGTTTACTCTGAATAGAATCCATCTCTTCCAATTGCGCCCATAGGAACGCCGCGATAATATCGCTTGGTAGAAAAGAACTGCCGATGTCACACCATCCGTATTTGTTGACTTCTCCGCGGAAGAATTCGGCTCGGTTTGTCCCTTTTTCCCAGATGATTTCTGCGCGACGGATGAAACGGTCATCGTTAACAACCAGCAAACCGCCTTCCCCGGAGATAATATTCTTTGTTTCATGGAATGAGAACGCCGCAAAGTGGCCGATGCTACCTAAAGGACGTCCTTTATAGAAAGAGTCAATCGCTTGTGCGGCATCTTCAACGACCAATAAGTGATACCTGTCGGCAATCTCCATGATTCTGTCCATGTCGCAGGCAACACCGGCGTAATGGACGGGGACGATCACCTTGGTTTTTGGGGTAATCAATGCTTCAATCTTCTCGGCATCGATATTCGGATTCCGCTCCATGCTGTCCGCAAAGACAATCTTTGCTCCAGCACGGACAAACGCAAGTGCTGATGATACAAATGTATAACTTGGGACTATCACTTCGTCTCCCGGCTGAATGTCGCAGAGGATTGCGGCCATCTCAAGAGCGTCAGTACAACTCGTTGTCAGCAGGCACTTTTTGAATCCGTATTTTTCTTCAAAAAAGTGTTGACAACGTTTTGTAAAGACACCGTTGCCCGAAATCTGGCGGTAGTCTGTTACTGCCTCTTGAATATATTTTACCTCGTTGCCCGTTAGATGCGGGCGATTGAAATCAATCATATTACAACTTTACCATTAGATTGATAAATCATATAGCCAGATCTGTCTGCACTACATGTAACTGATTTTAAAACCGGGCTTCCCATTTCCATCCGCGTAATACACGGAAGAGATCTTTTTTTTTGGAAGAAAGGTAGAAGGCGTTCCGTTTCCTTACAGAGAAAGAATACTCCGGAAGAGCACTTTTGCTTGACATCGGGCTCCATAAATTCCCCTAAAGCAACTTGGATTACACCCTTGACGAAGTCGTAACCAGTTGATAGTTGGACTAGATCGGAACCGATGAAGTCGCCTCCCATCCTGGCCCCCAGTTCGATGATAAAAACCTTACCGTCTTCCGTAATCTTATATTCTGTATGAGAAGCTCCGTTCGTGACTCCTAGCGCATCAAGGGCCCGACTAGTCAGGCTATATAGTTTGTTATACTGTTCCTGATCTAATTGTGCTGGTTCGTGATGTTCCAGTTCAACGAAATGAGGAGCACCAGTAGTAACTTTATCGGTAATTGATAACGGAAAGTGTCGACCGTTATAAGAAATGAATTCTACGCTAATCTCCCGGCCTTCGATATATTGTTCTATGATGGCTTCTTTCTTGAAGGAAAGAGCAATCGCGTCTTCGACGCTTTGCACCAGACAACTTATGTCCGTTATTATTCGTACGCCTAAACTACCTGATCTATCGCAAGGCTTGACGATGAGGGGGAATTCCCAGTTTTCGGATTTAACTTCGTCTGGACTTGTAACTCGTTTGAATCTGGGACAGGGGATGGCGGCTTTGCAGAACGCTTCCCGCATCAGAAACTTATTATTGGCAATGACACTGGCAGAGAAGCTATTGCCAATCAGACCCATTTTTTCTGCCACATAAGCTACTGTCGGAGCGGCAACATCAGAAGCAATGGTACAAATGCCATCAATTCTTTCCTTTCGGCATATCGTCAGGATTTCATCCTTCTCAACAATTGAAACAGGATAAAAGACGTCTGCTTCATCGGCACATACCGCACCCTCTCTCCATGCGAAGCATATAACACGCAGCCGCATCTCTTTGGCCTTCTTGACCAAGGGAAGTTGCAAGTAACTTGCGCCTATTATTGCGAGCGTCCTCACGCTTCTATCAGTTTGGTTGCAGCAAGTACTGATAAACATTGGAGTTTATCATAAACTACGCAATCCTTGAAAAGATGAGTCATATCCGCACCGAGCACCCCGGCAGGGAGGTACTTGCAATTATCTTCCCAATACTTGTCCAAGAATCCCTTAAACCCCGGATTTGTTGTGTACCAATAGTCGACCGGGTTCATGTTGCTTTTGCTGGGGAGAACCATTGTCTTAGGTTTTTGCCCTTTCTTTCGTAGCCCAAGACGGCGTAGAATGAAGCCTCCCGCCCATCTTCTGAATTCAGGATTGGAAAAAGTGGGGATGTCGTATCCTTTGATATGCCAGTATTTCAATTCTTTATTCACGAAAGGCTCGATCTTTTTTCCTGTATGCTCCCAAATATACTTTGCTGCGTCTGGATATTTGGACAGAATCCAGTCAATGTATATTTTGTGCCCAAAACGAAGGGATAGTGGAATACTATAACAGTATTCAAGAAAGTCTACGTCAGTAAAAGGGGAGCAGCTTTCTGAGTTTTCCTGAAAAGTCAGAAGGCCTTGGTTGGCTCCGGTAAAAGCACGTGTATATAGACAAAAAATTTCCTCGTTTTCATATTCATCAACAAACTGATAATCTTTGAGTCTTTCGATCAATTCAAAGGAATAAGCGCCTTGTCCGATTTTAACGACTGGATTATATCGATTCTTTTTGAAAAAAGTACCGATGACGGCATCGCCGATCTGTCCGGTATGTATAATACCGAAAGGCTCATAATTTATCAGGTCTTCCATGCTCTTGCCATGCGAGAGCCCAAAGAAATGTGCACATCCGTAAGTGAGAGGTGTTATGTCATCTATCTTAGTAATGCAGTCACCTCCATCCAGAGGCTTGAATAGCCAATCATGATGAAGATCGATGGCAATTTGCTGGGCTATGGAGAAATCCAGATATCCAGATTGGGAATACGTGATGTTGAGTTGGTCGGTATATCCCATCTGGTGCGCCACCCAGGTAGTCATTCGGGAATCCAGACCACCACTCAGACAGGATATATGCCTGTAACCATATTCACGGTCTTTCTCAAATTGACGCCTGATGGCCTGACGGAAAAGCGTATCAATAGTTTCTATGGCCTGTTCTTGTGTGATGCTGTTATCCGGTTTGTTGGAGAATCGATGATATTGGATGACCTCCAGTCCGCCTGAAGTGAGCCGAAGATAATGACCGGCGATCAACTTGTGAACTTCGCTGACAAGTGTCCTATTTTCGATGCAAAAACCATGGGTTAATGACAGATATGCCCCTGTCTCATCAATGGTTGCAGGGAGATGGTTGTACTTGAGACCTTCAACCATAAAGCGCATCTCAGAGCCAAAAAGGTACCCGCCTGGTGTTTGGGTATAGAACACCTGTTTTTCGCCAGTTTGCCCAGTGTAAATCAACCACTTGTTCTCTTTCTTGTCAAAAAGAGCGCCAGAAAAAGATCCTCGGAACGATTTAAAGAAGGATTCTCCTTCTGTCCGATACAATCTTATAACACACTGCAGCCACGATTCTGAAGCATACTGCGCCATTAATTCGTGGTTGTTCAAAACCACTCCTTCAACAATGACCAGATACTGTTCATCTTCAAAGAAGATCCTGTCGTTCATGAATTTGTCCACGATTCTCCGTTCAACGGAGTATCCGTTGCCGGCAATACTGTCTATTTTCAGTTTTTTTCTTTTCTCGGGCGGAAAAGCAAAATGCTCCTGTCCGATATGAATAATGAAGCCAGGCATTATGAATTCAAGACGTTAACGATTTCCAGGTTTTTTTTGTGCATCGCATCTTTTCCATAAATTGATGCAATGATCTTACGATTTTGCTCCATTTGGTCGACGGATAAAGGATTTAGAGATGTCGGGTTGTCCGTTTTCAAGTCGTCTTCAAATGAAAAGATGACAGTTCCAATCCGTTTGAAAAAAGGAAGAAGCGGGTTCCGTTTGCTCAGGTAGACCCTGGTTCCCAACCACAAAGCAGTAAGGATATTTCCGAAAGCTTGAGGCCGATAATGAGGCATCACAGCAACGGAGCAGCTTTGGATAATATGGTTATAATCGTGTCTCGGGATGAAAGATAGAAGCGGCAGGAAATGGTCGTTAAACATATGGCGACCTTTTTTTAGCATTGTTTTTCTTATCCAAGGCTCACCGTAGCTGAGCGGCATAACTATTTTGGAGTTGCCGAGACTGAATTTTTTGAGTCTCCTCATGCCGTCAATATGGTTGCATTCCAAACTACTTGAATTTCCAAGCAGGATGTTATCTCCATTATGTTCTGCGTTAATCAGTTCACCGATGGTTTCTTCGACAGAATAATAGTTATACCAAAGATCCTTGATATCGGAATTAAGATATTCTTTAACGAACGCGAAATCCTCCGGAATGTCTGTCAGGCAGTAATCAATTCTCTGTAATAATTCATAAGGGATTTCATACTTGGACGGCGCCTTCTTTCCTTTGATGAACCTCTTGATATTATGTTTCCGCTGAAGCCATTGTGACGAGGAAGATAAGTAGTTAGCAGCAATGTCCTTCCGGCCATAGATGTCCCCGCCCCAGAAGACCCAGGCGACTTTCACATGATTGGGCACAGTGCGCAGGACGCTCTCCTGCCAGGGATAAAAAAGACCGTGAAGAACAATAGCTTTGTAATCTCCTAAGTGCTGAAGAAGGTTTTGGAATTCTTCCCGGTCCTCCAGTACTACCTGGACTCCTTCAAATTTGTGAGAACAATCCGGGGCATTAGAATGTGAAACAATTATAAACTCGGAGTACATCATTTTCTCCGAGAATTGCCGGATGGCATATTCTCCAAACTTGTCGTCGAATAAAAGATGAAGAATCATTTATAATGATTGAACATTCAATGTCCAAATATTCTCTCCCCAGTAGTTATGCCATTCGCTAATGGGGGTGCCGTTAATAGTGTCAATCTGAAACGTCAGGGTGTCATAAACAGAATCAAAATACTTGTAGGAAGAGGTGATATCTCCCTGACCAACCCAGACGTCTAGAATGTATTTCCCCCGTGTGAGATGATGTTCAGGAATGCGAATCTCAAATTCGGCAATATCTTTCCCCTCCGGCCAAGAGACTTCCGGAGAATAGGCCATGCCGACTCTCGTCCCGCCAAGTGCCACATTGTCAATTAGTGTAGTAAACTGAAAGCTCTTCACTGAAGGAACATTCCTTCTAACTTTAGCAGTGAAGACAATATCATTATTGCTATCAGATTTAAACGGGATATTTCTGGTTAGTTCCAAAAACTCAATTTCTTTTGTCGTCACACCTATCCGCTTGAACTCTATTTGATGAGATATATCCCCAATCTCCTGTATATTAGATAAAATATATCTGTTCACTACCTCCCCGACCTCCCCGGTCATCTTAATTTGGCCATTCTCCAAAAGAATCCCTGTTTTACAAAGATTCTGCACACTCGCCATATTGTGACTCACAAACAATACCGTTCTCCCTTCTCCGCGGCTGACATCCTGCATCTTGCCGATGGCTTTCTTCTGGAACTCGGCATCGCCAACGGCGAGGACCTCGTCAACAACGAGAATCTCTGGATCGAGGTGGGCGGCAACGGCAAACCCAAGGCGGACGGTCATACCCGATGAGTAACGCTTTACGGGCGTGTCGATATAACGTTCGCATCCGGAGAAATCCACAATCTCGTCAAGTTTCCGGGAGATCTCCTGCTTGCTCATCCCCATGATAGCGCCGTTCAAATAGATGTTCTCCCGTCCGGTCATCTCGGGATGGAAGCCGGTACCCACCTCAAGAAGGGCACCGATACGGCCACGGGCGCGGATGGTACCGACGGTCGGTCCGGTAATCTTGGAAAGAAGCTTCAGCAACGTGCTTTTCCCTGCTCCGTTCTTCCCGATGATGCCCACAACATCGCCCTGTTCCACCTTGAAGTCAATATCGCGCAGCGCCCACACATAGTCACTGCTGCCGATTTTTGTGCGGTCATTGGTCTCGCCAATTTTCAGGTAGGGGTCCTCCTTCCTTAGAATGGCGGTCTGCCACCAGCGGTTGAGGTCATGGGAAAGCGTCCTCGTGGATACCGTTCCCAGCCGATATTGCTTCCCGACGTGATTGAACTCTATAGCAGTTGCCATATATAGTCTTAATACAGTTTTGAATTATAGAACTAATGATGAAGGAATCTGAGGAATTGATATGCAACCATGGGGTGATTACACAAAAAAGACTTTACTATATTCTTGAACCATGATTTAAAAGGCCGGTCGAAGCCTGCCGCACGAATCCACTTATAATCAAGTGGATAGCACTTATTTTTCTTGTATTCTTTCAGTAAATTTAAATACTCCGATAAAGAGTAACCGGCGCGGAATGCTGTTTGAGGATGACAAACCCAGCGCATATATTTTAGTCTCTCATAGGGTAATGCTTCAGGACAATAATGGCTGACATAACTCCTCCTAATATTCATTGCTAAATAGCTACTCTCAATCAGTCTCCGCTGCGTGTCTACACTCTGGTTATGAGTTGAGCTATATAATGAGGACCTGACATAACGATACAAGGGAAGATTTGTAACGACCACTTTATTTGTATGGCAAAATAGCATCCCACAAAAAACATCATCTTCTCTCAATAGCAACTCTTGACTGAAACGAATCCTGTGTTTGTTAATAGTTGAAGTTCTAAAGAGCGCGTCAACAACATGATAGTCCGGGATATCGTATCGCAAGAGGGCCTGCCCTGGCCCTACAACTGTTTTAATAGTACAATTGAAATTCTGAACAGATTCGGTATCAACAGGACTATCATTACTAACACCAACAATACGAAACGTGACCACATCTGCACAACTACTCTCGGCGATGTCGATAATTCGATTGATTCCGCCAGGTACCAAATAATCATCAGCATCTATAAACATGACGTACTTACCTGATGCGGATTCTAAACCTAAATTCCTGGCAGAAGAGACACCGCTGTTTTGCTTCCGGATGAGTTTGACATTGGGGTGGTGGACAGCATACTTGGATACTTTTTGTGCTGTATCATCCTTTGACCCATCGTCAATAACCAGAATCTCAGCCTCTGGGTAGTCAATGCTCTCAAGGCATCGAATGATAACAGGAGAACAATTGTAAACAGGAATGATTATAGATAGAAGCATACTATTGTTTGAATTTAGAATATATCCGATGCACTCCCTTAAGGCAGGGACCTAAAAGAGACAAGCAGAGGACAGCGGCTTTAGGATGATTGAGCATGAATGTGATGTAAGGTGACCACTTCATGTCCCTAATACTATCTAACACATCATTTCCAAGATGATTATAAAACAATTGATACTTGTCTGTTTTCCATAGTTTCTTGAAAGCCTTCTCAATATTGTATCTCCCGTCCGCCTTCATAATTTCTGCGAATGGAGTTGATATAGATGAATAGAGTTTAGAATCACGAATCTTTCTGTATCCAAACTTTACCCAATCTGCTTTATGTCTCCAACTCTGTCCATGAGTAATAGAGGTTGGATTCATTACCCAACAATAGATGGGGAGTGGCAGATAGTCTATCTTATCCGCATGTATCAGATGCCATGCGATCCAGTCAGAGTCTTCCATTAAAACGCCTTCTGCCATGGGATGTGATACTTGTTGTAAAAAGGCACGCCTATATAAATAGCTCCAAGGAGCAAGACTAAATCCAGGATTAAAACAGGTCTCACAAAAGGTCTTTCCATCAATAGAAAAACTATTATGCCTATCTAACCCTTTCTCGACGGATTCTCCATTTTCAAATACTACATCATATTTACATGCGAGCATATCAGGGGATCTTTTCAGTGCCTCCCGCATTGCTATCCTCAGATTATCTGAAATAACATAGTCATCTTGATCGGCAAAAATGATATATTTGCCGATACTTAAGCGAATGCCTGTATTCTTGGCTCCTCCTTGGCATCTGTTTTCCGGATGCCGGACAATTCTAATATTAAGGTGGTTGCAAATATAGTCCGCCAAAACACTCTCAGCAGAGATTGGAGAACAGTCGTCAATAATGATGATCTCAAAACTGTCTCTATCAATCGCAGTGGAATAGATACTATTCAAACAGCGAACGATTGTATCATGTCCGTTAAAATAAGGAATAATGAAAGAATACTCAGCCATCAAATCCCTACACCGTATCCATAAAACTCTTCTGGACCTTACCCCTCAATCCCCCGGACGGCGTCAAATAATACCTTGGCATTTGCGACTTTTCGCTGACACATTTGTGGTCAAATTTTTTGATCGCAAATCACACAACTCGTATTTCGTAAGTACCAACAAGTAATCAGAAGGGAATTTGTCGGGATTATTCTTGACAGCCTGGTTAATCTCTCTGGTCTCAACTCCATACAGCACCGCCACACCAGCATCGGCGATAACCGGTATTTCCCTGATAACGGTTATTATGCTCTCGACCTCGTCGTAGGGAATCATTTCTTTCTCTTTTTGTCTTGTTTTCTCCATAATTTAAGTTGTTATTGAAGTTTATTATTAATAATCCCTACACCGTATCCATAAAGCTCTTCTGGACCTTACCCCTCAATCTCCCGGACGGCTTCAAATAATACTCCCGCATTTGCGACTTTCGCGTCAAAGGTGTGATTCATCTTCGCAAGCCACAGCTCGAAAAACTTATCCTGCAGTTTGTAGTGAGAACGGCCTACCTTCGCGACCATATTCAACTTGTCACCACAAAGGTTCCGCAGTGCATTCTGTACCGATGACGCATTGTCAAGACCATAGCGCTTCATCGTCGAGGCTGATGTCAGGCCTGTGGCCAGCCCTTCATTGGCAATACAGAACAGCACTCGCCGCTCCTTCTGGTTGTCCAGCCGGTTGAGATTCTCTCGGAAATCCTTGTCTTTATCGAAGAGGATCAGTTGAATGGTGGCAATAATCGCATCAACATCAACGGCCCTTGTTTTTACCGCACCTGCAAATGCTGCCTTCATCACCTGTTGCATATCGTAGGTATTACCGCAGAAAAGATGGTATACAAGATCGATGGCGGTATCCTCTATTTCTTTTCCGTAGAGCCGAAACATAGATCTGCAGAACTCCCGATAGGACTCGATCGAAATGATATTCAGGTCCATCGATTTTGCACTTTTATAAAAAGGCTCATTGGGCATGTCAAACATCTGCGAGAGCAGGTGACGGGAACTGCCGGAGAAGATGAAATGCGTGTTGTTCATCTGCTGTACAAAAGAACGAAGGATGGCAGACATGCGTTCCGGATAGTATTGAATCTGCTGAAATTCGTCGAAGACAACAATATTGGGTTTGTTCGTTTGCTCCAAAAAATTGAACATTTCCTGCAGGGTGAAACTGATCCGCGTTTCACCATCAAAGCCAATTCTCGCTCCGCTCAATTCTCCTCCCGGCGTGGTTTGAACCTCGAAATAGAGATTCCGCAACATAGACAGGACTGATTTTCTTCCTCGCTCAAATTTTGCGAAAGAAGCACTGAGAAAGCCATTTTGAAACTCCCTGATGAAATCGGCTGCGCACTTTGTGCCATAAATGTCGATATAGAGGGTGTTGTATTGTCCCGCAATCTCAGGCTGGAGGAAAACGTGCTTGATGAGGCTCGATTTCCCAATCCTACGGGGAGATTTCAGCACGATATTGTAGCCGTTTTTGAGACCATTGATCAAGTCAAGGGTCTCTTTCTTCCTGTCGCAGAAATATTCATCAGGAATGGAGATTGTTGTAAAAAACGGATTTTCAGGTTTTTTGTTCATGGTTTTGCGAAGATACGGATAATTTTCCTTTATTACAAATTAATAATTAAAATTTAATAAAACTTACACCGTATCCATAAAGCTCTTCTGGACCTTGTTGAACACGACGATGCCCGCGATCAGGAGCAGGGTCATAAACACGAAACTGTAAATCAGCCAACGCCAGCCGACGAAGTCGCCGCAGCCGAGGAAACCGTACTTGAAGGTCTCGATGACGGGGGTGACGGGGTTGAGGCACATCAGTTTATGCACGGGGATACCCATCCATTGCATACTCTTGGTCTGGCTCAGCGGGTATACGATAGGGGTGGCATACATCCATAGCTGCACGATAAAGGTGAAAAGCACCTGGAGGTCGCGGTACTTGGTGGTCATGGAGCTGATGATGGTGCCGAAGCCCAGGGCCAGGCCGGCCATCATGGCCAGCAGCAGCGGGAACAGCAGGACATACCAGTTGAGATGGGCCGCGCAGTTCGGGTCAAAGACAGCGTAAATCGCATAGATAAGCACAAAGAACCCGAACTGTATCCCAAACCGCAGCAGGTTGCTGACCACGTCGGCGATGGGCATCACCAGGCGCGGGAAATACACCTTGCCAAAGATGCCGGCATTTGTGACAAAGGTGTTGGAAGTCTTTGTGAGGCACTCGGAGAAGTAGTTCCACATGCAGGTACCGGCCAGATAGAACAGCGGCCGGGGCACGCCGTCGGTAGGGATTCCGGCGATTCCGCCGAAAACGATCATATACATGATCACCGTGAGGGCAGGCTGCACCACGAACCACACCGGGCCCAGGATGGTCTGCTTGTACTGCGTGATGATATTGCGTTTGACGAACAGGGAGCACAGGTCCCGGTAGGCCCATAACTCCTTGAAGTCAACCGAAAACAGGTTGTCCTTAGGTTTGATGACAACGTCCCACTTCTGCTCAGCCATATATTCTAGTGCGATCTCTTATGCTTGAACAAAATATTGCCCACAGAGCCCCAGAAGTAACGCCAGTCAGTGGCAAAGGGGCGGGTGTGATAAGCCTCTATATATCTTTTTTCCGACTCCTGGACGTCCTCCAGCGAGACGGGAGTGACCTTTTCATAGTAAAACGGCGGGACCAGCCCAGGCTTCACGCTGGTGTGGAGTTCCTGCATCTGAGGGGTGTACAGGCTGAAATAATGCCGGCTCAGGGGCCGCACCCCCACCAGTTTCATCTGCCCCTTCAGGACATTGATCAGCATGGGAAACTCATCCATCCAGGAGCGGCGGAGCAGGCGTCCCCACAAGTTGACGCGGTAGTCATGGGCGAACTTTCCGCCGTCCTGCAGCCCCTCGTGTTCCAGCATGTAAGGCTGGAGGTACTCGGAGTAAGAGTACATGGTCCTGAACTTATATACCCCGATCATGTCGCCGTGATACCCCACACGCCTGAGCTTCACGAGCGCACCGCAGGTGGGGTCGTCGTCCCAGATGGGGTCCTTGATCTTCCGGCCCAGGACAAAGAATTCCCCTCCGTGGAAGCGCTCGTCCACGATTTCAAATCCGGCGCGGCAAAGCCGTCCCAGCACTTCCACGCGGCTGTACGTGCGGTTTTTCCCCTTGGTTACCCACATGTAGAACCAGCGGGTGGCCCTGAGCTTTGCGCACATGCGGTGCCACAGGTAGTGGAAGGCATACATGACCTTCCCCGAAAAACCGGGATGCTTCCGGAGGATAATCGCCCGCTTAATACCCGAGGTGCGGGAGTGGCACCACAGGAAACCGCCTTGCACAAGGGCCTCCGACGACTTGTTCAGGAACGTATTAAGATGCCGTATCCTGTTGAGAGGCAGCTCGTTGACTATCAGTTGAGGCTTTTTGGGCCGAATGATGTCAAGGGCATTGCCGTCGTCGGTATTGACCAGGTAGGTGGTAGGGGCAAACTCGTCCTCATGTTCATTCAGCCATCTGATCGTTGCGGAAGCCCCGAGTTCCCGCGTGGACTCGAACATGTATTGCATGTCCGGATTGGTCACGGTATAGCGCTCGAACTTGGCCCCGGTGTCGGAGCCGCCCTCGGTATAGTTCTCCGGTACGTACTGCTCGTCGTACTGGAGTGTCACCCAGGGTTTCCGGCGTTTTGTCATTTCAGGAATTCTTGTATCGTATTAACGACAAGCCCTGTCTCTTCCTCGCTGATGTAAGGATGCATGGGGAGCGAAAGCACCTCCGAGCATAGCCTGGTGGCCACGGGGCACGTCACGGCCTGCTCCGGCCGGCTGTCCTGTGCAAATGCCGTCTGAAGGTGCATCGGCTTGGGATAATAGACCATCGACGGAATCCCGGCGGCCTTCATGAAGGCCTGGAGGGCATCGCGCGTGGCCCCGTCCCTTAAACGGATTGTGTACTGTGCCCAGCTGGATCTGAACCCATCCGGAACGACCGGAGTTTCCACGATACCATTCAGAAGGGCGGTATATCTCCGGGCTGCAGCGTTCACCGCATCCAGTTCATACTCCCTGAAAGCCTTGAACTTGACCTGCAGCACCGCCGCCTGGACGGTATCCAGCCTGGAATTCAGGCCGATCCGGACATTGTCATACTTGAACGAACCCTTGCCATGGACCCGGTATGAGGCCATGAGCTCAGCCCACCCGTCGTTATCCGTGAAAACCGCACCGCCGTCGCCGTAGCAGCCCAGCGGCTTGGCAGGGAAGAAGGACGTGGTGGCGATGTCCCCGAAACTGCAGGCGCGTTTTCCGTCGATGCTGCCGCCAAAGCCCTGGGCACCGTCTTCCAGTATCTTCAGGCCGTACCTGTTGGCAACGGCACGGATGGCGGGATAATTGGCCGGAAGACCGAAGAGGTCCACGGCAACAACCACCTTCGGCGTCAGCCTTCCCTCGGCAAGTACCTGGCACACAGCACGTTCCAGGTCTGAGGCGTCCAGGTTGAAGGTATCCTCGCAAACATCCACGAACACCGGCGTGGCACCCTCCAGAGGCACCACTTCCGCGGAAGAGAAGAAAGTGAAATCCGGCACGAACACGGCATCGCCGGGACCGATTCCCCAGGCCTTGAGGGCCAGGGTAAGCGCGTCGGTCCCGTTGGCGCAGGTAAGGCAGTGCTTCACGCCAACATACTCAGCCAACTCCTGCTCAAGCTCTCGCACCTGCCTTCCCATGATGAACGCGCCTCCTGCCATGACATCCAGGACGGCCGCATCCATCTGAGACTGAAGGACTCGGTACTGCTGTTTAAGGTCTCTGAACTCCATTCCGTTTCCTATGGGGAAAAGCTTCGCCAATGTACCCCTTATATAGAATACATGGAAGCAATTGAAAATCAATTACTTCAAACCATCCGACGGGCGAACCCCCTATTCCTGGCGAAGCGAGGCGTCGGCCCCCTCGCCGGAGAGAATGTATCGTCGTCCGCAACTGCAGGCAAGGCTTTCATCGAGCCTTTTCCCGCATTCGCAGACCCAACCTATCCTTCTGGCCGGAACACCGGCGACCAGCGCATAATCCGGTACGTCGCTTGTCACAACGGCGCCGGCGGCCACCATGGCGCTCCGTCCGATGGTATGTCCGCAAACGAGCGTGCAATTGGCTCCGAGCGAAGCACCTTCACGGACCAGCGTCCCGGTGTAAACCCCGTGCACGGGGAAATGTGCCCTTGGCGTAAGCACATTCGTGAATACGCAGGAAGGTCCGCAGAAAACGTTGTCCTCCAGCGTTACGCCTTCATAGATGGAGACGTTGTTCTGGATGCGGCAACCGTTCCCGATACGGACTCCCCTTCCCACATTCACATTCTGCCCCAGCGAGCAGTCCTCCCCTATCCTTGCGCCTTCCTGTACATGGCAGAAATGCCATATCCTGGTTCCGGCACCGATGCTGGCGAGTTCGTCAACATAGCTGCTCTCGTGCACGAAAACTGTCTTCACAATACCTCTATGTTGTGACGGGAGGCAAGCCCCCTCGTTACATTCTTGGTGTCGAAAATGGCTTTGGCATGCTGCTGCACAAAGCTGTAATCGACGCTAGTGTGAGCGGTTGTAATAACCACTATATCAGCACTTTCTATAAGTTCCTTGGAGAGCGTTCCCTCACCTTCGTACCACACGTCGCCACGGCGGTAGCGAGGGATGTAAGGATCGTAGAAGATCACCTCGGCCCCTTCCTTCCGGAGTCCGTCTATCACCCGTATTGCGGGAGATTCGCGGTAATCGTCGATGTCCTGCTTGTAGGCAACGCCCAGGACCAGCACTCTGGCCCCGTTCAATGCCTTGGCCTGACGACGGTTGAGCATATCGGAAATCCTCCCCACGCAGTATTCGGGCATGCGGTCGTTGATCATCATCGACGACTCGATCATCGAGGTGTGGAACCCGTACTCCCTGGCCTTCCAGCTCAGGTAATAGGGATCCAGCGGGATGCAATGACCGCCGAGGCCGGGGCCCGGATAGAACGGCGTAAAGCCGAAAGGCTTGGTCTTGGCGGCATCTATCACCTCCCATATATCAATCCCTATCTTGTTGCAAAGGATTGCAAGCTCGTTGATGAGGCCGATATTGATGTTACGGTAGGTGTTCTCCAGTATCTTGGTCATCTCAGCCACTGCCGGGGAGGAGGCCCGGAACACCGGACTCTCCAGCACGGCCTCGTACATTGCCGAAATCACTTCCGAGGCATCCTCTCCAAGGCCACCCACCACCTTGGGGGTGTTCTTGGTCTTGTAGAGGCGGTTGCCGGGATCCACCCGCTCAGGCGAGAATCCCAGGTAGAAATCCACTCCGCAGCGGAGGCCGGAAGACTCCAGTATGGGCTTCAGCAGTTCCTCGGTAGTTCCCGGATAGGTGGTGGACTCAAGCACCACCATCATCCCCGGATGCAGATACTCCGCAACCGAGCGGGCCGAGGACACCACATAGCTGATGTCCGGCTGCTGGTGCGCATCCAGCGGGGTGGGGACGCAGATGGCCACGAAATCGACATCCTTGATGAAGCCGAAATCCGTGGTGGCGGAAAGCATCCCCGACGCAACGAGCGCAGAGAGGTCGCTGTCCACCACATCCCCGATATAATTGTGGCCGGCGTTCACCATGTCCACCTTCTGCTTCTGGACATCGAATCCGATGGTCCGGAATCCGGCCTTGGCCTTTTCAACGGCCAGTGGTAATCCAACGTAGCCAAGGCCAACGACCCCGGCTACGATGGATTTATTTTGAATCTTATTTAAAAGATTCTCCTTCATGTTGTTATTCCGCCTCCTTGATAGAGGATATCATGACGCAGCGGCTGAATTCCTTCTCGTTGAAGAACATGTAGTCCACACCGCCCTTGTAGTCGGTAACCAGCTGGTCAGGATTTACACCCAGCTCGTTGACGAGTACATTGTAAACGGCCTTGACACGGTTCTCGGAGAGGAACAGGTTGTGTGCCGGGTAACTCGTCTGCTTGTCGGCATAACCAACCAGGAGGTACTTGGTGTTAGGCGTGCTCTTGATCACGTCAGCCACACTCTGGAGGTTGATGTACTCACGCTTGAGGATATCCCAGCGGTCGATGATGAAGTTGATGTGGAACCACAGGTCGGGAGTATCCTTGACCACTTCCTTCTCCTTTTTGCTGTTGGCGAGGGAATCGCGCAGGGCCTGGTTCTCTCCGGCGAGGGCGTCGGCAGCATCCTTCCAGCGGTCGCGGTCGGCGTAGATGGCGTCGTTGTAGTAAACGGTGCTGCTGCGGGTTGCATTCCTCCAGCCGCTCTTCTCCTTGCCGAGTTTCCATGCAAGGCCGAGGGTTGCGCCGACCAGGCCGTCGATCTTGAAGTTGTTGTCGTAGTGCTCCTGGTTGGGCTCCTTGAGCGAAGACTCCCCGTCAAAATCATCGGAGAGGAGGGCGCCGCGGAGATTGAGGAGTATGCTCAGGCGGTCGCTGACACGGAACTTGTTGGCAAGGCCCGCGTTGAAGCTGGCGCCCCAGGCCTTGTCGGTAATGCCGAAGACGACACCACCGCCGGCGTATGCGTCAAGCGTGTAGATTCGGGACGGGTTATAGCCGCCGAACAGGGCGCAAACGTCCACATGGGCAAGTGCGAATACGTTGCCGTAGTATCCTCTCTGCTTGGTGAGCTGGTAATAATCCCATTTGGAGTCGGCTCCGGTATAGGCTTCGTCAGTCTTGAAGCGGGTGGTGAAGTTGGTGTCTTCATGACGGCCCTGGTACAGACCCTTGAACTGGCTGAAGTTGGCACCGATACCCACACCGAATACGGGGGAAGCCCACTTGGTGATGTAAAGGTCGATTGAAGGGAAAGTGAGGGTCTCGTACCAATGTCCGACCCTGTAGTCATTCTCTCCCAAGTAAACCTGGGTACCAAGTCCGAGCATCATCTCCCAGTTATATGAGAAACCGTTGGTGAAAACGGCTTTCTTGTCGATGACGGTGGTTGTGACGACGCGTCCGGCGTCGGTCTTTGTCTCTTCGACCACGGTGATGGTCTTGTCATCTTCTGTCCGCTTGACCTCCTGGGCAAAACCCGCCATAGGGATGATCATGCAGGCTGCTGAGATCAAAATAAACAACTTTTTCATGGGCTCTGAGTATTTTCAGATAATTATTGTAATATAAACATACAAAGTTACTAAAATATTTTCGTCCAAACAAACAATACCCCAAAATATTAGCGTCCTGCATGTGAAACAGGCAGGACGTAGCTTCTTGGGATGCGGATCCTGGCGCAAAGCAGCGACAGGACACGGACGTACAGGTACAGGGCTCCGTCGGTCTCCACTATCTCGCCCTCCACCCCGCGGAAAGGGCCTTTGGCCACCGTAACGCGGTCCCCCTTCATGAGGGGAACGTCGGTCAGGCACTGCGCATCGGGCGAAAGGTCCAGTATCCGTATAAAGTCCTCCATCTGTTTCTGGGGAACTTCCAGCAGGGTACGGGTTCCGTGGTCCACCAGGAAACGGGCGTTTATCTCGCCGGAATTGACCAGCGACAGCGCGGTGGGTTTCTCCGTATGAAGGAAGAGCAGGGTGTTGTAAGTATCTGGAATATAATGTTCTACCCCAAGCTCCCCCAGCCTGTTGGAAATCTTCTTCCACTGGCCGTTCCGGGTCCGCGCCGCGAACCACCGTATGTTGCCCGCAGGAGCCATCCCCTACTGTTTGTCCAGCACAGGCCGGATGGAATGGCCGTAACAGCGGTCACTGTAGCTGGTCTTGGCTTCCGAAGCGGTGAACTTGAGCATCCAGGCACGGGAGGGCAAGGAGCCATACAGTGAGGAGGTCCAATATACGCCTTCTTTGCCGGGTTTAGGATTGTAGGATGAAAGGTAGGAGTCGGCAGCGGGAAGGAAGATGGACCTTCCGCTCTTTCCCGTGACAAGGAATCCCGCCTGTCCGTTCCTGGACGACCAGGACCAGCTGCACTGGTTCCTCAAGTCGTTCATTTCTTCGACCGTGGGCATCCTCCAGCGGCCGCCAAGTATCTTCCTGGCCGCATCATCATCCTGAGAAAGCACAGGAGTCGCCGTACCGGTGTATTTTGTCAGGGCCGATTCAATCCCAAAGGCATACGTATCCCACGCAAACTGCGTTTTGGGGGCGGTTTCTCCCCATGCAAAATAGTCGCCGCAACCTGAGGACGCGTCGGCGCCCACATTGACGTTTGCCCAATAAACCTTGAGCCCCAGGTCCACGGCCATGAGGTCCGCCTCCACTATGACGCGGCAACTCCCGCGGACACCGCTCCCGTCCCGGGCGATTGCCCAGACCACCGCCTCACCTTCGTCCACGGCCGTTACAAGGCCGTCCTTGACGGTTGCCACCTTCTCATTGGAGCTCATCCAGGAAACGCTTTTCTCAGTGGCATCCAAAGGCGTTACCGTGGCGGTGAGCCTCACCGGCGAACCGCTCATCTGGAGGATAAGTTCGTCAGGAGAGAGAGTGATTCCTTTCACAAAAACCGTCCCGTCCTTCACCGTGACAGTGCAGGATGCCTTGAAGTTTCCGTCAAGGGTCTCCACCGAGATGGTCGCGTTTCCGGGTGCCATGGCCAGTACCGGAATCTCCCCCGCATTGAGGGTGACGGACCTCGCCTTTTCCTCGCCAAGAAGGAGCACATCGCTATTGGAGGAGGTCAGACGGACGCGCTGCTCCGTGGCATCTTCCGGCGTCAGCGAGACCGTGACCGAACTCTCCGTTCCGGGCGTAAGCGTCAGCACTGACGGGGATATGTCCACGCCGGTAACCTTGACCTTTCCGTTCCCGTCAGGGCCATCCGGTTTACGGCAGCCAGCCACGAGCATTCCAGCAACTGCAAGCAGTGAAGCAATCCGCACTAAATTGAATTGATTCATATGTCCTATCCTAATATCTTTTCAGCTAATACAGAATGCGAATATACGCGCAAACCCAGAGAAATGCAAATCTTATTATTTGCCCTGATTACTGCAAGAAACGCATAAAACTATAAAGAAACAGAAATTTCTTCAGCTGTGGCGACCAGGGTGATACTCACATCAAGGTTTTTATTGCAATCTTTGCCTCCGGCCGGGCCGATGTTTTTGTGTAGAAGGGCCGGGGAGGGAGATTGTCAGAGGCCCGGCCTTCTTTCCAGGGCCCATTGTGGTTTATTATGGATAACCTTTACATCGGCAAGTATGCCAACATCCTAATGGACAGATGGTTCAAGCGAGCCTTCAAGGAGTACGGAAACGCCAGGCGGCTTATGCTCCTGTTCCTCCAGGCCCTCATCCCGGAACGGCAGATCGTATCAATCGATTACGCCTCCGAAGAAAGCACCAACCAGAACCCCGACGGTCGTAACATCCGCGTGGACGTGGAATGCTGCGACTCCGCCGGACGGCGATTCGTGGTGGAAGTTCAGCAGAGCCAGCAGCACTTCTTCTACGACAGGGCCGTCTTCAACTCCACATTCGCCATCCAGAGGCAACTCCAGATGGGATCTGACTCCTACCACTTCCTGCCCGTCTACTTCATCGGCATCATGAGGTTCTCCCTCCATGATGACTCCGAACAGTTCCTCTACAGGTATTCCTTGATGGAGGAATCCACCGGCGAAAAGATGACCGACGACCTCCACTACATATTTCTGGAAGTCCCCAAGTGCCATCTGAAGGCCGATTCCTCTCTCGTGGAAAAAGTCGGCTGGGCGCTGGACAATATCTCATCCCTGGACGAAAGGCCCGCTGAACTCGAGGGTGAGATCTTCGACCTTTTGTTTTCTTCCGCTAATTTGTCTAAATTTACACCCGAGGACAAAATCAAATACCACAACGACATGACCACGGAA
>JAFRXI010000072.1 GCA_017437755.1 Bacteroidales bacterium
CGGCCTTGGGCATGCGCAGTTCGTTCCCGTCCTCGTCGAGGATCAGGACCTCGTTCTTCCAGGTCTGGTATACTTCGCCGGTGAAGATCTCGCCCACGCGCTCGGAGTATTTCTTGTAGACGCCGGCCTTCTCTATGTCCATGATCCTTCCCTGGAGGTTCTGGCGGATGTTGAGGATGCCCCTGCGGCCGAAGGACGACAGGCTGAGCTTGCGGGTGTAGGTGTCGCCGATCTCGTAGTCGTCGTCGCCGGTCTCGGCCTTGATCTCGTCCACGGTAATCTCGCAGATAGGGTCCTCGACCTCTTCCACCACCTCGAAGTTCTGGTAGATTTCGCAGTCTCCCTTGTCGACGTTGATGATCACGTCAAAATTGTCGGAGGTGCCGTAGGTCTTTGCGATCTGTGTAAGGAACACGTCCTTCAGAACGCCCATCATCACAGGCCTCTCGATGTTCTTCTCTTCCTTGAAATCCTTGAAGGCATCGATGAGGGTAATCACGTTTTCTTTCTCTTTCATGTTTTTATGTTTTATTTATTCAAATTCGATGTAAGGTGTGACCGAGTTGATCCAGTCAAAGGGGAGGGTTTCTTCGTGCAGGACCTTTTCCTTCTTCTTCTTTCCCTCCACGGCTTCCAGTGCGGTATAGCTGACGCCGATTCCGTTTTCATCGGCCGAGGTGAGGGTGGCGACCATCCTGCGGCCTCCCTTTAGGCTGACCGTGACCTTGCTGCCAACGGCCTTCACATACTGGGCGAGGACCTTGAACGGCCTGTCCAGGCCGGCGGAAGTGACTGTGAGTGAATAGTCTTCGTCGTCCTGCGGGAATTTCTCGTGCACGAGGTGGTCAACCGCCACGCAGTCTTCCATCTCAACCGTGCCTTCAGTCTTCTCGATGGCGATCTCGATGTCGTTCTCCGCACTCACGGTAACGCCTACCAGGAAGCAGCCCCTCTCCTGGAGAAGCCCTTCCACGACTTTTGCTATTTCTTCCTTTTTCATCATGTCCACATAAAAAAGATAGGGGACCCGGGCGTCCTCTATCTCATTCACGGGTGCAAATATAGTAATAATTATTGAATAAAAAAGAGTATCTTTGCATGTTTTTGTAAAACTGACGACGACGATATGGAATTGACAGCCAAACAACTTGCACAGTACCTGAAGGGAACGGTCGAGGGCGACGAGAACGCAACTGTGACCAAATTTGCGAAAATAGAGCACGGAAAGCCCGGGGCGATCTGCTTCTTTGCAAACCCCAAATATGAGCAGTTCGTATATACCTGCAAGGCCAGTATTATCCTGGTAAACAAGGACTTCCAGCCCAAGGAGACGGTCAGCGCCACCATGGTGAGGGTGGATAACGCCTATGCCGCAGTGGCGGAGCTGTTGAAGTTCGTGGCATCCAAAAAGCGCAAGAGCGGCCGTCACCGCAGCTGGCACGCCCGCTATTTCTGGACCACAAGGTTCGGGAAGAGGGTGCATGTGGGGGCCCATGCCTATGTGGGGCATCACACCACCGTGGGCGACGACACGGTCATTTACGAGCATGTGTACATTGGCGACGACTGCACCATCGGCAAGGGCTGCATTTTCTATCCGGGGGTAAGGGTTTATCCCGGAATGGTTATCGGCGACAACGTCATCGTCCATTCCAACGCCGTGATCGGGGCCGACGGCTTCGGGAACGTGCCCAAGCCTGACGGAACGTGGGAGAAGATCGAGCATCTGGGTAACGTGATAATCGGGAACGACGTGGAGATCGGGGCCTGCACTACCATCGACCGTGCCGAGATGGAATCCACCATCATCGGGAACGGGGTCAAGATCGACAACCTCTGCCAGATCGCCCACAACGTCCAGATCGGCGACAATACCGTAATGGCCGCCCAGACCGGGATCGCCGGGTCCACCAAGATAGGCCGCAACTGTATCTTCGGCGGACAGGTGGGCATTGCAGGGCACCTGACAATAGCCGACAATACCACCATCGGCGCCCAGGGCGGCGTCATCGGGAATATCCGCAAGAGCGGCCAGGTCCTTCTGGGATCGCCGGTCATTCCCGCCCGCCAGTATATGCGCAGTTATGCGATTTTCAAGCGTTCCGGTGAAGAATAGTCTTGCAGTATCTGAAAATTTGTTATCTTTGCACGCTTTTTGAATAACAGAGACGCAGCAAAGACAACAAAAGACGAATGCATTGTAATCAGCATACCCTCTCCGGGGAGTGTATCTTTGAAGGAAAGGGGCTCCATACCGGCAAGATCTCAAAAATGACCGTAAAACCCGCACCTGCGGATTCCGGTATCAGATTCCATAGGACAGACCTGGGTCCCGACGCCATAGTCGAGGCCCTGGCCGGAAACGTATCCTCCACCGCCCGCAGCACCACCATTTCTTCAGGCGAGGCCTCGGTTGCCACCGTGGAGCATATCCTTTCCGCACTGACCGGAATGGGAATCGACAATGCCTTCATCGAGATAGACAATGTGGAGGTTCCCATCCTGGACGGCAGCGCCCGTTACTATGTTGAGGCATTCGGGAAAAAGGGGACCGTGGACCAGGGCGTACCCAGGCGCTGGATCAACATCCCGGAAGCGGTTGAGATAAGTGACGAGAAGACGGGATCCTTCGTCCGGATAGAGCCCGCACTTTCTCCCTCCGTGTCAGTCAGCGTGGATTTCAATTCCCGCGTACTTGGAGTCCAGCAGGCCTCATGGGACCTTTCAACGGACTATGCCCGCGAGATCGGTCCCTGCCGCACATTCGTTTTCTTCCATGAACTCGAGTTCCTTTTCAGGAACAACCTCATAAAGGGCGGCGACGTTGACAACGCCATCGTAATCGTGGAGCATCCAGTCTCCGCAGAGCAGCTGGCATCCCTTTCCGCCCTGTTCGGAAAACCTTCGCTGGAGATTACCGGGGAGGGTTACCTGAACAACCTCGAGCTGCATTTCCCCAACGAATGCGGCCGACACAAACTCCTGGACCTTTTGGGTGATCTGAGGCTGACCGGCGGCTTTCTCAATGCCCGTATAACTGCATTCAAGCCGGGTCATACCATCAACACCGCAGCAGCCAAGGCGATCAGGGCTCTGCTCAACATCAAACAATAATGGCAAAGATTCATCCTCTCGCCACCGTCAGCCCCAATGCTATCCTGGCCGATACCGTAGAAGTAGGTCCCTATGCTTTCATCGACGACAATGTCGAAATAGGCGAGGGTACCCGGATCCTTCCTCATGCAACCATCTTCTCCTATGTGAAAATGGGGCGCGACTGCACCGTTTTCCCCGGAGCCGTGGTAGGAGCCATCCCCCAGGACCTCAAATTCGAGGGTGAAGTGACATATGTGGAGATCGGCGACCGTGTCAATATCCGCGAGTGCGCCACCATCAACCGCGGCACCAAGGCCAGCGGCAAGGGCGTCACCAGGGTGGGAAGCGACACTCTCATAATGTCTTATGTCCATGTGGCCCATGACTGCAATGTGGGCAGCCACTGCATCCTGGTCAGCTACGTGGGAATCGCCGGCGAGACCGATGTGGAAGACTGGGCGATAATAGGCGGCAGCTCAGTCGCCCACCAGTTCTCAAGGATCGGTGCCCATGCGATGGTGGGCGGCGGCTCAAAGATCAACAAGGACATCCCTCCCTATGCACTGTGCGGCCGTGAGCCCCTGTGCTACGTGGGAATCAATATCGTGGGCCTCAGGCGCCGCGGTTTCACCACCGACCAGATCCGCAATATCAAGGATATCTACGATACCATCTATTTCCAGGGCATGAACGTCACCGACGGCCTTGCTAAGGTGGAATCGGGCTTCCCCCAGTCGGAAGAGAGGGACAACATCATACGTTTCATCCGCAATTCCAAGAGGGGAATCATCCGGGCAAACAACCCTTCCGAGAAGGGTGAGGTCTACTAGTCCCGGAAGGGGCCATGCTGCTTTCCACGGCATATTTCCCGCCCTTGAGCTGGTTTGCCCTTGCGGCGGGCAGTCCTGTGGTGCAGCTTGAAGCCTTTGAGCACTACACCAAACAGACATGGCGTAACCGCTGTGCCATCATGACGGCAGGCGGCAGGGAAACCCTGCACGTTCCGGTGGTCCATTCCGGCGGGAAGGTCCCGATCAGGGAAGTGAGGATAGAGTACCTCACGCCATGGGTGGTCCGTACGGAGAGGACCATCGATTCGGCCTACCGTTCATCTGCCTGGTTTGACTATTACAGGGACTCCCTGTATTCCATACTGGAAAGCGGGGAAGAATACCTGTTTGACCTTAACCTTAACATTATCAATTATTTCCTGCAGAAGATAGGTATTCCAACCGCGGTTGTGCCTACTACCGAGTGGACTCCCCAGGGAGGCGGGGACGACTGGAGGGATGCACTGCATCCCAAGAGGGAGGACACGGTCCTCCGGGACATGGGACTGGAAAAGCCGTATTTCCAGGTCTTTTCCGGGAAATACGGCTTTGTGCCCAATCTTTCCGTCATGGACCTCCTTTTCAACGAAGGTCCTGAGTCGGTCTTTTATCTAAGGAAGCCTTAGAATCTCCACCCGAGGGTGAATATCACGTCCCATTTCTTTGTCTTGGCAAGGATCTCGGGCGAAGGCATGTCGTTGAGGTAGTCTTCGTACACCTTGACGAACTCGTCAGGCATGAAGGTGGCCCTCACGGCAAGGTCTGCGAAGAACGACCCGTTGGAACTGTATCCCAGACCGGCCGAGACAGCCTGCCTTGCGGCGTTTACGGTATCCTTGAAAGGGGTGGAGGTGTAATTGTATCCCGCGCGTACTGCAAATGAGGGAGTGGGCCTGAATTCGGCACCCAGCCTGAACAGGTGCGACGCCTTCATCCCGGCCACTATGTCCTCGTTCTGGATGGCATAATCATCGTCGCCGTAGAAATTGGAGCCCCTTGTGCGGAAACGCATGGTGCTGTAGTCGCAGAGCTCATAGTCGGCGCTGATCATTCCGTAATTCCCGAAGGTGTAGGCTATACCTGCATCCAGGAGGTAAGGGGTGCGGAAATGGTATGTGGAGGTCCCGGGATAATCGGTCCCGCCGCTGGCATCCCACTGGGAATCGGTGTAGGTTGTGTAGGCGTCGTAGCTCCAGGACTCCTTGATCGTCATGGCGGTGGGGGTCTGGATGGCGGCACCCAGCCTGAGGCCCGAGAACGGGGTAGCTATGAAACCGGCCTTGAAGTAGACTCCGCTTCCGTCGGTGTCAAGGGCGAAGCGGGAACGCATGTCGCGGAAATAGGTCTTGGCTGTTTCGTCGAAATTCAGGTCAAAGTCCTGCGGGTCCACAGCGGCCTCGTAGATGTACTCGTTGTAACGGTAGTCGAGGGAGGTCACCCCAAGGTTGGCGCCGATGAACAGCTTGTCGTTGATGTTAGCGCCGAAGTTCATGAGGATGTCGTACTTGTTGCCGGAAGTGAGCCTTCCATATTTCTGGGAGAGGTCACCGGCGATGCCCATGGTCCCGTCGGGGAATATCTTTTCCGATGTGCCGATGTACTGGTCGGGGATGATTTCACCGTCTTCCACGGTATTGCTGATGAGACCGGCGTCCCAACCGACTATGACGGGCCATGGGATGCTGGCGTTGTCCCAGGCGTTGGAAGCCTTTATGTCATTGACATTTATGCCGTTGGCCTGCGTGGAAAGCCATCCCATGTATGAGGAATGCATGTTCTCTCCGGAGGCATAGAGTTCGCTGTTGTAATTGTTGGTGGCGTTGCCTGTTATGCCGAACGACCAGCTCTTGACGCCCCTGGTGCGGTGGGTGTCGAAGTTGAACATGAACCCGAAGTGGGGGAAAATCATCTTGGTTTTGCTGTTGACGTTCTCGTCGCCGAAGCAATAGGGCGATTTGTCGCCGTCGAGGGTGAGCCCCATGGCGTTGACAGACGCGATGCTGATGCCGGGGGAGAGGGTGATCTGGGAATACCCGGCCACGGCCGAACCGGCGGGATTGAACGTGAGTGACCCGAGGTCACCTCCCACGGCGGTCATGGCATTGCCCATTCCCACCGAGCGTGCAGTCCCAAGATAGTTGGTCTGGCTGTAGTTGTAGGCATCCCACATGTTCTGGGCTCCGGCGCTGAGCGCGAGGCCCGCAAGCATAGATATGATAATGGTCTTTTTCATGATTCAAAGGAAGTTTAGGAAACTGTTCAGAAACTTCTTACCTGCGGCCTCCACCGCTGTGAGAACTGGAATGTCCGCCGGAGGAATGGCTGCTGGAGGAGTGTCCTCCCGAGTAACCTCCCGAGGAATGCCCTCCCGAGTAGCCGCCGGAAGACCTGCTGGATCCGCCGTAACTGCTGGAAGACGAGGACCTGCCGGAGGAATAGCTGCCGCCGGAATAACCGCCGCTGGACCTGCTGGACGAGGACCTGCTGGAGGAATAGCTTCCGCTGGAGGAGGAAGACGACCTGCTGGCGGACGACGATGACCTGGACGACGAAGATGAGGATGAAGGGGTGCGGTACGATGTTGAAGGAGTTGTCCTGGAAGACGAGGCCCTGCTTGAGCGGGATCCGGAGTATGAACTCCTGGAAGCAGTTGAGGCAGAAGACCTTACGGCTGATGAGGAGCCGGATGCCCTTGATACTGCGGACGAGCTGCGCGAGGCGCTGGATGCGGTGGAAGGACTCCTCCTCACGGGGGTGAGGGCGGTCCTGGCCGATGAAGTGCGGGACGCTGAACTCATCCTGGATACGGAACTGTTGGACCTCCTTGCGGAAGAGGTTGCGGGAGAACCGTACCTGGAGGAAGTCCCGAGTCCGGTGAGGGCCCTGCCGGAGTTGCTCCTGGGAGCGGTATAGGACCTTGGCGTGTAGTGTGCACGGCCCCAGTAGCGGTCGCCGTGATAATAGTGGTGGTGGCCGTAATAGCCGCCGTACCATCCGCCGTAGTAGCCGTACCAGCCGTAATCACCGTAGAACCAGGGATCGTGGAACCAGGGGCTCCAGTACAGCGAGGAATAGCCCCAGCCGTAATGCCAGGGATGGTGATAGTACCATGAGGGACCATAGTACCAGGGGCTGCCCCAATACCATGAATCCCAGTAAATACTGCTGTAATACCAGGGGCTGCTCCAATACCAGGAAGAGCCGTACCAGGGATCCCACCATGAACTCAGGTACCAGGGACGGTATGCCCAGGAATAGTTCCAGTAGTAGTCCGGGGTGTCGAACACGGTGACCGTGGTGTTGCCTTCCTGCGGATTGAACTTGAACGACACTGCCTTGTTTTCAGGGATGAAGAGGGTGTCGTTCTGACCGCTGTGCAGAAATATCTGCGAGCCCTTTGTCTCTTCAACCAGGTTTGCCACCTCACTGTCGGCGACAGGGGCTGCAACGGTTTCTTCGGTTTGAGGTTTATAGTAGATTCCGTCCCTGAACCTCTGGGTAGGGGCTTGGGAGAGCTGCGCCATTGAACCGCACGCGGATAGTGCTGCAAGCGCTGTCAGGCAAAGTACAATGTTCGTTTTCATGTTTATGAATCTCCTATATTATATAAATATTTTCATTATCTTTGTGCCGCATACGACACTCGAAACAGGTATTGCAATTTCTATACCCATTTTGATTATGTCGCAATGTTAACAACAAAAATCGGTAAATGCAATTAATTTAGAATCGTTTCTGAACATGGCAAAAGAGGTAACGAGCAGATCGGATAATTATTCGCAGTGGTATAACGACCTTGTGGTGAAGGCGGACCTGGCCGAACAGTCGGCCGTGAGGGGCTGCATGGTAATCAAGCCCTATGGCTATGCCATATGGGAAAAGATGCAGTCGATCCTGGACGGTATGTTCAAGAAAACGGGCGTGAAGAACGCTTATTTCCCGCTTTTCATACCAAAGTCCTTCCTGAGCAGGGAAGCGGAGCATGTGGAGGGATTCGCCAAGGAATGCGCCGTGGTTACGCATCACAGGCTGATGGCCAATCCCAACGGCCCCGGCGTGGTGGTGGATCCGGATGCCAGGCTCGAAGAGGAACTTGTGGTCAGGCCCACTTCGGAAACAATTATATGGAATACCTACAAGAACTGGATACATTCGTGGAGGGACCTTCCCATCCTGTGCAACCAGTGGTGCAACGTGGTCCGCTGGGAGATGCGCACGAGGCTCTTCCTCCGCACCGCGGAATTCCTCTGGCAGGAAGGCCATACGGCCCATGCCACGGCCCAGGAGGCCCGGGAGGAGGCTGAGAGGATGGTGGGCGTGTATGCCGACTTTGCGAGGAACGTTATGGCACTGCCCGTGGTCGTGGGCCACAAGAGCCCCCATGAGCGGTTTGCCGGTGCGCTGGACACCCTCACAATAGAGGCCCTGATGCAGGACGGAAAGGCCCTGCAGGCCGGAACTTCGCATTCCCTGGGGCAGAACTTCGCCAAGTCTTTCGATGTCCAGTATACCGACAAGGAGGGTAATCAGCAGTACGTATGGGCCTCGTCCTGGGGCGTTTCAACAAGGCTCATGGGAGCCCTGATCATGGCACACGGCGACGACAACGGCCTTGTGCTGCCTCCGGCGCTGGCTCCTATACAGGTTGTTATGGTCCCCATCTACAAGACTCCCGAGGAGAGGGCTGCCATCGTGGCCAGGATGACTGAAATCAAGGCTGAACTGGAGAAGGACGGGCACAGCGTGGAAATCGACGACAGGGACAACCTCCGCCCTGGCTTCAAGTTTGCCGAGTGGGAACTGAAGGGCGTTCCGGTAAGGCTCGCCATCGGGCCCAGGGACCTCTCCGGAGGCACCGTGGAGGTGCACCGCCGCGATACCCTCGAGAAGGTGGTTGAACCCCTTGAAGGCCTTGCAGGAAGGATCGAGGGACTTCTGGACGATATCCAGAGGAATATCTACGCCAAGGCCCTGGCTTTCCGCGACGCCTCCATCCGCAAGGTCGACACCTGGGACGAGTTCAAGGAAGAAATCGAGAAGGGCGGCTTCCTCCTGGCCCACTGGGACGGTACCCCTGAAACCGAGATAAAGATACAGGACGAGACTAAGGCCACCATCCGGTGCATCCCCGTGGACAGCGCGGTATGCATGGAGGAAGGCAGGTGCGTCTATTCCGGGAAGCCTTCGCACCAGAGGGTGCTTTTTGCAAGATCATATTAGAAATCAATTATTTACACAATGAAAAAGATAGCAGTCTTCTTTGCCGGAATGCTCGTTGCAGCACTTCCTGCATTTGCCCAGGACGATGCCCAGCAGGCGGCGGCACAGGCCGCGGAAACAATCGCCGCGGCTCCCGATGTGCCGGTAGTCCCTCCAAAGCCCAAGTACTGGACCCTGACCCTGCAGAACAATATCAACTTTGGCCAGACCTTCCTCAGCCAGTGGGCGGCCGGAGGTTACAACAACTACTCCCTTGCAGCAGGCATCGACGCCAACGCCAACTATGCCAAGGGCAAGATGATCTGGAACAACCGCCTTCAACTTGACTACGGATTCATGTATTCCGCCGACAAGCCCATCATCCAGAAAAACAAGGACCGGATTTACTTCGAGTCCAAGTGGGGCCTCGAGACCCCGGCCCCGCATTTGAGCTGGTCGGCCAACTTTGACTTCCGCACCCAGTTCAACAACAACTGGAACTATGCCACTCCCAAGTCTTTCGCCGGTGACGAGCCCACCAAGCAGGAGTGGAAAGCCGCCCGCGAACTGAAGTCCGGCCTGTTCTCCCCGGCCTACATCAACCTGGGTCTCGGTCTCCTGTGGACCCCCAAGCCATGGTTCTCGCTCAACTTTGCGCCCATTACAGGAGGCGTGGTGATTGTCAGCGATGACTTGCTCCGCTACACTTACGGTATGGATCTGGTCAAAGGCAGTTCCTATACCGACAGGAAGCAGGCTTATACCGACGGCTTTTACTCCGATTTCCGCCCGGTGCGGTATGAATTCGGTGCCCAGCTGAAGATTGACGCCAAGTGGGTGATCAATGAGAATTTCACCTACACCACACAGCTTGCCCTGTTCTACAACTATCTGACACCCAAGGTGGAACCCCGTATCAACTGGGATAACAAGGTGTTCTGGAAGATGGCCAAGTACTTTGCCCTCACCCTGTCCACCAACCTCATCTACGATCCGCTTGTGATGGTAAGGGATTCCGACAAGGACGGAAAGCCCGACACCAAGGGCGTGCAGTTCAGGGAATTCCTGGAACTCGGTTTTACCTACACCATTTCCGCCAAGAAGTAATGGGATTGATCCTCGCGGCCGTGAGCGGGGGGATCGACTCCATGTGCATGGCTGACATATTGTATGGCAGGGGCGATGCTTTCGGCATCGCCCATTGCAACTTCTGCCTGCGCGGGGAGGAGAGCGACTCCGATGAGGCCCTGGTACGCGGCTGGGCCAGGGACCGTGGTATCCCGTTCCATGTGGAAAGATTTGATACTGAGGGGTATGCATCTGAGAAGGGGATCAGTATCGAGATGGCGGCAAGGGAACTCCGGTACGGATTCTTCGCCAGGGTCGCCCGTGAGCACGGCTATTCCGGAGTGGCCGTGGCCCATAATGCCGACGACAATGCGGAGACTTTGATACTCAATTTGTTGAGGGGAACCGGAATCAAGGGACTTACAGGAATGAGGAGGGAGGGGACCCTGCCTGTGCCGGGTTGCGACATCCCGCTTCTGAGGCCGCTTCTCTCCATGACCAGGGCCGGGATCATGGAATACGCCGCCTCGCACGAGGTTCCGTATCATGAGGACAGGACCAATCTGGAGGTGGAGTACAAGCGGAACAAGGTCCGTAACCTGGTATTCCCGGTTTTTTCCCAGATCAATCCCTCGTTCGTGTCCACCCTGTGCGACGACATGCACCGGCTTGAGGCGGTATCGGATATCGCCGACGAATGGTACGGCGCTTGCCGCGGCCGGGTGTTCGATGGGGAAACAATTGATGCTGAGAGCCTTATGGCGCTCCCGCATTGGGAGTACGTGCTGTGGAGGCTGTTTGACGAACTGGGTATGGAACCGGTCCAGGCTGCCGAGGCGGCACGTCTTCTCAAAAGCGGTCCGGTGCCAGGCGGGAGGGTTTTCGCTTCGAGCTCGGCACGCCTTGTCTCATTCCGCCGTGGATTCCAGCTTGCGCCCCTTTGCATCCGGGAAAATGACGGTTGCACAGTTGTGGAAGGGCCAGGCATATACAATGTTTCAGGTACGCGGTTCAGCGTTGAACAGCTGCCTTATTCTCCCGGGATGAAGCTCGCCCAGGAGGAGGGGACCGTCATAGTGGACGCTGCTGCCATTCCTTTCCCCTTCATTGCCAGGGGGTGGAAAGCCGGCGACTGGATGAAGCCCCTTGGGCTCGGCGGCAGCAAGAAGTTGAGCGACCTTTTCGTTGACCTCAAGTTCTCGCCGGCGGAAAAAGCCTCGGCAGTGGTGCTCCTCAGGCCCCTTATGAATAAAGAAGGGGCCGCGAACGAACATGTCGCAGCCCTTCTGGGTTACAGGATCGACGAGGCGTTCCGGGTAGGCCCCGGAACAAAGGTCCTCTATCGGATCTCGATATCGAACGGCAGTCGGGCGTAAGCCTTTCCGGCCTTGTTCGACATTATTTCGCGGATACCCTGTTCCATGAACTCGAAAGCGGTTCCGGCAAGGATCGCGGGCTCGTCGGGCGATTTCTGCCCAAACATCTCCATTACGGTTTCCATGGTTGTCTTGGCCTTGGGATATCCCACGACGGCGTAGGCCTTGGGATCCTCGAATCCGGCCAGTGACGCTGCGTATGCCACGGCGTCCTGGAGGGTGCCGATTTCATCCACCAGCCCGATGCCGATGGCGTCGGAACCGGCCCATACGCGGCCCTGGGCAATCTCGTCGACCTTTGCCTCGGTGAGTCCGCGGCCCTGGGCGACTATGGAGACGAACGAGGAGTAGATGTCCTCGATGGATGCCTGCATGTAATCGAGCTCCTCCTTGTTGAAGGGCCTCATGAGCGAGAACATGTCGGAATGCTTGTTGGAGCCCACCGAAGTGATACCTACGTGCGCAATGTCCTTTGCGGTCTTTCCAAGATCGGGAATCATGCTGAACACGCCGATGCTGCCGGTGAGGGTGGTGGCGTCGGAATAGATCTTACCGCAGTTGTTGGAAATCCAGTAACCGCCTGAAGCTGCGTAGTTTCCGTACGATGCCACAAGTGGTTTCTGCTCCTTGAGGAGGTCGAGGGCGTCCTTGATCTTGTTGGATGCCAGGACGCTTCCGCCGGGAGAGTTCACCCTCAGGACCACGGCCTTCACGGTCTCGTCCCTGCGAATCTTGTCGATGATGGACGCAAAGCGGTCGCCGGCCACTTCCTGAGCTTCCTTGCCGTCGACGATGTTGCCGTCGGCATAGATGACTGCCACGTTGTTCTTTCCGGGGATTGCTGCGGGAACCTTGGAGTTTACGTAATCCACGAACGGGATGAGCTTGAGGTCTTCAGGCTTGGCTGCGCCGGAAAGTTCCGCCAGCTTCATTACAAGCTGCTCGTGGGTGAAGAGGCTGTCCACCAGTCCTTCTGCGAGGAAGTCCTCGGGATGGAGCAGGGAAAGGTTGTCTATGAGGGAGTTGAGCTTTTCAACGGAGATCCCGCGGCCCTCGGCCATGTCGCCCGAGAATTTCTTCCAGATGGCGTCTATCATGGCCTGGTACTGCTCCAGGTTCTCAGGGCTGGGGGAGTTCCTTATGAACATCTCGCCGGCCGATTTGTATTTTCCGTGGCGGATGAGCTGGACGTTTACCCCGAATTTGTCGAGGAGGTCCTTGAGAAAGGTCATCCTGCTGGATATTCCAAGCAGCATGGACTGTCCACCGTGGTCCTTGAGCATGTATATCTTGTCGGCCGCCGAGTCGAGGAAATAGCTGCCGTTGCTGGGCTGCTCGGTATAGGCCACCACGGCTTTTCCTCCGGCGCGGAACTTGAGCAGGGAGGCGCGGAATTCCTCCAGCTGTGCCATTCCGGACATCATGGCGTCGCTGCGGAGAAGCAGGTATTTGACCGAAGGGTCCTCTGCGGCGATGTCAATGGCCTTGGCCGCCTCCAGGATTCCGACGGTGGGGTAGCTCTCGGTGTTGAGCGACCTGAAATCGGGGATGCCGGCTTCCTGGTTCTGCTCGCCGAGGATGAATTTTGACATGTCCACGTCCAGCACGCCCTCCCTGGGAAGGACGGGCTTGCCGGAAGAACCGCCAGCAACGGCTCCTATGATTCCAAAGAAGAAGAACATTCCTATGAGCCCTGCCAGGATTACGCCCACTATGCATGCGAGCGTCATTTTGAAGAATTCTTTCATGAGTATAGAGTTAAACCTTGCAAAGATAGTCAAAATCAAATATATTTGTATGATAATTCAGTATCATGGCACAAAAACCGTCAATACCAAAGGGCACCAGGGACTTCGGCCAGGAGGAGATGGCCGCCCGCAACTATATATTCGACACCGTCAGGAGCGTGTTCAAGGTTTTCGGGTATTCCCAGATAGAGACCCCGGCAATGGAGAATCTTTCCACGCTGCTTGGAAAGTACGGTGACGAGGGCGACAAGCTCCTTTTCCGGATCCTCAATTCAGGCGATGCCTTTGCAGGAGTGGATGCAGGGGCGGTTCAGGCTCCTGACGGCAGCCTGGACGGAAGGGCAATAACCGCGAGGGTCTGCGAAAAGGGCCTGAGGTATGACCTTACCGTTCCCTTTGCCCGCTATGTGGTGCAGCATCAGAACGATATCTCATTCCCTTTCAAGCGTTTCCAGATCCAGCCGGTTTGGCGGGCCGACCGTCCGCAGAAGGGCCGTTACCGCGAGTTCTACCAGTGCGACGTGGACGTGGTGGGCTCGGATTCGCTGCTGTATGAACTGGAATTGCTGCAGATGGTGGACATGGTGTTCTCCAGCCTTGGAATCGGCGTCCTCATCAAGGTTAACAACCGCAAGGTCCTTACCGGCCTGGCAGAAATCTGCGGATTCCCCGACAAGGTGGTGGACATTACCGTAGCCATCGACAAGATGGAGAAGATAGGCTTGGCGAAAGTTGAGGAAGAGCTTCTGGAGAGGGGACTTTCCGCTGAGGCCGTGGGACTTCTGGAGCCGGTGCTCACCCTGGAGGGTACCACCGGTGAGAAGATCTCCGTCATGCGGAAACTCTTCAGCGACAAGGACTCCGCCACGGGCCTCAAGGGCGTGGAAGAACTCGAGGTGCTTTTCTCGCTGGTGGAATCGGCCGGAATAGCGTCGAGGATTGAGATGGACCTCTCGCTCGCGCGCGGACTTAATTATTATACGGGTGCGATCTTCGAGGTAAAGGCCTTGGATTTCCCTATCGGAAGTATTTGCGGCGGAGGACGTTACGACAACCTTACCGGCATTTTCGGCCTTCCCGGGGTGTCCGGAGTGGGCATCTCCTTCGGGGCCGACAGGATATACGACGTGCTGAAGGGGCTGGACAGGTTCCCTTCCGGTACGGGCGTTTCCACCAGGCTGCTCTTTGCCAACATGGGTGATGCCGAACTGCGATACATCCTTCCCGTGGTGAAGGCCCTCCGGGGGCGGGGGATTTCTGTGGAAATCTATCCCGAGGCGGCAAAACTGCGCAAGCAGTTCGAGTATGCCCAGAAGAAGGATATACCGTTCCTTTCAATATGCGGTGCCGACGAGGCTGCTTCCTCGTCCGTGAACATAAAGGACCTTGCCTCCGGGGAACAGCGCCGGTTCCCGTCGGAGGATGTGGATGCAATGGCCGGATTCATAGGATAATCCATGGATATAGAGGCACTTTTCAGGCAGTACTATCCCCGTATGAGGAATTTCGCCACGCGCATCGTTGAGCGTGGTGATATTGCCGACGACATAGTGCAGGAGTGCTTCATAAAACTCTATGAGAAGCGTTTTTCCATACGGGACGTCTCGCCCGGCGCCCTGCTGTTCGTGATGGTGCGCAATTCCTGCATCAATTATTTAAGGCGCAGGGCCCAGCTCTATACCGGAATGGAGGCGGCTGCGCAGGTGATGGTCACCCCCGAGGACGAGATAATGTACGCCGAGTTGCAGCAGGAGATAGAAAAGGTGATGCGCACCCTTCCGCCAAGATGCCGGGAGGTATTCTATATGAGCCGTTTCGAGGGCTTGAAAGTCAAGGAGATAGCGGAGCGGACCGGAACTTCCACCCAGAATGTGGAAAAGCATATATCAAGGGCCCTGGAGGTGTTTGCGCGCCATTTTGGCGGACTGGACATCTATGCCCGCAGTTTTGCTTGATTTTTTTTGATTTTCAAGGTTGGTTTTTTGATGGTTTTCTTGTTATATATGCATGACAAGGAACAACCAATTTTATAAAGACCTGTCTTTCAAGTATTTCAGGGGAGAGATAACGGCTTCGGAAGAAAAGGAGCTGTTTGAGTGGCTCAAGGCCGGTGAAAACCGTATGGCCACCCTTCATGAGTGGGAGGACGAGTGGAAGGATACCGGCGTGGTTGAGAATACACCGGTGTGGGAGTCGATGCTGGGAAGGATCGCTGCCAGGGAGGCGCTGGAGACATCCGACGTGATGCCCCGCAGGAAGATGTCCCCCTGGATCGGTGCCGTGGCCGCTGCGGTGGTGGCCCTATTTGGCGCTATCTTCCTTCTGGCAAGACCCGAACCGGTCCAGGAATATGCGATGGAAGCGCCCGCAGGGGAAAAAAGCAGGATTTTCCTGCCCGACAGTTCGGTGGTCTGGCTCAATTCGGGGTCAAAGCTCTTTTTCAACAGTTCGTTCAATTCCAAGGACCGCCGGGTAGCCCTGGTGGGGGAGGGGTATTTTGAGGTAAGCCACAACGAGCAGCTTCCTTTCAGGGTGACGTGCGGCGACGTGGACGTGCTGGTCAAGGGGACCAAGTTCAACGTGTCGGCCTATCCCGAAGACCTGTTTGTCACGACCAGTGTACTGGAGGGGCATGTGGTATTCAGCCACGGAGACGCCCACATGGACCTGCTGAAGGGACAGTCGGCCAGGTACGACGTGGTTTCCGGCTCCTTCTCACGTTCTCTCCAGACCCCGGAGAACGAGTCGGCATGGACGGAAAGCCGTTTCGTTTACGAGGGGATAACCTTGTCGGAACTTGCCGAGAAACTGTCCAGGACCTATGCGGTGAGATTCCACTTCAATACCTCCGAACACCTCGACGGCAAATTCAATATCTCGCTGCGCAACAACGAGTCGCTTGACGATGTCCTGAGGGCACTTGAGAAGATGATTCCCATCAAGGCCAGGAGAGAGGGCGACAATGTGTACATAGACAAGCGGTAATTAATTCTAACCAACAATATATCGTAATCTAATCTAATCATTAACTGTAAAGCAAATGAAACTGCAATCAAAAACAGGAATCATCGTCCTCCTGCTGCTGGCAGTGACATTCTCCGCCTGGGCGCAAGGCTCGGTTACGGGGAAATGGAACGGCCAGCCCTTGAAGACGGTGCTCAGGAGCATCGAGGGGCAGACCGGCCTCTCGGTATTCTACCGTTCCGACGAGATTGACGAGTCTGCACCAGTTACCGCTGATTTCAACGCGACCCCGGTGGAGGCGGCCCTGCGCTCCATCCTCGGCTCCGACGTGGACGTCAGCATAAGCGGCAAGATGATCGTCCTCTCCAAGAAGGAGGCAAAGCCTGCGGGAACAGTCCACGGCCGGGTGACCGACGAGTCGGGCGAGGGCGTTCCAGGTGCGGGTGTCTTTATCAAGGGAACCACCAGGGGCGTTTCCACCGACCTTGACGGGAATTATTCCATCGCAGCCACCCCGGGAACGGTACTGACCTTCTCTTCAATGGGTTACGCCAGCAAGGAGGTTACCGTCGGAAAATCCTCGGTGGTGAATGTAGTCCTGGCCGAGGACAACGAAATGCTCAACGAACTGGTGGTGGTGGGTTATGGTACCCAGAAAAAGGCCAACCTTACCGGTGCAGTATCCGTGGTCAAGGCCGATGCACTCCAGGACCGTTCGGCCATCGACGTCGCGCACATGCTCCAGGGTTCAGTTCCCGGACTTAACGTTACGTCCTCTTCAGGACAGCCCGGAGGTGTGGCGGACCTCAACATCCGCGGCCGCAACTCCATCAACGGCGGTTCACCGCTGGTCCTTGTGGACGGTGTGGAAAGCACCCTCCACTATATAAACCCGGCTGACGTGGAGTCCATCTCCGTTATCAAGGACGCCGCCGCGGCAGCCATCTACGGAGCAAAGGGTTCCGCCGGCGTCATCCTCGTCACCACCAAGAGCGGAAGCAAGGACAAGGAAGGGAAGGCCACCGTCCGTTACAGCGGACGTGCCGGTTTCACCGCCCCTACCGCTTCCACCGACTGGGAGACGCGCGGCTACTATTCCGTGTACCTCAGCAACATGTTCCTCAGGACATACAGCGGTGAGAACCTCTATGCCTATTCCGAAGAGGACATGGTGGAACTGTGGAACCGCCGGAACGACAAGGTCGAGAATCCCGCCCGCCCGTGGGTGGTGATAGGCCAGGACCAGTCCGGCAGGGATGTCTATAACTACTATGCCAACACCGACTGGTGGCATGTGGTCTACAATGACATCAAGCCCTCCACGAGCCATACCATAACCGCCAGCGGTGCCACCAAGAACGTTGACTACCTGATTTCCGGAGGGTACAACTTCGAGCAGGGAATGTTCAAGATCAAACCCGACAAGTACAACCGCTACAACCTCCGCGTGAAGGTGGGCTTCGACGTTACCAAGTGGCTTCGCATAGGAAACAACCTCAGTTTCTTCAGCAGCAGCTATTTCTATCCCGGACAGGGAGGAATCAAGAACTCGCTGTACTGGGCTTCCGCCCATGCCCCTGCGAGCTATCCTGCCGTAAATCCCGACGGAACAACCCTTTACAAGACCAAGTATAACAACAATACGGTCCTTGCGGGTCTTATGGTGACCCTCGCCAACGGCGACTGCAACACCGACAGGATAGACAATCTGAGCGATACCTTCGACGTGACCATCAAGCCGTTCAAGGGAATGACCGTGAAGGGAGACTTCACCTATTCGCTGAACCTTGTCCGCTACATGAACAGGACCACGCCCGGGGAATATTCCACATATCCCGGTGTCATAGAGACCATAGATACCGGCGACGGGTTCGAGAACAAGCTGACTGAGACTGCGAACATCTCCACCTACAAGTCGGCCAACCTGTATGCCACTTACGAGCATGTATGGGCCAATGCCCACAATTTCAAGCTCATGGCCGGTTTGAACTATGACCACAAGCACATCAAGGACCTCAAGGGGGTTGGATACGACCTGTATTCCATGGACCTGAACGACCTTGACCTTACCGGTCAGGATGAAGAGGGAAACAAGCGGATGGAAGTCTACGGCGGCCAGAACGAATACATGACGGCCGGTTACTTCGCCCGTCTCAACTATGACTACAAGGGCAGGTACCTGTTTGAGGCGAACGCCCGTTACGACGGATCGTCCCGCTTCCTCCGCGGAAGCCGCTGGGTATTCTCCCCGTCCTTCTCCGTTGGCTGGAGGGTTTCGGAAGAGAAGTTCTTCGAGCCCCTCAGGTCGTGGTGGGACAACCTCAAGATCCGCTTCTCCTGGGGCCAGCTCGGCAACCAGCAGCTCAGCGAATACTATCCTGCAATCCGTACCATCTCCACGGGATCGCTTTCCTCTTATATCATAGGCGGTCCCAGGCCTTCCCTGGCCAGCATCTCCGCTCCGGTTTCGTCCGGACTTACTTGGGAGCGCTCCATCCAGAAGAACCTGGGTATCGACATGACATTCCTCAGCGGCAGGCTTGATTTCTCGGCCGAAGCATATATCCGTGACACCAAGGACATGCTCACCGCCGGCGAGCCCCTGCCCGCCACCTACGGATACAGCACCGCTCCCAAGGAGAACGTGGCTGACCTCCGCACCAAGGGTTATGAGCTGTCGATTACCTGGAAGGATTCCTTCCAGCTGGCCGGCAGCCCCTTCCACTACAGCGTGGGCGGATCGCTGAGCGACTATGTCTCCCACATCACGAGGTTCAACAACCCCGACAAGCTCTTTGCAAAGAATTACTGGGTGGGACAGAAGTACGGTGAAATCTGGGGTTACCATATCCTGGGCCTGTTTGCAACCGATGCCGATGCCGCTGCCTGGTCGGAGAAAGTCGACCAGTCCAAGGTCAACGCCATCATCAACGCCAGCACCGGTACCGTGAATCCGGTTTCCGGCAAGCCCGGACTCTGCGCAGGTGACCTCCAGTACTGGGACAACGGCGACGGCGTCATCAACCAGGGTGCAGAGAAGGTCGGCGACAGCGGCGACTGGCAGATAATCGGTAACAGCCAGCCCAGGTTCAACTTCGGCCTCAACCTGAGCGCCTCCTGGTACAATTTTGACATATCGGCGTTCTTCCAGGGCATAGGCCACATGGACTGGTATCCGCAGTATGAAGTCCGTCAGTTCTGGTCGCTCTATGCCAGGCCGTTCTGTACATTCATCCCCAAGGATTTCCAGACAATGTACTGGACCGAGGAGAATCCCAACGCCTACTTCCCCCGTCCCAGGGGTTATGTGGCCGGCGTGGGCCGCGGCCGTGAGCTCACCGAGCCCAATGACCGTTACCTCCAGAACATCGGCTACCTGAGGCTCAAGAACCTGACCGTTGGCTATACCGTTCCTGAAAAGATATCGCGCAAGGCCGGAATCAAGCAGCTCCGCATCTACTTCACCGGCGAGAATCTCTTCTACTGGTGCCCCGGACTCCATTCAAAGTACATCGATCCGGAAATGGCACAGACCAACGGGAATCTCCGTATCTATCCCTGGCAGAAGACCATCATGTTCGGTCTGGACATCACCCTTTAAAAGAATATGCATATGAAAAAGATAGCATACATACTGATTCCGGTCCTGGCCTGCTGCGTTTTCACCGGTTGCGACGACCTGCTTGACGCAGTTCCCAAAGATAAGATGTCGCCGGATACTTTCTTCAAGAGCGAGAAGGAACTCAAGGCCTTCAGCATGAACATGTACGGCATGCTGCCGGGAGCCGGTTCCCTTTTCATGGAAGATGCCGACAATTACATCCAGATGGGTCTCACCGACGAGATCAAGGGTACCCGCCAGATCGAGCCGTCCGGCAACGGATGGAGCTGGGGTGCACTCCGTAACGTCAACACCCTGATCGAATATCTTCCCAACTGCGACGATGCCGCCGCCCGGACCAGATACGAGGCCCTTGCCCGTTTCTTCCGCGCGTACTTCTATTTTGAGAAGGTAAAGCGTTTTGGCGACGTTCCCTGGTATGACAAGCCCGTGGGCTCTGCCGACACCGACGCCCTGAACCGTCCCCGTGACAGCAGGGAGTTCATCATGGGCAAGATGATAGAGGACATCGATTTTGCAATCGGCCATCTACCTGCCACGAAGAGCGCCTATGAGATTACAAAATGGACCGCGATGGCCCTGAAGTCCCGTTTCCTCCTCTTTGAGGGAACCTTCCGGAAATACCACACCGAGTTTGACTATGGTGCAAATGCCCATGAATGGAAGTGGTACCTGGATGAATGCGCAAAGGTGTCCGAGGAGTTCATGGGAGCCAGCGGTTACGGTATCCATACCACCGGCGGTGCTTCCAAGGCCTATTACAGCCTGTTCACCAGCGAGAACGCCACGGCCAACACCGACGAGGTGATCCTGGCCCGCAACTACAACAGCGCCTACAACGTGACCCACAATGCCAACGGAATGATGAATTCCGCCACCAACGGACGCCACGGCATGACCCGCAAGATGGTGGCCAGCTACCTGATGGCGGACGGCTCGCGCTTTACGGACAGGGAAGGCTGGGAAACCATGGACTTTGTCACTGAGACCCAGGACCGTGATCCCCGTCTGGCACAGACCATACGCACTCCCGGTTATACCAGGCTCGGCGACAAGACTCCCTGCCCTCCCAACTTCCTGTACTGCATGACGGGTTACCACCCCACCAAGTACGTAATGGGCCTTGACAAGGACAATTACAACATTTCCGACGTCGACCTCATCATCTTCCGTGCAGCGGAGGTGCTGCTCAACTTTGCCGAGGCAAAGGCCGAGGCCGGAACGCTGACGCAGTCCGACCTGGACATGTCCGTAAACAAGATCCGCGCAAGGGTCGCCCTGCCCAAACTTGACATGCAGGAAGCGAATGCCAATCCGGATCCGTTCCTCACCAACCCCGACTGGGGCGGTTACCAGAACGTCACCGGCTCCAACAAGGGTGTCATCCTGGAAATCCGTCGCGAAAGGGCGGTGGAACTTGCCCAGGAAGGCTTCCGCTACTATGACATCATGCGCTGGAAGGAAGGCCAGGTCTTCACCAGGCAGTTCTATGGCATGTATTTCCCGGGTCCCGGCGAGTACGACCTAAACTCCGACGGAATCGTGGACATCCTCCTGTACGCCGGCGATTCCGCCCCTGCCTCCACTGCTCCCGTAAAGTACAAGGTGGGAAGTGCCGATTTCATCCTGAGCGCTGGGGAATCCGGCAACGTCAATCCTTACAAGGAGCTCACCTGCAAGTGGAATGAGGGACGCGACTATCTCTATCCTATCCCTACCGACGAGCGTAACCTTACCGGCGGCGCCCTGAAGCAGAATCCCGGATGGAATGACAATTTGAATTTCTAAGATGCTTTGCGGTATGAAAAAGATATTTATACTGATTCTGGCCCTTCCAATCCTTGCCGTTTCCTGCAAGAACGGGGATGATGTAGTCCCCGGGACCATGAAGGGCATCTTCTATGCCGACATCCCCGGCGATAAGGAGATGGTGGAGATCGTCCCCAACGGCAGCAGGACATATAACCTCAGGGCCTGCGCCCAGGGTGACAATGTTGCCGACGCGGTGATGAACTTCACTTTCAAGGCCGATCCCGACCTGGTTGACGCCTATAACTCTGCGCACGGGACTTCCTACAGGATGTGCCCCGGCTCGGCTTTTGAATTCGTGGTCAACGAGGTCATGCTTCCCCGTTACGGAAAGTCTTCCACCACGGCCAAGGTAAAGGTTATCGCTTCCGGTCTCGAGAATGGGGTGCAGTACATCCTCCCCGTCACAATCGACCAGGCAACCGGATCTCCCAACTGGGCTGTGGCCGACACCATGGCCGCATACGTCCTGTTCCACATGAGCGATTACGACCCCAACGGCCCCGGTACGGAGAACAATCCTTATCCCATAACGTCGGTGGACGACCTCAAGGCCATGGGCTCCAAGGCAATCGAGGGCACCAGGGTTTATTTCCGCATGGAGAACGACATCGACATGGCCGGTGTGACCGACTGGGAGCCCGTCAACCAGTTCGAGCCTTACAAGGAGTTCGACTTTGACGGCGGCGGCTTCACGATCTCCAACTTTACCGGCGGAACCAGCCTGTTCGGTGCAGTGGTGGGCAGCTGCCATGACCTGACTGTGGTGAATGCCAACATTACTGCGGCAGCCGCTCCCATAGGCATCATAGGTGCTTACGGCGGAGCAGCCGACATGCCCGTGGATGTGAGCCACGTGTACGTGCAGGGCAAGATCAACAACACCGTGGGTCACGGAACCGGCGGCCTGTTCGGCAAGATAGTGGAAGCCACCATCGACGCCTGCTCGGCCGATGTGGTGATTGTCAGCAACAAGTACGACTCCGGCGGAATCTATGGTTATGACGAAACCGGCGCAAACAAGAAGAGCGTGATCTCCAACTGCTGGACCGCCGGCGACATCACCGGTAACCGAATGGTGGGCGGTATCGCGGGAATGGTATCGATGAATGAAAGCGAATGTACCATAAGGTGCTGTTACTCAACTGCAAAGGTCCATGCCCAGTTCAAGTACGGCGGTATAGCCGGCGATGGCATGATGAGCTTGAAGGACAACAGCAAGACTCCCAAGAACCACTTTGAGAAGTGCATAGCCTGGAACGAAGCAATCCATTCCGACGTGAGTGATGCCAGCGTGCACTACAGCGCCGGTGCCATAGTGGGCTTCAGCTCCACCAAGAACTACCATGTTGACTGCATGCGCAGGGAGGACCTCAACTTCTCCGACTGCCCCGGGAACACCACCAACACCCTGGTGGACCAGGGCAACTCCTCGCCGGATTCCCCCCTGGTGCAGGTTGCAGTGAGCCCGGGTTCTACCAACTACAACTATCCTTACCACGGCAAGGCTGCCGCCAAGGGTGCTACGGCATCACAGGTGGCCCAGCTCCTTGGTTGGGATGAGAGTATCTGGGACCTTTCCGGCGCCTTGCCGTTCTTCAAGGGAGCTTCTGCCCCCGTTGAGAATCCCGACGTGAACCCCGGAGGCCAGTTCCCCGACTTTGACGAGAACGAGTTCTACAATTAAACCAGACGAGATATGAAAACATATAGATATATCATAGCACTCATTGCCGGAGCAGCCGTTCTTTCCTGCACCAAGGAGATGAAGGAACTTCCGGCCCCGCAGGACTCGGCTGAACTTGTGACCATCAGGGCCACTCTTCCTGAAAATGCGCCTCTGATGAAGGCGGGCCCCCATTCCGGTTTTTCCTGGCGCTGGTCCGCCGGTGACAAGCTTACCGTTATGGGCGAAGGCGGAGCGCAGGAAGTTTTCACCATCAAGTCCGGTTTCTCCTCCAATTTCGCCGAATTTGAGGGAAAGGCCGTTCCCGGTGAGAAATTCACCATCCTTTTCCCGGACGAAAAGGCCCTCACCACCGACTGGAGCAAACAGACCCAGGCCGGAAACGGCAGCATCGACCACCTCAAGTACGAGGCTTGCCTTACCGACGTGGACGATTACATGAGTTTCACCTTCAGCCCGGAGTGGGCGGCTGAGCACGGCGGAAGCCTCAAGCATACCGGCGTCCTCAAGCTCACCGTCACCCTGCCTGCAGACGTGAAGAAGGTCACCAAGGTTACCCTGTCGGCCCCCACCGCCCTTTTCTACGGCGGGAACGGCGATACCATGACCGACAAGATCGCCCTTGACCTGTCCGACTGCAACATCGGCGACGACCACCTGCTAACAGCCTGGATGACTACATCCTGGAACGAGGCGGTGGTTCCCGTCGACGGAACCCTCTCGCTGAGCGTCGGAACCTCGGATTCTCCCATAGCCAAGACCGTTACCTTCACCAAGGAAGGAAAGGTCCTGGGCGGCAAGATTAACACCTTTGTAACCGATGCGGCCGGTTGGACTTATTCCAGCCGCTACGCCTCCGGTTCCGGTACCGAGGCCGATCCATGGATCATCACCACGCCCAGGCATATGAGCTTCATGGCAGAGGATATGGCCGACGGCGAGACCCGCTACTTCAAGCTGGGCGCCGATATCGACATGGCGGAAATCACCGACTGGGTGCCGCTCAATGCCGCCGGGTCGTTTGAAAAGAAGATAGATTTCAACGGCGACGGCCATACCATTTCCAACTTCAGCTGCTCTGCCTCCAAGTATTCCAGCTTCTTTGGCGTGCTGTACGGCAAGTGCTACGATGTGAAGTTCGTGAATGCCACCATCAATGCCACCACGGCAGGCAGCGGCATACTGGGAGGCTATTGCGGAACCACCGGCAAGCCCGGCGAGGCCACCAGGGTATCCGTCCAGGGAACCATAAACTGCGAGGCCAACAACCATGGCGGATTGTTCGGCAATGTCAATGAGGCTACAATCACTGCCTGCTCGGCGGATGTAGTTATCACGGCAAAAGGCCAGTGCATAGGCGGACTGTTCGGAGTCGACCCCGGACTGGTGACAGTCAGGGATTGCTGGAGCGCCGGAAGCATCTCTACCACCGCTTCGATAGCAGGAGGTATCTGCGGTGACCTGAAGACCGCCAACAGTTCCATATACAACTGTTACTCAACTGCTTCCGTGACCACTCAGTTCATTTTCGGAGGCATTGTGGGACGTGCCGTGGCAGGTCAGAAGTCCAACAAGAACAACTGCACCAATCAGGATCCCAGGAACCATATAGAGAAGTGCATAGCCTGGAACGATTTCCTAAAGTCCGACTATGTCCCCGATACGTCCGAGCACTACGGGAGCGGTGCCGTCGTGGGACAGACCGCGTTCAAGAACTACCTGACTGGCTGTATCCGCAAGAGCGACCTCTCCTATACCCTTTGTGCCGCCAACGTTGCCGCGGGAGGCTACGACCTGTTTGACCAGGAGGATGCCGATCCCGATCACCCCATGGTCTTCGGCACCGGCAACTATGCTTTCGGATACAACGGAAAGGCCGCCGCTGCGGGCAAGACCATCAGCCAGGTGGCCCAGGATCTGGGCTGGAGTTCTGAAGTCTGGGACTTCAGCGGTAATGCACCCAAGTTGAAATAAAGATGAAGAGAAGTCGTTTTTTCACTGTTCTGGTCATCCTGCCCCTGCTGCTTGCCGGCTGCGGGGGCAAGGATGCACCCGAACTTCCGCCTCCGGTCATAAAGCCGGACACCCCGTCAACCCCAAGTGATCCCGATACTCCGGAAGATCCCGGTACTCAGGACGATACCCCCAAGCCTTGGGACCAGAACCGCGGCAAGGTGGTGACCCCTTCCGGGAGTAACTGGACTTCCAAGACCATCGACGAAGGTGTGGTCTACTACTCCTTCTCAGGAAAGGATGAACTTTCCAACCAGATGGAAGAGGTGTTTGTAGTGGACGTGGACCTCTCCAAGAGCCAGTATCAGGTCAAACTGGTCTGGAAAAGCCCGCGCGTGGCCTGCTCGGAAGTCCAGAAGAGTTTCGGTGACAAGGCCATCGCCACGATGAACGCCAATTACGAACTGGGTTCCATTTTCGTCAAGGTTGACGGTACCACCCGGTACCAGATCAACAACCTGAAAATCGGCGATACGGATGTTCCCAACTGGAAAAACGAGGGAGCGTTCATGTGCGACGGGGAGCGGGGCATCGATATCCAGTTTGCCGGTTCTCCCAAGAAAGACGGCAAGATTACCGGAATCAAGGGAAAGACCGACGCCGAGGCCGTGGGGCTTCAGAGGACCTATTACAAGAGCATCGCGGGTTCATGGCCTCATCTGATTTCCAGCGCGCCCATGCTGGTCAACGACTACGAACCGGTAGGGGAGAGTTTCTGCAACAATTCGCTCTCGAGCAGCGAGGTGCTCAAGCTCAACTCCGAGGATCCCGACCGCCACCAGAGGGTGCTGCACCCCCGTACCGCGGTGGCGCTGACGGAGAACAACCACTTCATAATGTTCGTGGTTGACGGACGTCAGACCAGCAAGGGCATGTCGTGCCGGCAGCTTACCAGATTCATGGTGAAGTGGTTCAATCCCCAGTACGCCCTGAACATGGACGGAGGCGGTTCCACCACCCTCTGCGTAAAGGGTCAGGGAGACCCCACCACCCATGTGGTGAACTACCCGTGCGACAACAACCAGTATGACCACGCGGGTGAACGTGCGCGCGACGTCCACTTTGTAGTGTTAAAGAAATAGCAAATGAAAATGCGTTTTGCATGGCTTCTGGCGTCGGTCCTGGTCGCATTCTCCTGCGGCAAGGAACCGGCGCCGGAACTGCCGCCGCCCGTCGCTCCGCCGTCGGTGGTGGATGACAATAATACCCACACGGGCCCGCTTGCCGTATTCATCGGCGACAGCATCACCTGGCAGTGGGCCCGCGCGTCGCGGACCGATACAAGGGACAAGCTTGTGATTCCCCTGGATCCGCTGCCTTCATTCATGAAGCAGAACGGGGACAGCTACACCACTTATTTCCATCCCCAGTTCTTTACCTCCAACAGGTACAGCAACAAGGGAATCAGTGCGGAGAATACCACCCAGATGCTGGCCCGTTACAAGACCGACGTGCTTGACCAGGACCCGCACAGCGTTGTGATCATGGGCGGTACCAACGACCTGGCCCAGGGCGTGCAGAAGGCCCAGATACTCTCCAATATCAAGCAGATGGCGGAACAGGCGGAGGCCAAGGGAATAAAGGTCATCCTTTGCTCCGTAACTCCCTGCAACGAAAAGTATTCCCGCCTCAGCAACCCCAGCACCAAAGGGGACCACATCATTACCCTTAACGGCATGATAAAGGGCTATGCCCAGGAAAAAGGTTATACTTATTGCGACTACCATCCCACCCTTGCGGCCCCCGACGGCCTGGCACTCAGGGACGAGTACTGCCTGTATGACAGGCTTCATCCCAACCCCGATGCCTACACCGAGATGGAGAAGATAATAAAGCCCATCATAGAAAAGGTACTGGAAAGCGAGTAATTATCGGGGCTTTTCGGGCAATGTCTTGATATACAGGTCTCTCTGCGGGAACGGGATTTCTATTCCGTTCTCGTTTAGGGCGTTGTAGATCAGTTCCTTTGCCTTTGCGGCATAGGTGTAGTGTTCTTCGACGGTGGTGAACTGGTAAACCGACAGGTTCACGCTGTTGTCGCCGAATCCCATGAACCTGACCTGTATGCCGAACTTGGGATCCACCACCTCGCGGCCGTATTTGTCCCTGACCTGCAGGGGCTTGAGAGCCTCCACGATGATCGAGCGAACCTGCTCCACGTCGCACCCGTATTTCACCCCCACTTCGATGGCGAGCATCTCGTAGGAGTGGTTCTTGGTGAGATTCTTGAAATTCTTGGCAAAGAGGGTGCTGTTGGGGAATGCCATCACGGCGCCGTCGGCCGAGACTATCTGGGTGGTCTGGTAATTGATGGAGTCCACGCGGCCACGGACCCCGTCGCATTCGATGTAATCGCCAACCCTGAGTCGTCCGGACATCAGCTGTACCCCGTAGAAGAAGTTGTTGAGGATGTCCTTCATGGCGAATCCAAGGCCGGTGGCAAGGCCGGCGCCGATCACCTTGACGGCCGCTGTAGGTATCTTGAGGATGGTGAACAGCATGATCAGGTACAGTGCCCACAGCGAGATGGCGATTATGTTCTCTGCAAGGGTGAAGTTCACCTGGTTCTCCTGGAAAGCCTTGCCTCCGGAGTTCTTGACGATTGAACGGATCTTGTAATGCCTGTACAGCGTCTTGCCGAGGTAAACCAGGAAGGCGAACAGGAAGTACAGCGATACCACCAGGACTATCTTGCTGAAAGACAGGTGGATGTATCCTTCCACGTTGACGAAGGGATATGCCGCATATTCGGAGAATATCCCGTTGAGGTCGAACACGCTGGAAGCCAGGTACAGGCTGAGGGGCAGTGACAGTATGATGGCGATGGGCGCAAGTGCCTTCTTGACAAGGGAATATGGCCAGGTGACGGCAACAAAGTCATCCTCGTTCCGATAAGGGAATTCGGGGTGGAGTTCCTTGTAACGCAGTTTCATGTTCCTGATGTGGCCCTTGTAGTAGATCTCGATGAGGTCGTACACCGCATTGACAGTCTGGAGCAGGGTAAGCTCGAAGATCCACCAGATAAGGACCTCCACGCCAAGAAGCACGTATCCCAGGATGGCTATGACGGTGGTTATCACCATTATGGCAAGCGAAACCCAGCCGAAGACCATGTCGCTGTTGGGTACGCTCTTGCGGTATCTTTTGAGGGTGAGTCCCTGGAAGACGGTAAACAGCAGCAGAAGGGGAGGGAAGACTATGTTCAGCAGGCTGTTGGGGATGAACGCTATGCGTAAAGAAATGATTATGAAGCACAAAAGGAGTATCGGAAAGTACAGCCAGATGCCTTTCTTGACCGCGTCGCCCTCAAGCCTGATGACCAGCGATACGAGGATGGCGGCCAGCATCCATGCAAATTCCACGAGCAGTTTGGAAGCCATGGAGAAGAAGTTCTGGCTGGATGTCCACCCGGCGATCATTATGGTAAGGGCAAAGATGATGACCGAGAAATGAGTCCCATCTCGAACCTGTGATTCCGGAACTTCTCTTTCTGGAAGAACTTGACCCTGGCGGTGAGAAGCATGACCAAAAGCCATCCCAATACCAGGGATACGATGATGTAGAACAGCGTGAACAGCGAGAAGCCTATAACCATGGGGCCTCTCCACTGGCTGTGCACGTTCTCCAGTTCCTTGCGGCTGTATTTTTCGTTGGCGTCGGAAACCGCCCTGCTCCAATACATGGGGAATGACCGTAGGAGCTTGACATAGTTGGTCTGCCCCTCGATGAAAATCTTGTTCTGGACGGTCTTGTAGCGCTTCTGGGCGTAATTGTAGGCCGATTCCAGCATGGCGGCGGTTTCAGTGTAATGGGTACTGTCCCTTACAAGGGCCTCCTTCTGCATGCTGGAAATCAGGAGCAGCCTCTCGGCGTAGAACAGGCAGCTGTCGCGGTCGGCCTGGCCGAGGGAATCCAGCACGAATCCCTGGCCTCCGAAGTTCCCGAGGTCCCTCTCGGCCTGGGTGGCGCCGTCAGGAACCGGGGGGGACGGCCTCTCGGGAAGGGCCCGCGCGCTGTCGGAGGGGTGTCCTTCGTCCTCGGGTCCACCCTCGTGGTGATGATGCCCGGTATCGGAGCCGGGGCCTCCGCCGATCCGGACCACGTTTCCGGTGCTGTCGATATACTCCACGGTGGTGGACGGCGGCAGGCTGCGGAGCGTGTGGATAAGGCGGTCGTACCGGTCTATCTCAATGTCCAGCCGGGATACTATGTCGTCGAACGGCATCCTCCTGGCCGAGAATTCCTTGTATTGTTCGGATACCTCGTTCAGGGCATAGGTCATGTCAAAGGTGTAGTCCTGCTTCTGGGAATAGAGCATCAGCGACAGTTCGTTGGACATCTGCATCATCTTCACCATGCGGGTGTGCTGCCTTTCACCGCTTCCCCTCATCCTCTTGGCGCTCCTTTCGGATGCCTTGAAAGCCGATTTGAGCTCGTGATGCAGCACCGAAAGCGTCTGCGACAGGTCTTTCTCGCTTAGGACGGCAAAGGCCGGAACTGCTGCGAGGAATATGGCCAGGGCCAGGAAAACTTTCTTTTTCATGCCTGTAATAAACTGGGTATTAGGTAATTATTGCATCCGCCCCTGCTCTCCCAGGTGGCTGTCCTTGAATCCGAGGAAGTACAGTACGCCGTCCAGTCCGATGGTGTTGATGGACTGGCGGGCGTTTGCCACCACGCGCGGCTTGGCGTGGAAGGCGATTCCGAGGCCGGCCTCGGCCAGCATAGGAAGGTCGTTCGCCCCGTCGCCCACGGCTATCGTCTGGGCCAGGTTGACGTGCTCGCTCTGGGCTATCAGTTTGAGGAGGTCGGCCTTCCTCCGGCCGTCCACGATCTCTCCCAGATACCGTCCTGTGAGCAGTCCGTCTTCGCCTATCTCAAGCTCGTTGGCATATACGTAGTCTATGCCGTAGCGGCGCTGGAGATACTCTCCAAAGAAGGTGAATCCTCCGCTCAGGATGGCGATCTTGTAGCCGCAGGTCTTGAGGACCGACATAAGGCGGTCGGTTCCCTCGGTGATGGGAAGATTCTCGGCGATTTCCTGCATTACGCTTACATTGAGGCCTTTGAGCAAGGCCACGCGGCGCTTGAAGCTCTCCTTGAAATCTATCTCGCCCCGCATGGCCGATTCAGTGATGGCCCTGACCTGGTCGCCCACGCCGGCCCTTTCCGCCAGTTCGTCGATGCACTCGGTCTGGATGAGGGTGGAGTCCATGTCAAAGCAGATGAGCCGCCTCATCCGGCGGTACATGTCGTCTTTCTGGAAGGAAAAGTCCATTCCCATCTCCGACGAGAGCTGCATAAGTTTTGCCTGGAGGGCCTCCTTGTCCACCGGGGTTCCCCGCACTGAAAATTCGATGCACGAGCGGGTGTTCCTTTCCGGATGCATGATGCTCTGGCGGCCGGTGAGCCTTTTGATGGAGTCGATATTCAGGCCCTGCTGGGCAATCACCTGCGATGCCGCCTCAATCTGACGGGCGGAGAGGCTCCTGCCTATTACGGTGAGGATGAACCGGTTACGGCCCTGGCGGCCGGACCATTCTTCGTATTCGTCATCTGGAACCGGAACGAATCCGATGGTGACCCCGAGCTCGGTCGCCTTGAACAGGAGTTCCTTCATAACCTGCCCCGAACTGATATCGTCGATACGGATCAGGATGCCGAGGGAGAGGGTGGAATGGATGTCGGCCTGGCCGATGTCAAGGATCTGTGCGTCGTATTTTGCCAGGATGGACATTATTGAGGCGGTGAGCCCTATCCTGTCCTTTCCGGCTATGCGTATAAGAATCTGTTCTTTTGCCATAATGATACAAAAATATATATTTTTTGTCAGAAAAATTGGAATTCAAATAAAAATGCCTATCTTTGTAGTCCCATCGCGGGGTAGAGCAGTCGGTAGCTCGTCGGGCTCATAACCCGGAGGTCGGAGGTTCGAGTCCTCCCCCCGCTACTAAAAAACAAACCAGCCGTTCATCGGTTGGTTTGTTTTTTAATGGGTAGGACGAGAACCGGAGGTTCGAACCGACGCAGCAGCCGAGCGCAATGGGAGCCCTGCTCACATTGCCGAGGCGCCAGGAGGAAAAGCCGCACGCAGTGCGGGTTAGTCCTCCCCCCGCTACTACTTAAAATGCTAACTAGTTTGTTATCAATCGGTTGGCATTTTTTTCTTTTACCTGAAAACTGTATTATCGAGGCTGATTGTACAAGGTGTGTTTTTAGGCTACAGACCTTGTACACGATATCGTCAATAGAAGGCCGTCCAGGCTGGTTTCAGCGTTCAAGGTGTATAATTCAGAATGACACCTTGTACATCATAATAAAAACTATTAATTCATTTTAAATCACTATCTTTGCATAAGATGGGAAAGAATAAACTGTCGTTAATCGTACTATCTGTTCTGTTGGTCTTGAGCGGATGTGACCTTAAATCCGGCATCAAGATTGACAGGAACTCCGTGAAGATTATCCAAGGAAAATACAACGGCGAAACGGTCGATCTTACATTCTATGCTGACCTGACATCCACTGTCGAACCGGAGTGGACGTATTGGAGCAAATCTGACGGTCGATTCCATCAAGAAGAGCACCCTAACGACGGTACCACGCTCTGCTATGAGGTGTTCAATCCTTTCGGTGAACTTGATCTGAAAACGTTGAGCGACAAGGTTGGCTCTTCTAAAACCGTCACACTTCCTCTTCCCGTTTTTGGGTCTGACGATAATCCTTACGAGTACACTTTGAGAGTCACGTTCTATTACAACGCCAAGAAGCAAGATAGTTTTAGTGTCAGATTCCGGTTGAACGAACCGAACTGATTACAAATTCTCACCTCATTGATTTTCAATATTTTGCAAGAGTCTTTCAACCTTCCTGAGGTCCTCCACAAGGTTCGAGATTTTACCGGTGTAGTCTACTTAGAAAGCACTTGCATTGCAGGTGTTTTTTCTAAATAGCCATTCTATTCTTGCCGATATCGGCAAGAATTATTATATTTGTATCGGCATAGAAGCATTAATTGCCGATAGATTATGGAATTCATTACCGTCAGTCAATATGCAGAATTGCATAACCTTTCCGAACGCACTGTGCGAAACTGGTGCAGCGC
>JAFRXI010000073.1 GCA_017437755.1 Bacteroidales bacterium
ATAGACTACGATTTCAGCCAGGTGAAGCCGGTGTTGATGGTGACCGGCTGGCTGGACCAGGCCGCTGCTTCCCAGACGGTCTGTGTGTCCCTCAGCGACGGTGGACTTGTAAAACCGGTGGAGGAAGCCACGGTGACCTGTTATGTGAATGGGAAGGAAGTAGCAACCGTTTCTGCCACTCCCGAAACAAGACAGCACTACAACAGCATCCTTCTCAACTATCAGGATCCGGCATATTATAAGCAGTTGCCCGTCACTTTTTCCGCCTCACTCAAATCGGGCGACAAAGTGAAACTGACGATTGAAGCGAATCATGGAACCTACCGGGCGTCGTCCCAGGAGCTGACTGTCCCGGAACCTGTGGAAATCACCCGGGTCGACACCACCCGCGTCACCGTCATGCATCCGGATTGGAGCGACACCTATCTCCAGGTTCGGGCCGATGTGCCTGACCGGAAGGGGGAAGACAACTGGTACTGCATCTCCCTGCGGGAGATTTCCGACGGAACCTATTCCTTCCAGGATGGCGGTCCTGACGTCTCCATTACGCTGGACGTCTCTCGATCAATCATGGATATAGGCGATCCGGTCCTTCTGGATGGCGGTATGGGCCAGGAGGACTTGAACATATTCAGTTTCTCCGGGAATGGTTCCTTCGCCTGCTTCACCGACCAGTTGTTCCGGGACGGGACGGCGCATCTGAAAATGAACACCTTCTCCTCCTGGGACAACGAGGGCCCTGATTTCATGCTTCTTTCCGACTTGCTCGTCCAGCAAATCGGCTATGAAGGAATCGAGTCCCGCGGTCTTGACCGATGTCGGGCCGAGCACCGGCTGGAAGTTCGCCTGAGCCATTGTTCGCAGGACGCCTATCATTACCTGCGTTCTTTGCGGACGATTACATCGGAGGGTTACTATCCGGAAATCGTGGAACCGGTGACCATCCCCACCAATATTGTCGATGGCGTTGGATTTGTGGAGGTGGTCAACACCGCTGTCGCCCGTATCGACCTTCCGGCCGAAGAGAGAATTGGAATAAAGGATATTTTTGGTTTGGTAGAACCTATTTAGGCGTCTGAAAGGGCACCATTTATTGGAGATAGTCGCCATCCGTATTCAGGTTATTGCTTCTCGTCTTTCTGTCTCTGCCTTGCCTCTTTCTTCCGCTCCTTGAGAATGGCTTTACTCTTTTTTATTTGCTCCTTAACCCGTTTGGGGTCCTTGTTAAACTCGTTAGGAAGAATAGCGATGGTGTGGACATCCCGCGAGATCTTTTCTTTCTCCTTTTTGGTGAGATAAGGGGACGAATAGATTTCATAGTACTGTCTCCCCCAGTAGTTTGCGCTATTGTAATGAACGATAGCTATGATGACTATTATTGCAGCCAGGACCACTGAGGTCAACCCGAAGGCAATACTCCTGTTCCACAGTCTGATGTCTGCGTATTCTTTCAAGTCCCTCTCGATACAATAGGAATGGGTATGGGTATGCTGCACCGTGACCGTGGCACCCTTCAAGGCTTCGTTAACCTTGTTTTTGATGACTGTCCCAATATCTCCGGCAACCTTTTGCACCAATGCCTTTGAAAAGGAGTCAACGTCCGGCGGAGCACAAGGAGTTTGGGATATCTTCTGAAGTTCAGACTCGGGTATCTCGGCCTGAGGGCGCTGTTTGACGGCGTCCGCAAGAGAAGATACA
>JAFRXI010000074.1 GCA_017437755.1 Bacteroidales bacterium
GCCCGCACGGGAGCGGATTTCACAGTCCTCGAACAGACAAGCTTCGGGATAGCCCCAGATATAGTCCACGTGCCCGGCTATCAAGGAGTTGTGCACCCATACCTTGCCTTTGCACAGGAAAGTGTCCTGCCAGGAAATCAGGGAGCAATCCTCCACTGTGAGCCGATACTGGGAGTTGAAGTAGATGGTCTCCGCCTGGCCTTTGTGTGAAGGGATGGAATACGTATTCTCAATGGTCAGGTTCTCCAGGACCAGGTTGTCGCAGCCTTCCACGAGGAAAACGCTGCGTCCGCCGGATTTGCCGATGGGCTTGCCCAAGGCGGGACGGGCCGATACGGACGCTCCGGAACCGGTCTCGTAAGAGTCATTGTTGGGGTAGGCGATGACGGTCTTCTCCCGGGACGTACCCTGGATGGTCACGTTGTTCTTATTGCGGAGGAACAGCAGTTCCCGATAGGTTCCCTCGCCAATCTCGATGGTAACGGCGTCATCCTTCCCTACCGCACGGCTGATGTGGCTCAACGCCCCCTGCACGGTGCAGAAGTCGCCGGACCCGTCGGCCGCAACCTTGAACACCTTCCCGGAGGGGGCTGCCTTCACGGTGAAGGGCATGTCGTCTTTTCCGATGGCTTTTCCGGCAACAGACTCATCGACAGTAACATAATAGCTCTCACCGAAAGCAAGGGCTTCATTATGCAGTTTGATCTCCAGTTTCTTGCCGTCAATCCGGAAAGGGGTATAATGGACGACGCGGAACTGGTTGCTGTGCAGCGCATCCATGAAGGTATGGAACGGAGAATCGTTGCCAATGGCGATCTTGCCGGCGTCCGCATCGGCCCCTTTGGGGATCATCGTGCCGTCGGAGAGGATCTCCACCTTGGAGATATCGGCCAGGTCAATCCTGTCCACCAGGGTACCGTCGGACTTGAACACCTGCACGAGGCCGGATGTACCGAGAACAGGCGCCTTGTCGAACGGGATGACCAGCGGGGCGTCCACGCACAGGACCGTAGCGGACGAATCCGGAGGCAAGGGTTTAGTCCCCTCCGTCTTTCCTTCTACAGGAGAACTGTAGGCCGATGCACCTGCCGAATTCACAGCACACACGGAGAAACCATATGCAGTTCCCTTTTCCAAGGAGTTCACGGTGACGTTCCGCGTACCGACGGAACCATCGGACACGTCCGTACCCTCGCAGGTCAATTTCCAACGATAGGACGTGGCACCTTCCACGGCGTCCCACTGGAAGGTCAGGCTCGTCTCAGAAGACTTGTGCAGTTCCACGTTCTGCGGAACGGAAGGAACCGGCTGCTCCGGGTTCGGAGTGACCGGTTCCTCTCCTTTTCCGCAGGCGCTGACGGCGACTATCGCCATCAGGGCTGCGAATACGTTTCTCATTACACCTCGATCGGCTTGTACTTCGGCACCAGCGCCTTCATGATGGACCAGGCGATGAGGTAGGCCACACCACAGAAGCAGAACATGATGAAGTAGCCCGCCGGCTTGCCTTCGAATCCGAGGAAGTGGATGGCGGCCCC
>JAFRXI010000011.1 GCA_017437755.1 Bacteroidales bacterium
AGAGCAAGATGCGCATCAGCGCTGCCTAAAAACCATGAAAAACTTCGCGGGGTTAGCCCGGCGGCTGGGGACGCAGTCCCCATTGAGCCGATGAGAATGACATATTGTTAAACCAGTCCAAGAAAAACGGGTCAGCTCATAAACTATTTTCAGGACGATACACCGCGCCGCTGCGCCGAATCGTCTGATTTAAAGATAATTAGACGAAATCGGGGTAGTGCAGTAGCCTACGGCGACATTCATGATATCCATGAGCATCAGATACTTACGTGCCACGGAGAGACCGGTGGCTTGCGTTCTCATTGAAAAAGATATAACTTTGCAACAATGAAAAACTTTGTGATATGGAGGGGCGGATTCTTTTGTGGCACGTGCTGGGCCATTCTTACAAGCATGGGCAACTTGATGGCGTTTACAACAGCGTGGTGATCTGTACTGCGCGTCGTCATGTCGGCGCGATTGCGCGCATAAACGGTTAACAATCATAGTATTAATTCGTTGCACTTCACGGATGAAAAAGTTGTTGTTGTGGGTGGCGCTGGCGGGCCTGGCGCCTGGTTTGGAGCGGGGAACGGCGGCGGTAGTGTCCCGGGAAAAGGTAGCAGAATTGGCGTCGGGAAGCGCGCCGGTGTGGAATCGGGCGGAGGCGCCAGGAAAGACGCGGGGAACGGTTACGGATCTGGTGCCGGAAGCGTCCTTGGCGACAACGGGGGTGCCGGGCGCCGCCGGGAGACGGGAAACGGAAGTTGCGCAGGTATCGATGGGGAAATCGCCCGGAGTGCAGCAGGACTCGCTGATGGTGATGTTCTGGAACCTGGAGAACTTCTTTGACTGGAAAAACGACTCCACAAGCGTCTCGGACGCGGAATTCTCTTCTAGGGGAGAGAGGCACTGGACCCGAAAGAAGTTCATGGCAAAGGCGCAGGCTGTGGCAAAGACCGTCTTGTGGGCGGAAGGGGTCGCGGGGAGACTTCCGGATGCCGTCGGCGTGGCCGAAGTGGAAAATGCCGGCGTGCTCAGGCGCCTGCTTAAGGAAACGATCCTCCGGAAACTGGACTACGAGGCCGTGCACTTCGACTCTCCTGATCCGCGCGGAATAGACGTCGGGCTGCTCTACCGGAAGGGCGTCTTTGAAATGATCGACGCCCGGCCGGTTCCGGTAGGAGCCCCGACATTCCGCACCAGGGATATACTGTACGTGGCCCTGAAACACCGCGGGAGCGGAAAGGACTACGTGATGCTGGTGAATCATCACCCCTCCAAATTCAGCGGTGCAAAGTCCTCTGAATCAAAGAGAAAGGCAGCGATTGCCGCCCTCCGGGCCCTGGCCGAAGACTCCTTAAGGTCACAAACCCTCCCCAGTCTGGCTCCGGAAACCTCCCCCGCCCCGTCTTCGGAAACGGCTCCCGTCCAGCCGCCACAAACCTCTCCCGCCCCGCAGCCCACCGCCCCCGGCACCTCCCAGGCCGCCCCCGGCCAGCAGACTGCGCCCGCGATAATCGCCATGGGCGATTTCAACGACACCCCCGACAGCCCCCTGTTCCTGGGGCTGACCCCTCCGCTTGTGAACCTTTCCCTTCCCCTTTGGCGGAAGGGAAAAGGCTCCATCCGCTTTGACGGGCGGTGGGAACTGATAGACCTTTATTTTGTGTCGGAAAACATCTCGTCGGCAAGGGTGGACGTTCTCAGGCCGCCCTTCCTGCTGCAGGAAGACCGAGCCCGCGGCGGCTTCAAACCCCGCCGCACATACCTCGGCCCCCGCTATAACGGCGGCGTCAGCGACCATCTTCCGGTGGTGCTCCTGTTACCGTAGCCAGTGCGAGGCGTGAACCTGCGACCATCCTCCTGATACCGTGATGAATATAATGGACCCGCGTCCGAGACAGGGGAGGCAGGAAGCGTGTTTTCAACGCCCCGGGGGACCGTTTTTCATGCCTCCCGCCCTTCCGTTTGGCAAAAGCGTAAAAAAGGTTATATTTGTAGCGATAATACGCTCCTTCGGGAGCGGCTAAAACCTTGAACCATGTCTGAAAAATCCAAAAAACTCCTGACGGAGGACTGGCTGGCCGTTTGGATCGGCTTTGTCGTCATAGCCATAGGCTGCGTGGCCGTCCTTACCGGATGGTTTGATTTCTCCGCCTTGAAATTTTCAACCTGGAGCGTGGGCGAGAGCGCTGCCACAAAGGCCGTCGGGCTCGGTACCCAGATGGGAACGTGGGTGTTCTGGCGCAAACTGCTGGTGACCGTCCTGGTCCTTGGAGTGCTCTTTGCCGGAGGAATAAAACTCCAGGGCGGAAAGGTCGGGAAATTCATCCCCGCATTCCTGGGGCTCTTCGTCCTGGCTGTGGTGGTCCGCCTGATCAGTGCCGAGTTCACCCTCAACCGTTACCTTGAATGGGCCTTCTGGGCACTCATCGTGGGCCTTCTGATATCCAACACCGTGGGGGTCCCCAAGTGGCTCAAACCGGCCATCAGGACTGAGTATTACATCAAGACCGGCCTTGTGATAATGGGCTTTTCGGTGCTGTTCTCCAATATCGCCAAGTTCGGCCTGTACGGGCTTGGGATCGCATGGATAGTCACGCCCATTGTGATAATCTTCATGTGGTGGTTCGGCACAAAGGTCCTTAAGATGGACAACAAGCCCATGGTCATCACCCTTGCAGCAGCCACTTCCGTCTGCGGAACGTCCGCGGCAATCGCCACCGGAGCGGCCGCCAAGGCAAAGAAGGACGACCTCTCCATCGCCATTTCCATCTCCATCATCTTCACCATCCTGATGATGGTGTTCGAGCCCATGATAATCCGCGCCTGCGGCATGAATCAGCTGATGGGCGGCTCGCTGATAGGCGGTACCGTCGATTCCACCGGCGCCGTGGTGCTGGCCGGAAACGCCCTCGGACCCGAAGCCGAGCAGGCGGCCGTGCTGGTGAAGTCCATCCAGAACATCCTCATAGGTTTCATCGCCTTCTTCGTGGCCATCTTCTTTGCCACCAGGGTGGAAAACAGCGGCGCGTCCAAGGTGGGGGCCGGAGAAATCTGGACCAGGTTCCCCAAGTTCATAATCGGTTTCTTCGTGGCGTCCCTGGTCGCTTCCTTCATCATCCAGCCCATTTTCGGCGGAGACCAGGTAGGCGCAATCAACAAGGTGCTGGACCAGTACAAGAACTGGGCGTTCGTGCTCGCGTTCACATCTATCGGCCTGGACACCAATTTCAAGGAGATAGGGAAGCAGATGCAGGGCGGCAAGGTGCTGTGGCTCTATGTGGTGGGCCAGACTTTCAACATCGCCCTTACCCTGTTTGCCGTATGGTTCCTGCTTTCGGGCGTGGTATTCCCCGTCCCTGAGCTGGCGCTGTTCAAATAATGAGAATAATTACCTGCTCTGTTTGAAGACCGTCTGCACCCACGCAGCGTAAGTGGGAGGGGCCCGGCCGCAGGCTGTAGTCTGAAAACAGGGGCAGGTAATTATAAAAATACGATTATGAAACCAGGGAAAACAGGCAGGATAATAACGGCAGTTGTGATTGCGGCGGTCCTCCTGGTTTCGGTTTACATAATGGTCCGGGGGCTCGGGCTTTCGCCCGACCATGATTTCGGGGCCGGGGCATATTATTATGCCGACATTCCCGATTTTGAGAAATATACCGACGGAAAGGCCAATCCGACGTCTGTTCCTACGGTTGTATATATCTTGCTTTTCCTTGCCTGGGGAGCCCTGATGTGGTTGCTGTGGAAATGGGTTGACGGGCGGAAGTAACTGTGCGAAAGGAAGTTGTAATATGGCTTATGGTGGCGGCCCTGTTTGCAGGGACGCCGCTTTCCGCACAGATTTATTCCTGCGGCGATGACCCCGGACGGGCAAGGTGGATGCATGTGGATTCCCCCAATTACCGTATCATTTATCCGGAGGGAACCGATTCCCTTGCCATGGAATACGGCCGTGCGCTGGAGCGGTTCCGGACGGCCGAGGGGCGGAGCCTCGGCATGGTCCCGGGAACCTTGCAGTTTGGAAAGCGCACCCCGGTGGTCCTCCATCCGTACACTGTATATTCCAACGGCTCGGTGATGTGGGCCCCAAAGCGGATGGACCTTTATACCACCCCCGACCCCTATGCCGGCGAAACCATGCCCTGGAGCGAGCAGCTCGCCGTGCATGAGTCCCGCCACGTGGCACAGATGCAGATGGCTTACCGCCGCGGATTCCGTCCGCTGAATTACATCCTTGGCGAAGTATGGCCGGGAGCCCTAGTGGGGCTTTATCCCGGGACTGCGCTGCTGGAAGGGGATGCCGTGGCCGCTGAAACCGGTCTTACCATGTCCGGAAGGGCCCGCAGCGCCGATTTCCTGGGCTATATGCGGCTCGCCTTCTCGGAGGGGGACTGGCGGAATTTCTACCGCTGGCGCTACGGCTCGTTCAAGCATTTCGCACCGGATTACTATAAGGCCGGATATGTTCTGGTGGGAGGAATGCGGGCCGTGTACGACGAGCCCCATTTCTCGCGCAAGTACTACGACCGGGTGGTGAACCACCCCTTTGGTATAGGCAATCTCCAGAAAGTGACCCGCGAGATTTCCGGGAAACGGTTCCGCGACACCTTCCGGGACGTCCAGGAGGAGTTCAACCGGGTCTGGAAGGCCGATTCGGCCGCAAGGGCCCCGTTCATGCCGTCGGAAGTGCTGACCAGGCCCGGCCGGTTTCCGGTGGACTATTCCAGCGAGGTTTTTGCCGGGGGGCGGCATTTCATCATCCATGAGGGATATGTCCGGTCAAGGACGCTCGACACGCTTGACGACGACGATGATGAAAAGGAACGGCCCATCTGCGCCTTTGCCGACGAGAGCAGCGCGCTCCAGTATGACGAGGCCGGGAAAAAGATATGGTGGTCGGAGCCGGCGCCTCATGTAAGATGGTCGCTTTCAGGTACTTCCAGGATCAGGTACATGACCGTCCCGGAAGACGGGGCATACAAGCGGAAAACCCTTGTGAAAGGGCGGTATTTCAACCCCCATCCCTCTCCCGACGGGAAAATCGTCAGGGTTACGGAGTACCCAGTGGCGGGCGGAAGCCGCTTTGTGGAGCTGGACGCCTCCACCGGGAAGGTCCTGTCAACCCATGAAGCCCCTCCGGGGGTGCAGCTTACCGAATCGGCCGGTTTTGGCGATTCGGTATATGCGCTCGGCATAGCCGGGAACGGATACGGCATGTGGCGGCTGCTTCCGGACGGGTCGTGGAAAGAGGAAATCGCTCCGGTCCGCGCGGTGATCCGGAACCTGTCAATAGAAGACGACTGCATTGACTTTGTGAGCGATCTCGACGGCTCCATGGAATGGTATCACTATTATCCCGCAACCGGAAAGGCCTGGCGGGTGACCAACCTGGAATTCGGCGGGAATGATTTTGCCGTTGACGACGGGTATGTCTACTATTCTTCCCCGACCCTGAAGGGGAGGATGCTGATGAGGACACCGGTGGATTCGCTGAAGCCCGTGGAGGCCGATTTTACCCGCCCCCATACATATCCCCTGGAGGACAGGCTCACTGCGCAGGAAAAGGCACTCGCCGGGGATGCTCCGGCGGCGACCGACTCCGTGACCTTCTCCCGGCCGGAAAGGTACCGGAAGTTCCCCCACCTGATGAAGATCCATTCCTGGACCCCGGTGTGGTTCAATTTCGACAAAGTAAAGTCCATGAGCATGGACCTGTCGTTCGACACCGCCTCTCCCGGCGTCCTGGCCATGTTCCAGAACGATCTCGGGACCGCGTCGGGGACCCTGGGGTATTCCATCCGCCCCAATCCGTCGGTAAAGGGGAAATGGAAGAATGCCCTTACCGCAACTTTCACGTATTCAGGCCTTTTCCCGGTTTTCGAACTTTCCGGTGCCTTTAATGAAAGGGACGCGGTCCAGTACCGGGTGAAGGACATTGCAACTCCGGATAACGGTTATGTATCCATTTCCGCAGGCAGGATGGCCTTGCACAGCCTCAACGGAACTGCAAGGGTGTATGTACCCCTCAACCTGTCCGGTTCGGGCTGGTCCAGGGGGCTCGTCCCGCAGGTGAAGTACAGTATTTCCAATGACCGTTTCAATTCGGCGGGGACGGCGATAAGCTACCTCCCGGGGCTGGGCGGGACAGTGTCGACGCCTGTGTTCAACGGGGTGGGGGAAGGCCGTAATGTGCTGATGCAGAGTTTTTCCACATCGCTCAGGGGCTATGTGATGAGGCCTGTTCCACAAAGCGGGACCTATCCCCTGTTCGGCATTGGCTTTGAGGCCGGATACCATTTCCGTCCGGGGCTCGGGAGTGTGTTCTCCCCTTCCGTCTACGGTTACCTTTACGGTTATCTTCCCGGAATCCTTCAGGAGCAGGGTCTTCGTGTTTCGGCAATGGCACAGAGGCAGTTCCTGACTGGGTCGCGCCTTGGCGAGGGATATGCCGTGACCACGCCCAGGGGCTTTTCCGGCATGGCCGGAACGTTCATTTTCAGGAACTTCCCCACGCAGCTGAAAATTTCGGCCGACTATGCCATCCCCATTTACGTGGGGGACATTTCGGCCTTGAGCCCCGTTGCCTATATCAAGAACTTCCTGCTGGTACCCCATTTTGATTACGGCACATATTCGGTTAAATCGGTATCGGCGAACCTCTTTTCCGCCGGAGCCGATTTCACGGTGGAACTGGCAAACGTGCTGTGGATCCCGTTCTCCGGCTCCGTGGGCGTGACCTGGAGTTACAACTGGGGCTCGGCCATGAAATATTTCAAGGCTGCGGGGATAGACGACGGCCGCAACTATTTTGGCCTTGTGTTTTCAGTTGATATTTGATATTTTTGTACACCCGTGGCCAAATGAAGTGTTTACCGGTAATATTGATGTGCCTTGCCGCCGCCGTTTCCTGCGGAGGCGGGCCAAAGGGGCCTTCCCCGGTGAAGACCAGGGCTTTCCCGCGAGTATCGGCTCCGGCCATGATTGAGAGCAGGGAAGAAATGGTCGCATTTATGGCCGAGCATTTCTGGGACGCTTTTACGGATACGGCAAAGCGCTGGTACAGCGACAGTTCCATAGTCAACGGCGTGCCTGTGGAAGAAGTGGAAAGCGCCGTCGGGCTGTATGTGACGGTTATCGAAGGGGCGCCCCGCGAGGTTGCGGCGAAGGGCCTTGGAACCCTTGCTGCGAGAGCCTGCGCCGCGGAACGGGCCGATACTTCATCCACCGTGCTGGAAACCATGGAGCGGCTCATCCGGAAGTATCTTTACGACCCAAACTCTCCCCTTCGCGACGAAGACCTCTTCGGGGCTTTCGCCCTGGCCCTTTCCGGAAATGACGTCCTTCCGGAAATCCGCCGCGCCCCATATGCCAGGGAAGCATCGCTCTGCTCCCTGAATTCTGTGGGGACCAGGGCTGCCGATTTCCCGTTTACCGACAGCCGCGGCCGCCAGAGGACCCTTTACGGTATTAAGGCCGACTGGACCGTCCTCATCTTCGGAAACCCCCTCTGCGGCGCCTGCAAGGAGCTTATGGAGGCAATGTCGGCAGACGAGGGAATCTCCGCCCTGGTAAGGAACGGCAGGGTGGCGGTAGCCGACATCTACATCGACGAGGACCTGGACGAGTGGCGCTCTTCGGCGTCGTCATACCCAAGGGAATGGATAAACGGCTACGACCACCAGTACAAGATCCGGACAGACCTGGTCTACCATGTCAGGGCCATTCCGTCGATGTATATCCTGGACCGGGACAAGACCGTGGTGATGAAGGACGCGCCACAGGAAAGGATACTTGAATTTTTATCAGAAATATCTGAAAATCATGGAAATAACTAAAGAGCTTTGGGGCAAGACCCCTCAGGGACGGGAAATCTTCCGCTACACACTGACCAATTCAAAGGGCGCCTTCGTAAGGCTATGCGACGTGGGTGCCGGCATCGTTTCCATCGTGGTTCCCGACAAGGACGGAAAACTCGCCGACGTGGTAATCGGCTATAACGACCCCATGGATTATTTTGCCGACGGTCCCTGCTCAGGAAAGATCCCCGGACGCTATGCCAACCGTATCGCCAACGGCCGTTTCACCCTCGACGGCAAGGAGTACACCCTTCCCATAAACAACGGCCCCAACCATCTTCACGGTGGTCCCGAAGGATTCCATAACAAAGTGTGGGACAGCCGGATAGAGGGCGACGCCGTGGAGTTCATGTATTTCTCGGAAGACGGCGAGTCAGGATATCCCGGCAACCTGAAGGTGGTGGCCCATTACGAGTGGGACGACGACTGCGCCCTCAAGCTCACCATGACCGCGGAGACGGACGCCCCCACGGTGGTGAACCTTACGAACCATGTGTATTTCAATCTCAACGGCGAGGGTAACGGAAACATCGAGGGGCACATCATGAAGCTCAACGCCTCGGAATGGCTTCCAACCGACGAGACGCTCATCCCCACCGGCGAGGTCGTCCCCGTGGCGGGAACCCCCATGGATTTTGTGACGCCCAAGCCCATCGGGCGCGACCTTAAGGAAAAATTCCAGGCCCTGGAATACGGCAAGGGCTACGACAACTGCTGGCTCATCGACGGGGCCATGCCCGGACAGCTTCAGACGGCGGCGGAACTCTACGCACCGGAGAGCGGCAGGATGGTGGAAGTCATAACCACCCAGCCGGCCGTACAGGTCTATACCGGAAACTGGCTTTCAGGCAGCCCCAGGGGCAAATGCGGCCGCAGTTATTTCGACTACGACGCCGTGGCCATCGAATGTCAGCACTGCCCCGACAGCCCCAACAAGCCCGACTTCCCCTCTACCGTACTCCGTCCCGGAGAGGTATATGAGGAGGCGATAATCTGGTCGTTCAGCATCCGCGGGTAATGAAACAGTACCTTGACCTCCTGAGGCATATCCGGGAAAACGGCGTAATCAAGCACGACCGCACCGGAGTGGGCACGCAGAGCGTGTTCGGATACCAGATGCGCTTCAACCTGGAGGAGGGCTTCCCTCTGCTCACCACCAAGAAGGTGCACCTGAAGTCCATAATCTACGAGCTCCTGTGGTTCATAGCCGGCGACACCAACATAAAGTACCTGAAGGACCACGGGGTCTCCATCTGGGACGAGTGGGCCGACGAAAACGGCGACCTGGGACCGGTCTACGGCCATCAGTGGCGTTCCTGGCCCGCCCCCGACGGAACCACCATCGACCAGCTTTCCAACGTGATCGAGACCATCAGGCGCAACCCCGACAGCCGCAGGATGATAGTCTCGGCATGGAACGTGGCCGAGGTGGGGAAAATGGCCCTTCCGCCATGCCATACCATGTTCCAGTTCTACGTGGCTGGCGGAAAGCTTTCCTGCCAGCTCTACCAGCGGAGCGCCGACACCTTCCTGGGCGTCCCGTTCAACATAGCGTCATACGCCCTCCTTACCATGATGGTGGCCCAGGTGACCGGCCTCAAGCCCGGGGAGTTCATCCACACCACGGGCGACACGCACATCTACCTGAACCATTTCAATCAGGTTGAGGAGCAGCTTTCACGCGAGCCCCGTCAGCTTCCGGTGATGAAGCTGAACCCGGACGTGAAGGATATTTTTGATTTCAAGTACGAAGATTTCACCCTTGAGGGCTACGACCCCTGGCCGGCCATCAAGGCTCCGGTAGCCGTTTAGAGATATGGAAAAAGCGATCATTGTGGCAATCGCCGACAATTATGCCATCGGCAGGGCAAACGCCCTGCTCTGGCACCTTTCCGACGACCTGAAGTATTTCAAGAAGGTGACGTCGGGCTATCCCGTGCTCATGGGATACATGACCTACAAGTCCATCGGCCGTCCGCTTCCGGGCCGCCACAACATCGTCTCCACGTGGTATCCGTTTGACGCCCCGGAGGAACTAGATGTGGTATTCAGCCTGGAAGAGGGCTTCAGCCATGCCCGGAAGTATTTCAACGACAACGGGATACGTGAGTCGGAGAGGAAGGTGTTCGTCATGGGCGGCGGCGAGACCTACCGCCAGGCCCTGCCCACCGCCGACACCCTCTACATCACCCATGTCCATACGGAAGTGGAGGATGCCGACACCTTCTTCCCCCGGATCGACCCCTTGATCTGGAAGGAGGTTTCCCGCAGCGAGACCCTTCAGGATGCAGCCTCGGGACTTACCTACGAGTTCACTGTGTACAAAAGACGGTAATCAACCGTGGAAAGGGAGCATTTCGGCAGCAGGATGGCCGTGGTGATGGCCATGGCGGGCTCGGCCATCGGGCTCGGCAACATCTGGCGTTTCCCGTATATAGTGGGGGAATACGGCGGTGCGGCGTTCATCCTGGTGTATATCCTGGCCGGAATAGTCCTGTCGCTACCGATCTTCTTCAGCGAGGCCATAATCGGCCGCAGCAGCCGGAGCAATCCCTTCGGGGCGATGGCGGCGCTGGCCCCGGATTCGGGGTGGAAGTGGCTGGGGCTCATTACCGTGATCTCGCCGCTGATGGTGCTGTCGTATTACAGCGTCGTGGGCGGATGGTCTGTTGAATATCTGATAAAGTCCGTGGCGCTGCAGTTCACACATTCCGCCCCGGAGGAGATCCCGTCGTTTTTCGACACGTTCATCGATACAAAATGGCAGCCCCTTGTGATGCACCTGGTTTTCCTGGCGATGGTTGCCGGAATCGTCCTTGGCGGCGTCAAGAAGGGGATCGAGAAGTTTTCCAAGATCACCATGCCCATACTGTTCGTGCTCATCCTTTTGATAGTGGTGTTCTCCGTGATGCTTCCCGGGTCGGGCGAGGGCGTGAAATACCTGGTAAAGCCTGATTTCTCGCGACTTACGGGGCGGGGGGTCATCGCTGCCGTAGGGCAGAGTTTCTATTCCCTGTCGCTCGGCGTGGGAGCGGTGCTCACGTATTATTCCTATGTGAAGCGCAGTGAGGACATTGTAGTGTCCGGGGTTACGACGGCGGTTTTCGACCTTGTGTTCGCACTTCTGGCCGGATTTGCGGTGATGCCGGCGGTCTTCGCCTGCGGAATCGAGCCCGATGCCGGACCGGGGCTCGTATTCAAGACCCTTCCGTTCATCTTCAACAAGATGGGCGCAGAATCGGCATGGGTAAGTGCCTTTGTATCAATTGTTTTCTTCCTGGCGATACTGGTTGCGGCCCTCACCTCGGCCATATCCATGATGGAGGTCGGCGTGGCCTATCTTTCGGAAGAGAAGAACATGTCCAGGAAAGCTGCGACCTCCATTATTTTCGGATTCTGCCTGGTGGTCGGGGCAGTGTGCTCGCTCAGCAGCGGGGTGTTCAATTTCTTCGATCATCTGTGTTCCGACTTCCTGATGATTTTCGGCGGATTGCTGTTCGCCCTTTTCGTGGGATGGAAACTGTCGCCGTCCATCGCCCGGGCAGAGCTCACCAACGACGGCTCGCTGCGTTTCAACAGTTTCTGTTTCAAGGGGATATGGTTCCTTATCCGCTATGTGGCGCCTATCGGAGTCATAGCCATTTTCGTGGCGTCGTTCTTCTAGGCAAGTAAATAATAACCTGTCTCTGTTCTCAGACTACGGCCTTCGGCCTATCCCTCAAGTTCAAGATGGGGCTCCGCCCCAAACCCCTGCGGCTCCTTGCTCCCGTATTTTGCCGTCGCAAAATACCCGCATCGCCGACCGGTCTGAGGACCGGTTTCTAAGCGGCCCACCGGGCCCCTCCCTCTAACGCAGCGAGGGTGCTGACGGTCTTCGAACAGAGCAGGTTATTATTACAGCCCCAGTTCTGCCTTCATGGCGCGGAGCAGGTCAAAGGCCTGCAGGGGCGTCATGTTGTTGAGGTCGGTGCCTTTGAGACGGTCGCGGAGCGATTCTAGGAGGGGGTCGTCCAGCTGGAACAGCGAAAGCTGGAGGCTTCCGTCGCCCTGTACCCTGCCTTCCCTGGTGTTGTGCGGTTTTACGGGCTTTGCCGCGGCAATTGAAAGCTTCTCGGCCTCCTCGCCGCTTTCCAGGCGCCTGAGGGTCTTTTCCGCGCTTTCAAGCACTTCCTTCGGCATGCCGGCCATGCGGGCCACGTGGATGCCAAAGCTGTGCGCCGTTCCGCCTTCCTTCATTTGGCGCAGGAAGATGACTTCCTTTCCCACCTCCTTCACGGCGATATGGAAGTTCTTGACCCTGGGGTAGATACCTTCCAGGTCGTTGAGCTCGTGGTAGTGGGTTGCAAAGAGGGTCTTGGCGCCCTTCCCGTACTCGTGAAGGTACTCCACTATCGCCCTTGCGATGGACATTCCGTCAAAGGTGGACGTTCCCCGGCCTATCTCGTCCAGGAGGACCAGCGACCTGGCGGAGAGGTTGTGGAGGATCATGGAGGTTTCCAGCATTTCCACCATGAAGGTGGATTCGCCGCGGGAAATGTTGTCCGACGCGCCCACGCGGGTGAAGATCTTGTCGAACCAGCCGATGCGGGCGCTTTCCGCCGGGACGAACGATCCGGTCTGGGCCAGCAGCACGATCAGGGCGGTCTGCCGCAGCAGGGCCGATTTACCGGCCATGTTGGGGCCGGTGAGGATGATTATCTGCTGCTCCTGACTGTCCAGATGGATGTCGTTGGGGACGTATGCCTCGCCTTGCGGCATCAGGGTCTCAATCACCGGATGGCGGCCTGCCTTTATGTCAAGGCTTAGGGAATCAGTCATTTCCGGGCGGCAGTAGCCCCTGTCCGCCGCCTGCTCGGCAAAGCCGGCAAGGACGTCTATAACGGCGAGTATCCGGCTGTTCCCCTGGATCTGGGGGATATGCTCCTGGATAAGGGCTATCAGTTCTCCGAAAATCCTGGCTTCCAGGATGGCCATCTGTTCTTCCGCGGTCAGGATCTTCTGCTCGTATTCCTTGAGTTCTTCGGTAATGTATCTCTCGGCATTGACCAGGGTCTGCTTCCTGACCCATTCGGGGGGAACCATGTCCTTGAATGTGTTCCGGACCTCCAGGTAGTAGCCGAAAACGTTGTTGAAGCCTATTTTAAGCGAGGATATGCCGGTGCGTTCCGCCTCCGCCTGCTGCATTTTGAGGAGATAGTCGCGGCCTCCGGACCGGATGTCGCGGAGTTCGTCCAGCTCGGCGTTCACCCCCCTGGCGATTACCGGGCCCTTCCCGAGCGCAGCCGCAGGTTCGCTGTCCATTGTGGAAAGTATGGAGGAAAGGAGGTCGTCGACCGAGGCCATGGGCTGAAGCTTTCCGTCCAGGGCCGGGCAGTCTTTCCCGGAGCAGGCCGCCTTTATCGGGGCCATCTGGGAGAGCCCCCTTGCCAGCTGCATGATCTCCCTGGGGAAGGCTTTGCCGGAAGCCACGCGACCGAGGATACGGTCCAGGTCACCCACTTTGGAAAGGGAGTCCCGTACCTCCTGGCGGACGTCGGGTTTGTCCAGGAAAAACTGCACGCAGTCCTGCCTGGAGCCGATTTCCGCAATATCCACCACGGGCATCGCAAGCCACTGTCGGAGGAGCCTGGCTCCCATGGGGGAGGCGCTCCGGTCGATTGTCTGTACCAGGGATACTCCGTCCTGGGAGGCGCTCTGGAAAACCTCGAGGTTCCGGAATGTGAATTTGTCCATCCACACAAACCGGCTTTCGTCTATCCTGGAGATGGAGCAGATGTTCTTGAGGCCGGTGTGGCGCGTCTGCTCGAGGTAGGCTATGATGGCGCCCGCGGCGCACACGCCAAGGGGCATCCCGTCAACGGCAAAACCCTTGAGGGAATCCACACCCAGCTGCCTCTGGAGTTTTTCCACGGAGGATTCCCATACAAAGGCCCATTCGTCCATAGGGGTGAAGAAATAGTCTCCAAGACGCTCCCGGACGCCTTTTTCGTAGTCCCTGCGGAGAAGGATTTCCTTGGGGGAAAGGGTTGAGAGCAGGGTTCCGATATAGTCGAGGGTGCCCTGCGCCACCTTGAACTCGCCGGTTGAAACATCCAGGAAGGCCGCCCCGCAGGAGTTCTTTTCAAACGCGAGGGCCCCGAGGAAATTATTCTCGCGGGTTTCCAGCATCTGCTCCCCGAAGGCGATTCCCGGTGTGACCAGTTCGGTCACGCCCCTCTTTACCAGCTTTTTTGCAAAGCGCGGGTCTTCCAGCTGGTCGCATACCGCCACCTTGAAACCGGCCCTTACCAGCTTTGTAAGGTAGTTTTCGATGGCATGGTGCGGGAAGCCGGCCATGGCGATGTATCCCTTGTCGCCGTTGGATTTACGGGTAAGGACGAGGCCCAGCACCCGCGATGCGGTCTCTGCGTCGGAGGAATATGTTTCGTAGAAGTCGCCCACGCGGTACAGCAGCAGGGCCTCGGGGTACTGTGCCTTGACCTCGAAGAACTGCCTGATCAGCGGGGTATCTTCCGGAATTTTCTCTTTCATCTGCTTTCACCAGGTCCGTTATGGACCAATTATACAAAAATAACTATTTTTGTGGAATGAAGCGCGTTTTGATTATCACTTATTATTGGCCGCCGTCCGGGGGGAGCGGGGTGCAAAGGTGGGTGAAGTTTGCAAAGTACCTGCCTTCCGAGGGCTGGCAGCCGGTAATCTATACTCCTGAAAATCCGGATCTTACGGCCGTTGATAAGACCCTCGGGGCGGAGATTCCGCCGGAGGCGGAGGTCATCCGCCGTCCCATAAACGAGCCATATAAGTATTACCGCCGGCTGGTCGGACGGAAGGACGATACGGAAAAGACTGTCACGCCCATAAGCAGCGGGAAAAAGACCCTGATGCAGAAGATATCGCTCTTTGTAAGGGGCAACTGCTTTGTGCCGGACCCGAGGGTCTGGTGGGTCCGCCCGTCGGTACGGTTCCTCAAAAATTACCTTAAGGAGCACCCCGTGGACGCAATCATCACCACGGGTCCGCCCCAGTCCATGCATCTTATCGGCGAAAAGCTGCACAAGGCCACCGGGATTCCGTGGATTCCGGATTTCCGCGACCCATGGACAAGGATGTATTATCTGAAGCATCTTCCGCTTACCGGGCCGGTCTGGAAAAAGCATCTCCGGATGGAGCAGGGCGTGCTTGACAATGCCACCAGGGTGCTTACCGTGACGCCCTTTGTACAGGAGGACTATGCCAAAAGGACCGCCACCCCGGTGGAGATGATAACCAACGGCTATGACGATGTGGATTTTGGCGGCGGGGCCGGGCCTGACGGCTTTTTCAACATAACCCATACCGGCCTCTTCGCCGCCGACGGCAACCCCTTCGGGCTTTGGAAGGTCCTTGGTGAAAAGGCTGCCGCGGACCCGGAATTCGCCTCAAGGTTGAGGCTTCGCCTTGTGGGAAAGGTTGATACAGAGGTGCTTGCGGCGATTGACGGGGCCGGGCTCTCCGGCAATGTGGTGAAGATCGGATACCTGGACCACCCCGGAGCGGTCAGGGAGCAGAAGGCCGCCACCATCCTCATACTTCCGCTCCGGAACGACCCGGATTACGCCATCATCCTTCCCGGAAAGCTGTTCGAGTATCTGGCGTCGAGGAGGCCCATCCTCGGAATCGGCCAGGAAGACGGCGCAATGGCGAGAGTGGTTGAAGATTGCCGGGCAGGAGGGGTTTTTGATTGGGATAACCTTCAGGGAATCAAGGACTTTGTGGATAAGTCCTGGACGGCTTTCCTCTCTGGCGGCGTCCCCGCCGTTGACGGAAACATAGAACAGTACTCCCGCCGAAACCTTACCAGGCAGCTTGCTTCGCTGCTGAATGATATTGTAAAACGATAATATGGACAAGAAGGCTTTGCTGAAAAACATAGGGCTGGTGCTGGGCACGGTGCTTTTTCTGCTGGTGCTCTCGTATGCGACGGTGCCGCAGGTGCTTCAGGGCAGGATAGTTAACCAGAGCGACATCTCCGGTTACGTTGGGATGTCGCACGAGATGAGCGAGTGGAACAAGGCCCACCCCGACGATCCGGCCCGCTGGACCGACGCCATGTTCGGCGGCATGCCAACCACCAGCATCTCTGCCCCGACCAGGGGCGACTGGACCCAGAAGATCTACAACTTCCTCCTGCTGGGGAGGCGTCCGGCCACGTATCTCTTCATTGCCCTGCTGGGGTCGTTCCTGCTGATGCTGTCGCTCGGAATAAACTGGCTTGTAGCGATTTGCGGCGCTATCGCCGCGGCGTTCTGCTCATATAACTTCCAGATAATCCAGGTGGGTCACAACACCAAGATGCAAGCCATCGCCTTCCTTCCCTGGGTGCTTGCGGCGCTGGTCTACACCTACCGGAAAGCGATACAGGGGCGGTCTGAAGCGACCATTGCCCGGAGGCTTCCCGGCATGCTCATCGGGGCGGCGCTCTTTGGCCTGGCCCTCAGCTTGCAGATAAAGGCCAACCACCAGCAGATAACATATTATCTGGCGTTTATGGTGCTCATTTACGCGCTGGTGGTGTTCATCCACGTGATTGCCAGGCAGAAGGAGGCCATGGGGCGGTTCTTCGTGGCGTCGGCCCTGCTGCTGGTGCTGGGAGGTGCCGGGATTGCCACCAACGTGAACAAGCTGCTTCCGCTGTACAAATACACCCCCCATACCATGAGGGGCGGATCGGAGTTGTCGGGCGAAGACGGCAAAAAGACCGGCGGCCTTGACCTGGAATACGCCACCGCCTGGTCCTACGGCTGGGAGGAACTTCCCAACCTGATGATTCCCAATTTCAACGGCGGGTCGTCGTCAGGGGCCGTAAATCCGGAGAAATCGGAAACCGTAAAACTGCTCCGGAAGGCCGGTCAGGGCAATCTCCGCGAGACGGCAAAGCATCTTCCGATGTACTGGGGGCCCCAGCCGTTTACCGCGGGGCCGATGTATATGGGCGCAGTGACCGTTTTCCTTTTCGTGCTGGGTCTCTGCCTTTACCGCGGGAAGGAAAAATGGTGGCTGCTGGCCGCCACGATACTTGCCGTCCTGATGGCCCTCGGCAATCATTTCATGGGCTTTACCAAGCTGTGTTTCAAGGTGTTGCCCATGTATAACAAGTTCCGGTCGGTGTCCATGGCCCTGATTGTGCTGCAGTACTCGCTCCCCATGCTGGGCTTCCTGGTGCTGGACCGGATACTGAAGGAGGAATATTCCCGGAAAGACCTTATGAAAGGGGCGCTGGTCGCCCTCGGGGTTACCGGAGGATTCAGCCTTCTGTCGCTGCTGTTCCCCGGAATAGCCGGATCCTTTACCGGAGCGGTGGATTCAGGCCAGCAGGACATCCTGGTGGACGCTTTCATCGCCGACCGGAAAATGCTCTTCCGTCACGATGCCGCCATGGCCCTGATACTCGTGTCGGTTACGTTCCTGCTTATTTGGTGGTCCGCTTCTCCAAAGGGGCAAACGGCTCACGCAAAGGCGTTTGCGGGATTTGGAAGGCGATATATGGCGGTGGGGGCGATAGGGATAATCGTCCTTGTGGACATGCTTGCCGTCGGACGGCGCTACCTGGGCCCCGACGATTTTGTGCTTCCCAAGAAATTTGATTCGCAGTTTACGGAAAGGACCGTGGACAAGCTGATAAAGGAGGATACCGATCCTTCCTACAGGGTGCTGGACCTTACGGTCAACGTGTTCAACGATTCGCATCCGAGTTATCACCACAAGAACGTGGGCGGCTATTCCCCGGCCAAGCTTCAGCGCTACCAGGACCTTATCGACCGGTATCTCACCGGCGAGATCAACAGTCTTTACCGGGCTGCGGGGAAGATCCGCACCATCGGCGACTTTGAGGCCGCCTTGCCCCCGACACCTGTTCTTAATGCGCTGAATACCAGGTATATAATACTCGGCGCGGAGAATCCTCCGGCAGAGAATCCAGACGCTTTTGGCCCGGCCTGGTTTGTGGATTCAGTTGCGGTAGCGGCTTCTCCCGAGGAGGAGATCACCATGGTGGGCCAGGTCGACCTGCGGCATCAGGCCGTAGCAACGGCCGCCGTTGACGCCGCCCCCGGCTCGCCAGAAGACATGATAGAACTTGTCAGCTACACCCCTAACCAGCTGGAATACAGCTATTCGGCATCATCCGACCGGGTAGCGGTATTCAGCGAGATTTATTATCCCGACGGCTGGAAGGCCTGGCTCGACGGCGACAGCGGCAAAAGCGTCGAGGTGTTCTGTGCGGACTGGAATCTCCGCGGAGCGGTGCTTCCGGAAGGGGAGCACACCCTTACGATGCGGTTTGAGCCTGCATCCTACAAGATAGGCGAAAGGGTGTCCAGGGCTTCGTCCATACTGCTTCTGCTGGTGGTTATCGCGTCGGCCTGCCTGGCGGCGGAGAGTAAACGCATAGGTCCCGGCAGGCCCGTGCCTCGGAGCGGCGGGCCTGACGGCCGGAAAGCGTAGTTCCCTACTCTTCGGGGGTGATTTGGAGGACAAACATATTTAAAAGAATGCCCTCAATGTAATAGGATGTGCTATTCCAATTGAACGGAATATTGTAGTATTTGCTCTATTTATTACTGATGATAAAAAGCATAATATGTGTCCTTTCATACTTGTCATTAATGACAACAATGGAAGGGTTAATTGTTGACACAACGGTTGTTTTTGACGGAGGCGACCGGTATGTTGGAGAGTGGCCATGCGGCAAGGGAACTCTTTATTCGATTAACAACGGAATGACTGTGGGGGAATTTGAAGAGGGCGTTCCCAATGGGCAATGCATCCACTACAAAACCAACGGAAGTATCTATGAGGGAGACATGTCAGAAGGCCTCTACTTTGGAAAAGGTCGGTATTGGACTCTTGCCGGGAATGTGATTACAGGAGACTTCTTCAACGGAACGGCAACCGGCAGAGATACGATGTATTACCAAACCGGAACTATCTATGTGGGTAGCATGCTGGACAAAAAGCCTCATGGGGAAGGGATGTCAGTGAGCCGTTTCAGATTAAAGAACAGGCCATTAATATACACCACGGATTCAGAAATATATCATTTCTATATTGGGAATTATATCAATGGCCGAAGGGATAAAGGGATCTTGTATAAGGTAACAACGCCTTCAAATACAGTAATCTATGCGGGCTCCATCTACTTTGAATCTTATTATAGAAGAGAACCTCTTCCCGCCGAAGTAGCCCCCTATGATATAGAACGGTTATACTTCACCCTGTTGCAAAAGAAGCCGTTATTCCCATCCCCGGAACTGTCAGAAGAGCAGCTGCAATTCATCCATGAGAATTGCCGGTACGAGGAGTGGAATCGCGGCAAATTAAAGAAACGGTGACCAGAGCTTATGCGGCCGTCGTTTCAGGTCAGTATGCGTCGCTCCTGGTGGTGATCGCCTCGGCGAGTTTGGCGGCGATGTCCAGGAAGGCCAGGGAGTCGGGACGGGACGAGAGTGCGGCCGGTTCGCCGGCGTCGCCGCCCTCGCGGATGGACTGAACCAGCGGGACGCGGCCAAGGACGGGGATGCCCAGCTGACGGGCCACGGCCTCTCCGCCGCCTTTCCCGAAGATATAGTATTTCTCGTCGGGATGGGCCTCCGGGGTGAACCAGGCCATGTTTTCCACTATTCCAAAAATCTTCCGGGCGATGTTCTTGTTGCGGAACATGTCGGCCCCCTTCACCACGTCGGCAAGGGCCACGTCCTGGGGGGTGGTGACAATTACCGCGCCCTCCATGGGAACGTCCTGAAGCAGGCTGATGTGTATGTCGCCGGTTCCGGGGGGCATGTCCACCAGGAGGAAGTCCAGCGGACCCCATTTGGCCTGGAGAATCATCTGCTTGAGGGCGCTGCAGGCCATGGGGCCCCTCCAGATAAGGGCCTGGCCCGGAGGGGCGAAGTACCCGATGGACATCCACTTGACGCCATATTTCTCTATCGGGACCATGAGGTCCGTGTCGCCGTCCTTCTCCGCGTCGGGCATGGCGCCTTCCGTTCCGGTCATGATGGGGACCGAGGGGCCGTAGACGTCGGCGTCGGCAAGGCCCACGCTGTAGCCGAGCCGGGCCAGGGCGACGGCCAGGTTCACTGCCACGGTGGATTTTCCTACTCCGCCTTTCCCGGAAGCGATGCCAACGATATGGCCCACCTCCGACACGTATTCAAGCGTGAATTCCTGGGGTTTCTTCCTCGGGGCCTCGTCCTTAACGATGGTTTTGATCTCCACGGAGGTTCCTTTGGGACAATGCCTTATGACGGCTGCCCGGGCAGCGCCCTTAAGGTAATCCTTGAGCGGGTCGGGCCTTTTTGGGAAGGCCAGCGTAACCGTTACGGACCCCTCCCCGGTCTCTATCCTCTCCACCAGGCCGAGTTCCACTATGTTTCTTTCGCCGTTTCCGGGATGGGTTACCTCCCTGAGGGCGTCCAGTATTTGCTGTTCGGTCATCAGAATTCCAGTTCTTTTATGATATTTTCAGCTCCGCCGAATTTTTCCACCAGGAAGAGGACGTAGCGGATGTCCACGCAGATGCACCTCTGCAGGTCGGGCTCGAACATTACGTCGGAACTCATGGATTCCCAGTTGCCGTCAAAGGCAAGGCCTATGAGGCGTCCGTTGGCGTCGAGTACCGGGCTTCCGGAATTTCCACCGGTGATGTCGTTATTTGTGAGGAAGCAGGTGTGAAGGGTCCCGTCGTCATCTGCCCACCTACCGTAATCGCCTGATTCATAAAGTTTTTTGAGTTTAGCCGGAACAATGAATTCGGGATTTGAAGCGTCTTCTTTCTCCATCACCCCCTTGAGTGTGGTGAAGTGGCGGAACAGCACGGCGTCCTTTGGTGAGTAAGGAAGCACGTGGCCGTAGGTGAGCCTCATGGTGAAGTTGGCGTCGGGGTACGAAGGCTTGCCCTTCTCCCATTCCAGCAGTCCGGCCGCAAAAGCCTTGGATGCAGAGTCCAGTTCCTTGTCGCCGAGGGAACCGAGTTTGAAATATGCCGACCATACGGCATCGCCCAGCACCCAGGCCGGGTCGCTTTTGAGATCGGCTTTCTGGGCCACGGCTTCTTCCAGCTTCGCTTCCGAGGTGAAGACGCTGTTGCTGAACAGGTAGTCCACGTACTTTTCAATATCCATCGAGGCAAAGGAGTCAAATCCTCCGCCAAGGCTGTCGAGGTAGTTTGCCCCGTTGGCCCTGCGGCGATAGAAATCCAAAAGGGCGACGGCTTCCTTCCGGTCCAGGACCTCCTCATAATCACGGTAATAAGACTTTGTGGCATCGAGTCCGCCACGGCGGTACAGCGAGACCAGCGACACCAGTTCTATCCTCGCCGGCGCCTCGGTGAGCAGGGTCCTTGCCATGGCGGCGTCTTCCGACGCGGACACTCTCTGCTCTATTGTCGAGAGGGCGCTGCCGTAGGCCGCCGTCCTCTTTTTCTTTTTTGAAACCCATTTTGAGAAGGCTTCTTCCTTGGCTTTTTCGCGCCCGATTATGTCGAGCTTTGAGAAAGCGAGTTCCTCGCCCTGCCATTTTTTCCATCCGTTTGCGGAAGACGCGTATTTGTTGGCGTACTTGAGCTGTACGTCAGGATCCTTGCACATGGCGTCCCACATGAGGTCCTGACGGACCGTACGCGCGTCGATCCTCACCCGGTTGAGGCGGATCATCTGCTGGAGCTGGGCGGCGGTCTGGAAGCGCTGGGTGCGCCCCGGGTAGCCCATAATCATGGCATAATCGCCTTCCTTTACGCCGTCGAGCGATATCTTCAGGTGCCCGGGAGCCTTGTAAGGCACGTTGTCGGGGGAGTATGCGGCCGGGTTTCCGTCCTTGTCGGAGTAGACGCGGAACATGGAGAAATCGCCGGTGTGGCGGGGCCACATCCAGTTGTCGGTCTCGCCGCCGAACTTGCCGATGCTTGCAGGAGGGGCGCCCACGAAGCGGACGTCGCGGTAGGTCCTGTAAACGATCAGGTAGCTGACGTTTCCGTTATAGAAAGATGTAACGACGGCTGAGCAGTTGGGATTGGCCCTTTCCGCCCGCCTCGCGAGGCTGTCGGCGTTTTCCTTCCCGGAGGCGATGGCCGCGGTGACGTCGGTCATGCTCCTGAGGAAGGTGACGGAGAGACCCGGCACGGGGATTTCCTTGTCCCTGGAGAATGCCCAGTAGCCGTCCATCAGGTAGTTGTGCTCCGGAGTGCTGAGGCCCTGGATGCTGGAGTAGCCGCAGTGGTGGTTGGTGACAATCAGGCCTTCGGCCGAGATAATCTCGCCGGTGCAGCCTCCGCCGAACTGGACGATGGCATCTTTGAGCGATGAGTTGTTGACGCTGTATATCTGCTCCGGCGTCAGCTTGCATCCGGCCTTTTCCAGAAGGCCGGAATTCATTTTCTGGAGCAGCGGCAGGAGCCACATGCCCTCGTCGGCGCTTGCCGAAACGGCGATCATCAAGGCGGCAGCTGCCGCAAAGACTTTTTTCATTTTACTAATACTTTGTTTCTGATGGCAGCAGATGCCGTTTTGTAACCGTATGCACCCGCGCATGTAGCGGGAGGGGCCCGAAACCGAAGGTTTTGGGAAGGACGAGGCCGGAGGCCGAGGGTGGAAAAACGGTATATGCTGCCATCCTGTTATTAAAAAGAGGCGGCCCGGTCGGTGGGTCGCCTCCTTAACAACATCAAGGGAATTAGTCTTCCTCCTGCTCCTGGGCGGCGTATTCGGCCAGAAGTTTGGTCTGAACCTCGGCAGGAACCTGCTGATATTCAGCAAACTTCATCTGGAATGTGGCGCTGCCTCCGGTGAGGGAGCTCAGGATGGTGGAGTAGCGGTAGAGCTCGGCGAGGGGAACACGGGCGTGAAGCACGGTGAAGCCCTTGTCGGTATCCTGGTTCATGATCATTCCGCGACGGGTGTTGAGGTCGCTCATGCAGGGACCCACATAGTCGTTGGGAGTGATGATGTCCACGTTGTAGATGGGTTCGAGGATCTTGGGGCCTGCATTGCGGAAAGCCTCCTTGAAGGCGTTGCGGCCGGCGATGATGAAGGCGATTTCCTTGGAATCCACCGGGTGCATCTTGCCGTCGTATACGTAAACGCGGATGTCACGGGCATAGGAGCCGGTGAGAGGACCTTCCTCCATCTTGGACTTGATACCCTTGAGGATGGCGGGCATGAAACTGAGGTCGATTGAGCCGCCTACCACGCAGTTGTAGAACTCCAGGCGTCCGCCCCACTCCAGGTCGGTGATTTCCTGGCTCTTGAAGTTGAACACGGTGTCCTTTCCGTCGATCTTGAAGTTGCGCGGAGCTTCCTCGCCCTCGATGTAGGGGCATACGAGGAGATGGACCTCGCCAAACTGGCCGGCGCCGCCGGACTGCTTCTTGTGACGGTACTGGGCCGTTGCGATCTTGGTGATGGTCTCGCGGTAGGGAACCTTGGGAGCATAGATCTCGATGTTCTGCTTGAACTCGTTGGTAACCCTCCATTTGACGTAGTTGATGTGCTGCTCGCCCATACCGGAAAGGATGGTCTGGCGGAGTTCCTTGGAGTATTCCACGCCGATGGTGGGATCCTGGGCAGCGATCCTGTTGAGGGCGTCGCCAACCTTGGCCTCGTCGTTCTTGTCCACGGCCTTGACCGCGCAGCGGTACTTGGCGTCGGGGAAGACCATGTGCTTGATGGCGTCCACACCGCTCTGTGCGAGGGTGACGTCGGTCTTGCCGGCCTTGAGTTTCATGACGCAGCCGATATCGCCTGCGGAAAGGGACGAAACCTTCTCCTTCTTGGAGCCGGCTACAGCGTAGATTGCGGAAAGCCTTTCACCGTTGCCGGTTTCGGGGTTGATGAGGTCGGCGCCCTCGTTGAGGGTTCCGCTCATCACCTTGAAATAGGAAACCTCGCCCAGATGCTGCTCCACGCTGGTCTTGAAGATGAACAGGGAGGTGGGAGCGGCGGGGTTGCAGACCACCTTTCCACCCTCGATGGTCTCCTCTTCGGTGCCGAGGGGTGAAGGAACCACGTTCACGATGAACTCCATGAGGCGGTGTACGCCGATGTTGGACTTGGCTGCCACGCAGAAGACGGGGATGGTCTCGCCGCCGGCCATGCCGAGGCGGATGCCTTCGCGGATTTCCTCGGTGGAAAGCTCCATGGTGTCGAAAAACTTCTCCATGAGGGCGTCGGAACCTTCTGCGGCCTTCTCCATGAGCTCTGCGCGGAGTTCCTCGGCTTCGTCGGCATAGGCGGCGGGGATGTCGAGGGCCTCACCCTTGGCGTTGTAGAACTTCATGGTGATGACGTCCACCATACCCTCGAGGCCGAGGCCGGGGTTTACGGGGAACTGGCAGAGAACGGCCTTCTTGCCGAACTCCTCGCTTATTGCGGAACGGACCACGTCCCAGGCGGCCTTGTCGTGATCCAACTGGTTCACGGCTATGACCATGGGGATTCCGTACTGGTCGGCATAACGGGCGAACAGGGTGGTTCCCACCTCGATTCCGGTGGTTCCGTTCATCACCATCACGGCCGCGTCAACCACCTTGAAGGCAGAGAGGGCGCCGCCGGAGAAGTCGTCCGAACCGGGAGCGTCTATGAAGTTGATCTTGGTGTCGCCAAATTCGGCGTAGAGGGGCGTTGCATTGATGGACTTCTGGTTTACCTGCTCGAATTCGGTATTGTCGGACACGGTGTTGCGGTCCTCCACCGAACCCCGCCTGTCGATAACCTTGCCTTCAAAGAGCATAGCCTCCGACAACGTGGTCTTTCCGGAACGGGGGCTTCCGATGAGGACCACGTTACGGATGTTTTTGGTCTGATAATTTTTCATTACTATGGTTATTGTTGATTATGATTCTTAATCAGATATGCGTACAATCGGGCATATCCTTGCAAAATTAGTAAATATTGATGAAGGTAACAACCTCCGCGCCCGAATATCGGGCAAAATGTGGCTATTTTTTGTCTTTTGAGTCAAAATACTGTTGCCTGAAGCGGTTGAGAAGCTCGTCTCCTGAAAGGCCGAGTTCCGAGAAAACATAGGGGTCCATGACCGAGACGTCCACCCCGGCGATGCGGCATAGCTGCTGAAAGTCGATAGTTGGGTCGGAAAGGACGGAGTCCCTGCCGGCGAGCGCCATGAGGCGCGAGTATCCTTCAAGAATATTATCCATGGTTGAAAATGTCACTATGGCAAAGTTGATAGATTCCGTCGGCTTTGTCAATAAAAAAGGGCAGATAAAGCGGGTTTTGTCTGAAATAATTTACGTTTTTTTATGGTTTTATATGTTTTTTAATCCTTTTGTAAAGAAAAACATGATATGGTAAACGGTTTCTTTGCTCTCTTTTTGGACGTCTTCCTTTACTTTTGTTCAAATGGACAACAATTCGGTCAAGGAAAACATTCTCAAGCTCCGTAAGGAACTTGGTGTTACACAGAAGGAAATGGCGTCGCGGCTCGGCATTTCGCGCGTGGCCTATGCCAACCTGGAAAGCGGTGACACCAGGACCATCAGTCCCCTGGTGGAGAAAGCGGCCGAGGTGGGAAACGTTCCCGTGGAGGCCCTTCTTCTTGGAAAGAAGGTGCTTGAAGACGGCTCGGGGCACGCATACAGGATCCGGGAGGGCTATGAACAGAGAATCAGCATCCTTACCGCCGAATATGGACGGCAGCTTTCCATCAAGGATAAGGAAATAGAGGTTCTCAAGTCTCTCGTGGACTCGCTTAAGGAGAACGTGAACTACCAGAAAGAAATCATATCGATGCTTCGCAAAAGGATAAGGGAAAACGAGGAAAAATGATTATATTTGGCACATGCCAAGGATCGTTTCCCTGAAACCTTATCTTGAACCGGACCGGTTGGAAGCCGGATGCGACGAGGCCGGAAGGGGCCCCCTCGCCGGCCCGGTATTCGCCGCGGCCGTGATCCTGCCGCCCGGTTTCCATCATCCCCTTCTCAACGATTCCAAGCAGATGACCCGCCGCCATCGCGACGAACTCCGTCCCATAATCGAGAGGGAAGCGGTTTCCTGGGCCGTAGAGGCCGTAAGTCCGGAAGAGATAGACAGCATCAACATACTCAACGCCTCCATAACCGGAATGCAGAGGGCCGTGCTCAAGCTTGACCCGGCTCCGGATTTCCTGCTCGTGGACGGGAACCGTTTCAGGGCCTTCGGGCCCTACGGCAGGGACCGTTTCATGATGGTGGTCAAAGGCGACGCGACCTATGCCGGCATAGCCGCGGCGTCGGTGCTTGCCAAAACCCACAGGGACGCCTTCATGGAGCAGATCGCCGCTGAGTACCCGGAGTATGGCTGGGAAAGGAATATGGGGTATCCCACTGCGGAACACATAGCTGCGGTCAAACGTTACGGCCTTACCCCCTGGCATCGCAGGTCTTTCCATCCCAAGGAGTTGGAACCGTCGTTATTTTAGCTATATTTGCCGTATGTCCCGGAAGCAGGATACATATAGGATCATGTCCGACAGCGAACTGATAGCCGCAGTAAAGGGCGGCGACGAAGCGGCTTTTGACGCCATGTTCCTGAGATGGTATCCCCAGGTCCGGAAGTTCCTGCTTTCCCTTGTCCAGAACGAGCCTATGGCCGACGACCTTGCCCAGATGGTGTTCATGAAGGTGTGGATTTACCGGAGCCGTCTGGAGCCGTCAAAATCGCTCAGGAACTATCTGTTCGTCCTGGCCAGGAACGGGGCGCTGGACGTGTTCCGTTCCAGGAGGCACCTTCTCACGGTGGACACCCCGGAACCCCCGCACAAGCCCTCATCCGAAAGGTCCGAACACGTGGCGGAGTACCACGACATCCGCTCTTCTGTCCTCCGTGCGGTGGACCAGATGCCTCCGCAAAGGCGGGAGGTGTTCAGGATGAGTCGTTTCCAGTCGCTTTCAAACGAGGAGATCGCTTCCGCCACCGGGCTCAGCGTCCGCACCGTGGAGAAGCATCTCCAGCTTGCGGTACGCGACCTTAAAAAGCACTTCAGCTGAATTTTTTCACCCGGAGATTACGTAGTCCCCTGGTTTCGGCCGTTCTATATCAGCTATAGAACTGATAATTGTAACACCGGAACTTATCGATGGACATAGATCTGAAAACCATCCAGGCTTATCTTGACGGCAGTCTTCCCGACGATGAGTCGCAACTTGTCCAGGCATACCTTGCCGAGCATATCTCGGATCCGGAGGTCAACACATTGCTGGACAAGGAGTTTGACAAGTGCCGTACGGATTCGCTGTCGTCGGCCAGGGAGGCGCTTTCCATTACCAGGAGGAGGCTCGGACTTGGACGCGGCCGCCTGGTACTGACTTTGACCCGGGTCGCCGCCGTGACCCTGCTGGCGCTCATGGTGCCTGGCCTTCTCTATACCGGATACCGCCTGCACAGGGAGCCCGCCCCGGTTGCGTGGCACGAAATCACCGTTCCCACGGCCCAGACACGCCAAATCACCCTTCCCGACGGCACCCGCCTGATGCTCAATGCCGAGTCGCGTATGACTTGGCCGGAAAAGTTTACCGGAGAGGCCAGGGAGATCTTCCTCGAGGGAGAAATCAGGGCCTCTGTGGCAAAGGACCCCGGGCGTCCTTTCATAATCCATTCCGACGACGTTGACATAAAGGTTTACGGCACCACGTTCAATTTCAAGTCCTACAAGGGCGATTCCATGGTGCAGCTGATGCTGGAAGAAGGTTCCGTGGGCCTGGGCATCCCCGGTAGCGGGGGGCGCCGGGAAGTGAGGCTGACCCCGGGCGATATCGCCCAGTTCGACCGCCCCTCCGGCGAACTGTCGCTGGGCCGGGTTGATCCGCGTTCCTTCAAACCCTTCTCTGAAGACCGCTCGTTCAGCTTTTTCAACGTTCCCCTCTCCGACATCGCTTCCGAACTTGAACGCTCCTTCGGGGAAGAGATAGTGGTTGCCGACCCGGAAATCACCTCCCGCAGGTTCCTGGCTTTCTTCACCAACCACGAGACCCTGGACCAGATCCTGGCGATGCTCGCGGCAAACGGAGGTCTGAATGTCACGCGCTCGGGCGGGGTTGTCTATATAAATGGAAAGAAACACACAAAAACATATTAACCAACAAAAAGCACAATGAGAAAAGCATTCACAGTATTTCTTGCTCTGCTGCTGCCGCTTCTGGGCATGGCGCAGAACGTGACGCTGGAACTCAGGAACGTTTCCGTACAGGAAGCTGTTGCCAAGTTGCAGGCGCAGGGCAACTACACCATCGTGATCAATGCCGATGATGTGGATCTGCAGAAACGGGTATCCGTCTCTGCAAAGGACGCTCCTCTCTCCGAGGTACTGGCCCAGATTTTCGCCGGTCAGGACCTGGACTTTTCCGTCAACGGGAAGGCGGTATCGGTCAACCGGCGCCAGGCTTCCCACGCCGCACCCGTCGTGCAGAAAGGCACCCTGAGGGGAACGGTGACCGACCGCAACGGGGAACCCCTGATAGGGGCTTCAGTAGTTGACAAGGCTTCCGGGAAGTATTCCCTTACCGATGCCGGAGGCTCCTATATTATTGAGGATCTGTCGTTTCCTGCCGCTCTGACGGTCTCCTACCTTGGTTTCGATGACCAGGAAATAACCGTCACAGGCCGTGAGAGGCAACCCTACACCATCGTCATGGAGAGCGAGAATACCGTCCTCGACGAGCTGGTGGTTGTGGGTTACGGTACCCAGAAGAGGGTCAACCTTACCGGCGCCGTCTCAGTGATCGACGGAAAGGACCTCAACGCCCGCCCCGTCACCAACACCGCCATGGCCCTCCAGGGAGCCGACCCTTCGCTGGTGCTGACCACCGGCAGCGGCTCCATCGACGGCACCCACTACAGTGTGAACATACGTGGAAAACTGTCCCTGAACAGCGGCTCGCCGCTTATACTGGTTGACGGTATCGAGAGCTCCCTCTCGCAGGTTAACCCCAACGACATCGAGAGCATATCCGTGCTCAAGGACGCCTCGGCCTGCGCCATTTACGGAGCAAAGGCTTCCGCCGGCGTTGTGCTCATCACCACCAAGAGCGGAACTGAGGGAGACGCCAAGATCACTTACAACGGACGTGTCTCCATCTCCGACAACACCACCAGCACGGACTTCATGACCTGCGGCTATGACTACGTGATGCTTACAAACAAGTTCTACGAAACCTTCAAGGGCCGCGGCGCCTGGACCTATTCCGAGGATCAGCTTGAGCTGTTGAAGGAGCGCCGCTACGACAAGACCGAGAACCCGGAGCGTCCCTGGATTATTCCCGACGAGACCGGCACTCACACCTATCTCTATCTCGGAAACTTCGACTGGTACGGCTTCCTGTTCAACAGGGTCCGCCCCGAGACCGAGCATAACGTCACTGTACGCGGCGGTACGGGAAAGGTTAAATACTATGCATCGGGCCGTTGGCTCTATCGCGAGGGTCTATTCGCCGCAAAGGCGCAGGATATCTACAACGGGTTCTCTCTCCGTGGAAAGATAGACGCCAAGATCAAGAAATGGCTGGATTATTCCACCAATGTGAGCTTTGAGCGCACCCATTACAAGTGGGGCGGCTATTGGGAGATGGATGGCTCCACCGAGTACAACGGAAGCGGCGGAGCTGGTATAATCTGGAATTTCACGCAGAACGTGGGCCCCAATATCATGCCCTACAACCCCGACGGCACCATCGACATGTACTCCAGCTATCTTGCCGACGCCACCTCGCCCATTTTCTCCGGCCGCGGCGGCGTGTACATGGACGGGCGCAACCATAACGCCAACACCAACAACTACTGGACGTGGACCAACCGGTTCATCTTCCATATCTTCAAGGGGCTGGACTTCACCGCCGACTATACCTACCGCAGGCGTGACCGCCTGGGCGCATTCCGCAGCCTTCCCACGGCAAACGCCTATGACAATGAAAACGGCAGGCTCTACGAGGGCAACGGCCTTACCGGAGGCTTCTTCACGAACGGTTCCGTATATGACTTCTATCAGGAAGTCCGTTATATCCAGGACGGAAACGTGGCCAACGCCTACTTCTCATACGACAACACCTTTGGCGGGGCCCATCACGTTGCGGCCACCCTCGGTGCCAACTTCGACGACTATCATTCCACCAGCCTTACCATAAGGCAGAAAGGTTCCCTCAGCGATTCCCAGGCCTACATCAACATGGCGAACGGTGAAATTGAAAGGGCGGCGGAATCCAATTCGGCATATCGGACCCTCGGCTTCTTCGGGCGTCTGAACTATGACTGGAAGGGCCGTTACCTGGTTGAGGTGAGCGGACGCTTCGACGGTTCTTCACGCTTCCCCAAGGGACACCGCTGGGGTTTCTTCCCTTCGGCGTCGGCCGGGTGGAGAATCTCCGAAGAACCGTTCTGGACCAATGTCAAGCCTTATGTATCAAGCGCAAAGATCCGCGTCAGCTACGGTACCCTGGGCAACCAGCAGGTGAGCAACTATTATTACTGGGAGGAGCTCAAGACCGGTCAGCTCGGCGGCTATACTTTCGATGCCGTGAACAACGCCGGTTATGCATATGTCGATGCGCCGGTTTCCAGCAAACTTACCTGGGAAACGGTGGTCTCCAAGAACCTTGGCCTTGACCTGGGCTTCTTCCGGAACCGCCTGAATGTCAACGCGGACTTCTTCATCCGTGACACCAAGAATATGCTCACCACGGCCATGACGCTTCCGTTCGTTTACGGAGAAGCGGCCCCCAAGGAGAACGCAGCCGACCTGAGGACCAGGGGTTACGAACTCATGGTAAGCTGGAAAGACAACGTTACGGTGGCCGGAAAGCCGTTCTACTACGGCATCACCGCTTCCCTTGGTGATTACCAGACATTTATCACCCGTTACAACAACGATCCCGACAACCCCGTCCTGAGCGACCACTATGTGGGCAAGAGGCTTGGTGACATCTGGGGTTATACTACCGACGGCCTTTTTGCCACCGACGAGGAGGCTGCCGAATACGAGAGCACCATTGATTCGTTCGGTACGGTCAACAAGGGCATCAATGCCCAGGCTTCGCCCTGGAACCACCTGAAGGCAGGCGACTTGAAGTATGTGGACCTGAACAAGGACGGAAAGATCAACACGGGGTCCAATACCCTTAAGGATCCAGGTGACCGCAAGATCATCGGCAACTCCCGCCCCCGTTACAACTATGCCTTCAAGGGCGAGGTCAGCTGGCTTGGAATAGACCTCAGCGTCTTCTTCCAGGGTGTTGGCAAACTGGACTGGATGCCGAGCGGAAACTGCATCTATTTCTGGGGTCCTTATTCCTATCACAGGCCCACGTTCCTTCCCAATGACTTTGAAAAGATGTGCTGGAGGGAAGGTGAGGACAACAGCAAAGCGGTCTTCCCGCGCGAGAGGGGCCGTATAGCAACCACTTCATATGTGGTTACTTCCGACTACTATCTGCAGAACGCGGCATACATCCGCCTCAAGAACCTGACTCTCGGGTACACCCTTCCCATCAAGAACAAGAACATTGTGGACAGGGCCAGGATTTACTTCTCCGGTGAGAATCTCTTCTACCTGTCACCCATGCGGAAGCATACCAAGTATATCGACCCGGAGGTTGCCACCAACTCAGCCTATGAGGACTGTACCTATCCTTATTCCAGGACATTCTCTTTTGGTATTGACATAACATTCTGACGATTATGAAAAAGATACATATTCCCATATCGTTATTGATGGCGGCGGTGACGCTGGTTTCCTGCGAGGATTTCCTGACAAAGAAACCCGAGACGTCGCTTTCGCCCGGAACCTATTTCTCCTCCGACAAGGAGCTGGAACTCTGGACCAACAAGTTCTACAGCGACATTGTTCCCGAAGCCGACGACGAGGCCGTGATCAACGCCGACGACAATGGTTCCACTTCATCGTTGAGCGCCCTCCAGAAAGGCACCAGGACCCCGTCTTCAAAGTCATGGAGCAACAGTACCTGGAAGCCTCTCCGCGACATAAACTACATGCTGGAGAACATGCGTTGCGAAGATGCCGGCGTAAGGGCCCGTTACGAGGGCGTGGCATATTTCTTCCGCGCCTGGTTCTATTACAACAAGGTGCGCCAGTACGGGGACATTCCCTGGTACGACCACGTGATCGGATCCTCCGACACCGAGGACCTCAACAAGCCCCGCGACCCCCGCGGCTACGTGATGCTCAAGGTCCTCCAGGATCTGGACAGGGCCTATGAGCTCCTTCCTGCAAAATGGCCGTCGGATGCTGTCTACCGTGTTTCCAAGGATGCCGCGCTGGCCCTCAAGTCCCGCGCCGCCCTGTATGAGGGAACATTCCGGAAGTACCATGCCGGCACCGCCTTTGTCCCCGTTGACGAACAGACCTTCGACAATGTGACGGTTTCATCCGAGTGGTTCCTTGGCCAGGCTGCCGATGCCGCCGGAAAGATGCTTGGAACCCGCAAGCTCTACACCGGCAACACCTTCGGCCTTTCCCCCAGGGCTACCGACGCTTCCTACAGGGAGTACTTCCTCCTTGAAGACGCGGAGTCCGACGAGACCATTCTTTCCGAGCGCTACAACGTTGACCTGAAAGTCCGTCACGGCATTCAGTTCACATACAAGGCCAACCACCGCAGCGCCACCGTCCGTATGGTCAACCATTACCTCCAGAAAGACGGAAAACCCATCCAGGAGCGCCAGGGCTGGGAAACCATGCAGTTCTATGAGTCTTTCATCGACCGCGACCCCCGTATGGCGCAGACCATCCAGGGCCCTTCGACCCCGGCCCTTGAAATTGACGCGAAAACCGGAAAACCCGGTCCCGTGGCCCAGAAAATCGACTTTGAGCGCACCTTCAACGGATATCGCATAGTGAAATACATATCCGATTCCGGCCACGAAGGAGCCTCCACCTCAACCACGGATTATCCCCTGTTCCGCTATGCCGAGGTGCTTCTCAACTATGCTGAAGCCAAGGCCGAGCTGGGACAGCTAACCGATGACGACGTTCAGAAGACCATAGATGTAATCCGCGCACGCGTGGGCATGCCCGCGATGGCGAAGGTTCCCACCACCGTGGATCCCCTGATGGCCGAATACTATCCCAATGCAAAGGGAACGCAGAAGGCTGCAATCCTGGAAGTTCGCCGCGAAAGGACCGTGGAGCTCATCTGCGAAGGCTTCCGCCAGTGGGACCTTCTCCGCTGGGGTGAAGGCAAGTGGCTGACTCCCAAGTCTACCGGCGGCGTAATGGGCATCTACCTCCCCGGCCTGGGTGAATATGACCTGGACAAGGACGGCAAGATAGACCTCTGCATATATCAGGGCACCAAGCCTTCAACCACCGCCCCTGCGGCAAATACCATAGAAATAGCCGGAAACTACTCCCTTTCCAACGGCACCAGCGGTTACCTGACCTACTATGCCGCAGAGGATTATGTTTGGGACGAGGGCAGGGATTACCTTTGGCCCATTCCGGCCGATCAGCGCTCCCTTACCCACGGTGCGCTGACCCAGAATCCCGGATGGGACGACGGCGTAAATTTTGATTAGGAGCAATGAAAGTCGCTGTGAAAATAACCTTAGCGATACTGGCACTTCTCTCATGCGCCTGCGGCGGGAAAGAGCCTGCGGAGAAACCTTCTCCGCTGGCAGTTTCTCCGCTGACCCAGAACGTCGTCGGCCTCGGGGAACAGAAGACGTTCTCGGTGACTTCCGCTACGGACTGGTATGCCCGCAGCAACCAGCCCTGGGCCAAGGTTCTCACCACTACCGGCAAAGCCTCGGCTACGGCGTCACCTATGACCGTATCCGTTGAGGAAAACAAGGCGTCCGATCCCCGCTCGGCCGAAATCACGGTTTCCAACCTCGGGAAGGAAAGCGTGGTGGTCAGGATTGAGCAGGCGGGAAGCAGCGGAACCGTCACAAAACGGGGCATTTCCACCGCCGAAGACCTGCTTGGTTTTGCCAAGGCGGTCAACGGGGACGGCTCAATCGCCCTTTACCTGGTTGAGGGGACGGTGAAAATACTCAACGACATAGACTGTTCTTCCATCAAGGAATGGATTCCGGTCGGAAAAGAGTCGTCGCCGCTGACCTATAACGTCGACGGAGATGGATTCGTCCTCAAGAACGTTAACTGGAAGGTGGATGTAACCAAGTATCCCCATGCAGGCCTCATCGGCTACGCCAAGAATGTTTCCATAAGCAACATTACCTTCGGAAGCAGCGGCAGCAAGGTGGAATTTACCGGCAGCCCTTCCGGGAAGGTCCGCGCTGGGGGAATCCTCGGCTATGGTATCGGCGTGAAGATGGAAAGGTCCACGAACATGGCTTCGCTCTCCATGGAGGGTACATCTGCGACCGGGAACAACCTGATAATCGGTGGAATAGCCGGTTATATGGACGGGGATAGCTCCCTTGGCGGCGAACAGGCCAACCTGGCCTGCGTCAACCGGGGCGACGTTACCGTGAAGGTGGCCTGTCAGGAAGGCGGCCTCGTGGGGTATAACTCCGGAACCATAACGAACTGCACCAACTACGGCACCATAAAGGGCCTGAAGGACGGCAGTTACGGTCCCGGATGGCTCTGCTCGTACAACAGGACCAAGGCCAACGTGACATCCAATTACGGTTATGGCTTTGTGAACGACACCCCCGCCATGATGTTCAACGCGATGGCCAACTATGAGGATGGTTACGACATCGAGCACAACACCGTGGACTGGACGCTCGACGCCTATTATGATTGGGACGAGCTGGAAACCAGGCAGTTGCACAGCGGAGTCACATATCATCACTATAGTTTCAAGAACGTTCCCAGGCACATGCACGTGTTGGAGGTGAACCTGAAGGATCCCGGGATTGAACTCACTTCCGCAGTGGCGGACGAGGTCATCCCCAATCCCAACGGCAACAAAAACAACAACAACGGTTTCAATATCCGGGAGACGCTTTCGATGCTCTGCAACCGTCGTCGTTCCGAGGGCCAGAAGATCCTTGCGGGAACAAACTGCTGCTTCTTTGACTCGAACGACGGAATCTCCCGCGGCTTCCATGTGGAAGACGGCGAACCTGTCTACATCAACAACCCGGCGGTGGTAAAGGACCTGGGCAACCACGCCTGGGGCTTTACGGTGTTCAAGGACGGAACCGCCTCCTGCGGCAAGAAGGCCTTCTCCGGAAAGCTCCGCACCGGCGGGAAGGAATACCCGTTCTACACTGTCAACGACACCACGCTGAGGCATGCTTCGCCCACTGTTTCTCCGGTCAACCTCTTCACTTCCAGATATGTACGGGTGCCGCATCCGGGATCGCCAAGCCTCATCAACGACCTGGCGGCCGACGTGCTCTACGTTATCTGCGAGTACACCGGCGATGTCATGACGGTCAACACCGGCTACAAGCAGGCCAGGGTCGTGGATATCCGCGACGGTCGTTCCGGAACAATCTCCAAGCCGTACATCACTGCGAAGAACCGCGTTGGAATAGCCCTTTCGGGGAGCTACGCCACCCAATGGAACACGGTAAAGATTGGAGACGCCGTTGAATTACGGTGCGACATAGCCATCGACGGAGACTCTTCCAAACCCATCCTATCGCTGGATTCCACCATGTATCAGCTCATGACCGATGGTGCCGACGCGTCCAACACACCGGGAGCCTCGGCGAGCCTGTATTCCAAATACGACCCCATGACCTTCCCCGTGGTCAGCCAGGACCGCAGCAAGGTATGGATAGTGGAGGTGGACGGGCGTCAGGTGTCGTCGACCTGGTACTCCCTCGGAATCAAGGGCTACGAGATCTACAGGATTGCCAAGAAACTCGGCGGATGGTGGGTCACCCGTATGGACGGCGGCGGATCGTCGGCCATGTGGGTCTGGAACTCCTCCACCGGAAAAGGCGGCCTGGTCAACCGGGTAAGCGACTCCAAGGGTGAGCGCAGCGACCTTACTTATGTAATACTCAGGGAAAAATAAACCATGCACCATATGAAAACACTCAAACAAACAGCTCTGGTACTGCTCCTGGGTGCGGCAATGGCCGTTTCCTGCAAGCAGGCGGAGCCAACCTACACCATCACGGCCGACAGGGTGACCGTGAACGACGTGGCTGCAAACAGTCCCGGCGCGGAGGTGATAGTAATTACCACCGACGCCCCGTACTGGATCGTTACCACGCCCACCTGGATCAAGGCTGATCCCACTACCGGTGTGGGCGGAGGCAACAGCACCATCGTTACCCTTACCGTTTCGTCCAACTATAAGGACGAAAGCACCGACACCAACCCCCGCAGCGGATTGGTCAAGTTCTCCGGCGGCGGAACCTCTCTCAGTATTCCGGTAAACCAGCTGGGCTTTACCGGAGCCGTCGATCCCAACAGCCTCGGAGGCATCCCGTCGATGGATGAGTTCAAGGCTTTCATAGAGGCGGTCAACAACGGTAGGGGCATTACCCGCTGGATGAACCGCAGCAAGGAGATCGAGCTCCTGACCGACCTTGACCTTTCCGAGTTCACCACCTGGACCCCTATCGGAAACGTGGAAAAGACCGGCACCGGCAACTACGCCTGCAAGCCTATGGGCGGAAATGCGTTTACCGGAGTGTTCAACGGCGGAGGCTACACAATCAAGAACTTCAACGTCAACACCACCGTTCCCATGGTTGCGGAAGGCGCCACCTTCGGCCTGTTCGGTGTCCTGGACCATGCTACGGTCAAGAACCTGAACGTCGAGACCAATTTCAAGGTCAATGCCGCAGGGCTGGCCGACGTGGGCGTTGTGGCTGGAATAGTCTATGCTTCCAGAATAGAGAACGTCAAGGTTTCCGGCAAGATATCCTCTGACGGAACCACGGCGTCCGGGACAAAGTTCGCCATGGGCGGAATCGCCGGATTCGCCTTCGGGGTAACGGAAGACGGCCAGAACTACGAGAGCTGGATCAAGGACTGCGAGGTGAATGCCGAGGTCAACCTCGACTGCGGTTCCAATACCGCAGCGGGTGCAACCGGCGTAATGTACGGCGGAATGGTGGGATTCTCCACCACCCCGCAGAGCCAGACCACCCATGTCAATATTGAAAATTGCGTCAACAACGGCACAATGACCGTAAAGATCGGCCGCTGCAGCGGAATCTGCCCCACGGCCAACTATTCGACCATCCTGAAGGACTGCACCAACAACGCCAACCAGTTCAACACCATACCGGACGGCCGAATCGGCCAGATTTGCTGCAACTTGACCAACTATTCGTGCGTGATAGGCTGTGTCAACAACGGGAACCTCACCACCACGGGCGCACAGACCACCACGGCGGCCCTTGTGGCCCTCATGGGCCATGCCGGCGTCTATCTTGAAGGTGGCGAAAAGACCGTCAACACCGGTACGATCCTCGGATGCAACGAGAAGTATCTTGGACTGATAACCGCCAACCTGAGCAATTTCGACCATGTGTCCAACGTAATCCTGAGCGGACAGATCGGCCTTTACGATGCCGGTGGCAACCATGACTATTTTCCGGTGAGCAACGCCAATGTCATGGATTACATCGGAAGCATCTCCGATGCCAACAAGGAAAAGGTCACCAATGTCACCTATGTCGAGGGCAGCGGCGGGAACACGCCCGTTGTGGAACCCGATTCCCCCGACAAGAACGGCGACATCGACGACCTGGACCTTATAAGTGACACATGGGATTAACGACGGAGGACAGAATCATGAAAAAGTATATGTTTTTAGCGGCCATTGCGGCCACCGTCCTTGCAGCGGGTTGTGCAAAGGAACCGTTTGCGGAAGAAGCCGTATCCGGTGAAAGCACCACCACCATCACCGCATCCCTTGAGCCCCTTACCAAGGCATCCCTTGACCGTTCCAAGGTAAAGGTTACCTGGAACGCGGGCGATGCAATCAACGTGAACGGCTCGGTATCCAACGCCCTTGCCGAGGCAACTGCAACGGCTCTCTTTACCTTTGAGAACCCTGTTACAGCGCCATACAAGGCCGTTTACCCCGCCTCCATCTACAAGGATGACGCAACCGTCACGCTGCCCGGAGAGGTCAGCGTTGACGGACTCAACCTCGCCCTTGCCGGATATGCCTCCCGCGGTAACAACATCAGTTTCTCCGCAATTACGGCCATCCTTCAGGTAAGTCTTACCGGCGAGGCCACGACCACCCTCAAGGAAATCGTCCTCAAGGGCCTTGCGGGGGAACAGATGTCCGGCGACTTTGCCATCGACCACAAGAAGAAAACCCTTACCGGAAGCTCGTCGGCCGATGCTGACAAGGAGGTCAAGGTTACCGTGGGCAAGGCCCTTTCGGCCGAACCGCTGGTGGTTTACCTGCCCATCCCTGCCGCCAATTACGCCTCGGGCTACCAGGTGGAATTCATCGACTCGAATGACGATGTGATGCGCATGAGGGTCTCGGCCCGTAATGTGAGCGCCGGGGAACTCCGCGAGATGCCAGAACTGGCATTCGCCCCCAACCAGGGAGAGGAAATCCCTATCGGCGGTATTCCCGACGCGGCTGAACTCAAGGCGTTTGCCGCCGCGGTCAACGCCGGCGACCCCCTGACCCGCTGGCTGAACGACGCCGGAGAGGTTGAACTCCAGGCCGACATCGACCTTGGCGGAGAGGAGTGGATACCTATCGGAAACGCTGCTGTGACCTCGGCCCACGCCATTACCGGCAATGCCTTCAAGGGCGTCTTCAACGGAGGCGGACACACGGTTGACAACTTTACTGTCACCATTCCGGCGTCTGCGGCCGATGCTGCGGCTGGCTTGTTCGGCTGTGTTGACGGAGCTACCGTCAAGAATCTCACCATCGGCAGCAAGACTGTCATCAAGAACTCTTCCAACAGCGGTTTCGTGACCATGGGCGCCGTGGTGGGCTTCGCCTCGGAATCCACCCTTGAGAACCTCGACAGCCATGCCAAGCTCGTCAACGATGCCGGCAAGGCCAGCACCAGGCTTGTGATAGGAGGTACCATAGGTACAATGTTCTCCAATACAGCTTCCTGTTCTGCTACAGACATCAAGGGCCACGCCAGCTTCGATGTGGTCAACGATGTCAATACGGCCAACGGCGCCACCGGGTTCATCGTGGGCGGCGTGATCGGTTACATGGACGGAAAGGATGTGACCGTCGCTCCTACGCTTGCAACGAGGGCAACCAACTATTCCAGCTTCTCTGTACAGGCCACCAGGACGGCCGGCGTCATAGGAACGATGAACTCCCACAGCAAGGCCGAGGGCTGCGTCAACTACGGAAACATCTCCTGTACGGACACCAAGGCGTCCAACAGCCGTGTTGCCGGTATCGTTTCCGCGATGGGTACGGGTGTTATCCTTCTCAAGGACTGCATCAACTACGGTGACGTGGTATTTGCGGTTTCCGGCGATTCCACCCACGGCTATGCCGGCGGCGTGATAGGCCAGAACAATGCGGACACCGAGATAGACGGCTGCGCCAGCTACGGCTCCGTCCTTTCCGACAGGTGGTTCGCTACAGAGAAGTACATGGGTATAATCAGCGGCAACTTCAACACCAAGAAGGTAACTGTGAAGAACTGTATCCTTGGCGGCAAGATAGGGCCTTACACCCCTACTACGGAAGATCCTGTGGTTGAGCTGAATGCAACCAACTTCGAGCAGTATTACTCTCTGATCGCCGAAGCCCGCCTTGTCAACGTGACTTACGAGAACAACACCTTCGGAGGCGCTCCCGCTCCCGTTGGAATCGCCTCGGCAGCCGACCTCGCCGCCTTCCGTGACGCAGTCAACGCCGGGACCTCCATCGAGGCCTGGCAGGACGTCGACGGGGCGGTAAAACTCCTTGCCGACATCGACCTGACCGGAGTGGACTGGACGCCGATTGGCAATCCCACCTCGACCAACAACGGCAATTATGCCGGCGCCTATACCGGTTCCGCCTTCAAGGGCGTCTTCGACGGCGGCGGACACTCGATTACCGGCTTTACGGTGGACAAGACCCTCGCAGAGAATACGACCTATGGCCTGTTCGGTGTACTGGACGGCGCTACCGTCAAAAACCTCAAGGTTTCAGGTTCCTATAAGATTGCTGCACAGAGCGTCGCAGATGCCGGAGTCATCGCGGGCCTGATGGTCAATTCCACGATCGAGAACGTCAGTTTCGACGGGACGGTCAACATAGGCGGCTGCGCCACCAACAACAAGCGCTTCGCAATAGGAGGCATCGCCGGCTTTGTGGGTGCGGGTGAATCAGCCGGATCGGTTATCCGGAATTGTACGGTAACCGCCACGGTTACAGCCTCTGCCGGAAGCAGTACGGCGGCGGGCGCCACAAGCGTGATGTACGGCGGTATCGTAGGTTTCATCACCGCCCTGAAGGAGGAACTCAGCTTTGCGAACCTGGTTGAAGGCTGCGTCAACAACGGTACGCTCAATACCAACCTAGGCCGCAGTTCCGGCATTGCAGCCACGGTCAACAGCAACTCCATACTCAAGGATTGCGTCAACAATGCCAACCAGGTGAATAATTTCGTCAACGGCAGGGTCGGCAACATTGCCAGCAATGTATATTACCGCTGCGGACTGGTGAACTGCGTCAACAACGGATCGCTCACCACGTCCGATGCGCAGACTACCACCGGAGGTTTTTCGGCCATGCTCAGTGATGCAACCTCATACATTACCGGCGGGGCCAACAACGGTACCATCATCGGCGCCAACGCGACGTACCTTGGGTTCCTGGTTGCGAATTTCAGCAACTTCAAGGAAGTTACCGGCGTGAAGGTGAGCGGCAGGCTTGGCGTTTACGCTTCGGACGGCAACCATACCATGTATGAGATTACTTCCGAGAATTTCATGAATTATCTCGGCGGCGGCCTTAATGAAAGCAAACTCGCCAAGATTACGGAACTCACCTATGTGGCACCTTAAAGCATCGTCAGAATGAAACGTTTCCTGACAGCCGTTCTGGCGCTTTCTCTCCTTGCCGTCTCCTGCTCCGCCAGGGGCGGCAGGGAGTTGAAGGTGCTCTACTGGAACATCCAGAACGGGATGTGGGACGACCAGGCCAACAACTACGACCGGTTCGTGGATTTCGTCAAGGGCTACGACCCCGACATCTGCATCTGGACCGAGGCCGAGTCGCGCTACATCACCGACACCGCAGTCAAGATGCAGATGCCTGAGGATCAGTACCTTCCGTGGAACTGGGACATACTCGCGGCCCGATACGGCCATCAGTATACGCTGATCTGCGGCAAGAGGGACACCTTCCCGCAGGTGATTACGTCCAAGTATCCGCTGAGGATAGTCAAGCGCATGACCGGCAACGGCGACGACATAATAGTCGTCCACGGGGCCGGATGGGCCAAGGTGGACCTTGGAAAGGGGAAGGAGCTGAATATCGTGACCCTGCACACCTGGCCGGCACACTATGCCTACAAGGCCGAGGACGAGAAGCTCAGCGCCCAGAAGCGCGAGGGCGACTTTTTCCGTGCCAAGGAGATGCAGTTCATCTGCGGGGAGACCATCGCCACCGTACCGGAGGCCAAGGACCAGTGGTGGATAATGACCGGCGATTTCAACGCCATCTCTTCAGTGGACAATTTCCACTACAAGCGCCCCGACGACGATCCCGCCTTCCTGGTGCATGACTATATAAGGGCCAACACCCCGTACATAGACATAATAGAGAAGCTCTATCCCGGCGAGTTCTGCAAGAGTACGCTCTCGGGCCGCCGCATAGACATGTTCTACGTTACGCCGCCGCTGTTTGACAAAGTTACGTCCGCCCATTACATCTACGACGGCTTTGCCAAGTCATATCGCGACCCCCGCGGCAAGGACATCCACAACTTCTGCCATCCCTCCGACCATTATCCCATAATAGTTTCTTTCAAACTGAAATGAAAAGCAAATAGAAAAGATATAATAATTACTGGACATAGTTGATGATGAGACGGGTTTTTGTAATTTTCTATCTCTTGTTACTCGCGGTTTTCATTAGCTGTGAACCTAAAGAAGGCGGAGTGCAATATCGGAACATTTTCATTTTCGACGGTGATAATTGGATAGAAGCGCACGGGGCGTCCATTACCTTATCGCAAAGTATTTCCGAACAGGATTTGATTACTTTGAGTTCCGGGAAGAAAGGCTTATTTTTCAGGCCGTCGAAGGGAAGTTCGGGAATAATAAACAATAGAAATGAGTGCTCTTTTGGAAACATGAAGATAACGATTATGAATGACAGAAGGCCATGGGAAGAGTACAAAACAATATCTGACAGGTTAGAAGACGGGCATACTCAGACAATCCATTTTTCCTTGGTAAATAGTGGTGTTATAAATGAGGAAGTTCAAATTTGTGTGCCGTATAAAAACGGATATGCGGCGACTGTTTCAATAAAACGTTAGTTATAAATGAAGATAATATTCACAAAGGGTCTTATTGTTGCTGCCGCGGCGGCCATGATCCTTGCCGGCTGCAAGCAGGAACCTGTTCCGGCAGAACCGGAAGATCCCGGAACTGAAACCCCGGAGAACCCTGATCCGGGGACGCCGGACGACCCGAACGCCAAGGGAATACGTTCGGTAGAGGACTTCATGGCCTTTGCAAAGGCGGTCAACGAAGGAACGTCAACCGAGCAGTGGCAAAACGAGGAAGGTTGGGTAAACCTTCTTGCCGACCTGGACTTTTCCGGCGTAACGGATTATGTCCCCGTTGGCTTTGTAACCGCTCCCTGGACCAGCTACAATCCGGTTGTGACGGAAGGCAACCCCTTCCTTGGGAAGTTCGACGGCAACGCCCACCATATCAAGAACCTCAAGCTGACCTGCAAGGAATCTACCATAGGAAAGCATTACGGAATATTCGGATATATTGGCAAAGGAGCCGTCGTACAGAATTTCGTCATTGACGAAACCTGCTCTCTTACAGTTACTTCCGGCGTTCCGCTGAGTGCCGGCATGATTGCCGGAGTGGTTTATGACGCACAGGTGAGGGATATCACCAGCAGGGCCCCCATGACATACAACGGCTCCTGCACTGGCTATTTCCACATGGCCCTGATAGGAGGCATCTATGGTCTTGACGAAGGCTGTATAGTTGACAGCGTCCATAATTACGGCAAGATAACGGCCACCAACACCGCCAACATGAACGCCGGAGCCACCGGAATCCATGTGGCCGGAATAGTGAGCTTTGCCAACGCCCCGGAGGGCAACGCCAAGGGGAATGTGGTCTCTTCCTGCAACAACTACGGCGACATGGAATCCCAGGCCGGAAGGACCGCCGGAATCCTGGCGGCGGCAAACAGCTGCACCCGCATCGAGAACTGCGAGAACCGCGGCAACCAGATGAACACCATGCCCCAGAACGACGGGGGCAGGCTCGGAAACATCTGCTGCCTGGTCACCAAGGGGTCGTCGGTGTCGGGCTGCAAGAACTACGGAAACCTGGTCTCCACCACCGCCGGCCGGGTTGGCGGAATCGTATCCCTGCCCAACGAGGGAACGGTCCTTACCGATTGCGAGAACTACGGCGAGATAATATCCGACAGCCAGTACCGCGGCGTTTTCTACGGTTACCTGAACTCCGCGGTTCAGTGGAAGGGCGGCAAGGCATCGGGCAAGGTGGGAACCTACGGCAATGGAACCTATGTCTACGACCTCTACAGCGAGGCCGACAAGGTAAAATACCTCGGCAAGGACGGATCCTCGGGCAAGGCCACCTATACCGACGTGGTGATAGACATAGCCACGGGCGAGACCCCTGTCCAGGGTGATCCCAGCTTCGACGTCCCGGCCGATTTCCGCATCTTCTTCATAGGCAACTCCTTCACAAAGGATGCGGTGGAGCACCTTCCCAAGATTCTCGCCGCTGCGGGTCTGAACAAGATCCAGATGGTGCACATGTACTACGGCGGAAGGACCATCCCCGAGTACAACGACGGGTGGACTGCCACCGACTACCATTGCTACATCTGCAATCCGGGGGCGACCAGCTGGACCGACGTGACCGGAAAGTCGCTGGCCGTGGTTGCGGCAAGCGCCAAATTCGACGTGGTGACCCTTCAGGAGCATACCGGAAGGCAGCTGGCCTGGGGTTGGACCGATGCCGAGAAAACGGCCGTACAGGGCGTTGTGAACAAGGTCAAGGCCGCTCAGACGGCCCTCGGAGCATCGCCCAAGCTGTATTACATATTGTCACAGGCGTACCATAACCTCTCCAAGGCCCAGAGCGGCACAAAACCGTTCAACAGTACCGATGAGATGTGGCCCATCATTGCGGCACAGGCCAAAACCGCGGTTGAGACCTGCGGTTTTGACGGAGTCATATCCACCGGCTGCATGCTCCAGAACCTGCGTACAACCGGCTACAACAACGAGATGGGTCTTACCCGCGACGGTTACCACATGGACTACGGCCTTTCCCGCTACGGTGCGTCCTGCACGGTGTTCGAAACTATTATAGGCCCGTTCAACGGAAACGTGAAGATGGACACCAACACCTTCCGGTACGATGTTACATCCACGGCCGACGGCAGCTGGACCACTCCGGTGACCGACGAATCTGCCCCCGTGGCCATCCTGGCGGCGAGGAACGCCATCGCCAAGCCGTACGAGGTTACCGACATGTCCACATACGGACCGGTGAAGCCGGATCCCGTTGAGGGAGAGGAGATTACGATTTCCACGGCGGCGGAACTCACTGCCTTTGCGGGCCGTGTCAACAGCGGCGACGAAGCAGCTGTCAACGCCAACGTGACGCTTTCCGCCGACATCGACTGCTCGTCAATCACTTCCTGGACCCCGATTGGAACCTGCACCATGCCTACATGGGCGCACAACTCACTTGCCACAAGCGGGAAACTGTTCTGCGGAACCTTCGACGGAAAGGATCACCGGATCAAAAACCTGCACATGAACTTCGCTCCCACCAGCGAAACCGGCGCATGGGGCTTCTTCGGCGGAATCGGCAAGGGCGGCGTGGTGAAGAACCTGATCTTCGACTCAAGCTGCTCGATGCACATTTCCACCGGCGTTTCCGGCGTGTTCGGAGTGCTTGCGGGCCTTATGAACGACGGATCGGCCGAGAATATCAAGAACTATGCACCTATCACCGGAGGCGGCACGTCTTCACTTGCCCACAACACGGCAGCAGGCCGCGTTGCGGTTGGCGGTATCATAGGCTGGGTGATGGCAAGTACGGTAAACGTATCCACCAGCAACCTCTACAACGCCGGGCAGATAGGAGCGTCAAAGACCGATCCCTTTACCGGAGGGAACAATGCCGGAAACGGGGCCAACGGATTCATGCTTGGCGGAGTCATAGGGTTCTCTTCCAATAACGGGAACAGCCTCACCCAGACCCATACTGGCCTTGTCAACGACGGCGCAATCTTCGCCAAAACCGGACGTTGCTCCGGAATAGTCTCGTCGTCAAACCGTTACACAATCCTGAAGGACTGCACCAACAACGGAGACGTCTATTATGCCAGTTCCGGCAACCAGCGCCCCGCCAACATCACCTGCATCATGGGCGACGGCAGCAAGCTTGACGGCTGCGTGAACAAGGGAGACCTGATTGCAGAGAACTGTGACACGGCTGTAGGCGTAGCGGCCCTTATCAGCGGTGCGGGCGTGAAGATCACGAACTGCAAATGCATAGGGGCCACGATAGTGGGCAAGAATGTGGTCCTGGACGGCGACCAGACCTACAACGGCATGCTCTACGGGCACTGCACCAGCTCCGGCGAGGTGTTCTCCGGCTGCGCGGTCAACGGCAAGATCGGAACCAGCCTCAGCAACCTGGTCACCCTGACGGCCGAGAACTACTTCCAGTATGTGGGCCAGAAGGAGAGCAACACCAACATAAACACGGACAACATAAAGTTCGCAGAGTAAGATGGCTCCGGAATGGATTTGTCGTGTCAATCAGTAAACAACATTATATTGTGAAATGGTAACCGATAAAAAAACTTATGAGTGTCCGCATACCAGATACGCTGCGCTAAAGCTTGAGGACTCCTTTCTCAAGAGCAACAAGGCGATGATCGATCCGCTGGAAGAGATCGACGACACCTGGTATTAATGGAGGGAAGAATCATGAAAAAGAGTTTCATTATCGCTGCCCTGGCAGCTGCGCTTTCCGTCCTTGGCGGATGCAACACCAATGAGCCGGAAGTCCCCGGCGGCAAAGTAACTGTACTTAAGGCCAACATAGCGGCCACCAAGACCGACCTCCAGTCCGACCAGAGCGTCAACTGGAGCGCTGCGGACAAGATCGTTGTCAACGGAGTGGAATCAGCCGAACTCACCGACGGCGGCGCAACCGCGAACTTCACCTTCGAGGGCGAGCTTACAGCCCCCTTCAAGGCTGTCTATCCCGCCTCGTCCTATGACAGCGAAACTTCAGTAAACCTCCCCGCCATACAGGAAAACGCCAACGGAAACTTTGGCACGGGAGCGGACCTTCTCTATTCCTATGTGACTGACGGTGACGAGCTTACCTTCTCCCATGCGATGGCTTTCCTCAAGATTCCCATCATCGGCGGAGCAAAGATTGCATCTGTAAAGGTAACCGGAGGAAACGGCGAGCAGATGAGCGGTCCTTTCGGAATTGACATTCAGACCGGCGTACTCACCGCAGCCGGGAACGGTGCCGAGGATAACCTTGCCGTCACCGCAACCGTGGATGCAGTGGACCCCACCGTCTACGTTGCCGTCCCTCCGGGAAACTACGCCAAGGGATTTACCTTCGTGATTACCGACGACAAGGGCAACACCATGGTGCAGGTGAAGCCCTCGGCCGACCAGCTCGTGGCCGGCACGGCCAACGCCACCCCTGCCTACACGTTTGAGGTAATCCCCGAAGGCGAGGGCAGCGGCACCGAGGACGACCCTTACCTAATCCGCACCCCCGAAGACATGGTGGCGATGCAATCAAAGGCGACCGACGGAGGTGAAACCTGGTTCAAGGTAATGAACAATATTGATATGTCTTCCGTCACTTCGTGGACCCCCGTGAATTCCAGCCCCTTCAAGAGAAGGATCCATTTTGATGGTAACAAAAAGACTATCAGCAACTTCAATATAGAGGGTTCAGCTAATTACATGTCTGTCTTCGGGGTCTTTAACGGATCCGTAAAGGACGTTGTCTTCAAGGACTGCTCCGTCAACTATACCGGGACCGCTTCCACTCCCGTCGGACTGGTTGGTGGTTGGTTGGGTATTTCCAATGCTTCCTTCGACGCCGCTGTAACCGATGTCCACGCAATCAACTGCACCGTTCATAATAAAACCGGTCACGTTGGCGGACTTGGCGGCGATGTCAACGCTACGACCCTCACTGACTGTTCTTTCAGCGGGACAGTTACCAGCGAAGGACAAAATTGTGTCGGCGGTGTCGTCGGAAAGGTTGAATCCAATTCGGTGACAATAAAAAGATGCTCTTTCGACGGTACTGTGGAAAGGACTCCGGATAACCTCTCCGGGTACAGATATACCGGTGGCGTAATCGGAGCTCTGTTCAAAGGGGATGATTTCAGCTATGTACATCCCGACATCGAAGGATGCGAGTCCTCCGGAAAATTAATAGTAGGTTCAACAAATTCTGTCGGAGGTATATGCGGAGGATGCGACGCCTACTGCATAGTAGATTTCAAGGATTGCCATTCAGCCATGGATATAGAGGCCCCCAACAGTACCGTGGTCGGAGGTATCCTTGGATACTGCAGCCAGTCCACGTTTACAGACTGCTCATATGACGGAAACATCACGGCAACAAATTATGTCGGTGGTATCGTTCCTCATTCCAACGGGATTATCGTATGTGTCCGCTGCCACTCATCCGGAAGCATTACAGGCGGAAAAATCATTGGCGGCATCATCGGACAGAGCAATCCCGCGGCCTCGGCTCCCGCTCCCGCAGAAGGCGGAACTGCCGCAAAGGAATGCTGGAGCACAATGGATATTACTGTCAGCGACAGCTACATAGGCGGAATCGTGGGCTGCGTCAACAACGATAATTTCCCCTTGATTATTGAGAACTGCTGGTATTCCGGAACCATTAAGGCCACAGAATCGGTCTATGCTATGGGAGGTATCGTTGGCGACGCCCCCAGGAACTCCACGATCAAGGACTGCTGGACCGAGGCGACTATCATTACAGGTTACGCCGGCGGTGGAATAGCAGGACGCCTCTGCGGCCGTGGTGGCGGAAGTACTGATTTTACCCTTGACATAAACTGCAGCATGACCGGCTGCATCTATGCCGGTCCGTCCGTCAGTTCCCTCATAACCGGCGGAGACCTTCCCGGCAAGCATTACAGCAGCGGTGCCATGATCGGCTTCTCTTCGGCCCCCAACACCCTCTCAAAGAACTACCGCATCCCTTCAATGACGTTCTTTGCCCAGAGCAATGCTGATCAGGAAGATTCGTCCATCGACCTCAACGCCCTCTTTGACCAGGAGGATTCCTCGCCGTCCAACCCGCTTGTATGGCCTTATGACGGACAGGGAACCAATAATAGTCCCCGCAAATACTGGCGCCCTTACCATGGCAAGGCCTATGCTGCCGGAATGACCGTCTCCCAGGTTGCCCGGGAGATTGGCTGGAGCACCTCGGTCTGGGACCTCAGCGGCGACAAACCCGCCCTTGTCAACAATAAGTAAAGACCCTTATGAAAAATGTCTTTTTAGTGCTTTGTGCCGCAGCGGCGATGATTGTTTCCGGCTGCAAGCAGGAACCATTGCCGGCGGAGCCGGAAGACCCCGGAACGGAAACCCCAGAGGATCCTGAAACCCCAGAAAATCCGGTCGAGACGACGGGCATCTTTACCGTACAGGATCTGCTGGACTTTGCCGAAGACGTCAACGCGGGCGAGGATCTGGCAGCCTGGGTGGATGACAAAGGCGTCATCCGCCTGCGGAACGACCTCGATCTCGCGGAAGTAACCGGTTGGACCCCCATCGGACATTGTGTTGCCACCCTCAGCTCGAATACGATTTCCTGGGGGGAAGGACAGCCGTTCAAGGGTCATTTCGACGGTGGCGGTCATTCCATCAAGAACTGGCATGCCGTCTGCACGAATGATGTTGCAGGGCGGTCCTGGGGCTTTTTCGGAACGCTCGCCGACGGAGCCGTCGTCGAGAATCTGGAATTTGACAAGACCTGCTCGCTGACAGTTTCTCCTTCCGCCCAGACCGACTGCGGACTCGTTGCCGGCCTTGTTCACGGGGCAACCGTCAACAATATCGAGAACCACGCCGCGATGACATACGGCAATGCTACGGTCGCCGACAATTTGCGGATGACGATGGCCCTCATCGGCATGGCCTTCTCTACCGATACGGAAACGGCCATTAGCGGGTTGAAGAATTTCGGCCCGCTGAAGACGGATACATGCAACAATACCAAGAACAATGCAAATTCCGTCCAGACGGCCGGCATCTGCGGATTCTCGTCCAATGACGGCAACTCGACCACGACCGTCCTCTTCAAGGACTGCATCAACGAAGGAGATATGACGGGCAACAATGGCCGAATGGCCGGCATTGTCGCGTCGTGCAACCGCTACACCATACTCAAGGGATGCGTCAACAGAGGCAACAATGTCAACGATGCAAAGGACGCCCGTCTTGGCAACCTGACCTGCATAACCGGTACCGGATGCATCATCGAAGACAGCATCAACTACGGTGACCTGATTTCAAAGACAGGAAATCCTGCCGGCGGGTGCATCTGCCTCGTCAATCACGACAACAATATGTTTGTCAGGATGCAGAACTACGGCCGCGTGATTACTGACGAGACGGGCGATTATGCCGGGACGCTCTTCGGCAAGTGCAACCAGGCCGCATCCTTCACGAAATGTGTCGCGGCCGGAGATTTCGGCAAATACAACGGCGGCACATACATGATGAATGGCATTACAGCCGAGAATTATTTCGACTTTGTGGGTGGGCACAATGCCTCAGGCGTCAACGTGACGAGAGAGAACATCCTGTTCTCCCTCGAGGGCGGCATCGAACAGCCCAAAGGGCCCTCGATGCCGGCGAAATGGGTGTTCAATACGTCCAACCAGCCAGTCTATTACACGTCCTGGACTACGGAGCGGAAGATTCCGGCAACCAATAACGCCGATGCTTACATTACCGTCACGCGGGATGCGGCGAATGCCGCAGCGGCATGGAACTGCAGCGTCGCCTCCAACGGCGTCCCCCAGGCTGCAACGCTTGCCAAGGACGACGCCTGGGTCTGGTGCCTTCCGCTGGTGGAAACGCTCCCGGCGGGCTCCTACATCGACTTCAACGCAACCTTCGTGAGCTATGCGGCGTCGGCGAAGAACTGGACCGTGGAAATCCTTGACGGAGACTCCTGGAAAGCCGGTGTGAGCTATATCTGCTCCGGGGTCCCTACGGGAAACGACTACCAGCATACAACCGTGATGCATACGTTCAAGCTGGAGAAGGCCGTTTCCTCCATGCTGCAGATCCGGTGCCGGGTAAAGGACGCCGTGGCCTGTGACGGAAGCGCCCTAACGGTTAATTCCGGAGGCTACAACCGCTTCGCTCCCTTCGGCTACACCGGCGCTTATGTCCAGAACTTCGGTACCAAGGCTCCTTCCGACACAAAGAAGGTGCTGTGCCTCGGAAATTCGTTCTCGTACTATAACAATCCCGTATGGCTGCTTAAAGAAATATCCTTTGCAGAGGGCCATAAGCTGGACATTACCGGCAATTTCAAAGGCTCGCAGACCTTCTCCACCATGGGTGGGCTGTCGCTGATGAAGGAAGCCATCGCCGCAGACAAATATGACTTTGCCTTCATCCAGGGCGAGAGCAACGAGGGCGCCCTCTATGCTTCCGACCCGGCCGGTAACCTCTCCATCGCCGATGCGGTGAAGTCCCTTTCCGACCAGATCCGCGCCGCCAGTCCTTCATGCAAGGTCATCGTGGAAGCGACCTGGGCGTCCACCTACAACAATTACGAGGGTTTTGGCAACTTCCAGAATTTTGACGCCCTGCTTGAACAGGGTACGGCCGAAATGGCCGCTGCGGCAGGCGACCAGGTTTCGCCGGTTGGCAGGGCTTTCAAGATAGTCCGCGAGGGGACGTCCGGCATAAACCTTTATCATACGGACGATTACCACCAGGGGCCATACGGCGCCTACCTCAAGGCATGCGTCAATTACCTTGTCCTGTTCGGAAAGCCGTTCGGCAGCAACCCTGCTGACTGCGGCCTGGATCCCGCCAAAGCAGCAGTACTTCGCGCGGCCGCCCATGAAGCGGTATTCGGCAAATGAGGCGGAAGATATGGCAAATTCTCCTTGGCTAAATAAAGAGATTCCACCATAAACGATTTGCTTGTACAAAATTTTGTACATGTCTTTGTGCTAAAAATGGGGTTTCATGTTAGATATATCGACACGGTCATTGAGAGCAACGAACCGGTCCTCATCAACCGTGGCAGGCATGGTGCCGTTCTTGTGTCCCTGGACGAATACAACGCCTTGGCTCGCACGGCATCGGTCCCGCGTGAAGCAAATCAGATTAAGGATTTGCTGAAGGATGTCCTTGCCCATCCTGAAACAGGGAAAGGAACCCCGCAGGCCCTTACCGGCGCGCTGGCCGGACTTTGGAGCCGTGAATATGGATTTTGCTGTCAGATCGTGTATCAGATACTTGCGGACTAAGTGAAAATATACGCCATCGGCAAGAATATCATGCATGGAGAGAAGGCTTCTCCAGCAGGCTTCCATCAGACGAGCTACAGTGAAGATGAATACCGCAGCGTCCTCGCCCAAATGGCCGCAAACCAATGCCGGAGACAGCGTGCAGGTGCATTACGATGCCCTTCAGAGGGAGGTGCTCCGCGAGGAGAGGTCCTTTGACGGCAGGTAAGGAAGGAGTATGACGGCCGGGGAAGGCGTTCCCCGGCCCCCTTCCGTCGGCCTGCGCCTCCTGCAACGCCTGAAGAGCATCCCACCCTCCACGGCCTCGGAGGGTCAGGCGGCATCATCATCAGGCACTGCGGGGCGCGTAACTGATTGATTATAAGCTAAATCCTCAAAAGAACAGTTGCGTCAACCAGTAGGACGGAAATAGCTAAATCGCTGTGTAATAGGACTTTAAGTGCTGCGCGTCCCCCATGGCTCGCTAGTGCAGCGCCAAAGACTAGCTGCCGGCCCCGCCGGGAATCCCCTCTCTGACCACGAAACGGATGAGTGATCGTTTCTGTCCGTTTCGTGGCCGCGGTGAGCGGAGAGGTCCGCAGCGCTCACGGCGGACATCAGTTTGACGCTGCGGTGAGTGTAGAGCGGCTGTGTGCTTACGGCGGGATTTTGGTACGAGGATATGACGCAGCACGATGGCAGGACGCGAGGCGAGCCTTTCCGGCGAGCTCGCCGATGCGTCCAGCCGCCGAAGGTGGTATTTTTCGGCGGCGGTGCCTGCCCGTCACCACTCTGCGACCAAGCGATACTTGATGTAAGATACCGAAAAAGGAGGCGATGGGCAAAACCGTATACAATAGAATTGCGCGGAACCTATTAGTTAGTTTCGACACTTCTCTGCGGGCTTGACTGGAATCAATGACCTTCAAGCAGGTTTAGGTATTGATAGGAGTGTTCTGTGGGCTTTACCTTAAACTTATCCTTATATCTGGATTTGAATGACATGAGCGAGCTTTTGCTATGGGTGCGTGTAAGCAGGCAGATGTCTTCATACCTAAACCCCAGGAACATCATGGCTAAAACATTGGAGGTTTTCGGCTTCATGGTTGGGTATTCTTTGTGTAGATGCTCCATGACACTGTCATGACATGAGTTGAGCACATCTTCCAATAAAGTATATACCTTTGTGTCGTCTTTCAGGGAATTGAGATTGATTTCAAACTTTCTGAAGAGTTCGTCCTTCACCGACTTCCGGTCTTCAGTGTGGTACTTATCCGCCAGTTGCAGCAGGCCCGAGACCTGACTCAGCAGGATCTCCCGTAATCGATATCCGTCAGGGCTTCTAAGTATCTGCTGCTGAAGTGATTCTATCGCTGCCATGTCTTCCCGCACCCGCGCCCTGTGCCGGACACATCGCTCTATGAGGTAAGCAATCAGGACAAGAAGCAACGCTCCGGCCGCAATGAGCATACATCTCATTTCCAGGACTTTTTGCTCCTTTTCTTTTGCCGCCTGCTGATAATAATCTCTGAGTGAAGCAGTTACCGATTCAGATAATTTTTGTCTGAGAATGGAATCTTGAACGACAACTGTGAATTCAAAACTCTTGAGAGCCTCTGGATAATTTCCTTTTAATTTACAGATATTATAATAGTCATAGGAAACCTTTGCAGAATCCAATCTGTCCAATGCTCTTTCTTGAGCGGCTTTCAGATATCTTTCAGAAGAATGCCTGTCTCCTTTTTTCTCATACAGGAGCGCCAAATGCGATAATTCAAATGCCTGAAGGGAACTGTCAGGAAGTTGTTCAAAGAGCTCGATTATTTGGTCCGGTTCATTAATTTCAATATAAAGCAGTTGGGCATAGTTCCTTGCTACATATTCACGAGGAACCGGAAAATAATCCAGCATCAGAAGCGAATCCAGGAGATGATGGCTTTCCGGGGCTTTGTCAATACACCAGAGAGATTTTGCCATCTCCAATGTTGAGATGAAAGCATTATCCTCCAAACCGGCCCCCTTAAAGTATCGACTTGCCTTTGAAAAGAGTTCAACGGCATCCTCGTCGTTATAGTTTTGAGATTGCAAATCGCCAAGGTCATATGATATCAACCCCTTGTATCTCAGATTGTTGAGTCTGTCGGCATATTCCATTGCCTTTCCGTAGTTGAATATGGCTTTATGATTATCGCCGTTTATTTTGTTAAGGCGGGCAAGATAGAAATATGACAGCATGCGATGATTTAAGGATCCATGTGATTTGTAGTACTCGTTAGCCGTTGCCGCCAGGGAGTCAGATTTCGGATAGATGTCGTTTTTGTCCAATGCCATGCTGAGCAACAGGGCGTGATACGCCTTCTCCTTCCTTGATGCCCCTGAATCTTCAATACTGAACAGTACTGAAAGTGCGCTGTCCGGCCTTTCATGGATATAGGATTCAATGTCCTTCAGTTCACTGATCCTTGATTTGGGATTACAGGCAGAAAGACAAACAACGAGTGTGAAAGAGAATATGTGAAAAAGATTCTTCATCCCAGTCATGTTTTCCAGTACAAAAATAGCCGTTTTTCCACCCATTTTTCCCATGGAGATGAAAATGTAAGGTCCCTTCGAGCCAAATAATTGTTAATCAACGATTTAAGATTTGAAAATGTAAGGTTTAGATTATAAATTCTTTGCATCTCTCGCTATATCTTTGCAGTAAGAATAGTATCTTTGCCCTAGACACACATGATATGGAAGGATCAAATGGATATACCCAGCGTTGACACAATCAACATGAAAGATTATGATACGCGTTCATATAAAGCAATGATCCCAATAGTTAATTCTTATGCAAAATATGGGAAGTTTAAGACAATGTATTATAGGAGTGTAATACGACATCGGTTTGTGTACAGATTGAGACGGTCACGAAAGAAAGATCAAATGCAAGCGACTCATTAACATAAGCTGGAATGGATAGAGTCTTTTTATTCACAGTTACGGAATATTAAGGTCATTTACAATAGTAATTACTTGATAATCGGTTGATTATAACAATTTTTCATATACTAACCATGATAATAACCATGAGATTTGTCCGACTGTTATTGATAGGGTTTTGTATGTCGATCTTGCTGTCTTGTACTGATAAGACTGAATTGGTGAAGACAGATTTGGTTTACTGTATTACGGATACATATCTATATCTGAATGTCTCTCAGTCTTTATCTGTGGCAACTGCGGGCGGACCTGACGGACTGGGACGGGAAAAATGGGAGAGCAAAAACCCCGGAATTGCGTCCGTGGATCAAACGGGTAAGGTTGTGGGAGTTTCGGTGGGTGATACGGAAATAAGTGCCGTGGCATATTATAACAAGAATAAATACGTCGCTTCAATTGTTGTCCATGTCCTTCCGGATGAGATGATTGCCATGCGGAATTGCTATATAGAAATGGTCTCCGTTGAGGGAGGATCATTTGTGATGGGGAAGGATGGCTATTCCGTCAATCCTGCCAAAGAGGTGACCGTGAAGGGGTTCAGAATCGCAAAATATGAGATGACTAACAGACAGTTCAGCGGCATTTGTAGAGAGGGAAAATCTTATTATGGGGACTCGCAGCAATACCGGTTATGTGCTACCTATCCCGGTGCTGAAAAGGTCGTCTCCATGATCAAAGAGGCGACCGGCCTGAAATTCAGGCTCCCTACCGAGGCTGAATGGGAGTGGGCTGCCAGGGGAGGAAAGAAAAGCAAAGGGTACATCTATTCAGGAGCCGATAATTTGGATGAGGTTGCATTTTGGAAAGGTAATAGCACCTTCTCGCGTAGTGATATTAGACTTAGTAATGAAGAAATACTCAACAAGCAATTCTTTGGTTATATAAATCTTGAAATCGGATTGAAACAGCCCAATGAGCTGGGCTTGTACGATATGACCGGAGGCGTATCGGAGTGGGTGTCGGATCTGTTCCCTGACATCGTCGTGGATAAATCGGATTTGGACGATCCCCGGGATTACAATGAGTACTATAAGGATGCTCATTTCTGTAAGGGGGGAAGCTTTAACTCATCTGAAAAAGGCTGTTACATATATGCGCGGGAAGCTCATGGCTTGCCTACGTCTACCCGATACTATTCCGGCATCCGTCTGGTCCTGGACGACTAGTACCTGTCAGATTATTTCCATGTAGGTGGCGGGGATCCGCACGATGGTTTTATTGTAATTAATGGAAAGAGTTTGTATTTTGACACCACGGGAAATCACTCAAATAACTACAGAAAAATCAATAAGAATAATCGTTATGTCTATTAACAGAGTTTTATTACATACCCTTTTACTACTTGTCTTAATACCGTATTCTGCTGAGGCAAAAAGTCTTGATGCGACTTTGAGGCAATGCCAAAATAAAGCCATGAAAGGCTTTAGAGGACGGCGGTTTCCGCACTATATACAAAGATCAAGGACAAGAGCATTAGATAATTATGCTTGGAACATCATAAGTCAATCAGATACTATTACTGACATTGTTATTATCGACTTTGAGACACCTTCCCGAGATGATATTTTTATCTGTCGCGATACGGTAATCGGGTTTGATGGTCTTTGTAATCCCCCGGAGATATTCAGTAAAGAAGAAATAGAACAAATGCGAAATACTTTGTCAAGAATTATGGTTATGGATAGAGCAACTGAAAGGGCAATTAATATTAGACATAAAGATGATTTGGTGAGTGTTATTGTCTTAAGGACAAAACTATTCAAGGGGAAACGAGGTTGGACTGGTAATACTAATGTATTTATCCTTCCCGTAGCATATCTCTTCCCTATTGACGAGTACAGGGTCTGCCCGGCCCCGACCTGGCATCTCGTTTCAGCACTCCTGCACGGAGACGCATAAATAGCCCGTTTTTTCCGTCTCCGTGCAAGTATACTGTCGACATGGTTGTCGTGGCAATGGCAGGACGTGAGGCGAGCCTTTTCGGCGAGCTCGCCGATGCGTCCAGCCGCCGGAGGTGGTATAGTCCGGCGGCGATGCCTCCCCTGAATATTAGGTTTCCACACAATCAAGCTGTTTACAAAAGTAGTCTTTTCACAGTCATTTACCACAGGAAAACCAAAATGTAAGGTTCCCATGTGGTAAAATATTGATAATAAGTACTTTGTATTTTATAAATGTAAGGTGCTGATTACATATTCTTTCAGAATCATGCGGTAAATTTGCCGCAGATAAACCCAAATATCTTGTCCTATGCTAAACAACAACTCAATGGCCCTTCTAAACACACAAGACATTAAGGAAGGAATAATTATATTTGCATTATTACCATGCGACGGATTGGGCTAATAACATTGTTGCTATCCCTGCTCGGGATAGCGAACGCGTTGTCGGTATATGCCGGAGGCTTATACCAGCCCTATCCGTCGCAGAATGTTACTTATACTTCGTTTGACCGCCCCGGGACAATAGCGAAGGGTCAGTATTCTGCCACTTTTGTATACGGGGGCGACAACGGCAGGGTGAAGATGTCAGTCACGGATAGTACCGGGACGTTCCTTACCCGGTACTATGCCGGCGGGCGGTATGAGAAGGATGTCCTTCCCAGCAACACCACCAAGGAGCGCCTGTACCTTGGCGGGGACGCATACTCAGCCCCGATGGTTCTTACAAGGACTGGGAACGGGAGCTGGACCCTTCACAACATCGGTCGGGACTATCTCGGGAGCATCATCCTCATAGCAAGTCCTGAAGGGTTCAAGGAGGCGGAGTACAGCTATGATGCGTGGGGGCGTCTGAGGGATCCGTCCACGCTTGAAATCTATCAGGAGGGCAGCGTGCCCGACCTTATGCACGGCCGCGGCTACACCGGCCATGAGCACCTGCCATGGCTGGGGCTCATCAACATGAACGCCCGCCTCTACGATCCCCTCACCGGCCGCTTCCTCGCCCCCGACCCCTACATCCAGGACCCGGGCTTCACCCAGAATTACAACCGCTACACCTATGCTCTGAATAATCCGCTTAAGTATACGGATGAGAGTGGAGAGTTATTCGGAACAATCCTTACAGCTATCCTTCGTTTACCGTATGAAATTGTCAGGGGAATTATTATTCCTTATTTCGTTGGATTCAGCGATACGGCAAAAGCTGGCAGAATATTTAGCGAAACATGGTCCGAATATGGACACGTTGTGTCAAATGCATTTAAGATTGAAACAGGGATGTTTCATACAGATAAGAATAAAAGTTGGGGAGGAAGGACCTGGGAATTCTTTTCTCGTTATTTATGGCAACCCCACCAAGTATTGTGGGGCCGGTTTCTGTCCCTTAATTATAACTTCTTTGGTAATGTAAAAAGTGTCACTAAGTCCAACGGACTTACTACGGTTGAAACCTATTCTGACGATTGGGGTGCGTTCACATTAGGCAACTATACAGTTGGCGAACGAGGTATAACTGCGGATTTTGACAATACGCTGTTCCAGCACGAATATGGTCATTATATTCAAAGTCAAGTTGTGGGGCCTGAATACTTTTCCAGTTATGCTTTGCCGAGCGTGTTCAGTATTGATGATAGACATGATCATCATCCAGTTGAACAGGATGCTAATATAAGATCAAGAAATTACATGATTAAAAATGGCTTGCCAATTGATAAATGGAATTATTATTACAATCCGATTGATAAATTAGAGGGCGTTGACAGGGATAGTCCTGAATTAATGGAGCCCCTGCCGGTAAATAGAAAGCCTTTCGTCTCAAGTTATATTTTTCCTATATTGTTTCCCGTTCTGGGCGATATTATTACCGGAGCAATTCTGTCCGGTGCTGATAATGCCCGAAAGTATTAGTTATCATGAAACGAGTCTTTACCCTATTGTTCTGTTTCTTTTTATGCATATCATGCGTGTTCATTCCTGATAAGGCAAAACATAAACGCATCACATTTAAGAACAATTCCCAGGAAAGCGTATTTGTTACCTGGAGAGTCCCGCCATATTCCGACCTGGACTTTCAACTCCAGGTTGATATATATTATCAGCATTTTCGTGACGCAGGGAAGACTGTCCTACCGGGCCAGAGTAATACGGATATTCTCAAGTTACGAGATTATCTTGAAAATCGTTTTAGTTATGGCTACTATGAGAGTGAAGAGACTGGTTCCGAAGTAACGATACTCGTAGCTGTATTCATCCTCAAAGACTTGGAAAAAATGGATCATGCGAAGCCTGCCGATTTAGACTATTATTTGTATGAATGCACATTGGATGCGTTGATAAATGCAAATTGGACGATTGAGTTTCCTTATAACCAAGAGGGCATCTCTTCTAAAACAATGACTTACCATTACATACCGGAGGACCCATTTTACCATGAGTCTTCTTAGGTTTGGGCTATGATTACACGATGTTCAGAAGTATGGCGGGGGTTGTTGACCGGGTGGATTATTGGGGAGGAGCAACTGGACAAAACTGTTCAGGAAAAAACGCGGTTGGACAGGTAACAGTAATGTATTTATCGTTCCCGCAGAATATCTCTTCCAGCATAATGTTCTGTTGCACATACGACCATAGGGGAAGACAAACCTCAGAATCGGTTTGCTATGCCGACAGTACTTTGGCACAGATGTATTTATTGTACGATAACCTGGGCCGGGTAGGGCAATGCTTCGTGGGTATTGGTGATGACAACCATGTGGAGAGCTATGCGTATAATCTTCATGGGAATCTGTCAGCCCTCTCCGGAGATGGATATACCCAGCGTTTGTTTTACGAGATCTCCCCATCCGGTGCTCCAACCCATAAGCGGTTTGACGGAAAGATATCTTCAATTTCTTGGAATGAATTGGAGAGCCGGCCAGACACCCTGACTGTTCTGTCGTATGACGGAAGAGGGCGTTTTCGTGATGCGACGACCGTCAGCAATCCCTATGATTTGCCTGTTGAAACCATTACATATCAGGATAATGGCAAAACGCTCATTCTGAATCGCTATAGCAGTGACGGCAACATGTGCGAAGACCTTCTGTTCTCCACTTTGGGAGAGATGAAGACGCCGCTTGTGACCAATTACATGGAAGCCGGTGAGGATTATAGCTTTGAGTATGATGAACGCAGCAATCTAACGCTGGACGAACTCACCGGATTCAGTGCCGCATATACCCTTCTTGACCGTCCTTCACGTATTGAACCGTTCTTTGGAGGACCTGTGTATTTCACTTGGCTGGCAGACGGGACAAAGGTTGCACAGCTGGGTGATTATGATGAAGGGTATGACTACATTGGCTCTTTCAGGTATCGTAGAGGTGATGACACATTGAGACTTGAGAGTATTCCGTTCAGCAAAGGTAGGATAAGGTTTGACTCTGGAGGAAACATCCTTCCCGAATATCATGCGACGGATTATCTGGGCAGCATACGCCGGGTCATGAGTGAAACAGGGGTAGACAAAACGTATGACTATGTGCCATATGGATCGCTTGTGGATGAATTCACAAACACGCCGCACGGAAACGAGTATCTGTTCCAGGGAAAGGAAATGATTGTGTTTGAGGGGTTCTCGCTGTATGACTTTGGTGCCCGGTTCTACAATCCCCGGACCTTGATGTGGCTAACACGCGATCCCCTTGCCGAGGAGCGCCCGGACCTCTCTCCATATGTCTTCTGCGCCGCAGATCCAGTCAACATGGTTGATCCGGATGGAAGAATGATTGTTGTACTTTCAGGAAACAAGGAGTTTTCGTATGAGTATGGCTTCTTTTATGATCCGGAAGGTAGGGTTTACTCTGGGGAAGAGTTAGGTTTTCAAGCTATTGAATCTGCATTGAATCAAATAATGTCAAGAAATAATGGTTTTGACCTTGTTGACGCTTTGATTAGATCTGAAAAGATGGTTCTAATAAGTTATGGAGGAAATCGTAACCGTGAAACTGGAAAATATCTTCATTTTGACAGTGCTGTTAGCTGGAATCCAGATAATGATGCAGTTGGAGGACAGCCCTCATTTATTTCTCTTGCTCATGAACTTGCTCATAGTAAAGATCGGTTAGGTGGTACGATTAATATGGAAACGTGGTATTCATTTTATGACGAAAGAATCAATGCTATTAGGGATGTTCCAAAAGCAGAAATATTTTCAACTCATATTGAAAACTTGATCAGGAAAGAGCACAATATCCCTTTGAGAGTATCTTATAGCATTTATGAAAACGGCGATCCTCATGAGGGTTTTATTATCTATAAAGGAAAGAGTTTGTATTTTGACACCACGGGGAATCACTCAAATAACTACAGAATAATCAACAAGAATAATCGTTATGTCTATTAACAGAGTTTTATTACATACCCTTTTACTTCTTGTCTTAATACCGTATTCTGCTGAGGCAAAAAGTCTTGATGCGACTTTGAGGCAATGCCAAAATAAAGCCATGAAAGGCTTTAGAGGACGGTTTCCGCACTATATACAAAGATCAAGGACAAGAGCATTAGATAATTATGCTTGGAACATCATAAGTCAATCAGATACTATTACTGACATTGTTATTATCGACTTTGAGACACCTTCCCGGGATGATATTATTATATGTCGCGATACAGTAATCGGATTTGACGGATTATGTAATCCTCCAAAGATATACAATAAGGAATATATAGAGATAAACCGTAATGCTTTATCAAAAATTTTAGTTATGGATAGAGCAACTGAAAGGGAAATTAATACTAGATATAAAGATGAGTTGGTGGCTTATATTGTCTTAAGGACAAAACTGTTCAGGAAAAAACGCGGATGGACTGGTAACAGTAATGCATTTATCGTTCCCGCAGAATATCTCTTCCCTTTCGACGAACTTATTAACATTCCATAGAGATGGGGAAACGGCTACTTTATATTCTAATTTCATTACCTTGCTTCATATCTTGCTTTAATGAAGAAAGGCTTAACAGTCGTATTGAAAGGCAGGTCAACTATGATTATTCAAAATATCATTGGATAGCAGTGGCAACATAATTCTGGGCAACGATGAAAAAAAACTAGATGAATATAATTTTGAGAAGCATGGTTATTCAGGGAAAACCTCTTTCCTTAAAACTTTTGGACGGAATATAGAAACTGTCATTGCGAAGATTGTTCATGGCAGAGGGCATGATTTCAATATTTATACTTATGGGTATGGAAGGATCAAATAGTTTTTTATCAAAGCTCTCATATATTATTATCGCCTGCTCGTTTCTTCTAATATTTTTATTTTTAGATTTATATCGAGATATCGGCTTGAAGAATATAGCATATGAATGCGATATTAATCCTAATTGTTTGTATCATTTTAGAACTAGGAGATTCATTTTCGATCATCATGGTGACCTCTTTGAATGGACATCTGCCATGTATAAGGGGACACCACAACCTTGTTTTGAATCAGATACTCTTAGCTTTCAACAGCAAATAATCAGTATTAATAATTCCATATCAATTCTTCCTGATTCACTAATGCAAAGAATCAATGATAAGAAAGTAACAGGGAAAGTGTTATGTGATATTAAAAAGGATAATCATTATACTGATGTCGTTTTCGTTCTTATGGACAAGGAAAACAACATGATAGATTTTATCATTTTTGAAGATTAAAGTATTGTATTCTTGGATAAAAGTGTTTGTGCTATGAAACTGAATCTAAACTATACATACGCTCGCATTGTTGTCTCCGTCTTCATGCTTCAATATGAAGTCGTCACTTTCCTATTTTTTCCTATTCCACGGCATTCTGAGACCGCCCCAGGCTTCTACGAAACTCAATGCTTCTCTTTACAATTATATTGCATGATTGCCAAGATATTATTTTGGGCGTTATATTTGGTTTTAAGCCTATGTGTTGATAAATATAATGACAATAAGCGTTTACGGTTTTTTGCGTATTGTGTTGATTTTATCCTTGTTGCATTACTCTTTTTAAGACTATTCCGTATATTACCGATACTGTGACGAGAATTCCAGATGATTCAATACTGATATTCCCTTGCCGCACTCCTGCACGGAGACGTATGAAAGCGCCTGTTTTTCCGTCTCCGTGCAAGTATACTGTCGACATGGTTGTCGTGGCAATGGCAGGACGCGAGGCGAGCCTTTCCGGCGAGCTCGCCGATGCGTCCAGCCGCCGGATTTGGTATTCTCAGGCGGCGGTGCCTGCCCAACATCAGCCTACGACCATGCGATACTTGATGTAAGATGTATAGTTTTCAAAAAAGCAAGCTATTTACGAAAATGTAAGGTCCTTTCGCGTCAAATAATTGTTGATCAACAATTTAAGATTTGAAAATGTAAGGTGGATAATATAAATTCTTTGCATCTCTAGCTATATCTTTGCAGTAAGAATAGTATCTTTGCCCTATTGACAGATGAACTAAACTGTTCAAGAATGAAAAGAGAGATAGCTTATATTGTTGCCGGCATGATGCTGTTGGCATGTTCTCCGAAGGTAACCACGAATTTCTCCTCTGCCTGGGACTCTCTTCCGGAAGATGCCTATGTGGCAGTACTGGGTCCTGAAAGTCCTGAACCTGAGAATGCAGAGGCTTTGGGCACGATTTCAATAGGTGATACCGGATTCACTACCACTAGGAATGGCTCGTATGAGGCTGTGTTGGCTATTGCAAGGGATCGTGCGAGATGGGCGGGCGGAAACGTGGTTAAGATCGATAAACACAAGACTCCTGATTTGATCTGTTCAACTCATCGCATTGAAGCCAGGATTCTTAGGGTCAGTGATGCAAAATCACTTGATTTTAAGATTAGTAATCCCACACCCAGTCATCCGGATTGCGTGATAATCTATTTTTATCGCCCTCCATCCAGCATAGGTAGTCTTGTTTCATATGATGTAAACATAGGGGAAGCGGCAGTGTTCAGGGCAAAGAATAAGTCCAAGGCGGAGGTTAAGGTTTATGAGGAAGGTGTCCTGAATATCTGGGCTAGGACTGAATCCCGGGCCGAAATCAATCTTCCGGTGAAACTCGGCGAGGAGTATTACATCCGTTGCACGGTGACGATGGGAATGATGACGGGGCATCCGCTGCTTGAGGCCGTTGTTCCCGATATGGGAAGAAGTGAATCTGAATCTATCAAGTGAATAACTGATTATCATGAAAAAGACTCTTATTGCTCTTGTGGTTTTCATAACTGCTTCCATTTCGGTTTCAGGGCAAGTCATCGTTACGTCGGACAGGTCGGTGTTCAATCCTTATCCCAAGTGGAGGATAGCGGTTCATGGGGGATATTCATACAGGATAGGGAGGACAGATCCCAGTGCCAGCCAATTCGTGACGGATTATATTAAAAAATTGAAACATGGTTATTCGTATGGCGCCGAGGTCACTTGGTACTTTGGCAATACCTTTGGTCTTGGCTTGTGTTACGATGATTACCATTCGGCAAGGTCTGAATATGTTACTGGTACATCTGACGAAGGAGATAGCCGTACCGGCGAAATGTCTGATTGCATAGATATAAGGTTTATAGGCCCGATAGCATCGTACAGGGCGGTTTCTTCCGGGAATAAGCATTATTTCATGTTTAATTTCGGGGCTGGATATCTCGGTTACTGGGATAAGTCAGAGTTATTTGATTCGTTCGTCTTAAGAGGCGATACTTTCGGGTATATGGCGGAATTCAGCTATGATTATGCAATTACCAGGAAGATAGCCATAGGAGCATCCTTGTCCATGATTTCCGGATATCTTACGAGTTACAGGAAGAAAGAAAACGGTGGATACGTGCAAAAAATCGATCTTGAAAAGGGTTCCTATGAAGGTTTGGTACATCTGAACGTATCGGCTGGAATCCGTTTTAACCTTTGACGTGCTTTGTCTTTGCAAACCTCATGCGCTCCCACAAGATTCTTTGTAGGCATATAAGTGGTTGATTTGTTGATATTTAACCATTCCGGCTCTCTTTGCAGTAACCTGCGAGGCGCTCAAAGGCTCTGACCGCTGGCCCTCGGCGCCATTCCCATCTGCGTCAAGCCTGGCCCCTATTTCACGTCATGCCCGGCTCCGGCCGGACATCTCTTCGCGGCACTTCTGCACAGAGACGTATGAAAGCGCCTGTTTTTCCGTCTCCGTGCACAGAACCGACCATTTCCCTTTAAATTCCCACACGGAGACGCATATATGGCCCACTTTATCCGTCTCCGTGCAAAAAGGCCTCATGAGGTGCGTAAGGTGTCCCTACAGTGAAGGGACCTACGCGTTTTACCGGGGTTTTCGTGTATGGTGTCCAGAAAACAAGGACACCTTACGCAGTGTCAGGCAGTTTGCCATGCTATGGCAGGACGCGAGGCGAGCCTTTCCGGCAAGCTCGCCGATGCGTCCAGCCGCCGAAGGTGGTATTTTCCGGCGGCGGTGCCTGCCCGCCACCACTCACTGAGCATGGCCCCATGATGTATATTATTATCGCAGTTGAATTGTACCACAACCCGAAATTCGTTGGCCCGGTCAATGTGCCATATATTGCACAGAATGGCGATTTGGTTGGCTTCCGAGGCAAAATTGGCGCGGTGTCCCAGCCGATGTGCCCTGGAGGGGCTTGTAACGCCGGTAGGCCGGGCCAACGAATTTCAGGTTGACATATCATACTTCTACATTGGTAAATTCTTGCTCCGGAATCACTGTTCCGGAGCTTTTTGTTATATTTGTATGATTACACAGACTGATAATCATGAAGAACAGAAAAATTCTTGTTTTCTTCCTTGCCGCCGCAGTCTTTGCCTGCGGAAAGGAGCCGGCCGGGACTGTGACCCCGGAGCCGGAAGTGGCGCCGCTCAGCGTCTCCGCCACTCAGAAGAAAGCCTATGTCTCCGCCGCAAAGGATCTTGAGTCCATGGACCCAAGGGCGGCGGGACTGGAGGTGCAACTATTTGATTCAAAGTATTTTGCCGTTGGCGAGAGGGTGCTTTCCGTATCCTTTGAGACGTCCGGAGGACAAGTCGCCGACGGAAGCGGGAAGGTCACGATGGAATGGGTGTCCGAAGATCCGGTGAACCGTCCTGCCGTAGGCCACGGCAAGGAGGCGGCCGCGGGATTCGGCATTACAGTACTTCCCGGAGAGTTCAGCGGAACGTTCACCGTCAGGACCAGCCGGTACACCTATACATTCCCGGGATCGTTCAAGGCCGAGGCCGGAAAGACCGTCAATGCGGCTCTGGATTTTGCTTCCCCCCAGAAGCAGCCGGTGCGGAAGGTGGGCGTCATGGGCGACTCCATCTCCACCTTCGACGGAGCCATGTGCGACCCGGACTACAGCCCCTTCTATCCGGGCAGTGACCCAAATGTCAGCGCCGGTGCTGCCGGAGCCGTAGACAGCAAGGAAAAGACCTACTGGTGGAAGCTGATCTACAATTACATGAAGAACGGCTCCCTGGACGTAAACTCCTCATGGAGCGGCACAAGGGTGGTGCACGAAGTCAAGACCGGCCGCAAGACGGGCAAGAGCATCGGTGCCGGTTTCGTGGACAGGGCCTACGATTTTGTGGACCCGGACATAATCCTCATCCACGGCGGAACCAACGACAAGAACCAGAGCTCGCCCCTGGGCAACTACGATTACGACCTTCCACTCAGCCAGCTTGACGAAACCTGCTTCCGCAGCGCCTACATCAAGCTGATAAAGATGCTGCAGACCAGGTACGAGGGCGTACAGCTCATACTTATCATAGGCGACACCCTCACCTCCGGGTACGAGACTTCCATCATCGAGATAGCAAAGCATTATGGTCTGCCGTATATAGATTTTGTGGGAGTCTCGGTTCCAAAATGCAAGGGCAGCCATCCCACCGAGCCTGGATTTGAGATAATGGCCCAGAAGATTTACGACACCTGCAAAGATTATTTACCGTAGAACGCCATGAAAAAGATATACATTTTTGCATTTGCCGCATTGATGGCGCTTTCCTGCGGGAAAGAGCCGGCCGGGAAACCCTCCGGAGAGGAGCAGCTCCCAGCCGAGGTTGAGGTAAAGGCCGAGCTCCAGAGCCTCGGCGGCGTTGATTCCAAGGTTTCCATGGCCCCCGATTCCAAGGGGGGATTCCAGCTTGGCTGGACAGATACGGACGTACTGACAATCAACGGGAAGACCTTCTCCATGCTCTCGCACGAGGGACGTAAGGCCGTTTTCAAGGGGCCCCGGCTCTCAGGGGGTCCTTATGAAATCATCGTGGGATCATCGGAATCCTCTGCCGTACAGAACGGCAGCGGGGGCATTTCGCATCTTGCTTTCGGGGCCTCGCTCAAGGGGGTTGACGATTATGAAGACATAAGCTTCGGCTACGACTGGGCGGCCGCCCACGGCGGAAAATTCATCCGGAATACAATCTTGAGGCTGGAAATCAGCCTGCCCTTGACGGTTGGCAATATTGCCGACATAACCGTTTCTGGGACAGGACTTTCCGCTCCCGTAACCCTTACTGTCACCAGCGGGGCTATTCCCAAGAGCGGGGTGTTCACGGCCTACCTGCCGCTGTCGTCGGGCCTGACCTTCGATACGGAAGGGACGCTTACCGTAAAGGTGAACGATTCCATCGGGAACGAGTTTGAAAAGACCTTCAAGCCCGGTCCGCAGACTTATCCGGAGGGATATGTAACCACCATGAAACTTGCCCCTTCCGACTGGTCCGTGGTCCTTGGCGGCCCCGGCAGCGAAAAGGATCCTTACGCCATCCGCACCCTCACCGACCTTTCCGGCATGAAGGCGCTGCTGCAAAAGGGCGCAGTCGTCCATTTCAGGCTGATGGAGGATATCGACATGTCTTCGCTTTCATCGTGGGAACCTCTTTGCGGAGACGGCGAGGAAAAGGGAGTATGCTTCGACGGGAATAACCACACCCTTTCGGGATTCACCTGCAAGGCCTCGGATATGGCGAGCTTCTTCGGGATGCTCAGCGGCACCGTAAAGAATCTCACCTTTGCAAATCCCAAGGTGACGAGTTCTTCCCAGACCCTGTGCGGAATAGTGGCCGCAAAGAGCGGCGATTCCTCCACCGGGGCAGGCGCAACCCTTGAAAACGTGAAGGTTACCGGCGGTCTCATGTCCTGCTCCGGAACCACCAACTTTTTTGGCGGACTTGTTGGCGAGGCCTGCAACAGCGTCCTGAAGGGCTGCTCCTTTGACGGTACCGTGGAAAGGACGTCGGCTATTGCACAGAGTTCAACGTATTATCCCGTTGGCGGACTCATCGGAAAGATGCTTGAAAACGTGGTACTGGAAGGCTGTTCCACATCCGGAAAACTTACCACCAACGGCGGCCGCGCCTGCGGAGGACTCGTGGGTCTGTGTTCCGTGGAGATGTCAATCAAGGACTGCTCCTCCACAATGGATATCACGGCGCGGCACGACGTTGCCGGCGGAATGGTAGGCTACGGCGGAAGCGGCTCTGTTTCAGGATGTTCCTATTCCGGAAGCATAGTCGTTCGGGAGAACGGTACCGGTACCAGCTATGTGGGTGGCATCGTGGGGCACGCGGCCTATGACCTTACCATATCGCGGTGCAGCTTCTCCGGGAGCCTGGAGGCTCCCAAGGGCATCGTTGCCGGCATACTCGGCCAGAGCAACAGCTCGCAGGCAAACGGGGCCGTTATTTCCGAGTGCCGCTCCTCCGGAACCATCAAGGGCAGCACCATCGTCGGCGGGATCGTGGGCAGGGCGACCAATTCGGGCCTCAAGGTTGAGAACTGCTATTCCACTGCGGATATAATCTGCGCCGGATCCTATGCCGGCGGAGTAGCGGGAGACCTGCCGAAGAACGCCTCCGTGAAGAACTGTTTTGCTACCGGCAAGGTCGAGGGAACATACGCCCTTGGCGGAGTGGTTGGAAGGGCGTACGGCCGCCAGGGGTCATCTGACAGCCCTTCGACCGACGTGAATACTTCCGTAACCGGATGCATCGCATGGAACACGTCCATAAAGACAAAGACTTCCGGCGGCGAGAATCCCGCCTCGCATTATGGCGGAGCCACCGTGGTGGGATTCAATTCTTATTACAATACCCTTTCCAACAACTGGAGGTCGCCTTCCATCGACTTCTTCTTCTACAGCGTTGCCGTCCTCAATACGCCTTATGACCAGGAGGACTCCGGTCCCGGCAAGGCGCTGGTGAGGAACTACGACTACAAGTGGTATTCCCCTTGCCACGGCAAGGCCGCCGCTGCCGGTGAAAAACTCACCGCAGTGGCTTCCAGGGCCGGTTTCAGCACTTCGGTCTGGGACCTTTCAGGAGATGTTCCCGAACTTAAATGCTTTAAATGATGGAAAGACGTGATTTCCTTAAATCGTGCGGATTCGCGCTCGGAGCCGGGGCCGCCCTCGGCGGGCCCCTGGCGCCGGTTGCAGGCGCCGCTGAGCGTATCTTCGCCCCGGCCGACCAGGCCGGACCCGCCCCCGGCGATTACAACTCTATCCCGGTAAGGGGGCTCAAACCCGACGTTCCCCGTCAGGTCAGCGTCATAATAATCGGGGCCGGAAACCGTGGCAACGTGTATGCCGCCTACGCGGAAAAGTTTCCCGGGGCCATGAAGATCGTGGGGGTCTCGGATATACTGGACTACCGGACCAAGCGGCTTTCGGACAAGCACGGAGTGGCCCCCGAGATGCGTTTCGGGCACTTCCGCGAGGTTTTTGCCTCCGGGAAGAAACTGGCCGACGCGGTTGTGATCGCCACTCCCGACGACCGTCACTACGAGCCCTGCATGAAGGCTCTTGAGCTTGGCTACGACGTGCTTTTGGAAAAGCCGGTGGCCCAGACGGAGAAAGAGTGCAAGGCCATACTCAGGCAGGCCAAAAAGTACGGCCGGATAGTGGGCGTGTGCCATGTGCTGCGCTATGCCCCGTACTTCCTGGCCATGAAGGAGGTGGTGGATTCGGGAGTCCTGGGCCAGATAGTGAGCATCCAGCACCTTGAGGCCATACGGTACGCCCACATGGCCCATTCCTATGTCAGGGGCAACTGGAGGGATTCCAATGAGACGACCCCCATAATCCTGGCCAAGTCGTGCCATGACCTGGACATTCTCCGCTGGATAATCGGAAAGCCATGCAAGAGTATCGTGGCGGACGGCAACCTCTTCTTTTTCAAGAAGGAAAACGCCCCGGAGGGCGCGCCCATGTACTGCACCGACGGCTGTCCGCATGCCGACAAGTGTCCCTACAACGCCATAACCATCTATACCAAGCTGAAGCAGCATCTTGGCGTTTTTGACCTGGAAGGCAACCGGGATCCGGAATTCATCCTTTCCCGGCTCAAGGACCCGCGCTACTCGAACTATGCCCGCTGCGTATTCCACTGCGACAACAACCAGCCGGACCACTATGTGGCGGACATGATGTTCGACGGCGGGGTTTCGGTGTCCTTTGCCATGTCGGCCTTCGTGTCGCACGGCAGCCGGCGCACCAGGATAATGGGAACCATGGGCTTCCTCGACGGCGACCTGACCCAGTTTACGGTATGGGATTATCTCACCCGCACGCCAAAGGTCTGGAACAGAAAGGTTTCCGATATCCCGGAGTACAGGGGCTCCGGCCACGGGGGAGGCGACCTCGCCCTGGCAAGGGACTTTGTGGAGGCCGTCGCATGGCAGGATCCGGGACGGCTGTCCAGTTCGATAGACGTCTCGCTTGAAAGCCATATGATGGGATTTGCGGCAGAGCGCAGCCGCCGCAGCGGAAAGAAGGAAAAGGTATGACAACAGAAAAGAGATTCAGGCTCTGGCAATGGCGGACCATCATCATCTCCATGCTGATCTACGCCATCTATTATTTCGTTAGGAAGAATTTCTCGGTGGCAATGCCCGGCCTCACGGCCGAATACGGCATCTCCAATACCAGTTTTGGCGTTGTAATCGCCATAGCGTCACTTGTTTACGGGTTCAGCCGCTTTATAAACGGTTTTATAGTGGAGAAGGTGAGCCCCAAGAGCTACATGGCCCTTGGACTTGTGCTCTGCGCCCTTGCGAACTTCGGTTTCGGCTTCGGCGTGGACCTCGGGTATATGATCACGGGGGTGCACGAAGGGCCGCAGCTGGTGAACACCCTTGTCCTTATCATGGGCGTGACCATTATCCTGAACCAGTATTTCCAGGGATTCGGGTTCCCGCCATGCGCAAGGATGCTTCCGCAATGGATCGCTCCCGGCGAACTTGCCACCAAGATGAGCATTTGGAACGCATCCCATTCTATAGGTGCGTTCTCCGCTGTGGTTGTCTGCGGCCTCATAATGACCAACATGGGCGCCGACATGAGCGGCGATTCGTCCGTGGTGGCAAGGATAACTGCCAACCTTTCGTCGAGCATAAAGGGCTGGGACACGATGTCGGCTGCCGACCAGGCGGCCAAGGTAACCTCCTATGCCGCACATTACGGTGCCTGGCGGTGGTGCTTCTTCATCCCGGCCATGATAGCCCTCGGCGGAGCCATCCTGTGCTTCCTCACCCTCAAGGATTCCCCTCAGTCGGTGGGTCTTCCCGAGATCGAGGGAACCTCCACCGGCCAGTCCAAGGACGGAAAGAAGGGCGCGGACAAGGCCTTCCTCTCAAAGATGGTGTTCCGCAACAAGTGGATCTGGCTCTTTGCGGCCAGCAACGTGTTCGTATACATGCTGAGGATGGGAGTCCTTGACTGGGGCCCCAAGTTCCTTACCGAGGACCGCGGCATGGACATCAACAGCGCCGCCTGGTCGGTGGCCCTGTTCGAGTTCAACGCGGTCATTGGGACCATCTTCGCCGGATGGATAACCGACAAGGTTTTCAAGGGGAAGGCCCACAGGACCTGCCTCTTCTCCATGATTTTCGCGGTGCTGTTCCTGGGGCTCTTCGCCCTGGTTCCCATGTCGCCGATAGTGTCGACCCTGGTGCTGGCGCTCAGCGGATTCTTCATCTACGGCCCCCAGGCCCTTATCGGGATCGGATCCGCCAACCAGGCCACCAAGGACGCCTCGGCCACGGCCAACGGCCTTGTGGGACTGTTCGGCTATGTGGGTTCGGCGCTTTCCGCCATAGTGGTTGGCCGCGTTTCCGACATGCTGGGCTGGAACGCGGTGTTCATCACTTTCATATGCGTGGGCATAGTGGGAGTGGGGGTTTTCCTCGCCATGTGGAAGGCGCCCCGCGACGGCTACAAGAGGGCCCGCGGAGAAGAATAGATTACCAAGAGACTAATAACCATATATGATGAGAAATTACACTGTTTCAATTGTTTCTGCCGCAGCATTGCTGCTGGCGGCCATTTCATGCAAACCTGAAAACCTGGAGCCCCAGGTGGCCCTGGACACAAACCTTACCGCATCGATGGAGCAGATGCTCTGCAAGACGGGCAGTCCCACCGACCATCCTTCATGGTCGGCCGGAGACAGGATCGCCGTCTTTACCGACGCCGGTACAAAGGTTTATTCCCTGAAGGATGGCGCCGGGGCGAGGGAGGCCGTGTTCTCGGGATCGCTGGACGGGGTTAAATCCCTGCTCGGTACGGCAATCGCGCCGGAAGACATGATGGTGGATGCGGAAAAGGTGAAACTTCCGTCGTCATACCAGTGCGAGAAGGTCCTGCGCCAGCTGCCCGTAATGAAGGCGGAAGACGTGAAGGCCGGAGGGAAGGCCACTTTCCGCCAGCTTGGGGCCTTGCTGAAGGTGGCTCCGGAAGACGCCCCCTCCGAGGCCGACGGTATCGTCCTGGAATCGGACTGCCGCATTACCGGGGAATTTCCCGTGGTTGACGGACAGATCAATGCCGAAACCGGGAAGTCCGACCGCGTGGTGTTCCGCTTTGCGGCCGGGAAGGCCCCCACGGTTGTTTTCATCCCCGTTCCGGTTGGAAACATCACCTTCTCGTACGCTTTCCTGACGGGAGATGTGGAGATTGCCGGATCCAGGAGGGAGGCCGAGAAACCGCTGGCCATGGAACGCCGCACCGTGTGCCAGCTGAACGCCATCAGCACCAGTGCCGAACTTGCCGGAAAGGGCACTCAATCAAATCCTTACCTCATCCGGAGCAAGGAGAACTGGGCCGAGGCCGCCGCAAAGGCCAATGCCGACGAGGCCGGAGCCTCGGCATGGTACGCCCTTGGTGCGGACCTGGATTTGAGCGTCTTTGACATGCCTGTTTTCGGCGCGTCGGAATCACTGCCGTTCAAGGGTCATTTCGACGGACGTGGCTACACGCTCGACAATGTGGTGATCTTCAAGACCGATACCACTCCGGCATGTCCGTTCCTGTACTGCGACGGAGCTTCCATCAGCGGCCTCAATTTCCGCAAGCTGCATCTCAGGACAAACGGAGGATACTGTGCCATAGTAGGTCACGCTTCCGGAACCACTGTTGAAAACTGCTCGGTGGAAGGGGAGATATTCAGTTCAGGAAACGTCAGCAACTATTCCTATACCGCAGGTATCATAGGCCGTCCCACAAGCTGCACCATAAAGGGTTGCTCTTTCAAGGGGAACGTCTCGGCGGTAAGCAACCACTGCGGCGGCATTGCCGGAACGGCGATTTCGACGGTCGTTGAAAACTGCACAGTGGCAGCGGGTTCAACCGTCAGCTGCTCGTATTACGCTGGCGGCATCGTGGCCAACCTCACAGGGAGCGGAAGCGCCATCAGGAACTGCAGCTGCGGGGCCATAGTGTCGGCCGGGACCAAGTATGCCGGAGGCATGGTGGCCTATATAACCGAAGGCGTAATTGAGGGATGCCTGCTGAGCGGCAAGGGTATCGTAACCACAAAGGGCGAGGATGCCGGCGGAATTGTGGGCAGGGTGAACTCGTCCGGATCCGTAACCATCAACAGGTGTGCATCCTACGGCGACGTGTCCGCCCAGTACGAGGCTGGCGGCATTGTGGGTATCTTCAGCACGGGATCAGGTGCTTCAGCCTCCATAACCAATTGCTATGCAGCCGGTTGCGAGGTAAGGGCAACCGGCAAGAACGGGTCGAACTATGCCCTGGCCGGAGGTCTGGTGGGATTCTGCCAGGGTTCCGGAACCCCCAGGATTGCCAATTGCGCCGCCCGTCCCGCCATGGTGTCGGGAGTCTCGGAAAGCATAGGCGCCCTGGCCGGGCTGCTGGCATACCAGAGCGTGGCCTCGGCTTCTGTCGAGAACTGCTACGTGTCCGTGGCTCCGGCCGACGTGCTTTATCGGAATGCTCCTGTAATAAATTCATCCTTAAAGTATTACGGAAGTTTCCTCGGGCGCAATTCCGCATCCGGAACCCCCTATACCAACTGCCATTACGACGCGTCGTTCACCTTCTGTGCAGCCGGCAGCGACTCCAAGGAAACCAGGAACGGCTGCCGCGGCCTTACGGCGGCGCAGTTCTCCGACGGAACCCTGCTGTCGCTTCTGAACGAGGGCAAGGGTGACGGTGACTCCTGGAAGGCCGGAGACGACAGGTATCCCGTCCTTACAACAGTCCCTGCCGACACCGATCCCAAGCCCAAGAACACCAAGAGGGTCAGCATCATAGGCGATTCCATCTCCACATTCCACGGATGGGTGCTCCAGGGGTATTCAACGCACTACCCCAACAATAACAACTGCGACGTGTCGTCGGTGGACAAGACCTGGTGGCACCGGGTGATTTACAAGCACATGAAGAACGCCCGGATTGACCTGAACATCTCCTTCGGCAACACCACAGTGACCCAGACGCTCGACCAGTCCAAGGCCGACCAGTACTGGTTCAACCGCGACTACTGCACCCGGTTCATTGAGTGCTCCGGCGTGGGCCGTCCCGACATCATCTTCATACACGGCGGCACCAACGACTACGGACACAATACCGGCGAGGAACTGGCGCCGGGATACCAGATGAGGGGCAGTGCGGCCCCGTCCGACGCGATCTTCAACTCGGTATTCGCCCAGGCCGACGCCGCCACCACCATCACGGCATCGGAGGGCCTGCCCTACAACACCTTCCTCTCGGCATATGTCAAGCTGATGCAGATGATCAAGGTCAGGTATCCTTCCGTAAAGGTGGTCTGCATAATAGGCGACTGCATCTCGGCCGGAATGCAGAAGACCATCCAGAAGGTGGCCGACCACTATGGCGCCCGCACCGTGGATTTCCTGGCCGTGAACGGCTACATGGACACCGAATACATGACCAAGTATTCCGGAGTGCACCCCGATGCCAACGGAATGGCTTTCATGGCGGAAAAGATCTATTCCGAACTCGGAGCCTGGCTTGAGGAATAGTCACTTCCATGAGACGCTACGTTTCGGTACTGACGGCATTTGTGACAGCCCTGCTGCCCCTTACCGGCCAGGTGAGGGACAGCTCGGCTTTCCACTGGACGCAGCTGATAGCCCCCACCGTCCTGATGGGTTCCGGCCTGGCCGTCCATTATGCCGCCCATGATACCTGGGACTTGCGGATACACGACCGTCTGGGAGACCCCGACGCAAAGCGGTTCGATTTTGACGACGTGGTCCAGTACGTCCCTGTGACCATGGTCGTGGGGCTGAAGGCCTGCGGGGTGCCGTCGAGGCATCATCTTGTGGACATAATGATTGAAACGTCAATCAGCTACCTCACGCTTCTGGCAGTGAGCAGCGCAGCCAAGCCGGCGTTCCATACACTGCGGCCCAACGGCTCCAACTACCGCTCCTTCCCCTCCGGACACACCATGGTGTCATTTACCGGGGCCGAACTCACAAGGATAGAGTACGGCTGGGGCTGGGGCACCGGGGCCTATGCCGTCGCCGGAGGGGTGGGCTTCATGAGGATAAGGCGTAACTATCACTGGTTCAGCGATGTGCTGATGGGAGCCGGGGTTGGGATTCTCTGTGCCAACGTGGGCCGGTGGCTGCTTCCTCCGGTGCACCGGTGGTTGAGGGTAGACTCCTGGAACAAGGATACGATGAAGCCCGGGTGGCGCCGCTTCCTGTTCGATGAAAAAGGGGCCGGGGTCGCCCTCGTCCCCGTATGCGATCCCTTTACGGGATATTACGGCGCATCGTTCGCCATACGCTTCTAGCGGGAGAGTTTCAGGGTAAGTTCCACAAAGTCTTCCACGTCCAGCCGCTCGGGACGCAGGTCGAATACCGGGTCCTGGAGGATGGACGTTTCGGTCACCAGCGGTTTCAGGGAGTTGCGAAGGGTTTTCCTCCGCAGTCCGAAGGAGGCTTTGACTATTTTCCTGAAAAGGGCCTCGTCGCAGCCGAGGTCTGTGCGACCGTTCCTGCGGAGGCGTATTACGGCGCTCTGCACCTTGGGAGGCGGGGCAAAGGCGCCGGGGCCCACGGTGAACAGGTATTCGATATCGTACCAGGCCTGCAGGAAAACGGAAAGGATGCCGTATGTCTTGGTTCCCGGAGGTTCGGCTATCCGCTCGGCCACCTCCTTCTGCACCATGCAAACCACTTCCGGTACAGAGTCCTTGTAATCCAGCACCTTGAAGAAGATCTGCGAGGATATGTTGTAGGGGAAATTGCCTATGATACTGAAGCTGCCGGGGAAGAATTTCTCCAGGTGGAGCTTCAGGAAATCGGCCTGGATGAGCCGTCCCTGCATTCCCGGGAAATGCGTAAGGAGATATTCCACCGACTCCCCGTCGAGTTCCACCATCTTGAGGTTGATGTCTTCCCGCTGGAGCAGATACTGCGTAAGCACCCCCATTCCCGGACCTATCTCAAGGGTATCGCCTGGTCCGGCGAGGGCATCCACAATCGCCCTGGCCGCCTTCTGGTCGGTAAGGAAATGCTGCCCCAAGGCTTTTTTTGCTCTTACTTCCATGTATTATAACAGTTTCATTATCAGAATTCCAGACGGACCGATGCGGCCCTGAGGCGACCCTGCAGATAGGAGACGTCTATCTCGCTTGCGGCGCATCCGGAGGCGGCCGCCATTGCCGCTGCCGTGCCTGCTGCCTGCCCGGTGACCATGCAGGTTGATATCTCTCGTGCGTCCCAGGTAATCCCCTGGTCATAACCGAAGCATCGTCCCGCCACCAGCAGGTTCCGGGTTTCCCGCGGCAGGAGGGACCGGTACGGAATCTGCCAGATGGGGCGGTCCTTTTTCTCGATCCTGCGGCCCTTGTAGGTGAACGGGTCACACATGCCGCTCATTCCTACAACATCGTCAAACTCAGTCCATTCCATTGATTCTTCCAGGGTTACGTTATGCAGGCTTTCCAGTACCCTGGTAACCCTCACGCCAGTGACGGGAGCCAGTTCCATCAGGAAAATGTCCTCGAATCCGGGTTCCTTTTTCTTCTGCTCAATCTTTTCCCAGACGGCAAGCCGGTGCTCCCTCTGGGTCTGGGAAACGGCGAAAATGTCCAGGCCGTCCACGGCCTCACGCGTCCCGTAAGTGGAATACCGCATCTGGGGAACGGGCGTACGCATGCAGAAAGACGCGTCTGAAGAGACCCCGGCAAGGCGGTACGACGTGCTCATGTGATAGCGCCGTGCCTCGTACGGGTCGCCTGCAAAACTGAAGAGAAGTCCGTCTCCGGTAGCATCCACGGCAACCTTGCATCTGAGGGCGATGCGGCCGGTATTGCAGTCCACGAGGACGCAATCGATCCTGTTGCCGGACATCACCACTCCGGCCACGGTGGAATTGTAGAGGATTCTCACACCGGCGTCGGCTAAAGTCTTCTCCAGCAGGTATTTGGCCGCTTCCGGCTCGGCAAGGGGATTCAGGGGATTGGTGGCCCAGCCGTTGGCGAGCAGGGTGTCGCACATTTCGGAGCAGAATCCGCCGGTTGCCTTGTCCCAGGCCGCGACCTTTCCCTTGCCGTGGGTGGCCAGCACCGGCAGAACCAGACCTCCGGTCCAGAGCCCGCCCAGGAAATTGGCTTTTTCCACAAGGATCACAGAGGCCCCCTGCCTGGCGGCGCAAACTGCCGCGGCAACCCCGGCCGCTCCTCCGCCAGCCACAACCACGTCGGCCTCGGCCACCACGGGAATGCGGTGCGACGGCTCCTTCACATAGCCGGAGACCTTCAGGTGCTTATCCACGTCGGCCGAGACGTTTGCCCGCTTGCCGTCAGTATAGACCTCACCGGGAACAATGACCCCGGCCCGCACCTCCTGCGCCAGCATCGCCGGCGCCACAGCCAGTCCCGCCGCCTCCAAAACCGATGCTTTCAAGAATTTCCGTCTGTCCATGGGTTTTACGATCCAAATAGATTTCAGATTTAAAAATATGCTAAATATGTCAAAAACACAAGCGCGGGAACGCTATTCGCGCGAAAATCGTTATCTTTGAGGTTGCAAATTAATTAACGACATGTACAGGACACACACTTGCGGGGAACTCCGCATTGGGAACGCAGGGCAGAGGGTGACTCTAGCCGGATGGGTACAGAAATCGCGTAAGCTCGGAGGCATGACATTCATAGACCTCAGGGACCGCTATGGCATTACGCAGCTGGTGGTTGAGGCGGACGCGGATGCCGACCTGGTGGAAAAGGCCACCTCGCTGGGCCGGGAATTCGTGATCCAGGCCACCGGAGAGGTGATTGAGCGCCAGAGCAAGAACCCCAGGATGGCAACGGGTGACATAGAGATCCGCCTTGAGGAAATCAACATACTGAACAAGGCGGCAACGCCTCCTTTCACCATTGAGACCGATACCGACGGAGGCGAAGACCTCCGTGCCAAATACCGCTATCTGGACCTCAGGAGGGAGCCTCTCCGCAAGGCCCTGGAACTCAGGCACAGGATGGCCCATGAGGTTAGGAACTATCTGGATTCCAAGGGCTTCATGGAGATCGAGACCCCTTATCTCATCAAGTCCACCCCCGAGGGAGCCCGCGACTTTGTGGTGCCTTCGCGCATGAATCCGGGCCAGTTCTACGCCCTTCCGCAGAGCCCCCAGACCTTCAAGCAGCTGCTGATGGTGGCCGGCTACGACCGCTATTTCCAGATTGTCCGCTGCTTCCGTGACGAGGACCTCCGCGCCGACCGCCAGCCCGAGTTCACCCAGATAGACTGCGAGATGTCCTTCGTTGAGCAGGAAGACGTCTTGAACACCTTCGAGGGCATGATGAGGACGCTTTTCAAGAACGTCCTGGGCGTGGATATACCCAATCCGCTTCCTCGCATGAGCTGGTTCGACGCCATGGACCGTTACGGTTCCGACAAGCCCGATGTCCGCTTTGGCATGGATATCCACGAGATTACACCCATGGTGCAGGGGCACGGCTTCTCCGTGTTTGACAGCGTGCCCTACGTGGGAGCAATCGCCGTTCCCGGGGCGGCGGGGTATTCCCGCAAGGAGACCGACGCACTCACAGATTGGGTAAAACGCCCTCAGGTTGGAGCCAAAGGCCTGGTTTACATCAAGTTGAACGCCGACGGAACGGTCAAGTCGTCGGTTGACAAGTTCTATTCTCCCGAGGAGCTGAAGGCCGTTGCATGCGAGGCCGGTGCCAAGGAAGGCGACCTGGTGCTGGTTCTCTGCGGCCCCAAGCGGAAGACCCAGACCCAGCTTGGCGTGCTCCGTCTTGAGATGGGCGGCCGCCTGGGCCTCAGGGATCCCAAGGTCTTCGCTCCGCTCTGGATCGTGGACTTCCCTCTCCTTGAGTGGGACGACGAAACCCAGCGCTTCTACGCCATGCACCACCCCTTCACGGCCCCCAAGCCGGAGCACGAGGCCCTCTTCTACAGCAACCGCAAGGAAGACCTCGAGCAGGTCTGCGCCAATGCCTATGACTTTGTGCTCAACGGCTCGGAACTCGGCGGCGGCTCAATCCGTATCCACAATGCCGACGTCCAGAAGAGGATGTTCGAGGTCCTTGGAATAGGCCCAGAGGAGGCGGAATACAAGTTTGGCTTCATTATCAACGCCTTCCGTTTTGGCGCTCCGCCCCACGGAGGCCTGGCGTTCGGCTTTGACAGGGTATGCGCCCTGTTCGGCGGCAACGAATCCATCAGGGATTATATCGCCTTCCCCAAGAACAACCAGGGCCGCGACGTAATGATCGACTCCCCTTCCGAGATAGATGATATCCAGTTGGAAGAGCTTCAGATTAAAATTGATGTAAAAGATTAAGAATCAGCCGCATCGTTTCGGAACCGTATGCACCCTCGCATGTAGAGGGAGGGGCCCGCGGCGAAGCCGTGGGAAGGACGAGGCCGGAGGCCGAGGGTGGAGAAACGATGGCGGCTGATTCGAAAACAACAGGGAAAATGGATTACAGCCGTTTCTTTTCTGATGACGTTCCGTCCTTCATGAGGTCTCCGGTGAGGGAGATTTTCCGCAAGGTGGACCTTTCGGCGATATTCTCTTTCGCCGGAGGATATCCTTCGGCGGAAACCTTCCCGCTGGACGGGATGGGCGCCCTGGCTGAAGCCGTCGTCCGGAAATACGGGGCCAAATCCATGCAATACGGTGCCACGCAGGGCGTTCCCGAGCTTAGGGAACTGATTGCCCGGAGAAACGGCGTATCCATTGAAAACGTGCAGATTACAACCTCGTCGCAGCAGGGAATCGACGTGTGCACCAGGATATTGGCCAATCCCGGCGACGTCGTTGAGGTGACGGCGCCAACCTATCTTGGGGCGCTGCAGTCGTTCCGGGCCTATCGTGCCGAGGCCGTTACTGAGGAGGGCCTTGCCGGAAGGAAGCCGAAATTCTTCTATGTGATTCCGGATTTCGGGAACCCGTCGGGTGAGACGATGACGCTGGAGGAGCGGAAGGACCTTGTGGAAAGGGCAAGGAGGGAGGATTTCCTGATAGTTGAGGACAGTCCCTACAGGGAACTGCGGTACGAGGGAGAAGATGTTCCCACAATCTATTCCCTGGCTCCGGAGAGGACCCTTCATCTGGGATCCTTCTCCAAGGTTTTCGCCCCAGGGTTCAGGCTGGGCTGGATACTGGGTCCGCAGGAGCTGCTGGAGCAGATATATATCTGCAAGCAGGCGCTCGACCTGTGTCCTCCTGTGTTTGACCAGTACATGGCCGCGGAGTTCCTGGGGAGCGGAGAACTGGACCGGAACCTTCTGAAAACCAGGGAGTTATATCGCGGAAGAAGGGACATTATGCTTGGCCTTCTGGAAAAATACATGCCAGAGGGCGTTACCTGGACCCACCCGGAGGGAGGGCTCTTCCTGTTTGTGACCCTTCCGGAAGGGGTTGACACCGTGAAGATGTACGACACGGCCCTTTCAGAGGGTGTGGCCTACGTTGCCGGCTCGTTCTTCTTTGCTGACGGAAGCCACTGCAACACCATGAGACTCAATTTCTCCTATATCGACATGGACCGCATGGAACCCGGGGTCAAGCTGCTGTCGGACGTAATACGGAGGTCGTTATGACGTTGTATAAGTTTTCGGGCGCCGGCAACGACTTCGTGGCCCTGGACGGCCGCGGGGGCGGGGTGGAGCGTTACCGGGAAGTGCCTGTGATCCAGGAGCTTTGCGGGAAGTATGGTACCGACGGTCTGATGATACTGGACAAGGGCGGGAGTTATGACTTCTCCATGGAGTTCTTCAACCCCGACGGCACCGGGGGGATGATGTGCGGTAACGGAGGGCGCTGCATAGTGGCCTTTGCCGACAGCCTTGGGATAAGGCCTTCGGAGGGCCCGGTGTACCGGTTCCTTGCCCCTGACGGCCTGCATACCGGGGAAATCCTGTCCCGGAACGGCGACCGGGAGTGGACGGTGAAGCTGGGCATGATAGACGTGGACGGATTCAGGGAATATCCTGAAGGACTGTTCCTCAATACAGGGACAAGGCATCTTGTGGTCTTCAGTGACGATGTCGACAAGGTTGACGTAGAGGCCTGCGGCCCGGTTCTGCGTCACGATGCGCGGTTTGCCCCCGAAGGAACCAATGTCAACTTTGTGTCTGTGCATCCCGACGGACTTCACGTTCGGACCTTCGAGAAAGGCGTGGAGGGCGAGACCCTCGCCTGCGGGACGGGGATAACCGCCTCTGCCATAGCTGCTTGCATTCGTGGGGTGGAGCCGTCGCTACGCGATGCTGACGCCGTTTCATACGATGTCACCGCTCGCCGCGGCGACCGCCTGGCCGTAGCGTTCCGCCCCGGGAATCATACCTTCACCGGAGTCTACCTTACCGGTCCTGCAGAGCTGATACCGGTCCCGGATCTTTAGCGGCCGTGCCGGAATCCAAGATTCACTGAAATTGAAATGCGGTCTCCCAGGCCGCTGAAGGAATGTGCGCATTCCGCGCCGGCCTGGATGAAATATCTTCCGCGGCCTATGCGGAAATCCCAGGTTGCGTCAATACCCGTGCGGAGCACCATCGAGGAGAGATAATCGTAGTCGGGAATTACCACGTTGTCCCGGATTACGGGCTTTGAGTCCAGTTCGGGAGCAAGCGAGATGGCGTTCCCGACCGGGGCGGAAAAGCCCAGAGAGGCTCCGGCGAGGAGGCCCTTAGCCAGATTGAAGCTCTCGTTGTAAAGAACGGATACGGCTCCTGTACGGACAAAGGAATATGGCATCAGGTATTCCCTGGAAAGGAAGGTCCACCCTGCGGTGGCTCGGCGGGAAGCAAATCCCGCCTTGGCGTGGCTCCAGGAAAGGGAGGCCTCTGCCTTACGGGTTTTATAGTAGACATTGGAAAGAAGTGTCTTCCAGGTCATTTCCATTATCCCTTCGCTGTTCAGGGAGGTTTGCTGCTCCTGATAATTCTGAAGGGAGGAGCCCCATGCGGCGAGGCCTGAAAGAGAGAAAGATTCCTTCCCGACGGAAAGGGAGCCATTCAGGAAAGCCGTGGTTTCCGACCAGTCTCCGGGATTCTCGCCGGTATGTCCGGTTACGTCCTCATGCCGGTATGACGCTCCGGCCTCGGTAAGCCAATTCATTGAAACAGAGGAACCCCCATACAGGACGCTTCCGGACAGGGTGTTCCCGATAAACCGCCTTGAAAACAGCAGCAGGCCCACGGGCTTGTATTCGGCCAGGCCCCTGAAATCGTAGTACTTGAATGCATCGAGCGGTGCCCCCTTGGCAACCGGCGACACCATCTTTTCCTTGTGATGGGACCAGCTGAGGGAAAGCCCGGTGAAATGGCCCTTCCCAAGGTCGACGATGATCCCGGGGGATATCCCGTAGTCGGCCCTCTGGCTCCTGGTCCTGGGGTCGTCGGACCGGGAGAAATCCCCCACCTTGTATTTTATCCCCACTCCGGCCCAAAGACGGTCTAGCAGCTTCAGGGATGCTCCGGTGGCTGCAAAGTCGAACTTCTGGGCGGTGTAAGCCCCGGGGACATCGCCTCCTACGATGTAGGGATTCCCGGAATACGGGTCGGAGACATCGCTCCAGCAGTGCCCCTGATGTCGCTCTTCGGTATAGCGGAAACTGCCCTGGAGGCGGATTTTGCCAATGGTGTGGGAACCCTCCGAGGACCCTCCGTAGGAAATGACGGAACGGCTCTCCTGGGGCCGGCGGAAAGAGCCGCCCAAATAGGAGAATTCGCCCTGGGTCCGCCCCTTTCCGGGGTCGGGGGCGACGCCGAGGGCGGCAGGGTTACGCCCCTCCTGTCCTGCCGAAGGGATCTCCGGCAGGACCAGAAGGGCCGCAGCAATGGCTATTGCGCAGGGGCGAATCATTGTCAGTCGGCGGGCTGGATCTGAACGAGGTCGTACTTGCGGGGAACCAGGACGCTTCCGTCGGTGGACTCAGCGATTACAAAGTCATTGGTGGAGTTGTTGGTGTCCTGAAGGACAGCCCTGCCGTCTTCCGTAAAGTAGGCTATCTTCCTGAGGGAGATGTTCTTCTGGTTGACGGCTGCCCGTCCGGCGTCGACCGATGAAGGGACATGGTCCGAAGCGCGGTTTTCAAAACCTACCCTGTACGTATCCACGGCGTCGATTATCGCGGACACCGGAAGGGCCTTGCAAGAGAAGGCATATTGTGATCCATAGGCATCGGTCCCGGGGGCGAGAATCATATTAAGTGAATAGAAAGCGTCCAGGTCCATTTTGAAGAGAACGGGAACAGTCCCCTGCCCGGCAAAGAACTTGGCTGCGGAATTGCTGGCCCCGAAAATCTCCTCGATATTGGGAACGTCGGCATTGTCGGCGGGGAACATGGATGCCGGGGCGCCCTGTACGTAGCATTCAAAGTCGGCCCCGGAGAGGTCCACGGTATTGGTGACAACATCGGCTTTGATGTGGTTCATCGCATTCTGTGCAACCACGATGCTCTTGCCGGGCTCCACGGGATACTGATTGCCGGTTCCGGGGATGCGTACAACCCTCTGGAGATAACATACGTCTGCGGTAGTTACATCGGTATACGGACTGGGTGAAACGGCGCTGCCATAGGCTTCGCCAAGGAACAGGCCGTCCACGTACTGGGTTTCATTGCTGTTGTTGTAGATTTCCAGATACTTGTCGATGTTGAAGGCCTTGTTGGCCAGGTTGAGGGTCCCGAAGTTGTACAACCTGCTTATCACAAGGCTGCTGGGAACGCTCCAGGCAAGGTTCAGGACCACAGGCTCGGCCGCATCGGCATCGGTGGCCAGGGTGGCCGCGATGGTGCTGCTGTTAAAGATGATATCAGACGTAAGGTCTGCGGCAAGTTCCGGTGCCATGGCCTTGAAATCGGCATTGGGAAGGACCCAGGAGGCTGAGAAATTATATACGCCGTAGGGAACTTTCTTGAAGGAGGCTACGCCGTTTTCCGCCACTGCTTCAAGGATGGCCTTGGTGCCCTGATTGATCATGACGACTGTGCCGTTGAATACAGCATCTTCGGGAAAGTCGGCGGGCATGTTCACCTGGACTTTCACCTCGGGGATGGAAGCAACCTCTTTCCGGTTGCAGGAGGAGAAGAAAAAGGCTCCTGCGAGCGCAGCCGCAGCTGCGATGATAGAGATGGATTTTTTCATGATATTATAGATTAAGTGAAATTTCAAAGCCGTAGGAGAAATAATTGGCATTTTTCTCGACCTTGGTGCTGGAGATGGAACTCCGCTGCCAGGGCTGGGAGAAAAACAGGTTGTTGACATAGAAAGAAAGGTTGAATTTTCTGGACACTTCCTTGGTTACACGCAGGTTGACGGTCCAGAGCGACGGCCATGTCTCGGCCCTGCCGGAATATGCCGAAGGCTGGTAGAAGTTGTCCTGAACCTTGTGGCCGTAGATTGTAAGGTCTTCATCCTTAAGTTGTTCCTCCGATAATGGATGGTATCCTTCGGAGTTCAGCCAGCCGATGGGAGCCCCCAGGTCGATCCGGTTTTTGGACCAGTCCATAAGGGTTGCCTGCAAGGTCAGGGACACCACGAATGCGATGGCCGGAATGCCCTGGATTACCCGGAGCGTGCCCGTAAGCTGTTTGTAGTGATTCTCCCTGGCCCCGGCCGGATAGACAAAATATATCTTTGGGTAGGCAGGGGAGCTTCCCTTGGGGAGATTGTAGATGTCGTTGGAGGAATAGTACCTGGTTTCCTGCCAGGCCCCGCCGAGGAAGAAGGCCGTTCCGGTGGCGGAAATCTTCCCCAGGTTGAAGTCTATTTCCACGCCGCGGGACAGGTGGACGTCGGTATTGGCCATCCGGGTGTTGTTGACCAGGGTGGTGTCCATTACGGAAGGGTGTTCCCTGTCGTAGTCCGGCTCGCCGTCCTTGAGTATCACATCCTCGGCGTTCCATCGGGGGAAAACGACCGGGAACCACTCCCTGTTGGATGACCCGAAGCCGTCCCTGACGCGGTCGAGATAGGCGATAATTGAAAAGGCCGAGCCTTTCCAGATGGAAAAATCCACCCCGAGTTCCACCTTGGCGCTGCGCATGGGGCGGAGATCCTGCGGCGAGTGGTCGAATATCCGGGTTGTGTAAACGCCCAGATACTTGTTGCTTTTCATGGCGTTTACGTTCATAAGGTCCAGCCATGAGACGTCCGGATAGAGCATCAGCTGCGACGGGACTTTCTCCGCTATACCAAATCCGGCCCTTATGTCGAGCTTTTGGAAAGGACTGAAAGACAGGTTGATACGGGGAGAAACCGACGCCATCGCCTCCTTCCTGCCGGGCTGGATGGCGGTGAACCTGGCTCCCACCTGGCCTTTGATCCGGGGATATTCCCCGCTCCGGGAAAGGCTGATGGTGAAGTTGTCCTCGGCATAGGCGGACAACTGGTGGAGGAACGGTATGGTTGAAAAAACCCTTGCCCGGTAAGGCGATGCGGAAAGTGGCAGGGCGGGGTCGTCGTTCCGGAATCCGGGGCCCACGTTGCCGTCCATCCGGTATTCGGCCCCTATGTTGAACCGGTTCTTGAACCGTCCCTTGGGGGTGTTCAGGTTGAAAGAGTCCGAGACCTTGGCAAAGGCGCCGAGCGGGATGCCCAGGGTTCCGCCGCAGCCGTAGTACTGCTTTGGAAGCATAACCGTCTGATACGTACCTTCTTCCCTGGCGTCAATCAGCGGCTGCATCCCTGAAACCAGCGTCCTGGTGTGAGACCATGACCTTTTCCAGGAGAAGGAGAGGTCGTACCTGAGATTCCTCAGAAGCAGCATATCGGTGGTGAAACGTCCTCCGTGCGACAGTGTGAGACCGTTTTCGCGGGTTTTCTTCCAAACGTCCTTGACCACCTCCGAAGGGTCGGCGCCGCTCCAGTCATAGACGTTGGTGGAGGAGAGCTTGGTGGTGAATGTGGCCCTTTCCCCGGCGCTGACCGTCCAGAGGACGGAGCCCAGGGCCCGGCGATAAGTGTCGGTGGTGTAGCGGGGGTCGGACTTTCCGTCGGCATAGTCGAGGTTGACGTTGAGAGAGCCGCTCCGGCCCAGTTTGAAACCCTTTCCTGCGTATGCCTGCCTGACCCCGGGGAATATCTTCGCCTTTAGTTTGAGATCGGAAATGCCTGAGAGACTGTTAATTATGAGGGCTCCGGAAGAAAGGTCGCCGAATTCAGCGGAAGGAATACCCCTGACCACTTCCACGCTTTCTATGTCGTCGGTTCCGATGGAACGGAGGTCCACCCCGCCTCCGGCGGTTGAGTAACTTCCTCCCCGGGTGTTCATGTCGGCATTTCCTGAAACCGGCACTCCGTCCACCATGACGGATGCGCCAAAGGCGTTGTTTGAGTCGTACCTGTCAAGTGTCCTGTTGGTGAAGGCCGAAGGGGAAGTAAGTGACGGATTGGCAGTTACCACCTTTCCGGGGAGGAGTTGCAACAGGTCCTGGAGGCTCGTGGCCTGGAGGTGGTCGATGGCCTGGCGGCCGATATGCGATACCGTCGATTCCGTATTCTTGTCCCTGGTTGCAACCACCACCACGTCGTCGATTGCAAACGACATTACTTCAAGGGCGATGCTGACTGGCTTGTCACCGGAGGCTTGTCCAGGGCTTACCGTGACGTCGGTTTCCTTGGTGACATAACCCAGCATGGAGCATTCCAGGGTAACTTTTCCTGCCGGTACCTTGGTTATCACGGCCTTGCCGAGGTCGTCGGACATGGCCCAGAGGCCGTATTGTTTTATGCTGACCACCGCGCCCTTGAGCGGAGTCCCGTCCTTCTCCGTTATCACGGCAACCACCCTTCCGGTTGCAGGTGCGGCATTGCCTTCCCGGCTTGCAAGGAGAAGAATGGCCGCGACAGCCGCCAAGATATGGACAGTTTTGCAGGACATATATAAAGCATACAAAGGTATGCAATCCACGAACCGTCTCAAATACCCCAAAATAGGTATTTAGGCGGGTCGGCTTCACGTATATTGGGGAGTTACCTGAGCATGTCCTCCAGGCGTACGGAGCCGGAGGTCTTTTCGTCGCGGTATTTTACGATGACGGGGCAGTAGAGGTGCACGCCGGAAGCGAGCGGTTTTCCGTCACGCACTATGGGCTTGCTGCCGGAAACCACAACAGCGCCGGCGGGAACCACTATCCGGCCGTCCTCGTTGCGGCGGATGAACTCTCCGGTAGTGGCGTCGAAAATAGCTGTGGATGAAGTGATTATCACTCCTGAAGCGATTACGGCACCCTCCTGGACGACGGTCCCTTCATAGATTCCGCAGTTGCCGCCGATGAAGGCGCCGTCCTCGATTATGGTGGGCAGGGCTCCGGCAGGCTCCAGGACGCCGCCGATCTGGGTCGAGGCGGAAATATGGATATTGCGGCCAACCTGGGCGCAGGAGCCGATGGTAACGTGCGAGTCGACCATGGTGCCCTCGCCCACGTAGGCGCCGACGTTGATGTATGCCGGAGGCATCACTATGGTGCCGGGGGCAAGGTAGGCGCCGCGGCGGATGCTGGTCCCGCCGGGGACGATGCGAACGCCGTCCTCCGCCTTGAAATTCCTTACCGGGAAGGTGGATTTGTCAAAATAAGGGAACTGTCCCTGCGACATGTCCGTAATCCGCCCCAGGCGGAAGCCCTCGAGTATGGCCTCCTTTACCCACACGTTCACAACCCACTCGCCTTCAATCTTTTCCGCTACGCGTATGACGCCCTTTTCGAGGTCGTCCATGAAATAGTTAAACTGTTCCAGGGTCATTTCTTCCATAATTCTTCCAGTGTTTGAGCAATTATTCCTTCGGTTTTGGCGGTGGCCGGAACGAGCGGCAACCTGAGAGAGTTCTCCATCAGTCCCAGCCTTGCCATGGCGGCCTTGCCGGGGATGGGATTGGGCTCGATGAAAAGGACCCTGAACAGTTCGCGGAGCCTTTCCTCCATTGCGGCGGCTTCGTCCATGCGTCCGTCAGCGGCAGCGCCCACAAAGGACGACATCTCCCGGGGGGCGATGTTGGAAGCTACGGAGATGACGCCGTCGGCGCCGTTTTTCATCATGAAGAGGGTATCGTCGTCGTTGCCGCTGAGGACGGAGAACCCTTCCGGCCTTCCTGCGAGGATTTCCAGGATCTGGTCCTTTTTCCCCGAAGCTTCCTTGATACCGGCGATATTGGGGATGTCGCGGGCAAGGGCGAGAGTTGTGGCGGAGTCGATGTTGGCCCCGGTCCGTCCGGGTACGTTATAGATGAAAACGGGCTTGGACGTGGCTGCGGCGATGGTTTTGAAGTACTCGTACATTCCCCGCTGGGGCGGTTTGTTGTAGTAGGGAACCACCACCAGGAAGGCGTCGGCCTCCTCCAGCAGCTGCATGTTGGCGAGTGTTCCGGCAACGGAATTGGTGCCGACTCCCACCATTATGGGGAGACCGGCGGCGTTTTCCCTTGCCGTACGCAGAACGCTGAGTTTTTCCTCGTCGGTCAGGGTGGGAGTCTCTCCGGTGGTTCCCAGTGGTACCAGGAAGTCCACTCCGCCGCTGACCTGCCGCCTGACGGTTGCAGCAAATGTTTCAAGGTCCACATCCCCCTCCTTGAAGGGGGTGAACATTGCTGTTCCGCAGCCTTTGAACTGTATCATGATTAAAAATTTTTCAAATATAGTGAAAGTTTTTGGTTACATGCTTTTGCAACCTGAAATTCGGAAGGTGCGTGAGGGGAATGTTTCTCCCGAAACAAATTTTTATCAAGGCGTGTTTGGAAAAATAAAAATTAATCCATATATTGGCCATATATTAAAAATCATTAAATAATTCACCGTGATACGGATTGCAGTATCCGGAGACAAGCGATTCCCTCCGGTTCTTGGACAGAATTTGTTAATGAATTGGGTATGATGGGCAGAATGATAATGGGCGGTATTCCATATCGTCTTCAGCAAATTGGAACGGGTATGTAAACAATAAGACTATATATTATTCTTTCAACGAATATGAAGAATAGATTCGTTTTTTCGCTGCTCCTTTTGTTGCTCCTTACATGTTCGTGTATGGAAAAGATTGCTCCGGGAGTTAGATATGAATGGACATATGATTTTTACAACAGGGCATGTTCGTATTTGTCTCTCACTGCATTTCAGGGGGCGTATGGGGCTTTTCTTCCAATAGACGGAGAGGTGCCAGTTAAACAATTGCGGCTATGTTTGGACATTACAAGCTTTACTTCTGATATGCTGACAAGCGATGCTGAGTATTCTCCAATGTATTATTCCGGTTATACGTCATCGTCTGATAAGGATATAGAAAAACATATAATTGAGTATATAGAGAAGAATTGTCAGCCAAGATATCTATTTGGCGATTTGATGAATAAGAGCCAAACGCCGGAAATCAGAATTTCTCAACGGGATGTTCAGATTGAATATCGGACGGATCTTTGTTCTGGCATTCAGATATTTGCGGACCAAACATTATTCGGGAAGGGCCCCGGAGAAGATTTGACTGATTATTACCGATTGGAATTCTATGAACCAGATTACATTTTCCTGATAACCAAGGATAAAGAAGTCATCAAAGAGTTGAACAGAATGTCCGTAAGGGAGTTTTTAGATTATGCGCCGCTGGTTTTCCCAAGAGCGTATCTTTACACGGGAAAGATTCCTCCCGAAGTTCAGGAGAAATCTTTGGATGTGTCATTTACGGTAAAGATATCTTTGGGCGACGGAACGGTTCTGTCCGGCAAATCTCCCTCGATAAGGATTATATCAGGTCAATGAATTCGTGGACACCGGTGAGGCCCTGGGTGAGGAGGGCGGCGGTTACGGCTCCGGCGGCGAAACCCTCGCGGGAGAAGGCTTCGTGACGGAAGGTGAGGCGGTCGCAGCCGGACAGGAAATCCACCGTATGGATTCCGGGGACCTCGCCCTCGCGTACGGACGAGATTTCCGGGACGATTCCGAGCGATTCCTCCACTATGCGGCCGAGCGACTTGGCGGTTCCGGAAGGGGCGTCCAGTTTATGTATATGATGGATTTCCTCGATGGAAGGAGTGTAGTTGCCTTTCTTGAGTATTTCTGAAGCGCGGCGGACCGCCGCATAAAGGGCGTTGACGCCAATGGAGAAGTTGGAGCTGTGGATCATGGGCGTGCCGGCCTCCTCAAAGGCTTTGTAAACGTCGGCGGCGATATCGTTCCAGCCGGTGGTTCCGATGACGGCGGCCTTGAAGTTCCGGGCGATGAAGGGGTAATTCTTCCGGAAAGATTCCGGCCAGGAAAAGTCAATGCAGACGCATTCCTTTGCAACCTCCGGGTCAACCGAGCAGATGTCCTCGCTCGCGAGGACGAGTTCTATTCCGCGCTTGACAAGCTGGGCCTCCACCATGTGACCCATTCTTCCGTATCCTGATATTATAACTTTCATTGGTGTGATAAATTATTACCTGTAAGGGCTTTATACATCTTTACATATAAATCCGAGGCCTTTTCCAGGTCGGCCACGAGAACTGATTCGTCGGGGCGGTGGGCGACCCGGATTGTTCCGGGGCCGCAGATTATCTTGTGGCCGAAGCCGGTAAGGTGGGGAGCGTCGCTTCCGAACGATACCGGAGCGCTGTCAAAACCGTCAAGGGTGACATAGCGGGCAGGGGCGTCGCCTCCGCGGGGCGTTACCTGCATCCTCTCCCGCGGGTGGGTCATCCACTCGGAAATGAATGCATCCGACGCCTTGGTTGTCCGGAAGTAGATCCGGCAGTCCAGCGACGGGCTGAGGATATTCTGCGGGTTGTCGCTGCGGAGCAGCCCCACGTTCCATGTTGTTTTGCCAAAAACCTCATCCTCAGGTATTTCCAGTGCCCGGAGGTCTTCCATAAAGTCCACGAAAAGTTCAACTGCGCTTACTCCGTACTCCGGATATCCCGAATGGAAGGCCTCGCCGGAGAAGTGCAGGTCAAAGGACTTGGTTCCCTTTGATGCGCTTGCCATCTTGTTTTCAGTGGGTTCCCCGATAATCAGGAAGGGAGCGGAGAAGCCGGTCTTTGCAAAGGCCTTGGCTCCCCAGGAACCGGTTTCCTCGCCGCTCAGGAGCAGCAGCCCAAAGTTGCAGCAGCCCTCCGCGGCAAGCCTCCGGCAGGCGCTCCACATGGCCACGATCTGCCCCTTGGCATCACAGGAGCCCCTCCCGCGAACCTCGAATGCCTCTTCCGGAGGGCATAGGGAGCCGTCTTCCCTTACGAATGAGGGAGGGATATACGGCGGCACCGTGTCCATGTGGGTGCAGAATACCACCTCGGGACGGCCCCAGCTTAAAAAGAGGTTCTCCGTGCCGTCGCCCACCTCAAGGCGTCGCAGCTTTCCGCAGTTCACCGGCATCACCCCGGGAGCGAGCCGCTCCGCCAGGAAATCTGACAGGGCCCTCTCCTTCCCAGTAGTGGAATCTATGGAAAGAATCTCTTTAAATAATTCTGAATCAATCATATCGCCAGTAGTAGAATTGCCGTGCCGTTTTGTAACCGTATGCACCCTCGCATGTAGAGGGAGGGGCCCAGCCACAGGCTGGGAAGGACGAGGCCGGATGGCCGAGGGTGGAAAAACGGTACCGGCAATTCTTATGCATGTATGAAACCTTTTTCAAGGAGTATCTGGGCAATCTGGACGGCGTTGGTGGCGGCACCCTTCCGGAGGTTGTCGCTTACGCACCAGAAGTTGAGGGCGTTTTCGGCGGAGAAGTCCCTGCGGATGCGGCCCACAAAGACATCGTCGAGTCCCCAGGCGTCCAGAGGCAGGGGGTAGACGTTATTGGCGGGGTCGTCGCGGACCACCACGCCGGGCATCGACGCCATCAGGTCCCTGACCTGTTCCAGGGTGTAGGGCCTCAGGAATTCCACGTTCACCGACTCGGAGTGGCCTCCCTTCACGGGAACCCGGACCGTGGTCGCCGAAACGGCGATTGACTCGTCCCTGAGAATCTTGCGCGTCTCGTTGACCATCTTCATCTCTTCCTTGGTGTAACCGTTGTCGAGGAATGAATCGATATGGGGAAGGATGTTGAGGTCGATGCGGTGCGGGTATACCTGGCGGTAGGAGCCCTCGGCATCGCCGCGGCGCTCGGCCTCCAGCTGGGCGATTCCCTTTTGGCCAGTACCGGTTACGCTCTGATATGTTGAAACCACTATCCTCTTGATTCCAAATGCTTTATGGAGCGGAGCAAGGGGCAGGACCATCTGGATTGTGGAACAGTTGGGGTTGGCGATGATGTAGTCATCGGCTTCCAGGACGTCGCCGTTTATTTCCGGGACCACGAGTTTCTTGGTGGGATCCATCCTCCAGTACGAGGAGTTGTCCACCACCCGGCAGCCGGCCGCGGCAAAACGCGGGGCGAGTTCGGCGGAAGCGGCGCCTCCGGCGCTGAATATGGCGAGCGACGGCTTGCGGGCGATGGCCTCGTCGGCCCCGATAACCGTCCATTCCTTTCCCTTGAACAGGACCTTCCTTCCCACCGACCTTTCCGACGCCACCGGAAGCAGCTCCGTTACCGGAAAGTTCCTCTCTTCGAGGACCTGAAGCATTTTTGAACCAACGAGCCCTGTGGCTCCCACTACTGCAACTTTCATAACTACCAACTATTTTAGAATGTCATTCAATAAACTTGATGCGGCCTGGCGTGCGCCCTCGCCGGCACCGGAGATTACCAGGGGATAGGGGTGGAAGGCGCTGCGCACGATAATGGCGTTTTCCGTGCCCCTGAGGTGATAGGCCGGGTGCTTTCCGTCCACGTCCCTCATGCCGATCCAGGCGAGGAAGGAGTCTCCGTCCTTCTGGAGGCCGGCGACGAACCTCCTGCGGCATCCCTTTGCGGCGGAGGTCCGGTATTCCTCGGCAAAGAGGCCTTCCATGCTTTCCAGATGGCGGTAGAAGTCTTCCAGACTGAGGGAGGAAAGGTCGCCGGGGACCACGGGATCGATGGTGACGTCGCCTTCCTCGAGCGGAACCCCGGCCTCGCGGGCGAGGATGAGGAGTTTCCGGAGGGCGTCGCGGCCTTCGAGGTCGATCCTGGGATCGGGCTCGGTAAGGCCGTCCTTGCAGGCTTTCCTTACCATCGAGGCGAAGGTCTCGGTTCCGTCGTACTGACTGAATATGCGGTTGAGGGTGCAGGACACCACGGCTTCTATGGAAGTGATTTCCTCACAGCTGTTTGCGCTGCGGGCAATGGACTCCATCACCGGCAGGGCGGCTCCCACGGTGGTCTCGTACCGGAGGAACACACCGCTGCGGCGGGCGGCATTATGCATTGCGGCATATTTTACGAAAGGCACCGCAAAAGAGCGCCTGTTTGAGGAAACTATGTTGATGCCCTTCTCCAGAAGTGCCTCATACTCAAGGTATATGGAATTGTCGGGGGTGCAGTCCACGAATACCGACCGCCTGGGGGCTTCCGTCAGGACGGCCCTGGTGAACGATCCGGGAAGTCCCTTTTCCTCGAGGATGGAGGCGGCGTTGCCGGGGGCGATTCCGGAGAGGTCGGTAACATACTGGCGGCTGTTTGCGATTCCCGCTATCACCAGTTTCTTGCCGGTGCGTTCCGCCACGGCCCCGGCGCTGCGGCCGATGGTTTCCATGAGGGCTTTCCCCACCGCCCCGAAACCGGCGATGTAGACGTTTACCGTGGTCAGCGGAACCGTTTCAAAGAATTCCCGATGGATGCTCTCGAGGGCGACGGGGGATACCGCCGTGACCACGTCCACAAAGAGGTTGCCGCCGCCGAATGATATGGACAGCGGCTCCATGCCGTCTTTTTTCAGGGCCTGGGCCACCCTTTCGGCTGCGGCCGCCATGTCGTCGCCGCCTTCTCCCACAAGGGTAAGGCGGGTCGTGCCGGGGGCGGTCTCCATGTCGGCTACACCTGTCCAGCCGCTTCCCGACGGGGCTCCGGACACCGTTGTGCCCCCGCCATCCGGCTTGAAGGTGTTGAGTATCGTTATATCGATCCCCGCCTCCATGGCCGGTGCCACGGTGGGCGCGTACAGGACCTTGGCTCCGCCTTCGGCCATGTCCAGGGCGGCCTTGTAGGACATGCGCGGGACGGTCCTGGCCATGGAAACCTTCCTGGGGTTGGCGGTCATTATCCCGGGGACGTCGGTCCAGATTTCCAGCGACGAGGCCCCCAGGGCGGCGGCGTAAAGGGCCGCGCTGTAGTCGGATCCGCCGCGGCCAAGGGTGGTGACGGAGCCGTCGGGATTGGAGGCGATGAAGCCGGGCGCTACGAAAACCCCGGCATCGGAGCCGGACACGGCTTCACGTATCTTTTTGTAAGTGAGGGGGATATCTCCCTTTACGACGAGTTTCCTGGAGTCCAGCCACTGGGCGTTGAAGCCGTCGCAGGCCAGTTTGCGGTAGAGGATCCTGGTGGAAAACAGCTCGCCGAAGGTAAGCCAGTCCTCGCGGGGGGCGGTTTCCTGCATCAGGCTGAAGGTCCCCAGGAAATCCTCCCGCGCGGCCTCGCGCGCCTCGCCGGTAAAGAACCTGTCGATGATGGCAAGATGGCGGTTTCGGATGATTTCCATCAGGGCCGGGTCGCCGGAAATGAGGGCGTCGGTGCATCCGCTGATGGCGGAAGATATCACCACGGGCGTTCCCAGGCATGATTCCTTGCCGACAATGTCCAGCACGCGCGAAACGGCCGTTGCGTCTGCGACGGAAGACCCTCCGAACTTGAGTACCCGATAATTCATAATCATACAAAGTTAACATAAAAATTGTTAATTTTGCAGACGATATGATATTGAGTATTTTCGGTTTCCTGCAACTGTCCTTCGTGGACATACTGGACATCTTGATGGTGGCCCTGATAATCTTTGTGGTTTTCCGCTGGATCAGGGATTCCTCGGCGCTCAATATCTTCATCGCCCTGATACTGCTCCTGGTGGTCCAGGTGGTGGTGAGCGCATTCAACATGAGGATGATGACGGCCCTTATGAACGCCCTGCTGGACGTGGGTGTACTGGCGATCCTCATAATCTTCCAGCCTGAAATCCGCCATTTCCTGAACCGCGTGGGCGGCAATTCGGGAATCACCCGCCGGGGGGCGTCAATACTGTCGAGGCTGTTCGGAATCAAGCAGGCCAAGATGCAGAGCAGTTCCAGGACGGAGATAGTGGAAGCCTGCCGCCAGATGTCGGAGACCAGGACGGGAGCCCTCATCGTGCTTCCCCACAACGTGTCGCTCGAGCACATAGTGGAAACCGGCGACAGGATCGACGGCGACATCAGCAGAAGGCTGATAATGAATTTGTTCTTCAAGAATTCCCCGCTTCACGACGGGGCCATGGTGATTTCCGGGAACAGGATTGTTGCGGCCCGCTGCACCCTCCCCATAACTTCCAGGACCGATATTCCCGCCAATTACGGGATGAGGCACAGGGCGGCCATCGGCATAAGCGAAGAGAGCGATGCCGACGTGATCGTGGTGTCGGAGGAAACGGGCGGGATAGTGTTTGTCCACGCCGGCGTGATTACGCCCATCGGCAACCTGAACGAACTGACCCTGAAACTTGGGGCATCCCTGTCGGAAGAAGAGGGGAAAAACCTGTCGGAATAGATGAAGGTAGAGGAAAAACTGGGTTTTGACCGGATTCGGAAAATCGTATCCGACAGATGCTCAACTGATTACGCTGCATCCAGGGTTGAGGATGAGACCTTCTGCACCAACCCGTCGGAGATCCGGAGGCGCCAGCTCCTTGCCGACGAGATGCGGCTGATCCTGATGTTCGAGGATTCTTTCCCGACGGGAGGATACATCGACTGCATCGGCTTCCTGGAGCCTATCGGCAAGTCCGGTTCGATAGATATCCTTTCTCTCGGGAAGCTCCGGACCATGCTGGAAACCCTCGGGAAGATATCGGCATTTTTCAGGGGAGTGAAGGACGGCGTATATCCAAACCTCAAGAAGATGGCGTCGGGGGTTTCGTCTTTCCCCGAAGTCCGCGCCCGGATCGACGGGATACTGGACCGATACGGGGAAATCAAGGACACGGCCTCCGATACGCTTTATGGGATAAGGAAGGACATCCGCGAGAAGGAAGCCTCCGTGTCGCACAGGATGGCCGTGATACTGAAGAAGGCCCGTCAGGACGGAATCGTGGATGCCGATGCCGGGGTGTCGGTCCGCGACGGCAAAATGCTGCTTCCGGTGCTGTCGTCAAAGAAGAGAGCGATTCCCGGATTTGTCTGGGACGAGAGTGCGTCGGGCAAGACGACGTTTGTGGAACCTGCTGAAATAGTGGAGATTACAAACGAAATCAGCGAACTGCGTTTTGCCGAGGGAAGGGAGATAACAAAGATACTGTACGAATTTGCCGAGTTCCTGCGGCCCTTTGTCCCGGACCTCCTGGACGGGGCTGTGCTCCTTGGCGAGCTGGACTTCATAAAGGCCAAGGCCGGTGTGGCCCTGGATTTCATCGCGGGGATGCCGATAATTTCCCAAGACGGGTCGCTGAACCTGAGGAAAGCCCGCCATCCGCTTTTGGAAAAGGCGCTCCGGAAGGAGGGCCGGCAGATAGTGCCCATCACCCTGACCCTCACCCCGGAAAAGCATATACTGCTGATTTCCGGCCCCAACGCCGGCGGAAAATCGGTGTGCCTGAAGACCGCGGGACTGCTCCAGTACATGTTCCAGTGGGGAATGCCCGTGCCCACTTCCGAGACGTCGGAACTGCCTGTATTCCAGAAGATTATGGTGAGTATAGGCGACGACCAGTCGCTGGATAACGACCTCAGTACATACAGTTCGTTCCTCTCCGACATGAAAGCCATGCTGGAGGAGGCCGATTCGGGGACGCTCGTACTGATAGACGAATTCGGGTCCGGTACCGAACCTGCCGCCGGAGGTGCCATCGCCGAGGCGATACTTGCGGAACTGGACCGAAGGGGCGTTTACGGGGTGATAACCACCCACTATACCAATCTGAAGCTTTATGCGGCAGGCAGTTCGACCGGCGTGGTGAACGGGGCGATGCTGTTCGACGCCGCCAACATAACCCCCCTTTTCAAGCTTGAAACCGGCCTGCCCGGCAATTCCTTCGCCTTTGAACTGGCCAGGAAGATGGGCCTGCCGGAAAACGTGGTGAAGGACGCGGAGGAGAGGGCCGGGGACAGCTACGTTGGGATGGAGAGGAACCTGCGGCGGATTGCACGCAGCCGCAAGGCCCTTGACGAGAAGCTGCAGAAACTCCGCACCACCGACAGGACGCTGGAGAGCATAGCCGGGAAGTACCAGAAGGAACTGGAAGACATAAAGCAGCAGCGGAGGGTGATAATCGACGAGGCCCGGAAAGAGGCCGAGACCATTGTCAAGGACGCCAACCGCAAGGTGGAGAATACGATACGTACCATAAAGGAGTCGCAGGCCGCCAGGACGGAAACCATGGAGGCCCGCCGCGAACTGCAGGAATTCATAGGTGCGCTTGGCCGGAAGAAGGAAGACGAGGAAAAGGAGAGGGAGGATTACATAGAGCGGAAACTCCGCAAGCTGGAAGAGCGGAAGGCCCGCGAGCAGGAAAAGAAAGCCAGGAGGGCCGACCCCGAGACGGCGATGAAGATGGAGAGGGAGCAGCAGGAGCAGCGCCGGCTGGAGGCTTTCCGGAGCGCACCGCTCAAGGTTGGGGAGAAGGTCCGGATTAAGGACAACGGACTGGTGGGAGAGGTTACCCGGCTGTCGGTCCGGTCGGCCACCGTCATTGTGGGGAACGTCTCCACCAAAGTGCCCCCCGAGCGGCTTGAAAGGATAACCTCAAATGAGTACAAGGCATCGGTAAAGACGGTGTCACAACCTGTGTATCAGAAAATTGACTCTTCCCTCGCGGAGCGCAAGCTCTCGTTCCGCCCGGAACTGGACGTCAGGGGACAGCGGGTGAACGAGGCCCTTGAGAACGTGATGAGATACATCGACGACGCCCTGATGCTGGACGTTCCCTCGGTGAGGATCCTGCACGGGAAGGGGACCGGCGCCCTGAGGGAGGAGATACAGAAATATGTAAGGACCGTACCCGGTGTGGCTTCGGCGTCGGATGAGGATATCCGGCTCGGGGGCTCCGGGGTTACGGTGGTGAAATTCGGATAAGAAGATGAAAGGTAACGGAGGGGTCGGGAAGCTGGGAGAGGACCTTGCATGCGGATATCTTGAGGCGAAGGGACAGACCGTGGTAAAAAGGAATTGGAGATGCGGACATTTGGAGGTGGACATCATCACGGAAGATTCCTTAGGCGTACATTTTGTAGAGGTAAAGAGCCGTGTGGCTCCATCGACGGCAGCCCCCGAAGAGAAGGTGGACACTGTCAAGAGACGCCGCATAACCAGGGCCGCGCTGAAGTATCTGCATGACAGGGAAAATGCCCCCGGAGGCGATGTAGAGGTGTTTTTCGACATCGTTTCGGTGGTGTTCAAGGGAGAAGGGACGGAGATTGCATATTACCCCGGAGCATGGATTCCGATGTACGTGTAAAGAACCACATGAACTTATCATATGAACAATAACCATTTTTGCGTAATAATGGCCAAGGGCCCCGGCAAGACCGTGCTGAGAATGACCTATGACCGTTTTTCGAGAATCGTACCCCCTGAGAACATCATTGTCGTAATCCATGACAATGGAGCGGAACGCGCCAGGCGGGTGCTGCCGGAGCTGCCGGAGAAAAACCTGCTCCTTGAGCCCTACAGCCGCGGAACCGCCCCGTGCATGACCTATGCCACCTATACCATCCTCCGGCGGAATCCAAATGCCGTAATAGTGGCGACCCCGGCCGACCACATCATCGACGACGGTCCCCTGTTCCGGGATGCGATCGGGAAAGCCCTGGCCTATGCTTCCGAGAAGGATGTGCTCATTACCCTGGGGCTCGTCCCCACCCGCCCGGCTCCAAACTTTGGATACATCCAGGTAAGGGGCGGGAGCACCTCGTCGGGGTCGGACCGTCCCCTTCAGGTGAAGACCTTTGTGGAAAAGCCGGATGCGTCGCTTGCCCAGGTGTTCTTCAGCAGCGGCGAATTCTTCTGGAATTCAGGTATTTTCGTATGGAAGGCGGACAAGATCCGTATGGAACTGGAGAACTATCTGCCGGAGATGACCTCCCTGTTCGAGGGTTGGGAGACCGGGCTGGGGACCCCGTCGGAAAGGGCGTTCATAGAGAGGGCCTACGCCGGATGCTCCAAGGTTTCGCTCGATTACGGTGTGATGGAAAAGACCGGCGCCGCCTGGCTTTATCCGTCGCGCTTCCTCTGGGCCGACATAGGCAGCCTGGAAGAGCTGTATGAGGATTCCGGGTATACCGACGACAGGGGAAACCTGGTGTTTACCGACCGCCCCGGAGGCCATATACAGGTGGCGGGGGTTGAGGACAGCATAATCCTGTGCACCGAGAACGAGCTGTTCGTGGGGCCGAGGGACCCCCGCTAGAGTTCACACTCGTAACGGTTGATACCCAGTCTCTTGAGACAGTTGACCAGGTCGGTGCTCACTTCCACCTGATACTTCTTTGAATAGAAGCGGATACGGTACTTCGTGGCGGGGTCGTTGATGAACAGGTTCAGGGGAATCTTGCCCTGATGCGTCTTTATGACCTTTGCAAAGTCCTTCCTGAATTCCTGGGTGAGCATGGTGGTGTCTATGTCCACCGAGAAGCTCTTTACCTTATTTTCCGCCACGTTTCCAAGCAGGGAGACCTCCTTCAGCCGGAAGGCATAAGGGGCAGTCTTGCCCTGGGCCCTATCCTCCGGCTTAGGGACGTAGCGCTCATCTATTTCTCCTTCCATAAAGAGGGCGTTATGGAGTTGAAGATACCTCATGAACCGCTCGTAATCCTTTGCGAACAAGGACATTTCGTAGCTGGAGCTATAGTCTTCGACGGTTATCCTGCACCAGGGTTTGCCGGTTTTTGACACGGCGCTCTTTACATCCGTGACAATACAGGCGAGGCAGATTTTGGCTTTTTTCTTCTTTTGCTCGCACTCGGCCACAAGGTCGGTCAGCCTGGAGAGCTCCACGGGCTTGAACGTTTCGGTTTCAAAACGGTAACGGTCCAGCGGGTGCGACGAGAGGTACATCCCAACCAGGTCCTTTTCTTTCTGGAGCAGCTCCATCTGGTCTTCCTCGGCGATTTCCGCGGGGAGTTCGGGACGGGTGGGCTTCATCTCCTCCATGTCGCCGAACAGCGAAACGGAGGAGTCCATTGCGTCGGAGCGGTAAAGCTCGCCGTAACGGGTTATCTCGTCAAGGAACGGACTGCCGCCGGGGCAGAGGCTGCGGTAGGTGGCACGCTTGTGCCCGAAGCTGTCAAACGCCCCGGAGTCCACCAGGGCCTCCATGGACTTGCGGTTTATGCTGCCGCCGATCCTTTCAACAAAGTCGTAGATGTCGGTGAACAGGCCTCCTTCCTCCCTTTCCTTTATGATGGCCTGGACGATGTTGTCGCCAAAGCCCTTTATGCTGCCCAGGGCAAAGCGCACGTCGCCTTTTGAGTTGACCGTGAAATGGGCGGCGCTCTCGTTTACGTCGGGGCTCAGGACCTTGATTCCGTGGGCCTTGCAGTCGTCCATTATCTTCTTGATTTCATCCATGCTCTTGGCGTTGGAGAGGCAGGACGCAAAGAATTCCGACGGATAGTGGCACTTGAGCCAGCCGGTCTGGTAGCTTACCCAGGCGTAGCAGGTGGCGTGCGACTTGTTGAAGGCGTACTGGGCGAACTTCTCCCAGTCTTTCCAGATCTTGTCCAGTATCTTTTCAGGATGGCCGGCGGCCATTCCTCCGGTCATGAACTTGTCTTTCAGGGAGTTCAGGATATCGATCTGCTTCTTGCCCATGGCCTTGCGGAGCTTGTCGGCCTCGCCCTTGGTGAATCCGGCGAGTTTCTGCGACAGAAGCATGACCTGCTCCTGGTAGACGGTGACCCCGTAGGTGTCGTTGAGGTATTCCTCCATTTCCGGGAGGTCGTACTCGATGGCCTTGAGCCCCAGCTTGCGGTCCACGAAGTCGGGGATGTAGTCCATGGGGCCCGGGCGGTAGAGGGCATTCATTGCGATGAGGTCCTCGAAGCGCTCGGGGTGGAGCCTCTGAAGCCATTCCTTCATTCCGGGAGATTCAAACTGGAATATGCTGGTGGTGTCGCCCCGGCCGTACAGCTCGTAGGTGGGTTTGTCGTCGATGGGGATGGCCTCTATGTCGATGTCGATCCCGTGATGTTCCTTGATGAGGTCCAGGCAGTTATGGATGATGCACAGGGTGATGAGGCCCAGGAAGTCCATCTTGAGCATGCCCACGTCCTCGATGTAGTGCCCGTCGAACTGGGAGGTACGGACGTCCTCGCCGGTTTCCTTGTCTTTGGAAAGGGTTATGGGCAGGTAGTCGGTAAGGTCTCCCCTTCCGATGATGGTGGCGCAGGCGTGGACGCCCACCTGGCGGACGCTTCCCTCCAGGGCCTGGGCGTATCGGAGCACCTCGCGGTTGATCTCCGGCCCGTTCTCCAGCTCGTTCCTGAATTCGGGCACGAGCCGGTAGCAGTTGGCGAGGTTTATCTTTACGTCCTCCTCCTCCAGGCCCTTCTGGAAGGTTTTCATCTGCCCGTCAACCTCCTTCTCTATCACCTTGAAACCGGGCTTGAGTTCGTCCAGCTTGGGGTTGAAGGGGTATTCCTTCTCCTTTTTCTCGCTCAGGCGGTCGGGAACCATCTTTGTCAGGCGGTTGGACTCGTCGATGGAGACATGGCTGATGCGGGCCACGTCCTTGATGGAGCT
>JAFRXI010000075.1 GCA_017437755.1 Bacteroidales bacterium
CTCATCAAGCTGATGTCCATGGTGTCGATCGTCATGGCAGGTCTCACCGTGATGCTTCACGGATAGAGTCGAGCTTTTTGATGGAGGCTTCAATGCAGGGAACAAACCTGGCCTTGAAGTCGCTCCACCTGTAGTAGGGGCCATCCACCGCGTCGAGCGGCAGGGTGGCCTCCCTTTCGTTGAGGAGCAGCTTGAAGAGCACCTCGGGGGTTTTGCGGGAGCGGAAGAAGATGAATTGCAGCGAGGCTCCCATCGGAACGTTGAACCTGGGGTAGATTTCGGAGGCCTCCTCCGGTGATGTGATTTCCCTGCCCATGCCGTTCACGTTCATTATGTTGAGGAGCGGAAGTATCTGGGAATCATGGCAGAAGCGGAGACGGAGCTGATGCTCTCCGGACGCCATGTCCGAGTCGGCGGTTTCAATTATGTGCTTCAGGGTGTAGGCCGACATCAGGTAATAAACGGCTCCGGAGCCCTTGTAGTTGGCCAGGAAAATGGCATCGTCGAGGTTTTCACAGCAGAACAGGGCGTATTCCTCTTCCGGGGTGAAGGTGCCTTTGAAGAGGTCCCTGTCGTGGTCTAGGCACTGCATCCCGTCGGTCACGTCGTGAAGGTAAATGAGGAATCTCCGCATGGATACGCCCCGGTCCGACAGTTTTACCGTGTCGGTGAAGAATCGGTCGCAGATTCCCTTTACGGGAACGGTGCTGTAGAAGAACCTGTGGTTCATCTTTTCGGTTTGGGCATTTACCCTGGGGTGCCTGACGTAGGTAGGGCTGCTCTTGTGGTTGGGCTGCAGGAAGGGACACAGGGCGAGCGAGGCGTCGAACGAGGCGTCAAATGTGCGGTCCAGGGTCTTGAGGGTGTCCAGGAAGCACATCATGCTGAGGATCACCCTGGGCGATTCGGTAGCCACCGCCCAGGCGGCAGTCTGTCCCTTGAATACCTCTGGATAGTTCCGGAACATCCTCGCCGCAATGGTCTTGTGCTGGTCCATGCCGATGGATGTGAGGCTTCCTCCGCGGAGACGGACTTTCTCATAGAAGGGGAAGTACTTTTGGGCGAAGGCCTTGCCGTAAGGAGTGAGGACCCCTTCCTTGCCGGCCCATCTGAACCAGGCGTCCAGTGAGTCGTACTGGGTGAACTGATATCTGGCGCCGTGCCGGCTCAAATGGCTGACATAGAACGGTTTATATCCTTTTGGCGGCTTGGTCGCAGGCGGGTCTGCCTTATAGTCATATACATAGTGCAGCCCTCCTGCCTTGTTGATGTCGGCCATCACCTCGTCCCTTACGCCCTGGGCGTTCAGGGGCTGCGCCGGCATAGTCACCGACAAGGTTGCTGCCAGTATAAGAACAGCTGATTTTTTCATATGCATGGATTTACGCTGCAAGATACGTCTTTTATCTGAAAACTCATACCGTCTTCACTCCGCACCTTCCTGCCTTCCCCCGCTTCCCCGTCACCTTCCTGCCTCTCTCCGCACCCCATGATTCCCCCCCCCCGCTTCTCACGCTCCACCCCCGCTTCCTCGTCTCCACCACGCCGCCAGAAGCCGCTGCACGTAAGGTGTTTATTATTAGTGATTTACGCGTTTCGGCGGTACTGTCCTGGAATACCGTTGAATCGCCTAAAGCACTGTGCCTTAACGTTTTATCTGCTGCGGTATTTCAATCCTAAGATATTTGCACAGTTGCTTCATGGTTGCTTTTGATACGTGAAACAGCGACAGAAGGATTTCGAACCGGCTTTCTGGCGGGAGTTTGAGAATGGACTTGATGTCTTTATGCCCCATGTCGGAAAGTCTCCGGGGAATTTCCATGAAGGCCCGATGCGAGGTGGGGTCGTATTCTTCATGGATATCGTATTCCGCTCCTTGATTGGACGCAAAGGCAAGACAGGCCTGGTTGTAGGAATTCCCATACAGGGACAGAAGGGTCTCGTAATCGATACAGTTATACGACGTGATAATAAAATCTACAAGCTGTTGTTTCTCTTTGGCACATAATCCTGAGAACTCTTTTTTCAGCAAAGGATAAACCAGGGGAAGGCTGCTTGTTCTTAAAAGATTGATTCCCTTCATGGCCCTGACGAGTCTTCTGGAACACTTTTTTTTGATAAGCGGCTCCGAAAAAGGATGGGTGCTGGCGGCGTAGGCAAGGAAAGTCCATCTAAACTCCTCCGCCTTTGTACACAATCCTTTTTCCCCGGGATTGTTATACAAGTATGACAGCGTTGTGCGAATTGCCTTGTCGCCCTTTTTTACAGCACAGCCAAAATGCTTGCAGAATACCGGCCCGCTGGCACCTATGGATGCGTTGAAGGCTTTTGCGTACTGTGAGAAAACGTCCCGTACAAACATGCGGACATCTTCTCGACGCTCTGCCGCAACCACCATGTGAACATGGTCGAACATAGGGCAAATGCCGAGTACCCGCATACCCCTGTTTCTGGCGGCATTGCAGGCAATGGAGAAAAACACAAGATAATCAGATGCGGTGTAGAACAGCAGATAGCCGTTCTTGGATCTTTGATAAATATGCACAACCCGACGCGCCCCGGAAAAACTCTTTTCCATCCTACCAAAAGCGTTTAACATAGTCCAAGAGCCAAATATGCAAAAGATTAATCAGGAATGCAACACCGTCCGTGCCGGGAAAAACAGAAAATGCACGCCGCGCTTAAAGTGCTGTAACATAATGATTTAACCGATTTGACGGTGGGGCCTGACCGTACCGTGGAATCGCTTAAATGCAACATAATAAGACAGATAGGTGACGCGCGTTTGAGGGAAAAACAGTATCTTGCAGCATAAAAACATGCTTATGAAAAGGTTTTTCCTCATTCTTTGCGCAGATATGCTGTTTGCCGCAGCAGCCGGAGCCGGGACTCCGGCAAAAAACCCTGAGAAAGCCACCATTCCGGCCGACAGTGAAAAGGTCACATTCATTGGAAGGACGCTGCAGGAGGGCGGAAACGTCAGTTTTGACTGGAGCGGCGTCACGGCTGTTGTCTGCTTCAGCGGAACCTTCCTTGAACTCGACTATGAGGCCACCGGCGACAACTACGTGAACGTCTGGACCGACATGGAGCCCGCCGCCACTGGAGCCGATGTGATCAGGCTGAAGGACGGTGGAAAGGCGGTCATGGTATCCGGCCTCAAAAAAGGAAGGCACACCGTCACAATCCAGAAGCGGAACGAGGGCAGGCAGGGCCGGCTCACATTCAAGGGCTTATGCACCGACGGCGAATTCCTTCAGGCCCGGAGCCTCAAGGACCGGAAAATCGAAGCCATAGGCGACTCATACACATGCGGTTACGGGACGGAGGGAAAGGACCGGTCGGAAGGCTTCAAAGTTGAGACCGAGAACTGCAACCTGACCTATGCCGCCATCATCGGCCGGTTTTTCAATGCCGACGTGGCCTATGTCTCGCACTCCGGACAGGGCGTTGCGAGGAACTACGGCGGCGCTTCCCCCGAGTGCACCATGGTTCACCGGTATCTGCGGACATTTGACGAAGCTGTGGAACCGATTTGGAAAGTATCCCCGTCCTTCATCCCGGATATCGTACTTATCTATCTGGGAACCAACGACTTCTCTACCAAACAACAACCCATCCTCGGCAAGTGGAGCAGTGATTATAAAACGCTCCTTCAGGAGGTCAGGTCGAACTACGGCGGGTCCGTGCCCATCCTCTGCATAGCCTCAAAGGTCGACGATCTCCTTGCCGAATATGTCAAACGGGCAGTTCTGGACAGCGACATCCCGAATGTCTACTGGACGGCCATACACGACCAAGCCCACGACATCACTTCCGAGCTGGGCTCCGGCTGGCATCCCAACTACAAGGGACACCGGAAGGTTGCTACCTGCATAATCCCGTACATTTCCACCATCACCGGCTGGGAGATGCCCTTTACGCCAGTGGAATAGTGTCCTGTCCGGAATTATTTGTATTTTTGCAGGCTAAATGCAATTTGAATGAAAGCTTACCAGGTTTTACTGTCCATACTCGGGGTGTTTGCCCTGATGGGAATCGGCTGGGCCGTATTTCCGGCCCAGGGCGTGGAACTTGGCGGGCTGACACTGCATTTTGCGTCGCTCAAAGGCTCCATCGCCGAAGCGTCGGAGACAAAGGTCGACGTGGACAAGGTGCTGAGCGGGGTGGACCAGGGGCTGACACTGGTGTCCGGATCGTCCAAAGACACCCTGGACTATTACCGGAACTATTTCTATTCCAACGAGGACCGCGTGTTTGTCCCGGGCGACGATTACAAGTGGTTCGATGGCGTTTTTGCCTCGTTCGAGGGCGCTCGCCGGCAAGGGAAGGTCCTGAGGGTCAAGCACTACGGCGATTCCCAGATAGAGATGGACCGGATTTCCTCCGGGCTGAGGGAAGGGCTCCAGAAGCGGTTCGGCGGTTCCGGCACGGGAATGTTCCCGGCGCTTTCCAACGTTCCTTCCGCGTCGGTTTACAGGAGCGCATCGGGAGGGATGGCGCATTACACCATGTACGGGGATTCCACCACGAGGCGCGCCCCGCACCGCCGTTATGGCGTAATGGCCCAGCTCACAAGCCTTTACGGAGGCGGAACCGAGAGCATAAGGGTGTCGTCGTCTTCAACCGTGAAGCCGCTTTGCAAGTCGTTCTCAAGGGTTTCGCTGCTGATGGGCCGCAACTCCGACGGCTTCAGCGCCAGGGTGGTTTCGGACACAATGAAACTGGGTCCTGAAACCTTGGCCAGGGACACTACAGGGGCCGTCCTGGTGTCGTTCAAGTTCCCGAGGGCCGTCACCAAGGCCTCCCTTATCATGAAGGGAAATGCCGAGATATATGGCATAATGGCCGACGGGGACGGCGGCGTGGCGGTGGACAACATCCCGCTGAGAGGTTGTTCCGGAACCATTTTCACAAGGATCGACAAGGCCGTGATGACGCGCTCGTTCCAGCTTGACGGTACGCGCCTCATAATACTCCAGTTCGGCGGGAACTATATGCCGTCTATCCATTCCGACGCCGCGATAGGGGAGTACACGGCCAAGATCGCGGCGCAGATCCGTTATTTCCAAGAAGTTGCGCCATCTGCAAAGATACTTTTCATAGGCCCCTCCGACATGGGCAAGTCCGTTGGCGGAAGGATCGTCACCTGGCCCAGGCTTCCCAAGTTGGTGGACGCGCTCAAGGCGACATGTCTGGAAAACGGGGCGGCGTTCTGGGACCTCTACCACATGATGGGCGGCGAGAATTCCATGGGCCGGTGGGTAAAGCACAGCCCCGCCTATGCCGGACCGGATTATATCCATTTCACCTCCAAGGGGGCCGAGGTGGTGGGCGACGCACTTACGCGTTCGCTGCTTGTTTACCATGATTTCTACCGTCTCCGCAAGAGCCTGGGCAATTCGGCGGTCGATAGCTATATGAAGCGATGAAAGCGGCCCTGAAGACAGTCCTGGCGGTGTTCCTGCTGGTTTGCCCCATGGTTGCGGCTGCGCGCGACCGGAGTGTCCCGTACATTCCGGGGACCCGTTTCAGCGACAATGCCATAGAGTTTCCTTCGGGGAAGGGCTACGGTTTTGACCGTTTTTACAAGAAGCTCGACACCCTGATGGGAATAAGCCGCTGCGACCTGCGGATTCTCCATGTGGGAGGTTCCCATGTGCAGGCGGGGACCTGGACCCAGCAGCTCAGGCGGAACCTTCTGTCGCTCAGGTACGGGATGGACGGCGGACGCGGACTGGTGTTCCCTTATTCAGCCGCCGGGACCAACACCCCCATGAGTTACACCTCTTACAGCACCGGGAACTGGACCTTCAGCAGGTGCCTGAAACCGGAGGATGACCACCCGCTTGGCGTTACGGGGATGTCGGTCAGCACGTCGGACCCTTCGGCCACCATCATGATAGACATGGTGGAAAGGAACGCCAGGGAGGCTTCTCCAGGCTTCACCTTCAAGACCGTGGATATCCTGGGGTATTCCACCGGAGGAGCGTATCCCGTGGTGATAATGCATCGCGACACCCTAGTCGGAAGGCGCGACAAGGCCTCGGGGCTCTGGCATTTTGACCTGCCGCATTTCACTGATTACGTGAGGGTTGGCGTGAAAGGCCTGCCAGGGGAGCTTACCATCACCGGCCTTTATCTTGACAAGCCGGCCATGGGCCTTTCCGTTTCCGGGGCCGGGGTCAACGGCGCCAGCACATGGTCTTGGACCGGGTGCCACGACTGGGCCAGGGACATCGCCCTCCTAAAGCCGGACCTGGTGATCTTTTCAATAGGTATAAACGATATCCAGGGTACGGAATTCCGCCAGGGAGGATTCATTTCCAACTACGGAAAGCTGGTGTCGATGGTGCGTAAGGCCTCGCCCGGATGCGCCATCCTGTTCACCACGAACAACGACAGTTACCGCAAGGGCTCCCCGAATCCGTTCACGGGGGAGTGTACCGATGCGTTTTACCAGCTTGCAAGAAAGTGGGACGCCGGGGTCTGGAACCTTTACCGGATAATGGGCGGCGAAGGGTCGATGCAGGCCTGGGAGGCCGCGGGATATGCCCAGGGCGACCGTATCCATTTCCGCTCCGAGGGGTATGACGTCCTCGGAAACCTGCTTTTCAACGCCATAATGGACGGTTGGCGAAATTCACGGCACAAATGACCGCATGGAACGTAATAGGGGATTTCTTCGTGAACCTGTTCTCCTTTGACCAGGCCCACCCCCTCCTTTTCACCCAGTTCTATTTCTGGGCGTTCTTTGCATTGGTCTTTGCCGGGATGTCGGTTTTCAGGAACAAGGTGCTGCTCAGGAACACCTTCCTGTTCGCGTCCAGCCTGTTTTTCTACTACAAGACCAGCGGCCTTTTCCTCATACTGCTGCTTTTTGTCATCGTCTATAACTATCTGGCCGGCCTGGGGCTTGGCAGGATGCGGAAAGGGCGTAAGGCGCTGCTGGTGCTGAGCGTGGTGGTAGACCTGTCGCTGCTGGCCTATTTCAAGTATGCCTATTTCCTTACGGACCTGGTAAACAGCCTGTTTGGGACGCACTTCGCCGTTTTTGACATCTTTGCCCTGGTGGGGAATACCATCACCGGGCAGGAGCGGTTTGACATAGGCAACATCTTCCTGCCGGTGGGCGTGTCGTTCTTTACCTTCCAGGCAATCAGCTACATAGCGGACATATACCGGAAGAAGATACAGCCGGTTGGCAACTTTCTGGATTTCGGTTTCTACCTCAGCTTCTTCCCGCAGCTGGTGGCCGGGCCCATCGTGAGGGCGTCCGACTTCATTAGCCAGCTCCACAAGCCGTTCAGCCTGAGCCGGCGCTGGTTTGGGATAGCGGTGTTCTGGATAATGAACGGCCTGGTTAAAAAAATAGTTCTCAGCGACTATATCGCCGTGAATTTCTGCGACAGGGTGTTCGAGAACCCCTTGCTGTACAGCGGTTTCGAGAACCTTGCGGCCCTGTTCGGCTACTCCCTCCAGGTCTATGCCGACTTTTCCGGCTATACCGACATCGCCATAGGAGTGGCGCTGCTGATGGGGTTCTACCTGCCCAAGAACTTCAATTCGCCGTATAAGGCCCGCACGGCCGGAGAGTTCTGGAAACGCTGGCACATGAGCCTTTCGTCCTGGCTGAAGGACTACCTGTACATCCCCCTCGGAGGCAACCGGAACGCCACTCCGGGTACCTGGATATGCATTTTCGGGATAGCGTTGATTGCAGTCTTCCTGTCGGGAAGCCTGTGGGTTGCGGGCGTGGTGGCGGCGCTCACGCTGGTGGTCGGCCTTTGGGCGCTGTTCAGCCCCGGGAGCCGGAGGAAGATAGTCACCAACATCAACTCCATGAACACCATGCTCCTGGGAGGTCTGTGGCACGGAGCCAGCTGGAATTTCATGATCTGGGGCGGCCTGAACGGCCTTGGAATGATAATAAACAAGTTCTGGAAGGGGTGGAACGTTTATGCCAGGGCGGGAATCACGATGGCCCTGTCGGCGGCCTTGTGGCTCATTGGCAGATACTTCCCGGCACCGGTATGGAATCTTTTCCTGGTCTGGATGCTCGTCACCTGCGCGGGTGCTGTCATTCATGCCGTTTACCGTGCAACGGGCTTCAAGTGGGAATTCAAGTGGCTGGATACCGCCTGGGCGGTGTTCCAGACCTTCGTTTTCATCACCTTCACCAGGCTTTTCTTCCGCAGCGGCTCCAATCTCGACCCGGCCGAGGCCAATGAAAAGGCCTGGAACACCGCAAAGAACATGGTGAACCAGATAGGATCGGCCTGGGACGTCTCCAAGATTCCGGACATGCTCTGGCAGTACAAGGCGGTGTTCATCACAATCGTGGTGGGAATGATAATCCACTGGCTTCCGGAACGTTTCAAGAGGCGTTACCGCATCTGGTTCTCCAGGATGCCCATCCCCGTGATGGTGGTTGCCTGCGCTGCCATAATCTTCTTCTTCTACCAGTTCATAACGGCCGATCTCCAGAGTTTCATTTACTTCCAGTTCTAGGAAGCAGCGGACGATTTTCTGCGGTTGCGGGTGTTTTTCGTAATATGTTTCATATTATGAAAAACACCGTTATTTGTTTCTTAATGTGAAAAATGGTCGGAAATATGTAGAAATCTTGTTTTACTGACAGGAAAATGGTTTGTTATTTTATTAAACTTCATTATTTTCGTATACCACTTTCATAATAAGAAATTTTGGTATTTATCTGACCACAAATGATACTGGTACTGGACAAAGCTCTCCGTATATTGGAATTCCTGGGCGAGAATCCCCGCAAACCCGTCCCCATGTCGGAGATTGCCGATACATTGTCGCTTGACCGCGGGACCTGCGCCCATATCCTCAAGTCGCTTTCCGCCCGGGGCTTCGTGCAGCAGGAGGCTCCCCGGAGCGGCTATCAGCTGGGCTACAAGATTTATCACATCACCGGCCACTACGTTGAAAACGCGGAACTTACGTCAATCGCGCGGAAAGACGTGGACGCCCTTGGTGCGGAACTCAACGAAACCGCCATCCTGGCCGTGGCCAGGAACGACATGCGGGTAGTCCTTTACGATACCGTCCCGGAGAGGCGTCTCCTGGCCCGTACCGATATGGCCAGGCCCATCTATGCCGCCTGCGCCGGCCGTGTGATAATGGCCAATTATACATCGGCACATCTGGAGAAATGCCTGATCAGGCTGGGGCTTCCATCGCGGAAGGAGTGGCCGGAAATATATCTTTCCGAGCATCCGGAGCAGGAGTTGGTAAACGCCCTTGCCCAGATCAAGCAGCGCGGCTATGCCATTCAGTACGACCATGAGATCACCGGCTTTGCGGCGCCGCTTTTCATGGGAGGGCACGTGAAGGGAAGCCTCGGGACTTACCTTCCCAACGACAGGATAACCGACGAGAAGGTAATCATCAATGCGCTGCTCCGACATGCCGACGAAATCAACCGTAAACTGAGCATTGTAAAATGATCCGCCATATGAAAAAGATCCTGCTGATGATTGCGCTGACCGTGCCGGTGTCATGCGGTCCCGCTTCCCCGGACGCCCCCAAGACCGTTATGGAAACCACCCTGGTCAGGGAGGGCGTCGCCGACCCGTGCCTGGTCTTTGACGACGGCCTCTATTACCTTACCTCGACAGGGGGGTCCAGGCTCGTGATGGTCAAGGACAAGTCCGTAGCCGGCCTGTCCAACGAGGCGCATCCGGGTTCGGAAGCGGCGGTCATATATGATTCCGCCGGGGATCCCACCGTGGAACAGCTGTATGGGGAAGGCGCCGTCATCAACGGCTGCTGGTCTCCCGAGATCCACTATTTCTCCGAGAAGGAGTTCCCCGGCAACTCGGGATGGTACATGTACTTTGGTCTCAGGCAGAAGTATTCCGACCAGACCGGGACGTCGCGCAACATCAGGATGGTGGTGCTTAAGTCGGCCAGCGGCAAGGTGGACGGCCCGTACGTGAGCCCCGTCACAGGCGTGGTCTGCCAGACCCAGCCCGTGCTGGGGGCCGACGGCAACCCCATTGCCAGGTGGGCCGTGGGGCCGAGCGTCCTCCGCGTGCCGTCGGGCAAATACAGGGGAACCTACCTGATGTGGGTTGAGGAAACCGGCCGCGGCGAGGGATACGGCAAATTCTACCAGAAAATAATGATATCGCACTTCTCGTCCCCCTGGCAGCTGGAAGGCGAGCCCGGGATCATAACCACGCCCACCCAGGAGTGGGAGACCCATGGCGCCAACGAGAAAAAGCCATGTGTGGTGGAGGGCGCCACGGCTGTTTACGGCGACCGCGGCGAGGTGTTCCTGACCTACTGCGGCAGCGGTTACTGGTCGGACTACGGAATCGGCCAGCTTACCCTTAAGCGCAAGGGCCGCAGGTTCGAGGATCCGCTCAAGACGGAATCCTGGGTGAAGTACGATGGCAATCCGGTTTTTTCGTCCGTCAAGAGCGGGGACCTGCGCGGAGCGGGACACGGATTCTTCGTGAGGAGCGCCTCCGGCGGCCGTTTCATCTGCTATCATGCCTTCCCTTTTGAAAACGGGGAGAAGATAAACCGTCGCAACGCCTATCTGGAGCCCTACTCCATCGACAAGTCGGCGGCATGCCCCACGGCCCCGGACGGCGTAATCCGCATGGGGGCCCTCGGCACCGGGGTTACCGCACCGGTAAAAGGTACCAGGATAGAATTCTGATCATATGAAAAGGCTGTTTTCGGCGGTACTTTTTGCCGCGCTTTGCATGACCGTTGCGGCCAAACCCGCCAAGCGGGATCTGCGGCATGTGGGGATGGACTATCTGGACAAGAGTTTTGCGGTCTACGACAGCATCCAGAAGCGGATCCACGGCTTTGCCGAACCCGGATTCAGGGAATACCGCAGCTCGGCGACCCTGGCTGATTTCCTGGAGGAGAATGGTTTCAGCGTCGAGCGGGGAGTGGCGGAAATCCCCACCGCCTTCATCGCCACCTTTGGCAGCGGCAGTCCCGTAATCGGGGTCATGGCGGAATATGACGCCCTCCCTGGCCTTTCGCAGGACACGGTGAGTTTCCGGAAGCCCGTCGGGGGCATGGACTACGGGCACGGCTGCGGGCACAACCTGATTGGAACCGCCTCCGTTGCGGCCGGGGTCTCGATTTCCCGATTCCTCGCGGCGAGCGGCCTTCCGGGCACCATCAAGGTATTCGGCTGCCCGGCCGAGGAGAATGGGAGCGGCAAGGCGTATATGGTCATGGCCGGCTGCTTCAACGGCTGCGACGCCGTCTTTGACTGGCACCCCTCGGGCGGAAACAGGATGCAGACGACCCCAGGCCTTGCCATCATCAGCGCCAGGTTCACCTTCAAGGGTGTCAGCGCCCATGCGTCCGGTGCCCCGTGGAAAGGCCGCTCGGCCCTGGATGGGGTGGAAGCATTTGATTATATGATGAATATGATGCGGGAACATATCCCGCCAAGCGCCAGGGTCCATTATGTGATCACCGACGGCGGGAAGGCGCCCAACGTGGTTCCCGACCAGGCGCAGGTGCTCTATTATTTCCGCCATCCCAGCGGAGCGGAAGCCAGGAAAATCTTTGACAGGGCCGTGCTTGCGGCGGAGGGGGCTGCAATGGGAACAGGCACATCCATGGAATATGAAATCATGGGGGGCAACTATGAGATACTTATCAACCGCTCCCTCGCCCAAATCATCCAGGACAACCTGGTCAGGGTGGGCGGACTGGACCTGGACAGCCGTGAAAGGGAATTCATAAAGGAGCTTGCGGCCAATTCGGGGTCCAAGGATCCGGAGAAGGACCTGGAAAGGATGACTACCGTGGTTGAGAAACTCGGGCCTCCTTCCAGCGGAGGGGGATCCACCGACGTGGGGAACGTCTCGCAGATAGTACCCGTAGCCACCCTCCAGGTCGCCACCACCGTTTCCTCCGCCGGAATGCATACCTGGCAGCAGACGGCTTCGGGCGGAACAACCATTGGAACCAAGGCCCTCCTCAACGTGGCCAGGATCTATTACCTTTCGGCGGTGGACATCTATACCGATCCCGCCAGGCTCGGGCCGGTGAAGGAGGAGTTCCGGTCCAAGCGCGGGGAGCACCCCGGATTCGTGCCCCTGACGGGAAACCGCAAGCCGCCCTTGGATTACCGGGATTAGTGTTTCACATCATGAAAATAAAGCAAACAGGTTTCACTATGTGAACAAGGACGCCAAAATGGGATATGGTTAAACCATAATCCGATAAAGATTACTTATTTTTAGTAGTGACTTTTCACATTATGAAAAAATAATATAATTAACCAATACTGCAGATGTTCTTATGAGAAAACAATCTCTTGCAATTTGTCTGCTTGCCATGCTGGTAGCATGTCAGCAGACGCCAACGGAGTCCAATCCGCTGGATTACGACGAAATCGACGTCTGTTTCAAGGCTTCGCTTACCGGCGCGGAGTGGCCTGAAGGCGCCACCGTCGGCATCGTGGCCACATGCGTTAGGGACGGGGAGGAAGGAACCGTGATGAGCGGCTCAAAGGTGGCCCGCTTCAAGACAGGCGGCGAATACCTTGTTCCCGTTTCGGAAAACGACAGGGTTATCGCCAGGAGGGGCGACCACGGGTTCAAGTTCATCGCCATCTATCCTTGTCCCGACGCCAATGCCGACCTGGCCGCCATCCCCGTGGCAGTACCCGCCACCCAGGACGGCCGGTCCGACATCAGCACCAGGCTCGTGAGTATCGGCAGCACGGGGGCGCTGACTGTGCTCCCGCCCGTGGAGATCAACCTGTCTTCGCCGTTCAGCATCCTTACCTTCGAGATTCCGTCGGACGAACTCACCGGAACCTCGTTCTCCATCAAAAAGGTCAATGTCTCATTGGAGTCAGGCTCCCTTGTACAGTCCGGTACATACAATGCCTTCACTGGGAAATTCACGGAGACCGGCACCTCCGGCGAAGTGACCGTTGACTTTGGGGAAGGCATAAGCCTTGGTTCCTCTTCGGCTATCGTGCAGTTCCTTACAGCTCCTTTCACCGTTCCCGAAGGCGGTGTGGAGGTCAACATTATCGAGGGAGACAATACGGAAACCACGCTCAGCGCTTTCTCCGGAGATAAGGATAAAGGCATGCAGATCAAGGAGGGCGGCACCTATTCCACCGTCCTGACAGGCGACGGAATCGTGCCTGTCAAGTTCCCCGTGGTCTTCCCGCTGGGATACAAGAGCGATAATACGGCATACTATACGTCAACCGATCCCGCTCCTTATTGGGTCGACTGGGTACAGGATGAAGCATTCAGGAAAACCGGGACATGGACCGGCCAGCACGGCAAGATACTCTGCCCTGACCAGCCCCAGGCCTATTTCACCTGGAACTGGGACGAGAAGATCAGCAAGCTTGGAATAGTATACAAACTCGACGCCGTGGCCAATGCCAATGCAGGTATCCGTATGAACAGCCCCTGGCCCGTTGGTATGTGGACCGATGACTTCTTTGAATTCGTAATCCCGGTACGCAAGTTCGCCGCGGGTTCCATCCTGAAATTGACCATTCCGTTCTTCACCCGTAAGGGCCCCACCTTCTGGGAGGTTCTGTATCTTGACGGAGATGAGTGGAAATCCACCGCCCAGGACGACCTGCCAGCACTGCCCGACTCCGACATCAAGGCCCGCGCCACATGGGCTGTACCGTATCATGAGGTAAAGGATGTCTGGGACAACAATTTCAGCGTCAGGATGACTTTTGCAAACGCTATCCCCAGCGGAGAGATCCATATCAAGGTCCGCGTAGTGGACGGCTCCATCATTTCCTTCGCCGCCAACACGGTGACCACCGGCAATACCACGCCCAATGTCAGCGGCACCACGGCCAATGCCCCCTGGTACCTCGCGGATTGCAGTGATACGGAGAAAGTCAGGGCTGACCAGGCCATAAGGATAGAGATGTAATAACGTTAAATCAGGATTATTATGTTTTCGTTAAAAAGAAATATTATCCTGGCACTCCTGCTTTTCATCCCCGTGTGGGCCGGAGCCCAGGTTGTGAATGTCAGCGGCCATGTGAAGGATGAATCCGGCGAGCCGCTCCCCGGCGCAACCGTCATGATCCGCGGCACGTCCACCGGAGTTACGGCGGATGCGAACGGTGCCTTCAAGATCAAGGCCGATGCCGATGATGTCCTGGAATTCAGTTTCATGGGATACAAGACAGGCGACCTGCAAGTGAGGGGAAGGACCAGTCTTGAAATGGTCCTTTATCCTGAAGACAATTACCTGGAGGAGACGGTGGTGGTGGGATACGGTACCCAGAAGAAAGTCAACATGACTGGATCCGTATCCACGGTCGATTACGGCTCGGTATCGGCCTCCAGGCCCATAACCACAGCAGCCGCGGCCCTGTCGGGACTCAATGCCGGCGTGCATATCCAGCAGACCGCTTCCAACCCCGGAAACGAGGACGTGCTGGTGCGGATCCGCGGTGTGGGGACGCTGAACAGCTCGTCCCCGCTGGTTATAGTGGACGGTTTCGAGGGCACAATCAGCAACGTGAACCCCGATGACATCGCCAGTATCTCTGTCCTGAAAGACGCTGCGTCCTGCGCCATTTACGGTAACAGGGGCGCCAACGGCGTGGTGCTCATCACCACCAAGTCCGGAGATTCCATGAAAAACGGCAAGCACTCCATAAGCTACAACGGGCAGTTTGCCATAAATACCCCGGCCAATTCCTTCCGCCTTGTTTCCGATTATGCGGATTACATGGAGATAATCAACGAGTCGGCCGACGCCATAGGCGCAAACAGGGTCTTCTCCGATGCGATGATTACCTTGTGGAGGGAGAAATCCCTGGACCCCAACGGCATTGCGGAGAGCGGATATCCCAACTATGTGGCATACCCCAACACGGACTGGATCGACGCCATGTTCAACTACAACGTCTACCAGAAGCACAATATTTCCGCAAGCGGTACAGGCGGCGGTGTCCACTACCTGATTTCCGCCTCCTATATGGACAACCCCGGCATCGTGGACAATACGGGCTACAAACGCTATCAGATAAGGGCCAACGTGTCGGCAAACGTAACCCCCTGGCTGGAGGTGGGAACCCGCCTCTGGGGCTACTACGGAAGACGCCAGATAAACGACTTCTCCGGAGCTTCCTCCTATATGTCGCGTGCCGTCCCCGGTATCTATCCTTATTATGACGGCAAGTTCGGCTGGATGGAAAACGCGGAGCAGAATACCAATTCCAGGAACAACCTGTATTTCATGCACCGTGCCGACGGTTACGACAAGCGGCTTTACGCCAACGCGGCGCTGTTCGCGACTGCCAGCCTTCCGTTTGACATCAAGTACAACGTTTCGTTCAACTACACCTACACCAACAAGGATTACTTCAAATGGAACAACCTTGGCGGAGCATGGTCGTTCAGCCGGAATGCCTCGGCCTATGAATACAACAACCTCGCCAACCAGTTCACGGAGGTGCAGTATTCCCATGATTATCGCTGGACCTTCCAGACCAACCTTTCCTGGAACCATACCTTTGCAAAGAAGCACGAGGTGGGCGCCCTGATAGGCTTCGAGGCCATTGACAACCTTGCGGGCAACAGCACTTCCCGCAACACGGGTGCCACCACCATGGAACTCCATGAACTCAACACATTGACCAACATGACCACCATCAAGGGAACGCATTCCGAGTATGCTTCGGCCTCGGTCTTCGGCCGTGCAACCTACGCATATGACAGCCGTTACCTTCTGGAGGTGAACCTCCGTTATGACGGATGCTCGCGGTTCTCCCGCAGGGCCCGCTGGGGTCTGTTCCCTTCGGTCTCGGCCGGATGGCGTATCTCCCAGGAGCCGTGGATGAAGAATTCGGGCATCGACAACCTCAAGATCCGGGCCTCATGGGGTAAACTCGGAAACAACTCCATCGATGAATACGAGTATCTTTCCACTTACAGCACGGGATATGAGTATCCTTTTGGCGGAGCACAGAAATCGGGTATCGTGGCAACCCTGTCCAACGACCTCCTGGAGTGGGAGACAACCACCTCCTACGACCTTGGCATTGAACTGGGCGTGCTCCGGAACCGCCTTACATTCGAGGGAGACATCTATGACAGGATTACCGGCGGTATCCTTTACAAGGCCCCTATCTATGCCACCATCGGTGACAAGACCGCACCCAGGCAGAATCTCTGCGAGGTGACCAACAAGGGATTTGAACTTACTCTGGGCTGGAAGGATTCCGTGGGCGATTTCCGCTATGGGATATCCGCCAACTTCACCCGCAACTGGAACATGGTCACCAAGTACAACGGAAAGCTTGAGAGGGGTTGGGTTAACACAGAAGACGGCGGCCGTGTCTATAAGACCAACATCGGTGACGTGTCCACGGGCACCGACCGAAGGGTCATGGAAGGCAAGATCATCAACGAGTGGTATCTTGCTCCCGTATATTCCGGTGACGGCTCCCACTTCTTTGCCGACGGCGCCGTCAATCCTGCCGGCGGTCCCAAGGACGGTATGATCCGTACCGAGGAGGATATGGCATGGCTGAAGGCCATGGTGGAAGCCGGGGCTCAGTTCCTTCCCGGCAAGGATGTGTCAAAGGGCAAGATATGGTACGGTGACTACATCTATGCCGACACTAACGGTGACGGTATCTATGGAGGAGAGAACGACTATCAGTTCCAGAACAAGAGCCTGACGCCCAAGTTCTATTACGGATTGCAGTTCGACGCGGCATGGAAGGGGATAGACTTCTCCTTCGCCCTCTCCGGCTCGGGCGGCAACGGCGTGTACTGGCGCTACGCCGGCTATAACGCCTACGGTCTCCGTTCCGACCTGTCCATCCCTTATGATCTGGGCTATGACCATTACTTCTACGACCCCGAGAATCCGGACGATCCGCGTACCAACACTACATCCAAGCATGCCCGTCTGACCCTTAACAACGGTTCGGAGCAGAGCGGCTCAGGAGTGGCGTCAACGCATTTCTTCTACAATCTGGACTTCCTGCGAATCAAGAACGTAACCCTCGGTTATACCCTGCCGGCCAGATTGACGCGCAAGGTGGCCATTCAGAACTTCAGGATCTATCTCAGCGGAGAGAACCTGTTCACGTTCACCAAATACCCCGGAATGGATCCGGAGTTCAACAGCACCACCAATTATTACGCCATGCTCAGGCAGTATACACTCGGTATCAGCATCAAATTCTAGGACATCATGAAAAGAATACTCAATATAGCCACATGCATAGGCCTCATCCTCATGACGGGGTCGTGCAACGATTTCCTGGACCGTTTCCCTACCGACGAGGTGGGTTCCAATACGGTTTTCTCCTCGGCCGACCTGGCTGAGAGCGCCGTGGTGGGAGCATACAGCGCCATCCTTTACGACTATGTTTCAAGCGACCTGGCCAGGAGGAACTGGGACGTATTTGCCGGAATACTGGACACCACATATAGCAACTTCTACCAGTACTATATTTTCCTGAACGGCACCATACAGCCCAACAACGGACTTTTCAGCACTTACTGGAAGCGCCTTTACGAGGGCGTCAACAGGGCCAACGACGTCATCAACAATATCGGTGATGTAAATGACCTGCCGGAAGCTGTGAGGGCACAACGCATCGCCGAATGCAAGTTCCTCCGTGCGTACAATTATTACAAACTCAATGCGCTCTGGGGAGGGGTTCCCTGGTATCCCTCCAACATGGCCCCCGTGGAATACACCAAGGCCCGTGAGACGCAGGACGCCATCTGGGAGAAGATCGTGCAGGACCTGACCGACTGCATCGAGTGCGAAAGCCTTCCAAACAAGAACGGTTCCGGCTCCGCCGATTTCGGCCGCGTGACCAAGGGTGCCGCCTATGCGCTGCGCGGAAAGGTCTATATGTGGCAGAAGAAATGGTCTGAGGCGGAGAAGGACCTCAAGGCGGTCGCCACCATGGGATACGGCCTGCTCCAGGCTCCTTATGCCGACCTGTTTACACTTAAGAATGAAACCTGCGACGAGATGATATTCTCCGCCCGCATGGTGGAACTGAGCGGCAGCGGCAACACCTTCTCAAGGAACTATGGCAACTTCACCACGGCCGGCAACGGCTATACCGCCTATTCCATGAGCACGCATGTGGTTGACAGCTACCAGAACAGCGACGGCTCGGAGTTCAAGTGGTCCGACTTCTTCCCCAACTGGGACAACATGTCTCCCGAGGCCCGAAGCGTGTATTTCCTCCGCGACGGCCTCACGCCGGACGAAAAGGCCGCCATGTCAGCATACGGAGCCGACATGTCACAGTATCTTGACAGCGGCAACGAGGCCAGGATCATGGCCGCATATGCGTCAAGGGATCCCAGGCTGGCCGCCACGGTGATTACGCCGTATTCCACCTACAAGGGCGGTTGCACCGGCAAGGCCGAAACCTATACCCGCCGTTTCCCCTTCCGGGCCGAGCAGTCACCCCAGTTCGATGTCAGGACCAACACCAACAGCAATTTCAACTACTGCCTGCGCAAGTTCGTCACGGTTGGAATGGATTATACAAACCCCACCTACAATCCGGTGGACGTTCCCATCATCCGCTATGCCCAGGTGCTTCTGGACCTTGCCGAAGCCATAAACGAGCAGGGGCGCACCTCCGATGCGGTCCAGTACATAAACCAGGTCCGCACCAGGGCCGGGATGCCCGGGTATAACTCCGGTCCCGCCCATCTCCAGGTCTCGTCAAAGGAGGATCTCCGCGCCAGGATAATACTCGAGCGCCGCTGGGAACTTGCCGGCGAGGAGGTAATATACTACGACGAACTCCGTCAGGGAACATGGAAGGACTTCCGTTTTGCCAAGGGCAACGGCAATGTCGAACCCTGGGGCACGACCGTGTATGATACCCTCTGGGGAGGGAACGAATACATGCTGTGGGCCATTCCTTCAAAGGAGGTAGAGATGAACCGCAACCTTGTCCAGAACGAAGGTTGGAGAGGATGAGTCTGCAAATTCAACAATATTGAAAACAAAGAGTATTTGCCCGCCCGGGCCCCGCTTTGAGTTCAACATTATTAAAAACGTGGTATCTTTGTCCCAGAACTTGGACCATTATGAGAAAAAGGAGTGCCCTAATTGCAATCTTACTCTCCCTTGCTGCGGTGCAACCCGGACTTGCGGGAGGTAAGACCCCGGAATTCAAGGTAGGAACCGTACCTTCAGAGGATGGACTTGAAACCACCCTGAAGGTAGCGGTCCTCCCTTCGGGAAAATATGAAAAAGGGATCAAGGTGTGGCGCATCGACGCCTCCGCCGTCAACAATACCCCGGACACAAAGACGTTCAAGCTGGTGCTGTGCGCCGAGCCGCACATCAGGGCCGACCGTTACCTGATTCCGGGGGTAATGTACAACGGAAACGAGTTCGTGGGGGATTTCATCCTCAGCGACGGCCGGTCCTTTGCCAGCGCGATGCCCAACGGATGGGAGAAGGACGGGGAGCCGTGGATCTTTGCCGGCGACCGGAGCAGCATCCCTGCGTGCTCCATAAGCGAGAACCGGCGTAAGGCCTTCGGTCTCTTCGCTTCCGACTCGGACCTCAATTCCATCACCGGTTCCAGTTCCCTGGAGAAACTCCCCGACGGGTCCTTCAGGCATCTGATCTACTGGCCCATGACCGAGGCCCCCGTCTCCTATACCGACAAGCGTAAATTCACCGACCGTTACGACACCTATATCACCCTGGCTCCCGGCGAGAGCTACAGCGTTACCGCCTTCGCGTGCCAGGGTCGCCCCAAGTGGAGGAACTACGGCTTCACCACGGTCTTCCCCATAGCCTGGAAGGTGCTCAGCCATGAGACAAAGGCCCAGCACACCATCGCCGAGACCGTCAGTCTGGACCGTACCTTCATGGACTGGACCCGCAGGCGCAACGAGGAGGGTTCCTGGTTCGGCGGCGGCCACGACGACAAGATGTTCACCATGGGTTACATGAACATCCCGCGCTCCAAGGCCGGATACACCCTTGCCGATTACGAGAAGGACTTTACCCTTGACCGCTGGAATAACGACGACATAGAGAAGTCAAAGCTTCTCGCCCCCGGAGAATACCTTGTCAGCGGAGGTACCACAAACATCGGCTTTGCCTCCCAGAGTTTCCAAAGGGCGCGCGTTACGCTGGAGTATGCCCTTGAGGACGGAGACGCCGAGGGCGCCAGGTTCGGATGCGAGGTCCTCCGCAGCTGGATAAGGGTCCGGCAGCAGGAGAGCGGATTTTTCCGCAAGGGCAGGGCCCCCGTCCCCGGGAAAACGTTTACCGACGCTTCCGAGGTGGGCTGGTCAATAGGCGAACTCGCCAGAACCGCGATGTTCCTGAGGGAGCATCGCAGTGAATTGGCGGCGCTCGGAATCGATGCGGATGACTATGCCGACGAGTTTGAGCAGTCTTCCGCCAAGGTGGTGAAAGCCCTCCTTGCCGTCCTGCCGGAAGACGGCGGCCTGGGTTCCCAGTGGGACTTTGCAACCGGCGAAATGACCAATTCGGCCGGCGATTGCGGCGGTTATGTGCTGATGGGACTCGTCCGTTACTGGAAGCTGACCCGGGATCCGGATGTCAAGAAGGCCATCGACGGTGCGTTCAAGTACTATTTCGGCCGCGACATAGACCGTTTCGAGTGCAACGGCGGAGCAATGGACTGCTCCAGCGTCGACCGCGAGGGTATCCAGCCCTTCCTGTCGGCAGCGGTGGAGATGTGGGAGATGACCGGACGCCGGTGCTACCTCAACTATGCCCGCAAGGCCGGATGGTACTTCCTTTCCTGGGTGTACCTTCAGAATCCCACCTACGGTCCGGACCTCGACCTTTCCATATACAACTGGCGTCCCGCCGGAGCCACCATCGTGGGCACCGAGCATTCCGCCCTCGACGATTACGGCAACCTGCTCATCTCGGAGCTGTTCACCCTTTCAAAGGTGGACAGGAATCCCATGTGGAAGGAGGTTGCGGCCTTGATGTGGCGTAACGGCACGCAGGGATTCGCCGACGGGAACCGCGAGATATGGCATTCGCTCGAGCGCCCTGTGGGCTCGAAGAACGAGGCCTGGTTCCAGACCCGCTGGAGCAAGTACCGCACCGGCGAGAACAAGAGGGGGAGCCTCAACGACCATCTCATGACCTGGGGCGGCACCTACCGGCTCGCCTCTCTCCTGGAGTTGTCGGAAGAGGATTATGCATGGCTGGAAAGCGTTTCCCAGCCGCAGACCCAGGTGGTGCTCTCCAATTCCTTGGGAGAGGCCCGTGTGGACCTTCGCGGAGCCAACATGCGCAGCTGGAAACCCGCCGGCCAGACCGAGGTGCTGGGTAACCTGGGCATTCCCATCTACTGGCCGTGGGCTATCTACGAGGGCCGTCCCGGCTGCAACATCCACGGCCTTACACCGTACTTCGACTGGCATGTGGTTTCGCAGGACAAGGACTGCGTGGTCCTCGCCCTCGACGACAGCGAATCCAGCCTCAGGGCATGGCCCCACAAGTTCCATGCAGAGATGAAATACACCCTCGGAGAGACGCTCACGGCCGAATTCACCGTGACCAACACCGACTCCGTGGAGTATTCCTGCACTGAGCTGCTGCATCCTTTCTTCAGGGTTTCCCATCCTTCCAACTGCACCATCGAAGGCCTTTCCGGCAGCAAGTATTTCTGGAAATACGAGGCCGACAAGGGTCACGACCGCATATGGAAGGGGGCTTTCCCGGTGAAAAACATCTCAGGCGGCAAGCCCGGAATCGTATTCGAGACCGGCGACGGGGCATACACCCTGGTTGACGGCAAACGCCGGGTGACCGCAGGTTTCAAGGGAGGCATAAAGTTCGTTGGATACGTGGCACCCGAAGGGGCGGTGGCCATGGAGACCGGTACGATCTACCGCGACCGGGCCTACACCCTCAAACCCGGAGAAACCCACACGGTCTCCGTCACACTTTCAGTTAAATGAGACAATATATTTGGATATTAAATAGTTAGACATGGCAAGAAATATTCTTATTACGGGTTCATCCCATGGTATCGGCGCAGGATGCGCAGTGGCGTTTGCAAGGGATGAGGGCGCCAATATAGGCATTTGCGGAAACAAATGCCCTGAAGGGGCTGAGGAAGTCGCACGGCAGTGCGAGGCATACGGCGTCAAGACCAAAATATACCTCGGAAACGTGGGCGACCATGATTTCTGCAAGGCCACGATGGAGGATTTCATCGCGACTTTCGGCAAGATTGACGTACTTGTCAACAACGCCGGCGGCGCCCTGCAGATTCCCGGCGGCCCCAAGGGCGAGTTCAAGGATATGCCAATGGAATACTGGGACAGCCAGATAGCGCTGAACCTCAACAGCGCCGCTTACCTTTCGCGGTACGCGGTTGCCGACATGATAGAGAAAAAGACCGAAGGCCGTATCGTCAACATCTCGTCGATCCATGGCCAGGTGACCTGGGTCCATCGCCGCATGCTGCCTTATTCGGCAGGCAAGGCCGGACTGAACATGTTCACCAAGGCCCTGGGGGTGGAGGTGGCCAAGTACGGGATCCGCGTAAACTGCGTGGCTCCGGGCCTTATTTTTACCAAGGTCATTGCGCGCTATTCAAAAGCCGACCTGGAGGCCTTCTCGCACAAGATCCCCGTTGGACGCGGCGGCTCTGTGGAGGAGATCGTCCCCACGGTCCAGTTCCTCGCCGATATAGAGAAGACCCGCTTCATCGTGGGTCAGGTTATCTGCGTGGACGGCGGGCAGTCGGCCGACGGGACGATTGAATCGATGAATTTTCCTCTGTACCAAGGCTAAACAATTGTCAAACATACTGAAATGAAACTTAAAAGTCAGTGGGAATTCGGCCAGGCGAGCGAATGCCGCCGCGGGCTGATGTGCGGAATGGGATATTCCGCGGAAGAGCAGGACAGGCCGCGTATCGCGGTAGTCAATTCATGGAACGAGTACAATCCCGGACACGTCCATCTCAGGCAGCTTGCCGAGAGGGTGAAGGCCGGTATTCGTGATGCCGGAGGACTTCCCCTCGAGGTGATGACGACCGGCATTTGCGACGGAATGGTGCTGAAGAATCCCAAGTACATCGAGGTCCCCAGCCGCAACTCCATTGCAGACCAGGTGGAACTTACGGTGGAAGGCAATTTCTTCGACGGAATGGTACTCCTCTCCACCTGCGATTCCATCGTTCCCGGGCACCTCATGGGGGCGGCCAGGATCGACATTCCCGCCATCATGGTGACGGGCGGATATATGCCGCTGGGAGTATGCCGCGGACAGGAAGTGCTGCATATCCATGCCCAGGACAAGGTGGGCGCCATGGAGGCCGGCCGTATCGACCCTGACCTCTACAACGACCTCATCCAGCACTCCTGGGGAACCTGCGGAGGCTGCACCTCTATGACCACTGCCAACTCCATGTGCATGGTAGCCGAGGCCCTGGGAATGTCGCTTCCCGGCAACTCCACCGTGGCCGCCACGTCCAGCGAGCTCTATCTGATTGCCTATCAGTCCGGATTACGCATCATGGATATGGTAAGGAAGGGAATCACCGCCCGCCAGATCATCACCCCCAAGTCCATCCGCAACGCCATCAAGATGGATATGGCCATCGCAGCGTCGGCCAACCTGATCCTCCACATCCCGGCCATCGCCAACGAGGCCGGCTACGACGAACCCTGGTGGAAGTACTTCGACGAGGCGTCCAACGACATTCCGCTCCTTGCCCATATCGCGCCGAGCGGTCCCAAGTATTCGGTGCACGACCTCTGCCTCGCCGGCGGCATGCCGGCCCTGCTTAAGGAGCTGCTGCCCAAGCTCGACGGCGACTGCCTCACCGTTACCGGAAAGACCCTCGCCGAGAACGTCCGGAACGCCGTTGTGTACAACCACGACGTCATCCATTCCCTGGACAATCCCGTCATGAGGATGCCGGGCATCGGCGTGCTCTACGGCAGCCTTGCCCCTGAAGGGTCGATCATCAAGATTGCCGCTGTGCCCGAACACCTTATGACCTACAGCGGCCCCGCCCGCGTATTCGACGAGGAGGACGATGCACTCAAGGCTCTCAAGAACGGTGAAATCAAGCCCGGAGACGCCTGCGTGCTGCGCTTCCTCGGCCTCAAGGGTCGTTTCGGAACCACAGCGTTCATGTTCCAGGAGATGCTCAAGGGCCGCAAGGAACTCTTCAATTCCTGCGCTATCATCTCCGACGGACGCTTCTCCGGAGGCTCCTCCGGCCTTTCGGTGGGCTATGTCTCGCCCGAGGCCGCGCTTATGGGTCCTCTCGGGCTCGTCAAGGACGGCGATATCATAACCATCGACGTCCCCAACCGCCGGATCGACGTGGATGCCGACCTGGAGTCCCGCAAGAAGGACTTCAACTGGAAGTACGACAGCTCCAAGTATCCTCGCTACCTGAATACATTCGTCAAGAACGTGGGCTCCATGGCCCATGGTGGAATCTGGGAGTAATACTATGATCGTTGCAATAATACGGGGCTTCGAGCCGGAGGTCTGCCTCCGGCTCGCTGAAGCCTATGAAAAGGGCGGGATCAACATGGTTGAGGTGACTTTCAACCAGAAGGCCCCCGAAACGTGGAAGGATACCGCCGCCGCCATCAAATCCATCAAGGAACACTTCGGCGGAACCGTAAAGGTGGGTGCCGGGACCGTGCTGACGCCACAGCAGCTGAGGATCTGCGAAGACGCCGGCGGCGAGTTTATGGTCACGCCCAACACAAACCCCTCCCTGATAAGGCAATGCGTTGCCGACGGCCTGGTTGCGATGCCCGGAGCCCTTACCCCCACCGAAGCCGTGGAGGCATTCGACGCCGGTGCAAGCTATGTCAAGATTTTCCCCGCCGGATCGCTCGGCCCGGGATACATAAAAGCCATCAAGGCACCCCTGTCGCACATCCCCCTGCTGGCCGTGGGCGGAATAGGCCCCGACAACATCGCCGATTTCATCAAGGCCGGCTGCGTCGGAGCAGGAGTTGGCGGCAATCTTACCAATAAGGAATGGATCCGTGCTGGCGAGTGGGACAAGATAACCGCCACCGCCGCCCTGCTTGTCAAAAACTCACAAAACTAAGTTCCTATGAAAGTCGTTACTTTCGGTGAAATAATGATGCGCCTGAATCCGGAGGGATACCAGCGCTTCTATCAGGCCGAGAAATTCGAGGCCTCCTATGCCGGCGGCGAGGCCAATGTGGCCGTTTCGCTGGCAAATTACGGGGTGGACGCTTCCTTTGTGACCAAGCTCCCTGCAAATCCCCTCGGGGAATGCGCCCGCAATGCAATCCGTCATTTTGGCGTTGAAACCAAGGACATCGTATGGGGCGGCCCCCGTCTGGGTATCTACTTTGTGGAGAAAGGTGCCTCGCAGCGTGCCTCCAAGGTGGTTTATGACCGTGCCGGTTCGTCCATCGCAACGGCAAGGCGCGGGGATTTTGACTGGGCGAAGATATTCGACGGGGCCGGTTGGTTCCATTTCACCGGCATCACCCCGGCCCTCGGTGGTGAACTGCCGGCCATCTGCCTCGACGCCCTGGAATACTGCCGCGCCCACGGGATCACGGTATCGTGCGACCTCAACTACCGCGGCAAGCTGTGGACAAAGCAGGAAGCCGGCAGGGTGATGGCGGAACTCGTCCCGTATGTGGATGTCCTGATCGCCAACGAGGCCGACGCCGCAGATGTCTTTGGCATAGTGGGCAAGGGAAGCGACGTGGAATCGGGCAAGCTCAACAAGGAGGGATACGTCTCCGTGGCCGAGCAGCTGGTAGAGCGCTTCGGTGTGGGCAAGGTGGCCATAACCCTCAGGACCTCGCTCTCAGCCTTTGACAACCTCTGGGCCGGGATGCTGTACGACGCCAAGACCGGAACCACCTGTTTCTCAACGGAATACAAGGTTCACATAGTGGACCGCGTGGGTGGAGGCGACAGCTTTGGCGGCGGACTCATCTATGCGCTGCTTTCCGGCAAGGACACGCAGGGTGCGATTGATTTTGCCGTGGCGGCAAGCTGCCTGAAGCATTCCATCGAGCACGATTTCAACCTTGTAACCGTCCAGGAAGTGGAAACCCTGGCTGCCGGAAACGGTACCGGAAGGGTGCAAAGATAACCTGCAACAGTATTGATGGGAAGAGAGATCTTTATCATAGGCGGCGGACTGGCCGGCTGGCGGGCGGCGGAGGCCGCCGTCCGCGGCGGGGCGTCGGTGACGCTGGCGGCCAACGGTCCCGGCAACAGCCCCGACATCCACGCCCTGAACTGTCCGGTGCTTCCGGAGGATTCGGTGGAAAAGTTCATCGAGGACACCATGAAGAGCGGCCGGTACCAGAACGACCGGGCCCTTGTGGAAACGATGTGCCGCGAGTCGCTGTCGCTCAAGGACGAGTTCGACTTTGACGGCACCGTCATCCGCCCGGTGGGCACTTCGGTTCCGCGCTGCGTGTCCATCCGTCACGCCATCGGGGCAATCGCCGTGAAGGGGATCAAAGACCGCTTGAAAGGCCGTGTAACGGTGGAAAGGCGTACCGTAAGCGCTGACGATGTGCTTGCGCTTCGTGCCGCCGACCCCGCAGTGAAAATCATCATCGCCACCGGCGGATGGTGCGGAAAATACGACTTCTCGGACAATCCGTCCTATCTCAAGGGCGACGGGCTGGTGATTGCCCGGGCGCTCGGGGCGGCGGTACGGGACGTGGACGAGGCGCACGTGCAGTACGAACCCACCGTCCGTATCGAGGGTCCCCGGCGCGGCATACCGGTTATAACCACGCTCCTGTATGAGGGAGCCCGGCTGCTGACCCCGGACGGGAAGGAATTCCTGGAAGACGCCCGCCTTAACAAGGATGAACTTTCCAGGGCCATTCTGGGCATAGGCGGAACGGCCATCTATGACCTGACCGCAGTGCCGGAAGAAAAGATCCGTGAATGCAACATGGATCCGGACGAGAGGATAATAAAGGTCGCTCCGGCACCGCATTCCTCCATGGGCGGAATTGTGATCGATACCAGATGCCACGCGCTCGATGACGGCGGGCGTATCGTTCCCGGCGTATTTGCCTGCGGCGAAGTGACTGCCGGCATTCACGGGCTCAACCGCCTGGGCGGCAACGGTGGCACGGCGGCAATGGTTTTCGGCGCCATCGCCGGACGGGAGGCGGCGCTGGAAGTTAAAAATGAAAAGGAATCATGAAACCTGAAGAATTACGATATAAAGGCGATCCTTACTGGATTGACGTTAAAAGCGCCGGAGAGTTCCTGGGACTTCCCGACAAGACCGTGCTGCATGCTGGGCCTCCCATCGAGTATTCCAGGATGTGCGGTTCCCATCAGCGAAGCATGGTGAACGCCTGTTTCTTCGAGGGTTGGGCCAGGACGGAGGCCGAGGCCGTCCGTATGCTCCAAAGCGGCGAAGTCAAGGTTGAGGCGGCCTTTGACTATGCCACCAACGGCTCGGGGTACGGCATCATCACAAAGTCCGTCCCGCTTCTGATCGTGGAGGACCGCGAGACCGGCGGTGTGGCCGGGCTTTTCCCTGCCGAAGGGAAGTTCGGCGGCGGTTTCTGCGGCTGGGGCGTATATTCCGAGGATATAGCGGCAAACTTGCGATGGCTTGGAAATGAATTGTTTCCGCCGCTTGTGTCAGTCCTGAAGGATGCCGGCGGATTCCCCATGAGGGAACTTTTCCACGAGGCGCTCCGCATGGGCGACGAACTGCATTCATCGCAGAAGGCCATCGATCCTCTGTTCACCCGCGCCATCATCCCGTACGTCCTGAAGTGTCCCAACAGGGACGCTTTGCTGGACTATTTTGCCACCACCAACCGCTTCACCCATAATTTCGGGCAGGCGGCGAGCCGGGCCCTGCTGCTGGGACTGGAAAAGCAGGGAGTCAAGGGCCTGATGACCGCCGCCGGAGGAAACGGGGTGGAATACGGCATCAAGGTAGACGGGGTATGGCACGTAGCCCCTTCGCCGATGATCGTGGGACCCTATCTCACGCCCGGAGCCAGGAAGGAGAACCAGCTTCCCTGGCTGGGCGACAGTTCCGTGGTGGAATGCCGCGGCTGGGGAGGCACCATACGCCCCATCAATCCGGACTTCGGGGTTGAAGGGAAGGGCCTGGTCATAAACGGTGGAATGATGGACGTGAACGGCGGCTGGATGGGCGCAGGCTCCACCCGTATGCCGGTATATGTTTGATTATGGACGGATTGGATATACTTGAACACGGCGGGACCGAGTATCGCCGCCTAGTGAACAATGCCAGGTGGACGCTCGCTTCGCTGAACTGGGCGCCCAGGTTCGACGAGGCCAACCTCGCCGAACTGGAACGGCATAACCGCACCGACGAGACTTTTGTCCTGCTTCATGGAAAGGCCACGCTTCTGTTGGGGGAGAAGGCCGAGCGGGTGGTAATGGAACCTCTCAAATATTACAACGTCCGCGCCGGCATCTGGCATCATATCCTTGTTTCCAGGGATGCCCGCGTGCTGGTGGCGGAAAATGCCGATACATCCAAGGACAATACCGAGTATCTATCCCTGGCAACCGGGAAGGTCTTCAGGAAGCGTCCGGGATTCGAGGAGGTGCTGCCCGGAATCTGTCTGCTGAAAGTTCCGTTCGGTCCGGTCTGGACAGGAATCATCCTGGTCAGGGGCGATAAAAACATCCTCATCGACTCGTCGCACCTGGAACCGGAGAAATACCTTATCCCCGCGCTGGAGGACCTTGGAATGAAGCTCGGCGATATCCACTGGCTCCTGAATACCCATGTCCACGGCGACCATATCGGCGGGCATCACGCCCTCGTTACCCGGTACGGCCTAAGGACGGCTACGCTGAAATCTTCCGCGGACGCCCTTCGCGACCCGGTGAAGGTGGCCATCCGCGTAAGGACCCGTTTCCCTAAAAATTCCCCGCCGCCCCAGTCGTATCTCAAGGGGGTGGAACCCGATAAGCTCCTGGAAGAGAAAGAGTTGCTTGAGGGCCGTTTCTATGCCGTGGCCACTCCCGGACACGATGACGACTGCCTCACATGGGTGGATTCCGTCACTGGGACGGCCTTTACGGGAGACTCCATACAGGCCAACGGCACCCCCACCCAGGGGATAGGTTTTTACCGCAACCTGGACTCTTACCGCCGCAGCCTGGATGTCCTTTCCGGGCTCGGCCTGGAAAATATTGTCTGCGGACACGACTACGACGGGATAGGCAGCGTGGTGAAGGGCAGGGAAGCAGTTTCGGCGGCACTCCGCTACTGTGCCGAAAGGGTGGAACTGTATGACCGGAAGATAAAGGAATATGTGGCTTCGGGCGTTCCCGTTGAAGAGGAGCCCGTGTCGATCGCGCTCAAACTTATCGGCGAGGTGGGCTGCGGAATGCCGGATGCGCTCTTCCTGGCTTTGCACACCGTTTCCGAGCATTTGAAAAACAAATAAGATAAATATATGAGTCTCAATTACATCGACTACATCGTCATGGCCGCGTTCTTTGCGGCGCTTATTCTTATCCCGGCGGTTTCCGGACTGAAATCCAAAGGGAAAGGCGCCAAAGAGTACTTCAAATCCGCCGGCACCATGCCCTGGTGGCTTATTGGAGTCTCGATGGTGGCCGCAACCACGAGCACCAACTCTGCGAACCTGTTCACGGAGATCATCCGCCGGGACGGCCTTAGCGGAAACTGGGTGTGGTGGGCCTTCCTGCTCACCGGCATGCTCACGGTCTTTGTGTATTCCAAACTCTGGGTGCGGTCCGGTGCCACAACCGACATTTCCTTCTACGAACTCCGCTACTCGGGCAAGCCAGCGGCTTTCCTCCGCGGCTTCAGGGCGCTTTATCTGGGCGTGATCTACAACCTTGTGGTGATGGCCACGGTGCTCCTCGGCGCGGTCAAGATAGGGGTGGTCCTGTTCGGGGTCCCGGCCTCCACAATCCTTATCGTAACCGGCGTCGTTTCAATTATTTATTGCTCCCTGTCGGGAATCCGTGGGACGATCTATACGGACTTCTTCATCTTTGCGGTGGTGATGACCGGCGCCTTTGCGGTCATGCATTACAGCGTACATCATCCCGCTGTGGGCGGATGGTCCAGCCTTATGAGCAATCCGGAGGTCACCTCGCGCCTTTCGTTCATTCCGTCCCTCTCCAATAAGGAGGCATTCATCGCAGTATTCCTCATCCCCGTTGCGGTGCAGTGGTGGAACGTGTGGTACTCCGGCTCCGAGCCGGGCGGCGGCGGATACATCGTCCAGCGCATGCTCACGGCCAAGAGTCCCAAACACGCAGTGGGCGGTACGCTGTTCTTCAATGTCCTGAACTATGCCCTCCGTCCCTGGCCCTGGTACATCGCGGCATTCGCGTCGATTCTGATCTTCCCCAACCTCTCTTCCATCCGCGAGGCCTTCCCCAGCGTGGACCCCGCCCTCGTGGGCGACGACATGGCCTATCCGGCCCTGATCAAGATAGTTCCCAACGGATGGATCGGACTGGTTGCCGCTTCCCTGATGGGAGCCCTGTTCTCCACCATCGCCGCGCAGCTTTCCATGGGTGCCAATTACGTCACCAACGATATCTGGAAACGCTTTGTGAGGAAGGACGCCTCAGACAAGGAACAGATCCTCGTTGCAAGGGTCTCGTCCATAGTCCTCATGGTACTGGGCTGCATCATGGTGCCGCTCTTCGAGAGCGCCAAGGCCGGGTTCGACATGATGGTGCAGATAGGTGCCGGAACCGGCATCATCTTCCTGCTCAGATGGTTCTGGATGCGCATCAACGCATGGACGGAGATCGTGGCCATGGGTGTTTCCATCCTCTGTGCCGTGTTCTTCCAGATGATCTGGCCCAAGATAGGCGGCGTTGAACTTCTCTTCTACGAGAAACTCCTCTGGACCATCCTCATAACCACCGTTTCATGGCTTGTGGTCACCTTCCTCACCGCCCCTGAAAAGCCCGAGGTGATTGACAGGTTCAAGTCGCTGGTCAGGGCCGACGGACGCGACGTGGGCAAGGGCCTCCTCAAGATGTTTGTCGCATCCATCGCCATCTACGCCTTCATGTGGGGCATCGGGGCACTTATCGGAGCTATTGGAGGAAATTGATTATGAAACGTTTTCGCATTTTTACACTCGTTGCCGCGGCGGTTGTTTTCCTTTCGGCTTCCTGCCAGGATGAACCGCCCCACAGGCCCTCGGTACCTCAGAAGACAGAAGAAGATGACGATCCCACAGGCGGTATCAAGGACTACCAGCTGGTAACAAAGGACGGGACGCTGCTGCGTACCAGTTGTGCGGATCCGAGCCTTGTATATTGGAAAGGGGAGTTCTATCTCACCATGACGGGAGCATCCAATCTCGCCCTGGTGCATGACGAGGACCTGTCCAAACTGACCACCTCGGCTCACGCTACCTCCTCCAACCTCATATACCAGAGCGGTGCCGACAAGAATGTTACCGACATCTGGGGAGCCGGCACCACGATCAACGGCACCTGGTCGCCCGAACTGCACTATTTCTCGGAGACCGACTGTCCCGGGCACGCCGGCTGGTACATCGTGTTCGGCCTGAGGAAGGAAAACAGCGCCAACGACTCTTCGGAGATTCGTCCCGTGGTGATCAAGTCCCTGGGCAGCAGCCCTGCTGGGCCCTGGGGCCATCCTGTTACCGGTGTCAGGAACGTATCGCAGCGCCTGCTCGACGCCGAGGGCAACCCGTTCAGCCAGTGGGCGGTAGGGATGAGTTTCCTCCGCATCCCCACCGGTGAGCACAAGGGCATCTATGCGCTCTGGGTGGATGAAGTGGGCCGCGGAGAGGGCCTTGGCAAGTTCTACCAGCGGCTTCGCATCGCCAGGATGAAAACGCCCTGGCAGATCGATTCCGAGGCGGCCACCATCACCCAGCCCACCCAGGACTGGGAGAAGAAGGGAGCTTCGTCCAAACTGCCTCAGGTGGTTGAGGGTGTAACGGCCATCTATGGCAAGAACGGCGAGGTCTTCCTGGCCTATTGCGGCAGCGGTTACTGGTCGGACTACGGCCTGGGGCAGCTTACGCTTAAAAAAGTGTGGGACGACTACGCCGATCCGCTCAAGACCGACTCCTGGATCAAATACGAAGACAATCCCATTTTCACCTCCAGGTTTTCCGACGACCTGCGGGGCGCAGGGCATGCTTTCTTCTTCGAGGACGCCAAGGGTAACAGGCTCATGTGCTATCACTCATATACTTACGTCAACGGCACCAAGTCCAGCAGCCGTAACGCATACGTGGAGCCCTTTGAGATTGATTACTCGGTCAAATCGGCTACGGCCCCCCAGGGTCTGATCAAATTCGGCATCATGAAGAACGGCCGGACCGCTCCGGTGACGTCATCGTTCCAGTATTACAAGGCTGTGAAATAGATTTCCCCGCTTTTCTGCGGAGCAGAATGCACGATCGGGCCCGGTTTTGACCATAACCGGGTCCGATCGTGTCAACGGTGTGAACTCTCGGCCGGAAACCTCTCCGGCTGCTTCTATGAATGGGAGAAGGTAAAACAGTATTAGTGAAAGGGCGGGTTGTTTTATCCGCCGGATTCACTATATTTGCATGATAAAACAATTCTTTAACCATGAAACTCGACGGAAGACGCGAAAGCAGCAATGTAGAAGACCGCAGGCGGATGAGCGGCGGCCAGGCCGCAGGGCTCGGTATCGGCGGAATACTCATAGTGGGTCTCATTACCCTCCTGATGGGAGGTGACCTGGGCGACGTTATGCAGACTGTCCAGAGCGTGGGCGGCGGCATCGGCACCGAACAGGAGGCCGCAACGGGCGAATTCACCCCCGAGGAGCAGGCCCTCGCCACATTCTCAAAGCAGATCCTGGCCAGCACCGAGGACGTCTGGTCGGCCTATTTCAAGAAGCACAATCTGGGGACCTACCGTAACCCGATACTGGTCCTTTACACCGGAACCACCAGCACCAGCTGCGGTACCGGGCAGTCGGCCATGGGTCCGTTCTACTGTTCGGCCGACGAGCGTCTTTACATCGACCTCTCCTTCTTCAGCACCATGAAGCGTTCGCTCGGGGCCGACGGTGACTTTGCCTATGCCTACGTCATCGCCCATGAGGTAGGGCATCACGTCCAGAACCTCCTGGGGACCCTCGGCTCGGCGCACAAGCAGATGTCGCGCATGAGCAGCGAGCAGGCCAACCGCATCAGCGTCAGGTTGGAACTCCAGGCCGATTTCTATGCCGGCGTATGGGGCCACTACGAGAACAGCATGTTCGGTTCGCTCGATGAAGGCGACCTCAAGGAAGCCATAGACTGCGCTTCCGTCATAGGCGACGACTATCTCCAGAAGAAGTCCCAGGGCTACGCCGTTGAGGAATCATTCACCCACGGAACCGCAGCCCAGAGGATGAGATGGCTCAAGAAGGGCCTGACCACCGGCGACATCTCCCAGGGCGACACTTTCTCAGTAAGCGACAGGAATCTATAATCAAGCTATGAAACATTTTACATTACCAAGAGAGGGCGGTCTCATTGAGAATGGGCTGCCCAAGGGTATTCTCCACGGTTATGAGAAAGTGACCGCGGAGGTTTTTTCGGAATCCAGGGAAGCGGCCCGCGAAATAGCCGACACCATAGTCGCTGCAATCAACGGCACCAAGGACAGGTATTTCCGTCTGGGTCTCACCACCGGGGCCACCCCCGTATCGCTTTACAACGAGCTGGCAAGGCGTTGCAGCGCCGGGGAAGTCTCGTTCAAGGATGTGGAAATAGTGTCCATCGACGAATACTATCCTTCCAGCAGCGATGAACGCCAGAGCCGCAACCACCGTCTTCACGAGGCCCTTCTGGACAAGATCGACATTCTGCCTGAAAATATCCATATCCCCGACGGCACCGTTCCGCAGGACAAGGTTTCCGACTATTGCGCCGGATTCGACAAATATGCCAGGAACCTGGACCTCCTGGTGATAGGCATAGGCGAACTGGGGCAGCTTGGCTTCAACGAGGCCGGTTCGTCGGAGAAGAGCCGCACCCGCACCGTAAGGCTATCGTACCAGTCGCGCAAGCGCCAGTCCCGCAACTTCAACGGCGACCTGTCTGCTACACCCAGTGCGGCCATCACCGTGGGCATAGGCACCATGCTCTCCGCCTCAAGGATAATAGTGATGGCCTGGGGCGAAGACAAGGCCGGGGCCGTGAAGGCCATCGTGGAAGAGCCCATCAACCCGTCCTGTCCGGCTTCTTATCTCCAGAAGCACGATAATGTTTCCATATATGTGGACGAGAGTGCCGCCTGCCTTCTCACCAGGGTGGTGGCGCCGTGGATGGTGGGGCCCTGCGAGTGGACTCCCAAATTCATCCGCAAGGCAGTGGTATGGCTGTGCCAGACGGTTCACAAACCCATCCTCAAGTTAACGGAGAAGGATTATCTGGAGAACAACTTGGGAGAGCTGATAGAGCGCTTCGGGCCCTACGACCAGATCAACATAAAGGTCTTCAATGACCTCCAGCACACCATCACCGGATGGCCCGGAGGAAAGCCGAACGCCGACGATACCACCCGTCCCGTCTCTGCGAAACCTTATCCCAAGACGGTCCTGATCTTCTCGCCCCATCCCGACGACGACGTCATCTCCATGGGCGGAACCTTCATCCGTCTGGTTAGCCAGGGGCACGACGTGCATGTGGCGTACGAGACTTCCGGCAACGTGGCCGTGCATGACGATGTGGTCCTGCAGCACATGGACGCCGCCTTCCAGCTTGGCTTTGCCGACAAGTTCGCCGAGGTCAAAGCGCTGGTGGACAGCAAGAAGCCCGGTGAGCCGGAGCCCAGGGAGCTGCTGAATATCAAGGGTGCCATCCGCCGCAGCGAGGCCCGCGGAGCGGTCCGCTCCTTCGGGCTCAACGACAATACCAACGCGCATTTCCTGAACCTTCCGTTCTATGAGTCCGGCGGCGTGAAGAAGAATCCTCGCACCCAGGCCGACATAGACATCATCAAGAAGCTGATATCCGATCTCAAGCCGCATATGATATTCATGGCCGGCGACCTGGCCGACCCCCACGGAACCCACCGCGTGTGCACCGAGGCGGCACTGGAGGCCATCGAGCAGCTTAAGGAAGAGGGTTGCGGGTGGATTGCCGACACCCATGTGTGGCTCTATCGCGGCGCCTGGATGGAGTGGGAACTCGGCCGCGTCGACATGGCTGTCCCGCTGAGTCCGGACGAACTCATCAAGAAGCGTCACGCCATCTTCCGCCACCTCTCGCAGAAGGACATCGTCCCGTTCCCGGGCGACGACCCGCGCGAGTTCTGGCAGAGGGCCGAGGAGCGCACGCAGAACACCGCAAGGCTCTACGACGAGCTGGGAATGGCTGAGTATCAGGCGATTGAGGTTTTCCTTAAACTTTATTAGAAATGAAAGTAATCATCAGAGAAAATGCGTCCGAAGGATCGCTTTGGGCTGCACACCATATCGCAGACCGCATCAACGCCAAGAAGGCGGTATCGGACAAGCCCTTCGTGCTGGGTCTCTGCACCGGCAGCACTCCCATTGAGACCTATGCCGAACTTATCCGCATGGTAAAGGCCGGCGAAGTGTCCTTCAAGAATGTAATCACCTTCAATATGGACGAGTATGTGGGCCTGCCCGAGGAGCACCCCGAGAGCTACCATTCGTTCATGCACAAGTATCTGTTCGACCATATCGACATCCCCGCCGGCAACATCCATATCCTCAACGGCAACGCCGCCGACCCCGCGGCCGAATGCGAGGCTTATGAGAAAGCTATCGAGGCCGCCGGCGGATTCGACCTCTTTCTGGGCGGTGTGGGCGAAGACGGCCACATTGCCTTCAACGAGCCGTTCTCTTCGCTCAGTTCCCGCACCAGGGTAGTGACCCTTACCTACGACACCCGTGTGGTGAACGCCCGTTTCTTTGACGGTGACTGGAAGAAGGTTCCGGCCCAGGCCATGACGGTGGGTGTAGCCACCGTCCTCGGTGCCCGCGAGGTGGTGATCCTGGCCTTCGGCCACAAGAAGGCCCGCGCCATAAAAGACGCCGTGGAGGGCCCCATGAGCCATTATTGCACGCTTTCCGGTATGCAGAACCATCCCAACGGCACCATCGTCTGCGATGAACTCTCCGTTGGCGAGCTCAAGGTCAACAGCTACCGCTACTTCAAGGCCGTCGAGGCCGCCGAGAATCTCTAGCTCGCCCGCCCCTGTCCGCGGATGCCCGTAGCCTGCACGGGCGGCGCCGTTTTCCTGCAAATTCGGCCCCGTTCGTGCAAGGGTTGTTACGAACGGCGTCGTTTTCCTGCCAAACCGGCACTGGCCATGCCTTGCCAGATTGGCATCTCTTACCTTTACCTCGCAACAGCAGAATAACTGTGTGTAAAAAAGGCGGTGATGGGCGTAATCGTATGCTTTAATAACGAAATAAACCCAAATGCCCGTCACCGCCTGGAATATATAAAGAATGCGCGGAAACTATTGTGCAGCAGGGTGTCGAATCCCAGGGTGCAAATGACATGAGCGAACTTTTGCTATGGGTGCGTGTAAGCAGGCAGATGTCTTCATACCTAAACCCCAGGAACATCATGGCTAAAACATTGGAGGTTTTCGGCTTCATGGTTGGGTATTCTTTGTGAAGATGCTCCATGACACTGTCATGACATGAGTTGAGCACATCTTCCAATAAAGTATATACCTTTGTGTCGTCTTTCAGGGAATTAAGATTGATTTCAAACTTCTTGAACAATTCATCTTTTACGGACCTCCGGTCTTCAGAGTGGTACTTGTTGGCAAGTTGAAGAAGATTGGAAACCTGTGCAAGCAAAATCTCTTTCAAACGGTAGCCGTCAGGACTTTTACGTATATGAAGCTCCAGGGACTCAATCGCGGCCATATCCTCCTGAACCTGTTTCCTGTGCCTGACCATGCTTCCATACAGGAAAGCAAGCAGGGTAATTGATGTTACTTGAAGCAGGGTCTTCATATCAGGCACATTTATCAACACAAAAATAGCCTTTTTCAGCCCATTTTGCCGCACCAATATGAAAATGTAAGGTCCTTATGAAGTAAAAGCCTGATAGTGAGGTTTTTATGTTTTAAAAATGTAAGGTTCTGATTACATGTTCTTTCAGGGACATACGGTAAATTTGCAACATGTAACCCAAAACTATAGGCTGGATTCTATTCTTAAGTGCAACGCTTTGAAGCGTGACAGTATAACTTTACTGCCATAACCAGAAAAGCGACAGAGGATGTGATACAAGCATTTGACAAGGGAGCAGCGATATACGATTGAGGCGTTGCTGCAAGCACCGATGAGCCTGAGGGAGATAGGGGAAGTGATTGGAGTCAGTGCAGGCACGGTGAGCCGTGAGATTCGCAGGAACTGCGATATGCGTAGCTACCATCGGTACCGATGGCAACTGGCCCAAAAGAAGTACGAAAGGAGGATGAAGGTAAGGCGACA
>JAFRXI010000076.1 GCA_017437755.1 Bacteroidales bacterium
AGGATCGCAAAATTCCTCGAAGCAAAGCAGTATCCCATCCGCAACATCCACGTCCCCAAGACCATCGACAACGACCTGCCCCTTCCCGATAACGCCCCCACTTTCGGGTTCAATTCCGCCAAGGACGAGGGAGCACATCTGGCAAGGACTGTATACGAGGATGCCCGCACTTCCGGCAACTGGCTTATAATCAGCGCAATGGGCCGCAGCGCAGGCCATCTCGCACTGGGTATCGGAGAGGCCACCCATTGCCCCATGACCATCATCCCCGAGATGTTCAACAAGACCGCCATCTCCCTTGACAAGATAGTCCGCCTGGCACTATCGGCAATTCTCAAGCGCAACATCCTCGGCATCCATTACGGCACCGTGGTGGTGGCAGAGGGCGTTTTCCACGACCTCGATCCCGAGGAAATCAAGTCGGCAGGCGTTTCCATGACCTACGACGAGCACGGCCATCCCGAACTCGGCAAGATTTCCAAGGCCGTCCTGTTCAACGACATCCTCGGCAAGGAATTCAAGAAACTCGGACTCAAGGTCAAGACCCGTCCCGTGGAAATCGGATACGACGTGCGCTGCCAGGATCCCATCGCATACGACCTCACATACTGCACGGAACTCGCAATGGGAGCCTATGAACTCTTCACCAAGGGCGAGACAGGCTGCATGGTTTATGTCGACGCCGCAGGCAATGCGCATCCCCTTTACCTGAAGGACCTCCAGGGCGCAGACGGAAAGATTCCTCCACGCCGCGTCAACATCGACGGTGGAACCGCCCGCAACTACTTCAGCCACATCTGCCATTACATCACTCCCGCCGACTACGAAGCCGCCCGGAAGTATGTTGACAACCCTCAGGATTACGACTTTGTCAAAATCCTCAACTGGTAGTTATATAATGTGAAAGAGATTGTATACCAGATACTTACGCGGCTATGGGGCCCTGGTTCCATGCCTTGCGGCAAGTTTTCCCATATAGACGCCGGGACCCTCTCATACCTGAAGGGCCTCGGCGTTTCAACTGTCTGGTATACTGGCATCCCAAGGCATGCTGCACCGCCCCCTGAAGGCGATGCCCCACAATCCGTGGTGAAAGGCTGTCCCGGTTCTCCATACGCCATTTCCGACTGGTACGATGTCAATCCGTATCTATCTGACAATGCGGAGGAAAGGATGCATGAGTTTGAGTCTTTAATCAAGCGCACCCACGATGCCGGGATGAAGGTCTGCACGGACTTTGTCCCCAACCATGTGGCACGCATTTACGATGGAAGCCGCACTCCTGAAGGAGTACCGGTGCCGGGGCGTGACGACGACCCTTCCGTCCATTGGGCTCCGGACAACGATTTCTACTATTACCCCGGAGAGTATCTCACCCTTCCGGTGGACAGCGGGGGATACAGTGAATATCCCGCCAAGGCCTCGGGAAACTGCTTCAGCCCCAAACCGGGAATTAACGACTGGTACGACACGGTCCGTCTCAACTACTGCGACTTCCATACCCCCACCTGGGACAAGATGCTCTCAGTTATCCTTTTCTGGGCCGGGAAGGGAGTGGATGCCTTCCGATGTGACATGGTCGAGATGGTCCCGTGGCAGTTCTTTGCATGGATGATCCCCGAGGTCAAGAAGCGTTACCCATGCATCCGCTTCATCGCCGAGGTGTATGACAAAAACCTGTACCACAAGTATTTAAACCATGTAGGGTTTGATATACTGTACGACAAATCGGGCCTTTACGACACCCTTCGCGCGGTAACCTGTTCCAATGCCCCGGCGGGAGAGATCACTGCCGCCTCGCAGCAGGTCGGCGCCTTCCACGGAAGGCTTCTCAATTTCCTGGAGAACCACGACGAACAGCGGATCGCATCGCCTTTCTTCGCCGGGAGCGCGGAAGGCGGTTTTGCGGCACTTGCGGTGTCGCTCCTTCTGGACGACTCGCCGTTCATGCTCTATGCCGGACAGGAGGCGGGGGAGAGAGGAGGAAAGGACGGAAGGACTTCCATTTTCAACTGGGAGCGTCCCAAGGCCCTCGGTTTCCTATGGGAAAACATCCATGGATCAGGCGGTTGCGCCGATTCAGGCGCAATCCTGGAAAGGTATCGCAGCATACTGAACCTGGCGGTATCAGAACCTTCTTTCAGGGAGGGCAGGACCTACGACCTACAGTGGTGCCAGGACTCCGGTTTCCCCGGACGGAGCGTATTCGCCTGGCTTCGTTCCAGCGGGGATTCCGCCTGGCTGGCCGCCTCCAACTTCTCCGGGCAAAGGCAGGACGTGGAGATAAGGATTCCCCAGCACGCGGTGGATTTCCTGGGGCTTTCCATCATGCGCAGGACGTTCCGGGTCTCAATCCCTCCAAGGGATTTCTCGCTGTTGAAACTGACGGGACGGGATTAAATCCCTATGACGGCCTTCCCCTGGTTACGGTCGATGAATGCGACCATCCCCTCAGGGGCCAGCACCGTTTTCACCATTCCGGTCCTCACCGCATCGGGAACTGAAATGCCAGGGTCCTCCTCGAGGGATGAAAGCACCTCGAAATCAATGCGGTCGGAAGCCATAAGCAAGTCATTCACATTGAGATAGCCCACTCCCAATGAGGTAATGTTGTGGAAGAAATGGGTTCCCTGCGAGGGTTCTATCCGGAATCCCTCCAGGGCATATTCCACAATCAGCCTGGCCTCGGAAATGTCGCTCCACATCACCGGTACGCCAAGCCAGGGGTCCGAGGATCCCCATCGTCCGGGCCCGGCCAGCAGGTATTGCTTCCCGGCGGCCTTCATGGCTGCATTTATCATGGCCACCTCGGCGGCTATCTCCCTTGTACGGGACTTGTCGAAGCACTGCGGGTCGATGTACACTATGTCCTTCATCTCAGTGAAAAACCCGGCGCCGAGCGCCTTTCCGGAGACTATCACCGGCTTCTCCACCTTGGCCAGCACATCGTCAAAGGAATCGTTTGTGGTTGTCACATAGCCGGTTACAGGCCTTACCTGCAGCAGTTTGAGAAGGGCCTTCCCTGATTCAGGAAGGATATCCATGGCGAATTCCATTTCCACATCGTCCTTGAGTTCCGACTTGCAAATCTCCAGGATGCCGTTGATGGCGTCGCAAAGTGGATACTTCCCGTATTTGAGGATATAGTCGAAAGAAACTATCCTGGGACCCGGGGATGCAACCCCGGGGACGATCCTGGCATTGGCAGGGTCGAAGGTGGACACCACGAACTGGGGGAAGGGATAATCCTGGAGTGCATCGGCAACCGGTATCTTGCGGAGATTGATTCCCTCGTTCCTGGAAATCTTGAATGACGCGGGATTCATGTCCAGGGCATAAATGGTCTTCTGGGTATCCCTGAGAGCCATTCCGGGATCGGAAAGCTGCAGTATCTTCCGGGGTTTGCGGGGATTCACGCGGAGGATGTTCTCCCCGTCGACCACTGTCTTCCCCAGACCGTAGGCCAGTTCCAAAGTGCCGTCCGAAGGCTTTTCCGAACCGATGGGATAGAAATTCACCGACCTCGCGACTCCCGACATCATAGGATAGAATACATCGCCGTGGCTGCTGCCGCATATGTCCTGGATCACCACCGCCATCTTCTCCTCGGAAAGGAGGTTTTCTGTGGTCTGGATGTAATTCCTGCTGCCGGCATAGAACACCGAAGCATACACGCTCTTTATGGCTTTCTCAAGAAGGCGCAGCATCTGGTCACGGTTCTCCACAAGGGGCACCATGTAGGTTGAATACACTCCTGCAAAAGGCTGGAAGTTGCTGTCTTCCAACTTGGAAGAAGACCTTACCGCAAGTGGAAGGTCAACTGTTGCCAAATAGGCTTTCAACTCCTGGACAAGGGTGGAGGGAAGGTGGGACGCCACGAATTCCGAGAGGATGTCGTCATCGCTGAGGTCCGGATTGTCAATCACGTACTGCAGTCCGTTTTCAAGCACGAACTGGTCAAAATAGTCGGTAGCCACCACCACCGTACGGGGGACCGATACCGTTATCCCGTCCCAGCGGTGCCTCAGGTCGTGCTTCTGGACCAGATTGTTGAGGAAGGCCAGTCCGCGGGCTTTCCCGCCCAGGGAACCTTCTCCCATCCTGGAGAACCAGATGTACCTTTCGTAATCGGAACTGTCGAACCTGGCGATCACCCCCCGGCCGGCTCCCTGCTGGAAACGGTATATCCTGTCCATGAAGAAGGCCCTGGCGTCGGCGGCGTTGATATGGTGGACCTGTCGGAACTCGGTACCCAGGGAGAAAAGTCCCCTGGCCAGGAACCACTTTGAAAACTTGTTCTTGGAAATGGTTGCAAGGAGGACGTTGTCGGGAATATCCGGAAGCACCCTCTCCAGTTGGGCGAGGGTTGCGGCACGGCCGTATTCCTGGCCTCCGGGGCCCCTGAATACGAAATCGCCGAATCCGAACTCCTCCCTGATATACTCTCCGAGGCGTATGAAAAGAGTCTTGGAATACTTCCTTACAAAGCCCACGTCCAGTTTTGCGGCCTCTGCCTCCATGCTGCCCTGCGACGACTGGAGCAGCACCGGCATGTACTTGTCGTCCTTCCTGATCAACTTCACAAGGCGGATTCCTGCGTCGGCGAGCTCGTTTTCAGGAGCGTCGCCCTGGTGCTCTACCATCCCGATGTCGGAGATCACACCCATTATGTTGGCCGAATAGCGGCGGTAGATGCTCACGGCATCGTTGTAGTTGGTCGCAAGCAGGACCTTGGGACGGTAGTGTTTCCGCTGCTTACGCTGCTCGTCGTTAAGGGTCTCGGAAAGGAATTCGTTGGTCTGCGTGAGCACAAGACGGTACAGTTCAGGAAGGTAGGTGGAATAGTACCGCACCGAGTCCTCAACCAGGAGAAGGGCCTGCACGCCGCGTACCAGGATGTCGTTGTCGGCGTTCATCCTGTCCTCGAATAGTTTCACGATGGCAAGGATAAGGTCTGCACTTCCATGCCAGCTGAACATGAAATCTATCCCGGAAGTGTCCTCGGCGGACAGACGGCGGTACATTTCCTTGGAGAAATGGGTCAGCAGCACCACCGGGACCCTGTTTCCGGCAGCCTTCAGCGACGAGGCGAACGAGAAGACATCCTTGTCGTTCTCGTTGTACATGCATATTATCATGTCGATCCGCTTCCCGCCACCCATGACGGCGGCGGCTTCCGAGGCGCTGGTGGTCCATACGAACTTGGGAGGGTCGGACAGGTTGAGGTCGATGTACTCGGCCTGGACCTGCGACTCTATCCGGCCGTCCTCCCTGAGGATGAAGGCGTCGTAGTTGCTGCAAATCATAAGGATCCGGCGGATCCTGAAACTCATCAGGGGATTGTCGGGCTCTTCCATTCTATTGCTGTCTTCTGAATTCTGATAAGGTAATTGCCGCGGCGACGGCCGCGTTCAGGGATTCCTGGCCCTCGCGGAACCTGGGAATGGTGATACGGTCGGTAACAGCACCTGCGACGGCCTGGCTTATTCCCGCGGCCTCGTTGCCGATCACTATTATCCTGGGGGAAGGGGAGCCGGAACCCAGGGAGGCTTTTCGGATATCGGTCCCCTCGAGGAAGGTTCCGAATACCCTGGCGCCGCATCGGGCGGCCCCAAGGCAGGTCTCCGGCAGCGGGACATACTGGAAAGCCACCCTGAAAACCGCTCCCATCGTGGCCTGGACCACCTTAGGATTGTATATGTCCACGGTATCTTCAGAGGCCAGTATCCCGTCGACCCCGAACCAGTCGGCGGTCCTGAGGATGGTCCCCAGGTTGCCCGGATCCCTGATGGAGTCCAGGGCTAGGTACAAGCCTCCTTCACGGAGTTCCACCTCCTTGTCCGACGGTTTTTCAACCACCGCCAGCACAGGCGACGGCGACGACAGCGACGACATCCTCTCCATTGCCTTTTCACCAACATCCTCCCTCCGGTATACATTCCTAACGGTGAATGCCGACGAAAGGGCTTCCGACACCATCTTTTCCCCTTCAACCACAAAGAGTCCAAGCCCGTCACGGAACTTTTTCTGTGACAGGCTGCTTACCATTTTTATCTCTGCTGCCGATATCATTCTTCAAAATTACACATATTTTTTTGAGATTTTTATGTAAAAGCGGTAAATTTGGGGTTAATATGGAAAATTCCGGGTTCAGACGTATAGCTTGGCTTGCCGCAATAGGCCTTATGGCGTTCTCCTGCAGCACCACGAGGGTCCTTCAGGACGGTCAGTACCGCCTTGCCGGAAACAAGATCCAGGTGGACGACAGGCACTTCAAGACCGGTGAACTGTCTTCATACATACGCCAGAAGCCCAACTCATACTTCATCTTCGGCTGGAATCCCTTCCTCAACATCTACAACTGGTCGGGAAACGACACTTCAAAGGGGATAAACCGGTTTCTGCGCAAGGTGGGAGTGGCGCCCGTGGTATACGATGCATCCCAGGTCGACGCTTCCATAGAGAACATGCTCTCGCACCTTGAATACATAGGCTATTACGGTTCGGAGGTGGATTCCAGGATAACCCTGAAGAGACGGCGCGTATACGTCAATTACTATGTCACCCTGGGGAAGCGTTTCCCCATCAGTTCAATCAGATACGAGGTTCCTGAAAGCGACGGGTTCTCCGCTGACTTCGAGCGCGATATCCCCAACATCCTTGTCAAGAAAGGCGACTACATGGCCGAATCGGTCATGGAAGAGGAAAGCGAGAGGGGAGCCAAGTACTTCCGCAACAAAGGATTCTACGGTTTTGACAAGACCCACTATTCCTTTGTGGCCGACACCCTCACCGAGCCGGGGAAGGCTGCCCTGACAATGACTATCAGGGAGTATTCCAGGAACGATTCCCAGGAAAACGCCGTACCGCTGCGGAAGTTCCGCATCGGCGACGTGAAAGTCACGCAAAGCCAGAGGCTCTCCCTGCGCAAAAACGTGATAGAGAATCTCAATACCGTGATTCCAGGCTCGCTCTACGCCGAGAAAGTGGTCTCAAACACCTATTCAAGGCTGTCGTCCCTGGGTGTGATAAGCGGCGTGAACATATCTCTGAACCAGAGCGGAGACGATACCGTGGACTGCGACATCAGCCTACAGAATTCCAGGCTCCAGGGATTCAAGGTAAACCTGGAAGCGTCCACAAACTCCACCGGTCTCATCGGTATCTCCCCTCAGCTCAGTTACTTCAACCGCAACATCTTCCATGGCGGGGAACTCTTCAACATGAGTTTCATAGGGAATTTCCAATTCAAGCCCAGGACCATGCTCCGTTCAAACGAACTCGGTACGTCCCTGTCTCTGAAGCTTCCCCAGTTCGTGGGCCTGCCTAACCGCATCTTCAAGGGTCCCATGGTGCCCAAGACCGACATAAAGGCATCGTTCAACTATCAGGACAGGCCGGAGTACACCAGGACGATCATCTCCACATCCTACGGATACAGCGGAAACGTGGGCGGAAGGTTCTACTTCCAGGTATCGCCGGTCCAGCTGGGAATAGTCCGTCTTTTCAACATCGACCAGAACTTCTATTCCTCCCTACAATACGACCCATACATGCAGAATGCCTACCAGAACCACTTTGACCTGGGTCTGGGCAGCACGTTTTACTATACCACCAATTCCGACGTTAATCCCACTACCTCATATCATTACTACCGCTTGGACATTGGCCTTTCCGGCAATTTACTGAGCGTGTTCAACCGCCTGATGAAAACCGACAATTCCGGGGCGCACCTTATCTGGAACACCCCGTATTCACAGTATGTCAGGGTTGAGGCCCAGATGGGACGGACCTTTGTATTTGGAAGGAAGGACCGGCAGGGATTCGCTTTCAGGCTCCTCGCCGGCATCGGTCACGCCTACGGCAATTCCTCCGTACTGCCGTTCGAGCAGTTCTTCTACAGCGGTGGATCCGGCAGCCTGAGGGGCTGGCAGGCCAGGACGGTAGGACCCGGACTGTCGCAGCTGGACAAGTCCTTCGTCATTCCCAACCAGAACGGTGACATGAAGCTGGAAGCAAACGTGGAATACCGCTTCCCTCTGTTCTGGAAATTCAGGGGCTGCGTTTTCGTAGACGCGGGAAACATATGGGACATACATGCATCGGCCGAAGAAAGCGAGAAGTTCTCGTTCAAGACCTTTCCCCAGAGCATTGCGGCCGACTGGGGCCTGGGGCTCCGCCTCGACCTCAACTTCATACTTGTCCGGCTGGACTTTGGAATGAAGATGCACGACCCTTCACGACCTGAGGGGAAAAGGTGGATTCAGCCTCAGCGCTGGATTAAATCCGAGAACTGCTCATTCCACTTTGGAGTGGGATACCCTTTCTGAAAAGGTATTATTCCTTACCGTAATATTTTGGCCAGCACTGCTTGAGATATGCCTTGAGCGTATTCTCGTGACGGTTCTCCTGAGGCTCGTAAAAAACTGTGCCCGAGAGGGTTTCGGGGAGGAATTCAAGATCGGTGAAATGCCCGGGATAGTCGTGGGCGTATTTGTACCCGTCGGAATATCCAAGTTCCTCCATGAGTTTCGTGGGGGCGTTCCTCAGGTAGAGCGGCACGGGAAGGTCGCCGCTTTCCCGAACCTTGGCAAGGGCGTTTTCAATGGCCATGTAAGATGCGTTGCTCTTTGGCGACGACGCCAGATAGACGGTAGCCTCGGCCAGCGGGATCCTGCCCTCAGGCATCCCCACGCGGCTAACGGTCTCAAAACAGGCATTGGCCAGCAGCAGGGCATTGGGGTTAGCCAGACCGATATCCTCCGCCGCGCTTATGCATAGCCGCCTGGCTATGAAAAGGGGATCCTCGCCGCCGGCGATCATCCTTGCAAGGTAATAGACGGCGGCATTGGGGTCCGACCCGCGGATGCTCTTGATGAAGGCCGAAATGACGTCGTAGTGCATCTCGCCGTCCTTGTCGTAGGCCGCCATGTTTTCCTGGATGCATGACGCCACGGTCCGGTTGTCAATGACCACGGGCTCCTTCCCGGCAAAGGAATCCACCACAATCTCCAGGAGGTTGAGGAGCTTGCGGGCATCGCCCCCGCTGTAGCGGAACAGGGCCCCGGTTTCCTTAAGCCGGATATCCTTGTGCCTCAACAACACGTCCGTGGATACAGCCCTGTCCACAAGGACCTGCAGGTCGGAGGCTTCCAGGGATTTAAGCACGAATACCTGGCACCGGCTCAGGAGGGGAGTGATAACCTCGAACGAAGGATTCTCGGTAGTTGCACCTATGAGGACGATGGTGCCGTCTTCCACGGCCCCGAGCAGCGCATCCTGCTGGGCCTTGTTGAAACGGTGGATCTCGTCGATGAACAGCACGGGGGCCCCTCTCTGCATGAACAGCCCGCTGCCCTTGGCCTTGTCTATGACATCCCTTACATCCTTTACGCCTGCCGACACCGCGGATAATGTAAAGAACTCTCTTTCAAGCGTTTCCGCAATAATATGCGCAAGGGTGGTCTTTCCTGTCCCCGGAGGTCCCCACAGAATGAACGACGAAAGGTTCCCGCTTCCTATCATATTCCGCAGGATGCAGCCTTCGCCCACAAGATGCTTCTGCCCCACATAATCGGCGAGGGTAGAAGGACGCATCCTCTCCGGCAGGGGAGGGAGCATCTGGTTCCTGACGACGGGTTCAGGGGCGCTGTTTGCAGAAGGCATGGGCATATGGATATTATGATACAAAATTATGAAAAAAATCGTATTTTCGTAAAAAAATAGCCCAAGTGGAAAGACCTCTCCATGCCATATTGGTAGCTCTGGTATTGATCATGCTTCCGGGACCGGTCCGGGGGCAGGAGAGGTATGTTTCCGCAGGAGCGTATTTCTCGCCCAAGGGAGTGGGTTTTTCGGTGTTGTTCCCGTCGGGGTGGGAAGGTTCCCAGATAGAGACCAGGATGATAGCCGACCTTTCCGGAGTCATCGGTGGAAAGTCCTCTGTACCAGGAGGTAAGGCGGCAATCCTGTACCAGTTCCTGATAGCCGGCGCAACCCTGTCGGACGGGACGGTATTCCAGTTTTGCGGAGGCCCCGGGGCCATGGCCGGATGGCTCAGGGACGATGACGGCGAATACGGCCTGAGCCTTGCCCTCAGCGGCTATGCCGGAATAAGGTTCATCTTCAGGGTTCCCCTGGTCCTTTCGTTCGGGGCCAGCCTTGACCTTGGTATCCACAATTCATTCAGGGGAGGTCTCGACAACGAGATTTCCATGTACATGAACGGCCTCAAGGGCGGTTTCATGCCGGAATTGACCTTAACCTACAGGTTCCGATGAAGATGCGCACCGTCATATTTTCGATTATTTCGTCCGTGATGGTCCTGCTTCCTTTGGAAACGGGGGCAGGGGAGAGGTTTGCCCGCATTACCGCCTCACTGGAATGGGGAAGCACCCTCAGGCTCGTAAGGCACGACATCCACTGCTTCCGTTCATACTTCGGCTATCTGGTCCCGGAAGATGACTTTTCTGTCAACCCTTTCCTCAACGGCGAGATTCTGGTGAGTGTAGGAGTAGATTTAGGAAAATACGTAAACATCTCATTATACGGTGGTTACGAAGGTATAGACAGAGGATGCCAAGGGTTTCCCATCTCGCTTAGGACTACTGTAACGCCCATAATCCTGCAATCCGGGGCAGTAATCCTGAACGCTGGAGGGGGAGTAATGATACCGCAGCGGACCGCCCGGACCAGTCCGGTTCCCATCGCCCTTGGCGGAGTTGGCTACAGGTTCTTCATAAACAGGATCCTGACGGTAGACCTGCTTCTAGGGTACCGTTTTGCATCTATGGCCCCTGTTTTGACCGATCCCGATACGGCCAAGCCGGTGCCCCAGGAAAGGATTCTCCGGAATGACAGGTACCTGCACGGCCTGAATCTTTCCATAGCACTGCATTTCAGGCCCTGAAAAGCCATCTTGAAGACCTTTTTTTTGCATTATTACATTTTTTGTATATATTTGCAACTATTGTTGGCCTATTTTTAACTTAATGATCCATATGAAAAGAATCTTTGCAGCAGCCATCATGATGGCATTCGCAGTAACCGCTTCCGCACAGTTCCACTATGGCCTCAGGGCAGGTTACGCACTCAACACCAAGAGTTTAGGTGTCAAGGATGTTTCACTTTCCGTCAATCCCGGCATCAACCATGGTTTCTATGTCGGCCCCCAGGTAGAGTATTACATCCTTCCCAACCTGGCAGTTTCCGGCCAGATCCTTTTCCAGAAATCCGGCGGCCATTTCAACAGCAGTCCCGAGAAAGTCTATATCAATGCCCAGCAGATGATGAAAGACTTAGATGAGATGCAGGATAAATATTCCGGAGAAGTCGATCATGCATTCAAGCCTCTTTCCACCAAGGGACTTATTGGTCCGGAAGATGAAGAAGGCCCCGGCGGAATCGGGGAAATCCTTCAGACCATAGTTTCCGTGAACAACGCCAAGGGGGACATTTCCCAATACGACATGTCCGTTCCTCTTTCCATCAAGTTCACTTCCGGAAAACTCGGAGTAATCGCCGGCGTCAACCTGAATTACACCATCTTCAGCAATATCAGCTTCTCTGCAACCATGAATGCCATGGGCGGAGGGGAAACATACTCATCAAAGGACATTATAGATGATATTGATTTCAAGAAGGGCATTGCTGAAACCTACATGGATCTTTATGGTCCTGATTCGGTCAAGAAGACAGATGAAGACGGAGATCCCACGATGTCACTCAACGAGTTCTACACCAAGGCCATTGCACAGCGCTTCACAGTTGGAGCACATGTCGGATTGGAGTATATGTTTACCAAGAACTTCGGAATCCAGGCGATTTACTCACGTTCACTCATGAACAATGTCCGCAAACCCTGGAACGACATGATCAAGGCTTCCGGCCAGATCATCCAGATCGGTATGGTATTCAACATCCAGTAACGGATACTTCATTTCATCTTTATATGTTGCCTGAGAGCATTGAAGCTTTCAGGCAATATTTTTCTATCTCACCTGTGGGGGAGTTATTTTCACCCAATGGTTAACATAATATAAATTGTATAACAAAAGTAAGATATTCCATTATTTAGGGTCGTATATGGCATTGTAGCTGCGCGTACTGGAAGCTATATTTGCTGCAGCATGGCAAAATTCAACATAGAAACGGTTCAGAACGTCGAGATAAGCAAGAAGTTTCCCAGCGAGAAAACTCCTCTGGAGCAGCTGGAAATCATGGAACAGTATACCGCGGTCCACAAGGCAAACCTCGGATCTTCCAAGGAAATGCGTGAAGCCCGCTGCCTTGAAGTCCTATATCCAAGGCTGTTCAGGCATATCCAGCCACAGGACCTTACAGCCGGACGCCTGGACTTCCTTCCCATAGGATTCGGATGCGTGACTTCACTGGGCGGCGTGGGACATTACTGCGTATTCCGCAAGCTGAAAACCTTCCGCGAGCAGCTTCCGGAATCCGAACGGGCACGCGTCGACAGCCTGTACGAATACTGGACCCATCATGACCTGAAGACTGTCTACAACCGTGAAACCCTGCAGGAAGGCGTACTGGGGATGTTCATCGACACCGAATATCCCATGATTGCAACTGCGCGCCTGTCGGGAATGATGCTGGATTATCCTACGCTTCTTTCGCTCGGTATAGGCGGAATGAGGGCGAAAATCGCCGAAAAACTTTCGGAAAGTCCTGATAATGAATTCCTTAAGGCCGGTCTAATCTGCCTTGATATTTTTGTCCGCTCAGCCGAAATGCTCCGCCAAGATGCTATAAATCAAGCAGTTAAGGCGAATCCTGAGAGATCCCGAGAACTCCTTGCCATGGCAGATGCCCTTGACAGGATAAAGGAGCACTCCCCTTCCACTTTTCCCGAAGCCCTCCAGCTCCTCTGGCTATACGCCCTTCTTGCCGGTGTCATCAATTACGGCCGCCTGGATGACTTCCTTGGACCGTATCTTGCCGCAGACCTGCGTGAAGGCCGCCTTGACGAGAACGGGGCCTACCGGTACATCCGCAGCCTATGGACCCTGATCGAGAACCGTCGCACCACGGTGAACGGCAGGATAATAGTGGGCGGCAAGGGCAGGAAGCATCCAAAGGAAGCCGACATTTTCCTCCACCTGGCGATGAAAGTGGCCAAGGACTGCCGCTACGTGGAGCCCCAGTTCACCGTCAGGATAGACAAAGACACCCCGGAGCAGGTCTGGGACGAGGCGCTGGACGCCCTGGGAGCCGGAGCTACCTACCCTACCATCTACAACGACGACGTAGAGGTCCCTGCCGTAGCATATGGGATGCGGATGGACCAAGCGACTGCAGCACAGTATGTTCCGTTCGGATGCACGGAATTCGTGATCCAGGGCGAGAGTACGGGTACACCCAACATCTGCATAAACCTGCTCAAGATCCTCACCATCTTCATGAACGGAGGGATCGACCCGGAAGACGGAATCCGCAAGGACGGAGGAGTTCCGATAAAGCCGCTGTCAGAATACAGGACCTTCGACGAGTTTTACAAAGGGTACAAGAGACTACTGGATTTCTACCTCGACCTTTCGGCACAGGCCCAGTTCCATTCGTATGAGGTGATGAATCGGCACGTGGGTTTCCTATTCACCAGCCTCCTGATGAAAGACTGCATAGAACGCGGCAAGACCTTGCTGGACGGAGGAGTACGTTATCTTGGCGGGACCAACGAGACCTATGGCAACATCAACGCTTCGGACTCCCTGACAGCCATCAAAGACCTCGTCTTCGACAGGAAAAAATATACTTTGGAGCAGATTGAGGAGGCTCTTCTGGCCAATTTCCAGGGATACGACGACATCCGCCGCGACTGCCTTGCCTGTGACAAGTACGGTAACGACCTCGAGTCTGCCGACTCGATGGCCGACGACCTCTACGAATTCGTCGCCAAAGGAGTCAGGGACCGTGGAATTGCCATCGGCATGCAGTATTTCCTTATAGTCATCAGCAACAACCAGCTGAATACCGAATGGGGGCTCAAGACGGGGGCCTCCCCCGACGGTCGTCTTCGGGGAATGTACATGAACCCCGCCAACAACCCGCAGGGCGGAGCCGACAGGAACGGTCCCACCGCCATGCTGAACTCCCTGGCCAGGTTTGACGCCCGCTACCACGCCGGATCGGTCCAGAACATAAAGTTCACGCCGTCGATGTTCAACGGCCACAGGGATGTCATCAAGTCCCTGTTCCGGACCTATTTCGACCGTGGCGGCTGTCACATCATGGTTACCGTCGTGGACAGCGGAGTACTTGAGGACGCCGTGAAGAATCCGGAGAAATACCCTGACCTCATCGTCCGGGTTGCCGGATTCTCGGCGGTATTCGTGGACCTGTCCCCTGAAATCCAGCAGGAACTCCTAAGCCGGGTATTATACGATGAAAGGAAGTCCCTGTGTTGATTCTCCCCTGCTGAGGGTAATGTCCATCCAGAGGTTTTCCCTGCACGACGGTCCCGGCATCCGTACCACCGTATTCCTGCAGGGCTGCCCCCTTCACTGTCCCTGGTGCTCCAACCCTGAATCCCAGCCCGTCCATCCGGTTCAGAGGCACGCCAGGGACAAATGCGTGAGATGTCTCCGATGCGTCGCCGCCTGCCCTTCGAGCCTGATCAGTCCAGGCCCGGACGGATATCCGGTCTTTGACAGGGACTCCTGCCAGGGCTGCCTCAGTTGTGAAAAGTCCTGCCCGGCAGGCGCCATTTCCATTAGCGGTAAACAACTCAGTATCAGGGAGATAATGGAAACGGTAGAGCGTGATTCGGATTATTACCGGAATTCTGGCGGAGGGGTGACTTTTTCAGGAGGGGAACCCTTCATGCAGGGTGAAGCTCTCATCTCCCTGTTGGAAGAATCGGCCGGAAAAGGAATCCACACGGCAATAGAGACATGCGGACAAGTTCCATCCGATATAATCCGAAGGGCCTACGCCCTTACCGACCTTTTCCTCTTTGACCTGAAGCACTGCGACGGGCGTAAACTTAAAAGTATCACCGGGGCCGACATCGACCTTATCCTAGGGAACCTGGCAATGCTTGCCGGAAGCGGAAATGTAACTGTAAGGATTCCCTGCATCCCAGGTTTCAACCTCGACAGTGAAAGTCTCTCCGGGATGTTCGGGATTGCAGTTTCAATGGGAATAAGGGAAGTGCATCTACTCCCCTACCACATCCTTGGAATGGACAAATACGAACAGCTTCAGAGGCAGTACTCCCTTCCCGGGGAAGGTCTTGCCAAGGAGGTCCTGGAGCCTTACGCAGCCATTGGTAGAAGCATGGGACTCAATGTGGGGATTGGGGGCTAGCCCCGACTCTCCTTCCTGTACTGTTTGGGAGACATCCCTACTTCCTTGGAGAAGAACTTACTGAAGTAATAGGGGTCATCGAACCCAAGCATAGGGGCTATCTGATTGATTTTCAAGTTTGTATTCTCTAGCAGCCGCTGCGCCCTGGCGGCCTTCAGCCGCATCAGGTAAGTCATGGGAGCCATACCCGCCTCCTTGGTGAATATGCGCGTGAAATACGACTCGGAATACCCCAGGTAAGCGCAGATTTCGTTGAGTGTGAGCTTTTCCGAAAGATGCTCGTCCATATAGTGGCAGGCCTTGCCCACCAGGGAGACATTTCCCCGGCCCGGCTGCCGGGCAAGTGAGCCGGTCCATAAATCCGGGTACATGAAGGCCGACATAAGCCTTGGGAAAGCCATGTCGACATAAGCCGCAGAGTCTTTGTCGGCATGGGATTCAAGGATGGAAAGGATCTCGTCGAAAAGGCCGGAAATTCCGGATATCCGGACTCCGTTACCAAAACAGCGGAGTCCCTTCAGGCGTTCATATACCCCAGGAGCGCCGGTCCCGCTGAAATGTGCCCAGTAGATCGACCAGGGGCTCTCTTCAGAAGATCCGTAGCTGTGGGCCCTGTCGGACGGAAGTATGAAGAAATGAGACTTTGGAACTATGGTGCGGATACCGTCGAGGATGTACCAGCCCTCCCCTCCCGTGCACCAGATCAGCACGTATTCCCCGCATCCCAGCGGCCTTTCTACGTAATGGTGCGCAGCATTCGGGAAAGCACCCATCGAATGCAGTTGCAGGGAAGGCCTGACCCTTCCTTCCACGGCATAGAACGGGAACACGGCAAGCCTCTGGCCCGGGAATCCTTTCCTTATCCTGATCATCCTTACAATTTTAGCAATTCCGTGTCAATTTCGCAACTATCCGTTGAAAAAGCAAGGATTTTCCATTTTCCACGTCAACTCCTACCATTTTCCCGCTCCGGATTTTTGAATAATTTTGCAAAAAACGATATGAGAAATACCCAAGAACTCGCCCGGAAACTCAAAGGAGGGCTGATCGTTTCCTGCCAGGTGCAGCCTGACGATCCCTGCTATTCAATTGATTTTGTAGTAAAGATGGCTAAATCCGCCGCTTGGGGCGGAGCTGTGGGCATCAGGGCCAATTCCCCGGACCAGATAGCGGCCATAAAAAAGGAGGTCGAGCTTCCCCTGATCGGCCTGTACAAGATATGGCACGACGATACCGACGTGTTCATAACCCCCACTCTGGAAGCCGCAATGCAAGTCTGGGAGGCCGGAGCTGACATCATAGCCCTGGACTGCACCGACCAGATCACTCACGAGGGGCGTCCCGCCTGGGAACTGTTCAGCAAGGTACGGGAAGCCATTCCCGACGCCCCCCTGTTCGCCGATGTCTCAAATTATGCCGAAGCCCAAAGGGCCGTCGAGATGGGTGCCGACTTCGTGGGCCCCACACTCTATGGCTACACCAAGGAAACCATGCATATAACCGGACCGGATTTCCGGGAATTCGGCCGCATGTGCCGTGATTTCGAGGGCAGGTCCTGCGTGATAATGGAAGGCCACATCTACACCCCCGAGGATGCCATGAAAGTCATTTTCCTGGGTGCACACGCGGTTGTGGTGGGCAGCGCCATCACCCGTCCCCATCTCATCACGGCCAGGTTTACCGACCTTTTGAGCGGTTACGGCAAGGACTGGCGGAAAGCCGAGACCAGCCACCACTGATGGAGAGGATGAAACCCACGCTGCTTGTATTTGCCGCCGGAATGGGAAGCCGTTACGGGGGACTTAAACAGATGGACGGGATGGGCCCGTCCGGCGAGACCATAATCGACTATTCCATTTATGACGCGGTCAGGGCCGGATTCGGGAAAGTGGTCTATATTGTTCGGGAGTACTTCAGGAAGGATATGGAACGTTCCGTACTCTCCAAGTACAAGGGTCTGGAAGGACTTGACGGTGAGAGCATTGAATTCCAGTTCGTCAGCCAGGAACCGGAAATGCTTCCCGAGGGTTTCAGCGTCCCGGAGGGAAGGGAAAAGCCATGGGGCACCGCCCATGCCATACTTGTGGCCAGGGATGTGATCCACGAGCCCTTTGTAACCATAAACGGCGATGACTATTACGGCAGGGAGACCTTCCGGATCGCTGCCGGATGGTGCAGGGAGCATTTCGACTCAGAAGGGAAATACGCCGTACTGGGTTTTACCCTGGACAATACGCTGACCGATGCCGGTGGCGTGAACCGGGGCATCTGCTTCTATGACAGGGAGCGGAACCTGGAATCCATGGTACAGCATCTGAAGATCAGGAAAGACGCCTCGGGCTGTGTCAGGGGCATAAACGCCATAACCGGCGAGGAAGCCACCCTGGACGCAGGAGCCCTGTGTTCCATGAACATGTTCTGCCTGACTCCGGACTTCTTTTCAAGGACCGATGAAGTCTTCAGGACCTTCCTCCGTTGTGACGGGACACATCCCGGAAAGGAATTCGACCCGCCGTTTGTCTTTGACTGCGTGATCAAGGAAGGACTGGGCAGTTGCGAGGTGCTTTCCACGCCATCCCACTGGTTCGGTGTCACCTACCGTGAAGACCGCCCGGCCGTGGTGGAGCGTTTCAGGCAGTTTGCCCTGGACGGGATGTACCCCACCCCGCTATGGAAATAATTATCAATATGGAAGCCGTACATTTTGAGCTTGAATTCGGAACAGGCGGCCTGAGGGCCGTGATGGGCCCCGGCGGTGACAGGATGAACGACATGACCGTCGGAATGGCCACACAGGGACTTGCAAACTATATAAGGAAATATACCAAGGGGGCACCAGCCTCCGTGGTAATCTCGTATGACTGCCGCAACCATTCCGAAGAATTCGCGCGGATCGCTGCAAAGGTCCTGTCGTACAACGGAATAGACGTCTTCATCTTCGACAGGCTGCGGCCCACTCCGGAAATGAGTTATGCCATCCGCCTCAAGGGGGCTGTCGCGGGAATAATGATCACCGCGTCGCACAATCCGCCAGAATACAACGGTTACAAGGTTTCCTGGCAGGACGGAGGCCAGATCACTTCCCCAGTAGACAAAGACATCGTCGCCGAGGTGGGAAGGATAAAAGACACATCTGAGGTCCTGTTTGAGGGCGTTCAGGAAATCGTGCCCGGAAAGATCACCGAAATGGGCTTAGCCGAGGATGAATGCTACTTCAGGGACATACTCTCGCTCACCCTCTCTCCGGAATCGGTAGCCCGTCATAATGATATGAAGATAGTATACACGCCGCTCCACGGCTGCGGAGTGCGCCTGGTTCCGGAATGCCTCTCCAGGATGGGGCTCAAAAACGTCTTCCACGTCCCTGAGCAGGATGTCAACGACGGAGACTTCCCCACCGTCGAATCCCCCAATCCCGAGGAAGAGGGAGCCTGGACCATGGCATTTGCGGTTGCCGGGAAAGAGCATGCCGACATTGTTCTTGCAACCGATCCCGATGCCGACAGGATGGGACTTGCCGCCAGGGACGATGACGGCAGGATGGTGCGCTTCTCCGGAAACGAGACGGCTGCCATGCTAACCTACTACATCCTTTCGCGCAGGAAGGAACTCGGTACGCTAGGTCCCGACGGCTTTGTTGTAAAGACCATCGTCACAAGCCGGATGGTGGATGCTGTGGCTGCCGATTTCGGGGTCGCATGCCACAATGTACTCACCGGATGGAAATACATCGCCGAGCAGGTAAAACTGCATGAGAATGACGGTGAATTCCTCTGCGGATGCGAGGAAAGCCTCGGTTTCAATGCCGGTACCTATGTCCGGGACAAGGATGCTCAGCTGGCTTGCGCCATGGTTGTTGACTGCGCCGCATGGGCCGCCGACAAGGGAATGACTCTCTGGCAGCTTCTGCAGTTTCTTTACGCCCGCTACGGCCGCCGCACCGACGAGCGTTTCTCACTGGTACGCAAGGGGAAGGACGGTGCAGCCGAGATAGCCGCCATAATAGCAGGATACAGGTCCTGCCCGCCGAAGGAGATCGCCGGTTCCCCTGTGACAAGGACGGTTGACTATCTGGACTCCCGGAAGACCGGTCTTCCCGAATCCAACGTCCTGCAGTTCTTCAATGCCGAAGGTGACGTCGTATCGATCCGGCCCTCCGGAACCGAACCTAAGATCCGCTTCTACTTCAGTGTCACCGGCGAAGATGCCCCGTCAAAGATTGAATCTCTGAAAAACCAGTTCCTTTAAAGAATTTTCTTTTCATTGAGGAAAATAGTATCTTTGACGAGGCAGAAACCTCCCGTCACAAAGACTGTTACATCGATGAAACGATTTGCTCTATTGACCCTGTTCCTCGCCATGGCCATCGGCTCCGAGGCACAGAACTTTTCCGGGACCTACCTTTATGAAAAAAGGGACACCTGCGACCTGTTCCTGGACGTATATGAACCATCCCCCGGGTCCGAGGCCGGAAGGCCCACCGTCATGTTTGTATTCGGCGGCGGATTCGTGGGTGGCCAGAGGAACGAACCCTTCTATCATCCATGGTTCAAACTCCTGAACGACAACGGTTTCCGCGTAGTGGCCATAGACTACCGCCTTGGGCTCAAGGGGGTGGACATGCGCTTTGACCTCTTTCACCTGATAGATGCCTCCAAAAAGACGCAGAAAGCCGTGAACATGGGTGTTGAAGACGTATTCTCTGCCGTCAACTACCTGTGCCGGAATAAAGACAAACTGGGAATAGACCCTTTTAGGATCGTACTTGCGGGCAACTCTGCCGGTGCCATGATCAGCCTTTCGTCGGAATGGGAAGAATGCAACCGCACGCCCCGGGCACAAACCCTCCCGGAAGATTTCCGCTTTGCCGGAGTGATATCGTTTGCCGGAGCCATAATGTCCGACACCGGAAAGCCGCGCTACCTCCGCGAACCCTGTCCCCAGCTCCTCATTCACGGAACCGACGACGCAGCCGTCACATATAAGAAGACATCCTTTGCCAAACGCGGCATGTGGGGCAGTTCGCACGTGGCGGAAATACTTGAAAAACAAGGATTTTCATATCAAATCTTCCGATATGTGGGACATACCCACGACATGGCCGCCAACCTTGTGGAGACGTGGCCCGAGCAGATCCGTTTCCTTGAAGAAAACGTCATTGCAGGTATAAAGAGGACGATAGATGCAACCCTTGACGACCCTGCGATGACCGTCCGCGAAGAAATAACCCTGTCGGATATCTATAAATGATCACCGGAATGGAACAATCATACCAAAACAGGGAAATCTGGATCGACTGGCTGAGGGTTACGGCCTGTTTCCTGGTCATGCTTACCCACAGCACTGAACCGTTCTACCTTGGAGGCGAGGGATCACTGATCCTGACACGTCCGGATGCTGTCTGGGCTGCGGTAATGGACGTTTTTTCCCGGGCTGCTGTGGTACTGTTCGTCATCGCTTCCAGTTATCTGCAGTTTCCCCTTCATTACGACACCGGCACGTTTTTCCGAAAAAGGGCCGTCCGGATCCTACTTCCTTTCCTGTTCTGGACTATTGTCTATGCACTGGTCTGGGGCAAGCCCGTCCAGAATTTCAAGGACCTGATTTGGAACTTCAACTATGCGGCCGGGCATCTCTGGTTCGTTTACATGCTGATCGGGGTGTACCTGATAATGCCACTGCTTTCACCCTGGGCGGAGAAAGTGGGGAAAAAGGAACTGCTTGTATATCTGGGAATCTGGCTGTTCACTACCCTGATCCCGTTTTTCAGGGAATGGCTCGGAGGGAGCGCACCCGTGATTTACGGGCCCTCCGGGATTCCAAACCCGGCCAAGTATCCGCTCTGGGGAGAAGCCAGCTGGAACACTTACGGACTGTTCTATTATGTAAGCGGATTCATCGGATACCTGCTTCTGGGACTGTATTTCCGGAAGGAAGTGGGCGAACTTTCGTGGTGGAAAACCCTCCTCGCAGCGATTCCCGCGTTCACCGCAGGCTTCTGCATCGGGGTATTCGGGTTCCTCCGCAGGGTGGCCGCCGACTCGGGAGGGGTATTTCCCGTGGAGGGTCCGGTGGGACTTGCCGCCCTTTGGGAGACACCATGGCTCAACGATTCCCTGGGAGTGGCCCTGATGGCCATAGGCTGGATACTAATACTCAGGAAGATAAAGTCTCCTGGGCGTTTTTACAGGAAAATCGTACTTCCGGTATCCAAGGCCGGTTACGGCATGTACCTGAGCCATATGCTTATACTGGGACTGGTATCGGCCTACCTAAGGGAGTCCCTTGGAACAGGCAACGACGGAGTCCTGGGAGCGGTATGGACCACACCGGTGGAAATATTGCTTACAGCCATAGTTAGTTACGTCATCGTAGCGGCCGCCTGTGTGCTGATCCGTAAAATCCCCAAGGCAGGAAGCATTCTAATCGGCTGAGAATTTGTATATTTGCAAGTTTGAAGATATTTGCCCCTGATGGAAAGGATAACACTTCCTGTATACCGGTTCTTCCGCAGGCACAAAGTGCTGATGTACTTGATCCTGGCGGTGACAACCGTGGTTTTTGCCCTGTTCGGGTCCCGCCTCACGTTTGAAGAGGACATGACAAAGCTGCTACCTTCGTCCGGAAAATCCGATGAAGCACTGGTTTTCGGCAACCTCAAGATCAAGGACAAGGTATTCCTGCAGATAACCGCAAAAGAGGGTGAATCCGTTGATTACATGACACTTGCGTCATGCATGGACAGTTTCATGGACAGCCTCGAGGTGATGTCGCTGTACAGGATAGATGCCGACCTTGCAATAAATGCGCTGGACTATGCCCTGACGCACGTTCCGTCTTTCGTCAGCGAGGACATGTATCCCCTGTTCGACAAGGCCATCGCCGATATAGACAGCACCATGGTTCGGAATACCGAAGCCGTCCTTTCCGACATGACCGGAGCGGCGACCCAGGCGGTCTGTTCCGACCCCTTCGGGCTGAGATATACCCTTCTGCCCGAGGGAGGGCTTTCGGGAAATGGCTTCACAGTGGTGGACGGACATCTTTTCAGTCCTGACTCCACCGTCGCCCTTGCCTTCCTCTCCCCCGACTTCAAGTCCTTTGATTCGGCTTCCACCACCGTCCTCATCAAGGAACTGCGCCGTCGCGCCGATGCGGTCACAGCCGCCCATCCCGAGGTGGAAATCCTGATGCACGGAGCACCCGTCCGCAGCGCCGACAACTCCGGCAGCATCAAGAGGGATATATACCTTACCATTGGTATCTCATTGGTAATCATCCTGATAGTTCTTTTCATCTGCTTCCGCAGCTTCTCCCTTGTATGGCAGAATATCCTCCCGGTTACCTGGGGAACCCTGTTCTCCCTGGCGTGCATCTGGTTCCTGCAGAAGGGAATGTCGCTGATGGCTCTTGGAATAGGCAGCGTGGTCCTGGGAGTCGCCCTCAGCTACTGCCTCCACGTCATAATACATCAGAGGTACGTGGGCGACCGTGAAAGGATGCTCAAAGATGAATCCACTCCAGTATTCCTGGGATGCCTTACCACAATAGGCGCCTTCCTGGGCCTGCTCTTCACCAAGAGCGCGCTGCTGCGGGATTTTGGACTGTTCGCAACCTTCAACCTGGTGGGCACGACCTTCTTTGCCCTGGTGTTCCTGCCCCACTTCCTCAAGGAGAGCGAGACCGGACATAACGAAAAGGCCTTCAAGCTGATTTCCAAGATCAACAACTACCCGTACGACAGGTGCATCCCCCTGGTGGTGATACTTACCGCAGTAATCCTGGTGGGAATAGTCTTCACCCATAAGGTGGGTTTTGACAACAACCTCAAGCATATCGGATACGAGAGCGACAACCTTCACCGGAGCGAAAACCTCTACGCGGAAAAGAACCTCGGCAACAACCTTCAGAGGCATTACGCCGTGGCAGCCCAAGACCTGGACGAAGCCCTGGAGAACAACGCCTCCCTGGCCAACCTTCTGGATTCCCTCAAGGGAGAAGGCTTGATTGCATCCTATACTCCCCTGATTCCCAAGTTGTTCCAGTCAACGTCCGAACAACAGGCAAGGATAGAGGCCTGGAACAGGTACTGGAGCCCTGAAAAGGTTGCCGAGGCCAGGAAAGCCCTTGTCAGGGCCGCCCGCCGGAACGGCCTCTCCCCTTCCATGTTCGACCCGTTCTTTGCCATGGTATCCGCCACTTACGAACCGGGAAACCTCTATGAGACCGGCATTATTCCAGAGGAACTGATGGCCAACTTTATCGAGTACACCGACGGTAAGTATATGATTTTCAACACGGTACAGCTTTCTTTGGACGAGCGTCCCGCTGTTGATTCAAAGGTGGTGGCAATGCCGGGGGCCGTTGTGGTGGACCCGTTCTACTACACCGGCAACATGATCGACATAGTCCACGAGGATTTCAACACCACCCTTCTGATCTCGTCGTTGTTCGTCCTGCTGGTGCTGCTGCTCGCATTCCGGAACATCCTGGTGTCGCTGCTGGCCTTCCTTCCGATGTTCCTCAGCTGGTATGTGGTCCAGGGCTGGATGGCCATCTTCGGCCTCCAGTTCAACCTCATAAACATCATCATCTCCACATTCATATTCGGAATCGGAGTGGACTACAGCATATTCGTGATGCAGGGCCTCCTGTCATCGGCCCGAGGCGACGATTCCTCCCTGCTTGAATACCATAAGGGGGCGATTTTCTTCTCGGCCTTCGTGCTGCTGGTAGTGGTCCTGTCGATGCTTGTCGCCCGCCATCCCGCGGTCCATTCCATAGGGCTCTGCACCCTCATAGGAATGACTTCCACCATCCTCATCACCTACACCCTGCAGCCCCTTCTTTTCCGCTGTATGCTGAAACTCCCCTACTTCCGCAAATCATTGAAGATTAATGTATAATCATGAGATTTAATAACATGCATCTGTTTTCAGACTACGGACCTTCGGTCCTATCCCTCCGGTTAATGATGAGGCTCCGCCCCAAACCCCTGCGGCTCCTTGCTCCCGTATTTTGCCTTCGCAAAATACCCGCATCGCCGACCGGTCTGAGGACCGGTTTCTAATTGGCAGCGAGGGTGCTGACGGTCTTCAAACAGATGTATGTTATATAAAACCAAACCTTATGCTGAACAAAGACCTTAACCTCGGAAAAAATGTCTATGTGGTAGACAACGGCATAGATTACCCTTCCAATCCTTTCCAAAGGCTTGTGAAAGTGGAGGTCGAAGACTCCTCCAAGGGCCGTTTCCAGTTTGACGAGCATTATCCCTACCTGGACGATTCCTTCAAATTCATGTGGAACCGTTTCACCGGCTGGTTCGTGGAATGGATCCTGGTCAACCTGATAAACCGCTTTGGTTACGGGGCAAGGATAGAGGGCCGGAAGAATATCCGGAAGAACCGGAAACTCTTCAAGCAGGGCGCGATGGTGGTGTGCAACCATGTCTACCAGTTCGATGCCGTAAGCGTAAACACCGGCGTAAGGCCATTCCGGTTCATCCATATCCCCATGTATGCCAAGCACTTCAACGGTAAGAAGTGGTGGTACATGGTGTATTGCGGAGGGGTTCCCGTTCCCGAGACGATCGGCGGCATGAAGAAGTTCAACGAGGCCTTTGACGAATTCCATCGCCGCGGCGACTGGACCCTCATCTTCCCGGAGGCCGTCCGCTGGGACCAGTACTCCCCCATACGTCCATTCCGCAAAGGCGCTTTCACGATGGCTTACAAGTACAACGTCCCGATAATCCCCTGCGTACTTACATGGAGGCCCAGGAAGGGCATTTACAGGCTGTTCGGAGCCAAGGACGACCCTTGTCCCACCCTCCATATCGGCGAGCCGGTACTCCCCGACAGGACGCATTCCCGCCGTGACGAAGTGGACCGCCTCAGGATAGTCTGCCATGGCAAGATGGTGGAAATGGCTGGCATAGAGAACAATCCATGGCCGGCCATCCCCGAGGACGACGACGAGTAGTCATTCTTTATTTCAGTGCTCAAGATAGGAGGTCCGGAACGGATCGTCTATCGTTACGCTGGCTGAAATCACCGGACAGGCAGCGAAGAATCCCAGGGCATCACCGCCAGTGATGTTGGTGGGACTGGTGGCCGGCTGTGACGACACGAACGGTATCGTTCCGAAAGGGCCGGAGGTATCCAGGGCCCTGAGGAATTCGTAGAAAGGACGGTCGAGCGTGTAGGCATGGAGCGAAACCACGTCGCCCGTTTCCAGGAACTTTGCCACGTCGCCGTACTGTTTACGCATCTCTGCAACCTGGTAAAGCACTGCCATGGGGAAACCCTCCACCGACTTGCCGTCGAAATACTTATCGGGCATTATAATGTAATGGTCTATGGGATAATGGTTTCCGTTGACCTCTGTCACCACCAGGTAATCGTTTGCCCCAGGAAAATCCTCTCCCCATACGCCAAGGGTCCAAAGGCTGTCCTGCTGGAGGGTACCGCCCCCGGCATATGCATAATCTATGGCGTCGATGTGCACTCCGGGTTCCCTCATGAAGGCCTCCGCCCCATAGGTATGGCTTTCACCGTCAACCTCCGCCTTGACGGAAAGGGTATAGGTCGTACCCGGCGTCCCGCAGAAATCCTCCGGAGCCAGGTAAAGGCCCTTGTGGGTATCGTCTTCCAGGAAGGAAACTTCCGAACCGTCGAAGCTTACGCTCACCTCTGCCCCGCTGACAGGAGGTATTTCCCCGTCGTAAAAATACGGGACGCTAAGGCTCAGGCGCACGCTCTGCCTTTGGGACGGCACATCGGTAATTATCGACTCCACAACAAGATACGTCTTTTCCATCCTGTCCGTACTGACATCCAGGACTTCGGAGCACCCGGCCGCTGCAAGCAACGATATGGCTATTAGGAGTAACCTTTTCATCAGAACTTTATATTATAGGAAACGGACGGGACGATTGTGAACAGATACACCTTCCTGGCCTCCGGCTTGTCCTCCTCGACATTGTAGTTGAAGGCTATGGACCAGGCGTTGTGGCGCGAGTAGGCGTTATACAGCGACAGGTTCCACTCGCCGCTCCACCGCTTTCCTGACGCCCTACCCTTGGTACGGTATGTTACGGAAAGGTCAAGACGGTGGTAATCGGGCATGGAATCAGTGTTCCGCTTGTTGTAAATGGGAGCGTAAGTACCTCCGTATGAGAACCTTCCGACGGGGAATGTAGTGGGGGCACCGCTGTAGAACACCCAGTCGGCCGATGCACTTACACGACGGTTTATGTCGTAGGTAAGCACAAAATTGACTGAATGTTCATGGTTCAGCGGGGAACGGTAGGGCTCTCCCCCGTTTATCTCCGGAATATGGTACTTGGCCCTTGACCAGGTATATGAAAGCCAGCCGTTTATCTTGTCAAACTCGTACTTGAGCATCAGCTCGGTACCGTACGACCAGGACTTCCCGAAACGGAGCAGTCCCTCGCGGTTCTCGTTGTCGATCACTATCCCGGCATTGTCCACGAAATCCATGGTATTGCGGTTGCGTTTGTAGAAGGCTTCCAGGGAGAGTTCGAGGGCCTGGTCCACGAAAAGCGCGTTGGCGCCAACGGAGAACTGGTCGGATTTCTGTGGCTTTATGTTGGGCGATGCCGTAAGCCATGTGTCCACGGGACTGCCCGATACGCTTACGGCGGCCAGCTGGATATACTGGTTGGAGCGGGTATACGAGGCTTTCAGCGAGAAATCGCGGTTGATCGACCAGGAAGCAGATATCCTGGGTTCCAAATCGCTGAAACCGATTATCTTCTTCCCGGTGCCAAAGGGCTCTATCCTGTCCAGTTCGTGGGTGACGGGGTCGAAATAGCGCTGCATGCAGTTCCCGTAAGTCGAGAAAAGCGAGAAGCGGAGTCCGTAACGTACGGTAAGCGAAGAGAGTTTCTGCTCGTTCTGCAGGTAGAACGAAGGCTGGAAGGCAAGTGTGGAAGCCTGCTTTATCCCAATCACCACGGAAGAGTGGCCCGAAGGGGTGACAGTACCTGGCTCCAGATGGTAGTTGGCCAGGTTCACACCTGCCTGTACGGTATTGTAACGTCCTGCATACCAGGTGATTCCGGTCTTCAGTCCCATCTCCCTGATCATGGCCGCATAGTCAAAGTCTGCCATGTTCATATCCACCGAGAGCCCATCGTCGTAGCGGGCGTTGTACAGGGTGGTGACCATTGAAACTTTTGGGGAGAAGACATGGTTCCATCGCAGCGACTGGGTGTTGTTGGCGTAGCGGAACTTCATATGGTCCAGCTGGAATTCCTCCATTGACATCCCAAAGACGTCCCTGCCGGAGAAAACGCTGAAATACAAGCGGTCCGAAGGGCCGGCGACATAGCTGAGCCGGGCATTTATGTCATAGAAGAACAGGTCGGTTTCCTTTGGGACCTTCTTTCCGAACAACGGGAAAAACACATCCAGGTAGGTCCTGCGCGCACTGAGCATGAACGAGAGTTTCTCCTTGACTATGGGGCCTTCCAGGAACAGCTTGGAAGTTATCAGGCCGATGCTGGCATTGCCGCCGAAGGAGCGGTTGTTCCCGTCTCGGGTGGAAATGTCCAGTACCGACGACAGCCTTCCGCCGTACATGGCCGGGAAATCGCCCTTGTAAAGCTGTGCATTCTTGACGGCATCGCCGTTGAACATGGACAGGAAGCCCAGGAAATGGCCGGAATTGTACAGCGGAGCACCGTCCATTATGATCAGGTTCTGGTCTACGCCCCCTCCCCTCACGCTGAATCCAACGGAGCCCTCGCTGGGAGTCTGCACACCGGGCATCATCTGGATGACCCGGATCAGGTCGGATTCGCCCATGATGGCAGGGACCTTCTTCACCAGGACGGCGTCGACGTTCGCCCGTCCCATCTGCGGAAGGGCTATCTCCTCGCGCTTGGTCTTGGAAAATACCTTTGCGGCCTCAAGTTCCGTAAGGTCTTCCTCCAACAGGAAGTCATGACGCAGGGATTTCTCGCCACGCACTTCTATGGAAGCAGTCTTATATCCTGAAAAAGAGCACTTTACTATTCCTTCGGAGGTCTTTGTCCGGATGGAGTAGTAACCGAATCCGTCGGTGCTCACGCCTACCGACAGGTCGGCAGTGAAAACCACCGCCCCTATCAGGGGTTCACCGCTGGAGGCATCCTTGACATATCCTGAAACCAGTACGCCGGGATTCTGTCCGTACAAGGTACAGAATCCTGCCAGCAGGAATGCCAGGTATGCGGCCAGCCGTCTCAAATGATATCCTGATCAGCAGTTGCCCCTTCCATGAAGGAGTCTATAGCCTTCCTGTCGAGGTTCTGACCGATGAAAACGATCTTCACCATCCTGTCGCCATACCCGGGATCCCAGTCACGGCGGAGGGCCTCGTCGGTCTCAAGGAGATACTCGAGCCTCTCCTTTGGCATGGCGGCATACCAGAACCCGGCTTCCTTGATGGTCTTCTGCACACCGGCCTGCTCAAAGAGATAGCACTTGTCCTTCTCGTCATAGAAGTAGCAAAGACCCTTGGAACGGATTATCCCGGAAGGCCACCGCTTGGACACCATATAATCCAACTTATTGAAATCCAATGGTTTCCGGCTATAGTAAACATACGTACCTATCCCGTATTCCTCGGCCTCGCCTTCATCGTGATGGTGATGATGGTGATGGTGTCCATCCTCTTCTTCATCGTCATCGTCGTCGTCATCATC
>JAFRXI010000012.1 GCA_017437755.1 Bacteroidales bacterium
ACCAGGAGCTTGATGTTGTTCTCCTGGAAGAGGGAAAGGTTGAAATTCTCCTCGAAATCCTTGTCGGTGGGTTTGAAACGGCTCATCTGGAGATAGGAACCGCCCCTGTTGAAATATGCATCGGCCTTGAAGAAGTCGATGTCCTCGGTACGGGGATTCTTGGAGAATAGTCCAGAATAGCCTCCGTGGAGACCTATTACCCGGTATCCACCGGTGAGGAAAGTCTTGGCAACGCTGAAAACAACGGTGTTCATGCCCGGTGCAGGGCCGCCGCCGCAAAGGATGATGATGGAATCTTTCATGATATAAGTGTTGGATTTTAGCTGATTTTAGTCTAACCGGGTGCAAAATTAGCAGTTTCCGTGAAAATTTCCACGAAAAAAACAGTAAATTTGTGAATTGGGCTTAAATGCATGATTATGGACCGTTCAGAGGCCGGAAAAAGGATATTGCACCTCAGGGCTGTGCTCGCGGAGAACAGCAGGCGCTACTATGTTGACAACGCCCCTGTCATAAGCGACTATGAGTTTGACACCCTCATGAAGGAACTGACCGACCTGGAGGACATGTATCCGGAGTTCATCACTCCCGACTCCCCTTCCCGCAGGCCAGGAAGCGACCTGGAGGCTCCTGTGGGGCAGAATGCGGAGCGGCTTGCAGGAAAGGAATTCAAGCAGTACCCGCACAGGTATCCGATGCTCTCGCTGGGGAATACGTACAGCATTTCCGAGGTGGAGGAGTTTGCGGAGAGGGCGGTGAAGACTGTGCCCGAAGGGTTTACTTATTCATGTGAACTGAAGTTCGACGGCACTGCCATCTGCCTTACATACAAGGACGGCGTCCTGTTCCGGGCCCTCACCCGCGGGGACGGGGTGGTTGGGGATGATGTCACCGCCAACGCTCTCAGGATCAGTAATATACCACGGGTTCTCAAGGGCTCCGGCTATCCCGCTGAATTTGAGATAAGGGGCGAGGTGCTGATGCCTTTCGCATCGTTCGAGGCCCTCAACGCCGCAAGGGAAGATATCGGGGAACAGCCGTTCGCAAACCCCCGCAACGCGGCGTCGGGCTCGCTGAAGCTGCTTGATCCCGAGGAGGTCGGCCGCCGCGGCCTCATCTGCACCTTGTATCACATCCCCGGTGGACTGGAGGGTGTTTCAACCCACTCCGACGCCCTCGATGCCGCAGCTTCCTGGGGACTTCCGGTATCGGACAAGAGAAGGATCTGCAAGGATATAGCTGAGATTGAGGAATATATCTCGTATTGGGACACCCACCGCAAGGGTCTTCCCTACGCCACCGACGGGATAGTGATAAAGATAAACGAGAGCCTTTACCAGCAAAGGCTGGGCTATACGGCCAAGTTCCCGCGCTGGGCGGTTGCCTACAAGTTCAAGGCTGAAAGGGCTCTTACCACGTTGGAATCAATTGACTATCAGGTAGGAAGGACAGGAGCGGTTACTCCTGTGGCAAACCTTTCACCGGTGCTTCTGGCCGGAACCGTGGTAAAGAGGGCCACACTCAACAACGAGGACTTCATGAGGATGCTGGACATCCGCACGGGCGACTGGGTATATATTGAGAAAGGCGGAGAGATAATTCCCAAGATTACCGGGGTGGAACTGTCCAGGCGTCCCGCCGGCGCAGCTGTTCCCGCTTTTCCCGAGGTATGCCCCGACTGCGGCACTCCCCTTGTGAAGCCGGAAGGCGAAGCCAGGTGGTTCTGCCCCAACCAGGACGGCTGCCCCACCCAGACAAAGGGCCGCCTGATCCATTTCATGAGCCGTAAGGCCATGAATGTCATCGCCGGAGACGCCACCGTGGAGCAGTTGTACAACCTTGGACTGGTGCGCACTCCGGCCGATTTGTATTCGCTTGGGATGCAGCAGCTTCTGATGCTGGACGGATGGAAGGAAAAGTCGGCCAGACGCTTCCTCGACAGTCTCAGGGGCTCGCTTTCGGTGCCGTTCGAGAGGGTGCTTTTCGCCCTTGGCATACGCTATGTCGGGGAAACCACGGCAAAGGAGATAGCCCGCCATTTCGGGGATATCGACTCGGTGGCTTCCGCCACCAGGGAGGCTCTCCTGGAGGTCCCCGACGTAGGGGATGTAATAGCCGACAGCGTTGTGGCTTTCTTTGCCCAGCCGGCACATATCGCCGAGATAGTAAGGCTGAAGGATGCGGGGCTCCAGCTTGGCGCCCAGGCGCCAAGGGAACCGTCCTCGGAGGCGCTGCAGGGCCTTACCATAGTGATTTCCGGCAATTTCTCAGTAAGCCGCGACAGGATGAAGGAACTTATCGAAATGAACGGAGGGAAGAACTCGTCATCGGTCAGTTCGCATACCTCGTTCCTCCTTGCCGGAAGCAAGCCCGGTCCCGAGAAAATCCGCAAGGCCGGTGAGCTGGGAGTCCGGGTCATAGGAGAGGAGGAGTTCATGTCCATGATACCTTCTCCAGCCCCTTCCGGTGAGGTCCGGGGACTTTTTGACGGAGAGGAGGCCGAACCAACGTTGTTCTGATGGGCAGGAGATTCAATATAGTCACCAGGACCAAGGCCAGGATCCGTATCGCCACCTACCGGATAAAGAGGGTGGTGAAGTTCCTGACTGTGGATATATGGAGCCTGAATATCAACGACTTGTCCCGCTGGAAGGCTCGTCTGATAAAGGATACCAAAACCATAATAGTAACCCTGAATACCTTCTCGGAGCAGAAGATGGGTTTCCAGATCACCGCCCTCGCCTACCAGTGCATGATGTCGGTTGTGCCGGCACTCGCGATAGCGTTTTTCCTCACCAGCGGTGTGGGGCTTTCCGACAAGCTGGAGGAGTTCCTGTACGCCAACGTGAGTAACGAGGCTCTGATAGCCAGCCTGATGAATGCTGCCGACAACATCATCTCAACTGCGCAGTCGGGCTTCTTCGGGTTTGCGAGTATGGCAACCTTCCTCTGGATAGTCATCTGGATGATGATTTCGGTGACACGGGTTTTCAACAACGCCTGGAAGGTAACCAAGCAGAGGAATTTCTTCCGGCAGCTTGGGGCGGTGATCCTCATACTGATCCTCTCCCCCTTCGTCCTGCTGCTGTTTTTCTCGGGGTCCATCGTCTATACCCATGTACTGGACCTGGTGGTTCCCAATGTGGCTTTTTCCGAGAACATCAAGAGTTTTCTGGCCTGGGTGGTTTTCGCCGCAGCCGCGGTGATGATCATTTCGCTGATGTACAAGTATATACCTGCCTGCAGGGTGCATTACAGACATGCCTTGAAGGCCGCCATTATTTCCGGCCTGGCTTTCACCCTGCTGCAGTACCTGTATCTGGAAACCCAGGTGATGGTGACAAAGCAGAGTGCGGTGTACGGAGTTCTCGCGGGTATCCCCCTGTTCATGATCTGGCTCAATTTCAGCTGGTCCATTATCATATACGGCGCGGAGCTTTCATACGGTTTCCAGACAGTGGAGCAGATGAAGATTACCACCGAGCAGCTTGACGAGGAGATTACCACCGCCAGGAATGAGAAAAGGAACAAGAGACAAATGATAAAGGTGCGCAAATGAGTTTTTCGGAGTTTACAAAAGAGGATTACGATCTGATTGAGAAGGAGTACGGTCTCCTCCGGGAATCCGCATCCCGCCGCTGCCGCGACGAGGGGGAACTTGCTGTGGTCCGGAAAGCGTTTGAGTTTGCCAACTCGGCGCATGCGAACGTCCGCCGCCGCTCCGGAGAACCCTATATGCTGCATCCGATAGCCGTGGCGAGGATAGTGGTGGAGGACATCGGGCTGGGGTATAAATCCATCTCGGCAGCCCTTCTCCACGATGTGGTTGAAGACACGGATTATTCCGTCGAAGACATCAGGGAGGCATTCGGCCCCAAGATCGCGTCGCTGGTGGAGGGACTCACCAAGATCAAGGTGGTCCTGGATAACGAGGGCCGGAACAATCCCGGGGAACTGTATTCCCAGAGTGTCCAGGCCGAGAATTTCAAGCGGATACTGCTTACCCTCAACGACGATGTGAGGGTGGTCCTGATCAAGCTTGCCGACCGTCTCCACAACTGCCGCACCATCGAGTTCATGCCCGAGCACAAGAGGGACAAGATCCTGAGCGAGACGATGTTCATCTTCATCCCGCTGGCCCACCGGCTTGGACTTTACGCAATCAAGTCGGAAATGGAGAACATCTGGCTACGTTACAAGGAACCGGACGCCTACCGCGACATATGCTCCCTGCTGGAGGGGAAACGGGAAGACAAGGAAAGGGAGATCGACGAGTTCATAGCCCCCGTGGAAAAGGCCCTGACGGCCGCAGGATTCCGCTTCGAGATACGCAAGAGGGTGAAGTCGCCCTACTCCATCTGGAACAAGATGCAGAAGAAGCAGATTTCCTTCGACCAGGTTTACGACCTTTATGCGATAAGGATAATCTTCGATCCCGATACCTCTTCCAACGAGAACGAAAGGGACCAGTGCTATCATATATTCTCCATTATATCAGGTCTTTACAGGTATATGCCCGAGCGGCTGCGCGATTGGGTGAAGCACCCCAAGAGCAACGGGTACGAGGCGCTGCACTGCACCCTGCTGAGCCCTAAGGGGACCTGGATAGAGGTCCAGATCCGCACCCGCAGGATGGATGATATAGCGGAAAAGGGCATCGCTGCCCACTGGGCGTACAAGCGCAGCGGCTACATAAGCGAGAACGACAGCGAAATGGAGAAGTGGCTCTCGCAGGTGAAGGATATCCTGGTGAATCCCGACGTGGGTGCCCTGGAACTGCTGGACATAATCCACAATGACCTGACCGGGGCGGAGATAATAGTATTCACCCCCAAGGGAGACCAGAAGTCCATCATGAAAGGTGCCACGGCGCTGGATTTCGGTTATCTGATCCACACCGAGATAGGCAACAAGGCCATTGCAGCCAAGGTAAACATGAAGCTGGTGCCTCTTTCGTATGTGCTCAGCACCGGGGACCAGATTGAGATAATCACCGCCGAGGACCAGCATCCAAAGCGGGACTGGCTGCAGTTCCTCCAGACCAGGAGGGCCAGGAGCATAGTCACCGATTATTTCAAGAACGAACGCGAACAGACGGTGGCATTCGGCCGGAAGACGCTGGAAGAGCAGCTGTCCTCGCTGGGATACAAACTGGACGACAGCAGGCTCCATTCCCTTATCCAGGCCTACAATGCCCGCAATGCGGACGATCTGTGCTACCGCATAGGAATTGGCCACATTAAGCTCGGAAACCTGCAGGACGTCCTCAAAAGGACCACTGAGGGCACTTCCAGGAGGCTTTTCTCGTTCCTGTTCGGAAGGGACCGTACCAAACAGCCCGGCGATGCTCCGGTTGAGGTACAGGACCTGGACGACCGCCGCTTTGTGATTGCGTCGTGCTGCCGTCCCATCCCCGGCGATCCCGTCATCGGATTCGTGTCGCAGGACGGGAAATCGGTCACAGTTCACAAGAAGAGCTGTCCCGTGGCCGGTGAGATCGCGGCTAAGCACGGTGACCGGGTCGTGGTCCCGGCATGGGAGATCCCGGCCGAGGAAAAGTCGTTCCTGGTAAGGATTTCCCTGAAGGGAATCGACCGCGTTGGCCTTCTGAACGAGATTTCCAGGTACATCTCCCTGGTGATGGGGGTGAATATGAGGAAACTCTCGCTGGGGGCCGAGGAGGGCATATTCGAGGGATACATCGACATTTACGTCAATTCCCGCGACGTGCTTGACAAAATGATGAAGAAACTTTCCCTCATCGACGGCATCCAGTCGGTGGTGAGAAGCGAGATTTAAGATGAAAAAGAAGAATCCATTCATAAAGTTCCTTCCCCTTGCGGGGGCCCTGGCGATGCTCTCCACGGTGATATTCCCGTGGGGATGCGCCAATACCACCACCCCTCCCACAGGAGGTCCCAAGGACACCATTCCCCCGGTAATCAGGAAGTTGAGCCCCCTGCCCGGTGCCGTGAACGTGCCGGTTCACAAGACGCGCCTGGAGTTCACCTTCAATGAGTACGTGGTGGTCAAGGACATGAAGGCCATCTTCCTTTCCCCTCCCCTCGAGAAGGCCCCGCGCCACAAGATCAAGGGAAAGACGCTGGTGGTCTTTTTTGAATCGGACCTTGCCGAGAACACCACCTATACCCTGGACCTTACGGGGGCGGTGGCCGACAATAACGAGGGAAACATGTTCCCGGGCTTTACCCTGGTGTTTTCCACCGGTCCCAGGATCGATTCGATGATGGTCACCGGGACGGTCCAGGACTGTAATACCCTTCTGCCGGTAAAGGGCGCCACGGTAATGTTTTACAAGGACGCCTCCGATTCGGCGGTATTCCTGTCGAGGCCTGTGGCTGCGGCAAAGACCGACGACTGGGGCTTCTTCTCCATCCGCAACATCCAGGATACGGTATACCGGGTCTACGCGATAAAGGACGAAAACGGCGACAACATGTACCAGCCCGACAACGAGAGGATAGCATTCCTGGACTCCACTTTCAGGCCCTCGGTGGTTGTCAACGATTCCCTGCCCGAACTCATGAAGTACGACATGAAGGATACCGCCCTCTGCCTTGCCAGGCACAGCGAACTGGAACTCAACCTTTTCCGTGAGAAGCCGTCCAAGCAGATGATAGTCAAGAAGGAAAGGGTCGGCGACAGGACCGCATACCTGACCTTCATGGCCCCCAATACCAAGATAAACTCCATGAGGATCAAGGGCCTGCCCAAGGAAAAGCTGATTTCGCAGTTCAATCTCCAGAAGGACAGCCTGGAGCTTTGGGTGAATGACCAGCGGAAGATGCCCGACACCCTTTTCCTCCTCCTGAACTACGACAAGACCGACACCCTGGGTAAACTCGTCCCTACCGACGAGACCGTGAAGCTCGCCCGCGACAAGAAGGCCAAGGCCGCCGCGGCAAAGAGTTCCAGAAGGGACATGAAGCACGAGGACACCACCTGCGTGATAACCACTGTTGCCGAGGGGGAAACCATTGAACAGTACGGTTTTACACTTGAATTCAAGTATCCCGTCATTGAGGCGGCCTTTGACAGCCTGCAGTTCAGGAGCGTCAATCCCCGCCAGCAGGAGAAGAAGGGAGCATATACCGTAACAAGGGACAGCACCAACCTGAGGAAGTATACGGTGATGCCCAAGGAACAGCTTCTCCCCGGGTACGAGTATTTCCTGAAGATCCCGTACCGCAAGTTCCGGGATATCAACGGGTTCTATAACGACAGTACCGAACTGAAGGTCTCCCTTCCCAACGACGAGAAGCTCAGTACCATGACGCTCAAGCTGTCGGGGGTGAAGAACAGGTACATCATAGACCTTCTGACTGAGAAGCGCGACAAGGTAATCCGTTCTTTCATAGTTGATTCCGACGGTCCGGTGGTATTCCCCTACCTCAAGGCGGGATCGTACTGCATCCGTTTCATAGAGGACTTGAGCCGCAATGGGATGGTGGATACGGGAAACCTGCTGGAAAGGCGTCAGCCTGAGAAGGTCAAGTTCTACAAACTTGACGACCAGTTCCTGATTAAGATTCCGGAGAGGGCGGAAATCGAGCAGGACGTGGACATGGAGGTACTGTTCAAATGAGAAGGTTCCTGGTTTTGATTGCGGCGGCGCTCTTCATTGCGCCGCATGTGGCCGGGGCACAGGAAGGCCTTGTCCTGGATACCGTCGCCTTCCGTCTTCCGGAGGTGGTGACAGATGAGTACCTCGATACGGTGAATGTCCGTAAGAAGTTCATGCTCAACGACTACTGCATGGTGGGAGCCTGGGGTGGCGTGGTGCTCAACAATACCTTCTTCAATCCTACCCGGGAAACCACGTTCTTCCTCAATTATCCGGTTTGGGGCGTGTCGTTCACCATGTACGGCAAGATGTTCGGATTCATGCCCTATTTCGGTTTTGAAGCCGGTTTCCAGCATACATACGAAGGGTACAAGTTCAAGAAGAACAAGGAGACGGGTGCCATCGGCCATGTGGAAGGTGCCACCAAGGCGGTGATGCCTGTTCTGGAAGCCCAGTATCTGTCCGTTTTCCACTTTGAGATAGGTAATTACTTCAAGATTCAGGCAAAGGCCGGAATATATGGCGGTTACCGCATGGGAATCACCCGTTCCGGCGACGAGTCCCAGATTGACGAGAGCATACTTACCTCTTTCAAGGATACTGACCGGAGGTTTACCTACGGATTCGAGGGCGGCGCAGGCTTCGGCCTGGTATTCAGCCCCGTGGAGATCCATTTCAACGCCCTGGCAAAATGGAGCTGGGCCTCCTTTTACAATCCCGACTACTACAGCCCGTACTATTACCGTTTTGCATATCCCCTTGACATAATGGTTACGATGGGAGTCTATTTCCAGCTTACAAGGAGGTATGGCGCAACGCATAAACAGCTCAGGCAGAAAGCGAAAAGCCTTGTCTATGAATAAATCCAACCTCAGGTGGGCGGTTGCCCGCGTGGGTGGCGTTTCCATCGGGAAGGGCCATCCGATAGTGGTGCAGACCATGTGCAACACCCATACTTCCGACGTCGGTAAAACCGTATCGCAGTGCCTTTCCCTGGCCGCGGCAGGGGCGGAAATCATAAGGATAACCGTTCCCGGGCTCAGGGAGGTCGAGTGCATGAAGGAGATCCGTTCCTCCCTCAGGTCGCAGGGCTGCGACGTCCCCCTGGTGGCCGACATACATTTCTCGTCGGAAACGGCGATAGCGGTTGCTCCCGTGGTGGAGAAGGTCAGGATCAATCCCGGCAATTTCCATAAGGACCATTCCAAGGCCAGGGAACAGTTCTCCAGGCTGCTGGACGTCTGTGCCGGATGCGGGACGGCAATCAGGATAGGCGTCAACCACGGTTCGCTGGGCGAATATATCACGTCTCTCTACGGAAATACCCCGGAGGCAATGGCAGAGGCGGCGATGGAATGGCTCAGGATGTGCCTGGAAAAGGATTTCCTGAACGTTGTGGTGTCGCTCAAGTCCAGCAATACCAAGGTGATGGTTGAAGCTTACAGGGCGCTGGTAAGGATGATGGAAGCCGAGGGAACGATGTTTCCGCTCCACGTGGGGGTGACTGAGGCCGGAAACGGCGATTCCGGCAGGATAAAGTCCTGCGTGGGGATATCCGCGCTTCTTTCGGAAGGAATAGGAGATACCGTGAGGGTATCGCTTACCGAGGACCCGGTTGCTGAAATCCCGGTCGCCCGTTACCTTTCCGGCCGATACGGCGGAAAGGTCTCATCGTCAATGGTTTCGCTCCGCATGGAAGGCCGCAGGGCCGTGGCCGTGTACGATGCCCCTTCAAGGGAAAGGCTCCTGGAAGACATTTCGTGCGACTTTGGACGCAAGCTTCTGGACAGGGAGATTGACGAGGTCGAGTTCCACGGACCGTTCGTGGAGGGAACATACCTTGCCGACGAACTGTTGCAGGCCGCCAGGAGGCGTTTCTACAAGCCGGAATACATCGCGTGCCCCGGATGCGGCAGGACCATGTACGACCTCCAGGAGACCTTTGCCGAGGTCAAGCGGAGGACGTCGCACCTCAAGGACGTGGTGATAGCCGTGATGGGCTGCATAGTAAACGGCCCTGGCGAGATGGCTGACGCCGACTGGGGATATGTAGGCGAAGGTAACCACAAGGTCTCGATCTATAAAGGAAAGACCCCGGTATTGAGGCATGTGCCCGATACCGAGGCCGTCGACCGTCTGGTTGAGATGATAGAGGAAGCTAGTCGCGAAGCTCGGCAATGACCGATTCCACCGCCCTTACCTTGTCGCCAACCTTTACCTTTATGTCAGCGTTGAGCGGCAGGTAGAGGTCTATCCTTGACCCGAACTTGATCACTCCGCACTGCTCTCCCCTGTTCTCCAGGTTACCCGGAACGGAATAGCATACGATCCGCCTTGCAAAGGTACCTGCGATCTGCTTGAAGAAGACTTCGCCGTGAGCATTCCTGAGGCAGCTGGAGGCGTGCTCGTTCAGCTCCGAAGACTTGGGCAGGAAAGCAAGGAGATATTTCCCCGGGTGATACTTGTAATAGCTGACCTGACCGGTTATGGGCCAGAAATTACAGTGTACGTCAAAGAAGTCCATATATACCGAGACCTGGATACATTTTTTCTTAAGGTATTCATTCTCAAATGCTTCTTCCACTATAACGACCTTCCCGTCGCATACCGAGGTCACGAGGTTGTCGCCTTCGGGAATGGTCCGTCGGGGGATGCGGAAGAACCATGTGATGAAAACCATGAATACCACCAGGGCCACGGCTATCGGAATGGATACCCACAGCGAGCGGATGAAATGGGCCGTGCACCATATCAGGAGGGCGCATATGCACCAGGCCAGGAGGATGGTTCCGTAGGAATCCTTGTCAATTCTGATGTCCATAGGGTCAGATAAGGTTAACTGATATGAGGTAGATTGCGCCGGCGGGCATGGCCAGCAGCGAACTGTCAAAGCGGTCGAGCATCCCCCCGTGCCCGGGGATTATGTTACCCGAATCCTTGATGCCCGAAAGCCTCTTCCAATGCGATTCAAACAGGTCTCCGTATACTCCGGCGACGTTCATCACGGCCGAGAGGGCCACGCAGTGGAGGATAGGAAAATCCAGCAGGCCTGTCCATCCCAGGACGGCTCCGGTAAGCATCGACATGGCAAGGCCGCCCCAGAATCCAGCCCAGGATTTCTTGGGCGACAGGGACGGGAACAGCTTCCTGCCATTCCTGCCCAGAAGGAGTCCCCAGCAGTAAGCACCTATGTCAGAGGCCCATACGATAAGGAAGAACCCGAGGACGGTCATGCCTGAAAAGTTCCCCGCCCCGTTGAATACCAGATATGGAGACAGTGATACAGGCAGGGCGATGTAGACCAGCGACGTGAATACTGCGGAGAAATTGTCCCCGGCTTCCCGTTCCCTGCTGTACAGCGACAGGACGATGGCGGAGAGCAGCGGGACGAACGACAGGCTGCAGTACTTTGCCGGCATGCCCCAGGCATTCACGGCAAAGACAAGGCAGAACAGCGTGACTCCGGTGAGTACGGAGGCAATGCGGACCGGGATGAACTTCCCTCCAACCGTCATGGCATGGAATTCATGCATGCATGTCACCATCACGAGGAGCATGAGGGCGGCAAAGGCCAGCTTGTGCAGAAGCAGCCCCGCGAGCACGATGCCCACGAATACTATTCCGGATATGGACCTTTTAACCGTGCTGTTCATCCTTGGGCAGCTCTTTTCTTTCGTCTTCGGGCGGTAGGACCTTGGGGCCTAGGATCTTCTCTACGTCTTCTGCAAAGATGACCTCCTTCTCAAGCAGCATGGCCGCCATGGCGAGGAATCCCTCCTTGTTTTCAGTGAGGATCCTGAGGGTCCGGTCGTGGATCATGGAAACCAGGTCCTTGACCTCCTGGTCCATCAGCTCGGCGGTCTTTTCCGAGTAAGGCTTGGTGAGGTCATAACCCCTGGCACCGGTGGAATCGTAGAACGACACCAGACCCACCTTTTCGCTCATTCCGTAGTACTGGACCATGCTGTAGGCCATCCTGGTGAGCCTTTCCAGGTCGTTCTGTGCACCGGTGGACGGCTGGCCGTTCACTATTTCCTCGGCCACACGGCCACCTATGAGGGAGCACATCTCGTCTATCATCTGGTTGCGGGTCCAGAGCTTCCTCTCCTCCGGAAGATACCATGCGGCTCCAAGGGCGTCTCCCCTGGGGATCAGGGTCACCTTGAACAGCGGGTTGGCGTACGGAAGCAGCCAGCTTACCGTGGCGTGACCGGCCTCGTGATGGGCAATAGAGCGTTTCTCGGCCATGGTCATGATGGAGCCTTTCTTCTCAAGTCCGCCGACTATGCGGTCTACTGCATCGAGGAAGTCCTGCCTTTCGATGGCCGGCTTGTTCCTCCTTGCGGCGGTTAGGGCGGCCTCGTTGCAGACATTGGCTATGTCGGCCCCGGAGAAACCGGGAGTATGCTTGGCCATGAACGACAGGTCGAAATCCTCGGCCAGCTTGAGACCCTTGAGATGGACCTTGAATATCTCCTCCCTCTCCCTGAGCTCGGGAAGGTCCACGTGGATCTGGCGGTCGAACCGGCCGGCCCTCATGAGGGCCTTGTCCAGGATATCGGCCCGGTTTGTTGCCGCCAGGACTATCACCCCCGAGTTGGTGCCAAAGCCGTCCATCTCTGTAAGCAGCTGATTCAGGGTGTTTTCCCTCTCGTCATTGGAGGACCAGCCGGCATTCTTGCCGCGTGCCCGGCCCACTGCGTCGATCTCGTCGATGAATACTATGCAGGGGGCTTTCTCCTTTGCCTGGCGGAAGAGGTCCCTGACCCTGGAAGCGCCCACTCCCACGAACATCTCCACGAAGTCGGATCCGGAGATGGAGAAGAACGGGACGTTGGCCTCTCCGGCCACGGCCTTTGCCAGCAGGGTCTTGCCGGTACCGGGAGGGCCCACCAGCAGGGCTCCCTTGGGAATCTTTCCGCCCAGGGCGGTGTATTTTGAGGGATTCTTGAGGAAGTCCACTATTTCCATGACTTCCTCCTTTGCGCCGTACAATCCGGCCACATCCTTGAAGGTTACGTTGACCTCGTTCTTGTCGGCAAGCTTGCCGGTGGACCTGCCCACGTTGAAGGGGTTGCCGCCTATGCCTCCGGGACCTCCCTGGCCGCCGCCCATGGAACGGTTGAAACCCCGGAACATCCAGATCCACAGGAGGATCATGAGCACGGGCCATAGCAGCCATTCCAGGACGTTGCTCCACATCCTGTCGTTGTTCTTCATAACCACCTTGAAGCGGTCGGCCGGTTCGAGAGCTGAGTTGAGCTCCTCGAACGATTCCTCGGGATTGAATTTCTCGGATACTATGAAGAAGAAATGGGGCGATTTGCGGGGAATGTTTCCCCCGAACTTGGATGCATACTTTGAAATGCGGTCGGCCTTCATCTTCATGAAGCCCTGGTAGTCGTTCCTGACGAAGGTTATTTCGTCCACGTCACCCTCGGAAATCATCTCCTTGACCTCATCCCACTCAACTTTCTGCGGGTTGGAGCCGCCCTGCGAGAACAGCATCCATCCCAGTCCGATGAGGAGGATCAGGTACAGCCAGGTGAAATTGAACCTGATCTTTATTATGCGGGGCTTCTCCCCGTTCCTGTCGTTCTTTGCCATCTTACTCCTGTGCCTGGGCCTTTTTGGCAATCCGCCTTTCCTTGTATTCCTTGCGGGGGACATCGGCCCAGAGATCCTCCAGGCGGTAGAATTCCCTGTACTGCGTCAGGAATATGTGAACCAGGATGTTACCGTAGTCCAGAATGATCCAGAAATTGTTCTCTTCACCCTGCGAACGGAGCAGCTTGAGTCCCTGCTCCTTCATCTTCTCCCGGATATTGTCGCAGATGGCGCCCACCTGGGTGGTGTTTGAGGCGTCGCATACTACGAACCAGTCGGATATGGCCCCGTCCACGGAACGGAGGTCCAGTGAAACAACATTCTGGCCTTTCTTTTCAAAGATTGCGTCGGCAATAACCCTGAGGTCGTGTGTGATCATATTTGATTATTATATATTATTTTTGCATGCTATTATACAATTTACAAATATAATCAAATTATTTACCAAATGCCTATCCCGCCCCGCATAATCTGGTTCGACAGCCTTGATTCGACCTCTGACGAGGCCAGGAGGCAGATTCGGGGACTTGACAATATGTCAGTCGTGGCCGCCGTATGTCAGTATTCGGGGCGCGGGCAGAGAGGCAACAGGTGGATTTCGGCTCCCGGCGAGAACCTTACTTTCTCCGTTGTGCTCAAGCCCTCGGGGCTGCCTCTGAGGGGCATGCTGCCTTCGGGACAGTTCGCCATCTCGGAAATGGCTGCACTTGCGGTAAGGGATTACCTGGTCAGCCGTGGCGTACCGGCAATCGTAAAATGGCCCAACGACGTTTTTGTGGGCGACAGGAAGATATCGGGGATGCTGATAGAGAATTCGGTCCTTCCCGGCAGTATCGAATGGTCCATACTCGGGATAGGTATCAATCTGAACCAGAAGGACTTCCCCGTCATGGCGGCTGAAGCGGCTTCGCTTTCGATGCTTACAGGCAGGAACTATTCCCCCACGGAGGAACTGGATGCTTTCATGGGATTCCTTGACAGAAGGCTGCATTGTAACGACCCGGACGCCCTGCACCGGGAATACTGTTCCGGACTGTACCGGAAAGGAGTTTTCCACAATTATTCCGATACGGTAACCCAAGAGGTTTTCAGTGCTTCGATCTGCGGGGTCACTCCGGAAGGCCTCCTCGAGGCAATGCTGCCGGGAGGAGAAGTCAAACAATTCTCTTTCAAGGAGATAAGTTATATCATCTAAACGTAGTCGCCCCTCATTGCGGCTATCACCGCGGCGGGATCGGCGGCCTTGAACACCGCACTACCGGCAACCAGGATGTCGGCCCCGGCAGCGGCAAGGGCGGCGGCGTTGGAAGGGGAAACTCCCCCGTCGACCTCTATCTTCACGTCCAGGCCCAGTCTCTCGGTCTCGGCTTTCACGGAGGTTATCCTGCCGTAGGTTTCAGGGATGAACTTCTGTCCGCCGAATCCGGCGAAAACGCTCATTATCAAGACGAAATCCACCTTGGGGAGATACGGGAACAAGACGCTTACGGGTATGTCGGGATTGATGGCCACCCCGGCTTTCATGCCGCAGGACCGTACCAGGTCCACGATTTCGCCCATATTCTCCCCCGCCGCCTCGTAATGGAAACTCAGCATTGCTGCTCCCGACGACGAGAACCTGCGCACGTACTTTGCGGGGTCGGTAATCATGAGGTGCACGTCCAGGGGCTTTTCAGCCATTGAGGCCACAGCATCCACCACCGGGAAACCGTATGATATGTTGGGGACGAAGATTCCGTCCATTATGTCGAGGTGGAAGATATCGGCGTTGGCGTTGACCATTTGGACGTCCTTCCCCAGGTTGAGGAAGTCGGCCGACAGCATTGACGGAGCGATGGAAGGCATGGCTCAGAGAGTGGTTACTATGTCTTTCAGCAGTGCGACGAACTTGTCGAGGGAGGCGAGTTCCAGCTTTTCTCCCGGGGCGTGCACGCCCCTGAGGGTAGGACCGAAGGAAATCATGTCCAGGTCGGGGAATTTCTGGAGGAAGAGTCCGCATTCCAGTCCGGCGTGGATGGCCTTGACCTCGGGATCGGTACCGAAGAGGCGACGGTATGATTCCACCGACTTTGCGAGGATGGCCGAATCCATGTTTGGCTTCCATCCGGGATATTCCTGGACATGCTCTGCATCGGCCCCTGCAAGGAGGAACACGGCCTCCACTTTCTGGGCCATCGCATGGAGTTCCGAAGTGACCGAACTGCGCTGGCTGGTGACCACCTTGACCACCTCGCCCTCCTCCTTCACGGAGGCGAGGTTGGTGGATGTCTCGACCAGTCCGGGTATGTCCATGCTCATTGCGGCGACTCCGTGCGGACAGGCGTTGAGCGCGGTTACGAGTCTTACCGTAAGTTCCTCAGTAAAAGGTTTTTCCTTGAATGAAACCTCCTCGCAGGACACTTTGACGTCGGGGTCTGATACCGCGAATTCGGAGGAAAGGATCCTGCCGAATTCCGCGAAATCGGCCTTCATGTCCTCCATCTCTCCGGCCGGTACGGCGATGACGGCCTCGGCTTCCCTGGCTATGGCGTTGGGCTTGTTGCCGCCCTTTATGGAAACCAGCTGCCAGTCGTACTGAAGCTGGGTATAGAGGAAGCGGGCAAGCTGCATAAGGGTGTTGCAGCGTTCCTTGTTGATGTCGTCGCCGCTGTGTCCGCCGATGGCTCCGCCTATTGACAGGCGCAGTCCCCTGTATCCCCTGCGGCGGTTTTCCCTCTCGATCGCGAAAGTTGCTATAGTGTCGACCCCGCCGGCGCAGCCGACAAAAAGCTGCCCCTCGTCCTCGGAATCGAGGTTTATCAGGATCTTACCGTCGAAAAATCCCTCTTCCAGGGCATTGGCACCGTCCATTCCGGTCTCTTCGGAGATGGTGAAAAGGCACTCCAGCCTGCCGGTGGGGAGGTCGCTTTCAAGGAGGGCGAGTTCGGCCGCGATGCCGATTCCGTCGTCGGCGCCGAGGGTGGTGTTGCGGGCAATCATCCAGCCGTCCTCGATCTCATATTTTATGGGGTCTTTGCGGAAGTCGTGTTCATAGCCCCCTACCTTTTCGCATACCATGTCCTGATGGCTTTGCAGGACTATGGTGGGAGTATTCTCTTTTCCGGGAGCCGCTTCCTTGATTATCAGCACGTTGCCTATTTTGTCGACGCGGCATTCGAGCCCCCTGTCGGCAGCGAATTTACGGAGGAAGCCGGTTATGGGCTCCTCGTGTCCCGACTCTCTGGGGACTAAGGTGATTTCCTTGAAGAAATCCAGTACGGAATTGGAATCCATGGGACGACGTTTTTAGCGTCTCCCCGGCACCAGCATTTTTTCGATATCGGTCACGTACTGCTTGAAGGTCCTGTCGGTGGACATGAGGTCGGAAACCGTCGTGCACGCATGGAGCACCGTAGCATGGTCCTTGCCTCCCAGTTCCGCCCCGATGGTGGAGAGGGAACAGTTGGAAATCAGGTTACGGCTCATGTACATGGCGATCTGCCTAGCCTGGACAATCTGGCGTTTCCGCGACTTGGACAGGAGGGTATCCCTGGTTATGTTGAAATACTCGCAGACGACTTTCTCAACCTTGTCGATGCTGATGTCGTTCTGCTCCTGCCCTACTATCTTCTCTGTTATGCTTTCAGCCAGCGAGACTGTTATTTCCTTCCTGATGAGGGTTGCGTGGGCGATCAGGGAAATGAGCGCGCCCTCCAGCTCCCTGAAATTGGACTTGATGCGGGTGGCGAGGAACTCCAGGACATCGTCGCCGATGGCCACGCCTTCGCGGAAACTGCGGGCCTTGAGCATGGCCAGCCTGGTGGCGTAGTCCGGATGGGTAAGTTCCACTGAAAGTCCCCACTTGAAGCGGGACAGGAGCCTTTCCTCAAAGTTCTGGAGGTCCACAGGGGCCCTGTCGGACGTGAAGATCAGCTGGCGCCCGTTCTGGTGAAGGTGGTTGAATACGTTGAAGAAGGCATTCTGCGAAGCCTGGCCCTGAAGGTCCTGGATATCATCCACTATGAGCACGTCCATCTTCATGTAGTAAGCCATGAAGTCGGTGAGCTTGTTGCCCATTACGGCGTCGACGTACTGTGTCTTGAACTCGTTCCCGGTTACATAGAGGACCACCAGGTCGGGATACTTCTCCTTTATGGCGATACCTATGGCCTGGGCGATGTGGGTCTTGCCGAGTCCGGGGCCGGCAAACAGGAACAGCGGGTTGAAGGGCGTTTTTCCGGGCTGCATGGAAATGCTCTGGCCGGCGGTGATTCCCATCTTGTTGCATTCCCCCTCGATCAGGTTGCCGAAGCAGTAAACCGGATTGAGACGGGGATTGATCTGCACCCGCTGGATTCCGGGGAACACAAAGGGTCCGGGATTCCCCGATGGCTGGTATGTATTGATGGAAACTGTCTTGTTCACCGGGGTGTTTCCGTGCGAAGCGGGATAAACCATGGGGGGTTCCCTCTTGACGGGCTTTACCATGTATACCAGCTTTGCTTCCGCCCCTATCACCCTTTTCAGCGTCCTTTTGAGGACATCCAGGAATGCACCTTCAAGATACTCCCGGAAGAAGTCTGAAGGAACTTCCACCGTGAGGGTGGACTCCTTCATAGAGACCGGCTTTATGGGCTTGAACCACGTAACGAACTTCTGCGGCTCGATAATCTGCTCGATTATCCGGAGGCAGTTGTCCCATACGTCGATATGTCGATTTTGCTCGGTCACGTAAAAAAGGGTTGTTATTATTAAGTTTTGGCTTCAATCGGAAGTAAGTACAAAGTTGGAGGAAAAAAAATTAATAAAAAAACTTTAGAACTATTGTATATGTAGTTTTTTTTACTTCTATCCCCTTTTTCCGGCTTCTGAACCGCAATTATAAATATTTGATTTTCAGTGTTTTATAGCGAGGCGGTTTTTGTAATGTTCGTGAGCGAGTGAATTTCCAATTTTGATGGATTCTAAATTAGAAAAACGCGTTTTTTATGTTTTCTGCGTGTCTGCAATAGGGAAAAATCCTATTTTATCCTTGTGACTTCACCGTTTTGGAATTTTACCATGAAACAGTCGGAAAATTTCTTTTTTATTTCCGCGTTGGCCTTCCTTGCGTCGGCCAGGTTGCCGGAGACGCCGATGAAATATTTCCTGAGTTTGGGCGATATGACGCATTTGGGAGAGTAGCCCTTGAAGAAGGGGTCCTTATCGGACATGGTCCTGGAGGTGGCAAGAACCTGGGTGCCGTACCATACGGTGGAATCGGGCTGGACGGTGTCTTTCGGGGGCTCTTCCTGCTTTGCAGGTACGGCCGGTTTAACGGCCGGGTCATTCTCCGCCCCAGAGGTGAACGCAGAACCTTCGTACCTTTTCTTATATGTGGTGAACGCCTTCAGGAGGCGTGCGGCTATGTCGTCACGGGAGTCCTTGTCCCTGAGGGCGGCAAGGTCGGTGGGATTGGATATGAAGGCGCACTCTATGAGTACCGCGGGCATGGTAGTGCGCCAAAGCACCAGGAACGGGTCCTGCGACACTCCCCTGCTGTTCTTGATGGGACCGCCCTTGAGGGCGTTGTTGATGTCCTCGGCAAGCGCGAGGCTGAGCTGGAGGTTGGAGTTCTGGAGGAGCGAGAAGAAGATGTAGGACTGGGTGTCGGACGGGTCAAAGCCCTGGTACGTGGTCTTGTAGTCCTCTTCCATCAGGATCACGGAGTTTTCCCTCTTGCACAGGGCCAGGTTTTTCCCGAAAAGGTCGTTCCCCTTCTTTGACGACTGCCCCAGGCAGTGGACGGAATAACCTCTGGCCGAACTGTTCCCGTCTATTGCATTGATATGTATTGAAATGAAAAGGTCTGCACTTGCGTTGTTCGCGGTGTCGGCCCGGCCGCCGAGGGTTACGAAGGAGTCGGAATCCCTTGTGAGAATGACCTTTACATCGGGATACGCGGCTTTGATCTTGTCGGCGAAGCGTTTGCCTATGTCAAGAGTGAGGGTTTTCTCGTAGGTTTTCTTGTCAGGACTGACGCATCCCGGGTCATGGCCGCCGTGTCCGGGATCTATGACAACCGTCTTTATCCTGAGCGCGGCCTCTTCAGCCGCGGATATATCCTGAATGCCCGCTCCTGCAACAAACAGGGCTGCGATGAACGGAATCAGTCGGTATGATCTCATTTGGGACGTTTTTTGCAAATGAATTTGTATCTTTGCAAAATTAGCCATTTTTGGCAAAAAACAAAAGATTATCCCCAAGTGTTCAAGGGCACTCTGAAATATATATTCCTTCTTGTCCTGGTGGCGGCCGTTGCCGCTACCGACCTTGCGTCGGCCCAGAACCGGGGCCGGAGGGGGCGTAGGAACCGCGGCAACGTCTCGTTTGACACTACTGCCATTGCTCCCCCGGTCAGCGATTCGCTGAAGGCGGTGCAGGATTCCATCCACAGGGCGGATTCCCTTTTCAGGGCCGATTCGCTGGCGCTTCTGGACAAGAGTTCCCTTGACGTACCGGCGTTCTCAACGGCCAAGGACTCTATCCGGGAGGTGTTCTCCGACGGCCAGCGGAAGATTTACTATTACGGCGACGTTTCCGTGAACTACCAGAACATGAAGCTCACGGCCGACTATATGGAGTACGACATGAATACCGGGACCGTCTATGCCCGCGGCACCAAGGACCCGGTTACCGGCGAATGGAAGGGACAGCCAGAAATGACCCAGGACGGCCAGTCGTACAAGATGGAGGAACTGACCTATAATTTCAACTCCCGGAAGGCCAGGATCACCAACATGGTGACCCAGCAGGACGAAGGGATCCTTCAGGGCAGGAACATCAAGATGCTCCCCGACCGCTCCATCAACATAACCAAGGGAATGTACACAGTCTGTGACCTGGAGCACCCGCATTATTATATGAAACTGACTGCTGCAAAGGTGGTTACAAAGCCTTCGCAGAAGACGGTGTTCGGTCCGGCATATCCGGTTTTCGAGGATGTCCCCATTCCGTTTGGCCTTCCTTTCGGCTTCATCCCTAAGAAGCCGAGCCGCGCGACCGGAATGCTCATGCCCACGTTCGGCGAGGAGAATGCGCGCGGATTCTACATGAGGGATGCCGGAATGTACTTTGTGTTCGGGGATTATTTCGACCTGTCCCTGACCGGTGACCTGTATACCCTGGGATCCTGGAGCGTTGACGTGAATTCAAGGTACAAGGTCAATTACAAGTTCAACGGAAGTTTCGCCTTCACCTATTCCAACGACCAGACCGGCGAGCGTGGGTCCACCGACTTCTTCCAGACCAGGAACTTCGGGGTACGCTGGTCGCATTCGCAGGACTCCAAGGCTCATCCCGGGACGTCGTTCACGGCATCGGTCAATTTCTCCAGCCCCTCCAACAGCAGGTATAATTCCCGTTCGGTGAACGAGGCCCTGCAGAACCAGATATCGTCGTCCATCTCGTATTCGCATAACTGGAACGGCAAGTTCAACCTCTCCATAAACGCCCTCCACAGCCAGAACTCCAGGGATTCCAGCTATTCGTTCACCCTTCCCAACGTCACGTTCTCAGTGACCAGGTTCTACCCCTTCAAGCGGAAGGTACGCGTTGGAAAGGAAAGGTTCTACGAGAAGTTCTCGCTGGGTTATTCCACCACGCTCCAGAACAAGATCAATTTCAGGGCTTCCGAGTTCGGTCAGCCGGGCTTCCTGGACAAATTCCAGAACGGAATGACGCACAACTTCCAGATAGGGCTTCCGAACTTCACCCTGTTCAAGTATATAAACTTCACGCCCTCGGTCAGTTATGGCCAGAACTGGTTCTTCCGGAAGACGGAGAAGGTGCAGGATCCGGAGACCATGGAGATAGTGGATGTGGACAGCGGCCAGTTCGGCGCATTCGGCATAACGCAGACTTATTCCGGAGGCATATCGGCTTCTACCAGGATTTACGGTATGTTCAACTTCGGACAGCATCACAAGCTTCAGGCTATACGGCATGTGATTACACCTTCGATATCGGCCAACTTCAGCCCTGAGAAAGGTAACAGGATGAACGGCTGGAGGACCCTCACCTACATCGACAAGAATACTGGAGAGGAGAAGACGATGGACTATAATATCTATGCCGGGCAGCTTTATTCCGCCCCCGGCAAGGGAAAGACCGGAAGCATGACCATCTCCATCGGGAACAACTTCGAGGCCAAGGTAAGGGACCTTCGCGACACCACCGGAACCGGCACCAAGAAGGTGAAGCTGATTGACCAGCTGAATTTCAGCGGCGGTTATAATTTCCTTGCGGACTCTTTGAAAATGAGCAACATAGGCGTAACCATGTCGACTTCCATCTTTGGAAAGCTGGGAATCAGCGCCAATGCCAACTTCGATCCTTACGCCATCGACGAAAGGGGGCGCAAGATAAACAAGCTCAACATCGTAAAGCAGGGCTGGGCGCATCCCCTGAGGCTTACCAACGCCAGCGCCTCGCTCTCGTATTCACTCCAGGGCAAGGGCACGATCAACGGGAACGACGGTTCCAAGGGTCCCGACGGATCCGGAAGCGGCAGTGGCGGCGGAAGCGACCCGGCCGATGCCTACAGACGCATCTACTATCATCCCATCACCGGCGAATACATCCCCGGAGGGTACGTTTACTACATGAATCCAAACGTACCATGGTCAGTGAACTTCAATTATTCGTTCAGCTATTCAAGGTCGTACCAATATACCAACAATCAGTTGGTTACAAATCACAGGTATACCCAGACGCTCGGTATTTCCGGCAATATAAAGCTCACGCCCAGGATGTCGATCCAGGCCACTACCGGTTTTGACCTGATGGCCATGAAACTCACCACTACCCAGTTGAGTGCGACGTACGACCTCCACTGCTTCAATATTTCTGTCTCGTGGGTGCCTACCGGAAACTGGAAATCATACAGTTTCCGCATCGCCGCTAACGCCTCGGCCCTTGCCGACCTGCTGCGTTTCAAGAAGAGCACCAGTTACTGGGATAACTAAATAACCTTTTAAGGGCTGTGCAGATGTTGTCCATGGCAGTTTGCGGACGCATTGCGTCCTGGATGGACATGCCTTCGGGGGTTATGGGTATGACTGCCCTGAAGCCGGCGTTGATGGCCTCCTGAACGTCCTCTACGTCCCCTGCGATGGCGATTGCCGGGATTCCGAGCTTTTGGGAGTGCCTGAGGACGGCGATGGGAACCTTTCCCCTGAGGGTCTGGGAATCCATCCGTCCTTCGCCGGTGATTACGAGGTCGGCGCCTGCAGCCTTGGCGTCGAACCCGCTTGCTTCCAACACAAGTTCCGACCCCGGTTTGAGCGTTGCTCCGAGGAATGCTGCGAACGCCCCTCCCAGGCCCCCTGCGGCACCTGCACCTTTCATTGCGGAGATGTCCTTACCGGTGCTGACCATGACGGTTCCGGCAAAAGAGACCATCCCGTCTTCAAGCGTTTCCACCATTGCCGGTGTGGCTCCTTTCTGAGGGGCGAACACCCTTGCGGCGCCTTCCGGTCCCACGAACGGCGTGTCCACGTCGCATGCGACGGTGAAAGAGCAGTCTTTAAGTTCTTTGCGGGCACCGGTGTGGTCGATTTCGGTGATTTCACCGAGGTTGCCTCCGCAGGGTACCACTTCCCTGCCGTTCCGGTCCAGAAACCGCCATCCCAGGGCCGCCAGCATTCCGGTCCCGCCGTCGTTGGTGGCGCTTCCCCCAATCCCCACGATGAAGTTCCGGCAGCCGCGGTCCAGGGCATCGGCAATCATCTCGCCGGTGCCGGCGGTGGATGTGAGGAGAGGGTTCCGTCTTTCTTTTGGAATTAGGGTAAGTCCGCTTGCCTGAGACATTTCCATTACCGCGGTGCAGCCGGAGATGTGGTACGCGGCATTTACGGTATCGCCAAGGGGGCCGTGGACTTCTACAGTTATCCTCTCTGAGCCTGTGAGGTAATTGGCAAGGGCTCCGGACGTCCCCTCTCCCCCGTCGGCCACTTCCAGGCATACGGTCTCACAGTCGGGAAATACGTCCCTGACCGCTTCTGCCGCGGCCCTTGCCACCTGCAAGGATGAGAGCGACCCTTTGAAGGAGTCGGAGGCGATAATTACTTTGTTCAATTGACTGACCGTTATGCCGCGTTCAGATAGCGGGATATGATGCTAAGGATAATGAAGAATGACAGGAATACTGCGGACAGGACTACCATCGTCAGGTTGAAGCCGCCCACCCTCCTAGACTCCTTTGGAATGAGCCGGGCCACCAGTTTTGAGGTGTAAAGGTAACTGAGCAGGAGGGCCGACATCACTGCGCCTGACATCATGTTGGGGGCCGATGTCAGAACGGAATCGCCCGGACCGGCCATGAGACCGATAAACTTGTCAAGGATAAGGAAGATCAGATGGTATTTTGCGATAAAGACCGCATCGGGCTTCCTTTTGACGAATCCATAGATGGTGTATATGCCAAAGTAGCAGTAAAACAGCATGTAGAGCATGTCGACCAGCTGCCACCATAATTCCACGCCGCTTGCGTCCAGTTTCAAACGCAATGCGAACATGACCATAGATATGAGTATGCCTACGGGGGTGAAGAAATAAAGGTAGAAAGACAGGAAGCCGGAAATCCTGGCCGGCTCAGTGTCGGACAGGTTCTCCTCGCCCCATAGCTCGCGCTGCCTGCTGGTTTTGGCCTGTCCGGTGGAGGCGGACTGCTGCCTTAACGATTCGGCGCTGACCGAAGGGTCTTCGTTGAAGCTCCTGCACTCGTCCTCCCAGAAACCGATGGCTCCGGTAATGCTGCAGATGGTCCCGCGCCTATAGTCGTGGGACCTGTTGGTGCACCTTCGGCACAGCATCAACTTTTCTTCGCGGTTCATGCCAACATTGTCCGACCAAAGGTAGCAATTATTCCTTTATACGTCAAGGGGGGGGAACCGGCTTGATTCATGATTATCCAATGCGTCACAAAAAATGCCTCTGAAACGCATAGGAAAGTCGCTTACTGATATTGCCTTATATTGCCCGAGAAATAATTCTTAGTGGTTCACTGCACTATTGTACTATAGTCGGGAAAGCAGAAGCGGGTTCATGCTTTCCCGTCATTACGACGTGGAAGTGGCGGTCGGAATCAGATTTTAACCGGCCCCATTTGACATATTTGAAATTATTTCTTATATTTGCAGTGCCTTGCAGTTCGGTGAGGTATTTCGTAAGAAATTTATTTCAATAATAATATATTCATGCCACACAGTCTTTTGGAACTGAACGCCATGAGCGAAGAACAGCTCAGGTCGTTAGCAGAAAAACTCAAAATCAAGAATTTCAAAAAATTGGATATACTCAACCTTGGATTTGCAATCCTGGACGAGGAAGCGCGCCTGGAGTCGATAAAGCCGGAACCGGCAGCTCCCAAGAAAAGGGGCCGTCCCAAAAAGGCCGCAGCCGAGCCTGCCAGGAATGACGGTGCCGCCGCACCCAAGGAGGCTGCTCCGGCCAAGGAGGCAGAGGCCCCCAAGGCCTCCGAGAACCCCAAGGCTGCACCGGCCGAGGCGAAACCCGCCGCCAAGGCAGCCAAGAGCCGCAAGGCAAAGAGCGCTCCTTCAGCCGACAAGCCCCAGGTAAAGGCCGAGGCAAAACCGGAATCCAAGCCGGAGCCGGCGGCCGAACCCAAGCCTGAAGCAAAGCCCGAGGAGGCCGCCAAGCCTGCCGATGCCGCTGCTCCCAAGAAACGCGGCCGCAAGCCCAAGGCTGCAGCACAGGCCGCCCCTGCCCAGCAGGACAAGCCGGCTGAAGCAAAAACCGAGGCAAAGCCCGAAGAAAAGACGGAGCCAAAGACCGATTCAAAGGCTTTCATCCATCAGATTTTCAACGAGTTGAACTCCGATGAGGTGCAGAAGGCAGAGCAGGCGGAAGAGAGGCTTCAGCGTCAGCAGATGAAGCGTCAGAAATTCCAGCAGCAGAACGGCCAGAACGGTCAGAACGGTCAGAACGGCGGTCAGCCCAAGAAACCTCAGATTGAGTTTGAAGGAACCGTTGAGGCTACGGGAGTGCTTGAGATAATGCCGGACGGATACGGATTCCTCCGTTCATCGGATTACAACTACCTGAATTCCCCGGACGACATTTACGTCTCCCAGAACCAGATCAAGTTCAACGCCCTGAAGAACGGCGATACCGTTACCGGTGAGATCCGTCCTCCCAAGGAAGGTGACAAGTATTTCCCCCTGGTAAAGATCAATTACGTCAACGGCAGGACTCCCGAGTTCGTGAGGGACAGGGTTCCGTTCGATTTCCTCACTCCCCTGTTCCCCACTGAGAAATTCAACCTTCTGGGCCATGGCCATGAGAAGGATCTCTCTTGCCGGATAGTGGATATGTTCACGCCCATCGGAAAGGGCCAGAGGGGCCTTATCGTGGCTCAGCCCAAGACCGGTAAGACAATGCTGCTCAAGGCTATAGCCAACGCCATAGCCGACAATCACCCGGAGGTTTACGAGATTGTACTGCTTATCGACGAACGTCCTGAAGAGGTTACCGACATGAGCCGGAGCGTAAAGGCCGAGGTGGTTGCATCCACCTTTGACGAACCGGCGGAAAGACATGTCAAGGTGGCCAACATGGTGCTTGAAAAGGCCCGTCGCCTCGTGGAGTGCGGACATGACGTGGTGATCCTGCTCGATTCCATAACCCGCCTGGCACGTGCGTACAACACCGTCCAGCCGGCATCCGGAAAGGTCCTTACCGGCGGCGTGGACGCCAACGCCCTGCAGAAGCCCAAGCGCTTCTTCGGCGCAGCCAGGAACATAGAGAACGGCGGTTCCCTGACCATACTTGCAACGGCCCTTACCGAGACCGGGTCAAAGATGGACGACGTCATCTTCGAGGAATTCAAGGGAACCGGCAACATGGAACTCCAGCTGGACAGGAACCTTTCCAACAAGAGGATATTCCCGTCTGTAAACCTCACGCTGTCAAGTACAAGGCGCGACGACCTGCTCTACGACCCCTATACCCTGAACAGGATCTGGATCCTTCGGAAACTGCTGTCAGACATGAACCCCGTGGAGGCCATGAACTGGATGCAGCAGCATATGGACGAGTTCAGGACCAACCGGGAGCTCATAGACAACATGTCCAAACTGAGCAGGTTCGATTAGTATTCGTCCCAGGCCTTTATGGACAGGTCCTCTAGGTTCTGGGAAGTGAAGGCCTGGATGAAGGCGGTAGCGAGCCTTGCATTGGTGAAGAGCGGTACATTGGAATCGATGGCCGCTCTTTTTATAAGGTAGCAGTCGTCGTTCTGGGTCTCGGAAAAGTCCTTGTTGATATTGACCACCATATCCACTTCCTGGTTCCTGATGAGGTCCAGGGCGTGCCTGAAATGCTTCAGGTTGGGATTGTCCGTCTCGCTGGGCCAGAGGACCTTTGTGGTGGGGATGCTGTTCTCCACCAGGTAACGGTGGGTTCCCGAAGTAGCGTACAGGGTGTAGCCGTTTTCCGACAGCATCCGGCAGGCACGGAGCATGTCGGCTTTCTGCAGGGGGTCTCCGGTGGAAAGCAGGATACCCTTTGTGGGAATACCGTTGCCTACGGAGAGGACGGATTTTATGAGACCCTCGTCGAAATTGTCGCCCAGGCATCCCACTTCACCGGTGGAGGCCATGTCCACTCCGAGCACGGGATCGGCTTCCTCGAGCCTGGCAAAACTGAACTGGGACGACTTGATTCCCACGTAGTCGAGGTCGAAGGCGCTCTTCAGCGGAGCCGAGGGATGAAGCGAAAGCATGACCTTTGATGCCAGCTCTATGAAGTTGATTTTCAGGACCTTAGATACGAAGGGGAAACTTCTGGAAGCCCTCAGGTTGCACTCGATAACCTTGATATAGCCGGGGCCAACCAGGAACTGGATGTTGAAAGGACCGGAAATCTCCAGGGCAAGGGCTATCTTCCTGGCTATCTTCTTGATACGGCGGACGGTCTCTACATAAAGCTTCTGGGGCGGGAACTGGATGGTGGCGTCGCCTGAGTGGACTCCGGCGTATTCTATGTGCTCTGAAATAGCGTATGCGAGGATCTCGCCTTCGTCGGCTACGGCGTCGAACTCGATTTCCTTGCACCTGGACAGGAACTGGCTTACCACGACAGGATGCTCCTTGGAGACGTCTGCAGCCAGCGAGAGGCATTTACGGAGCTCCCTTTCGTCGTGGCAGACGTTCATGGCAGCACCGGACAGTACGTATGACGGCCTCACAAGTACCGGAAAACCAACCCTTTCCACAAATGCGTCGATGTCTTCTACGGTTGTTACTTCCTTCCATGCCGGCTGGTCCACATGGATGGCATCCATTATGGACGAGAATTTGTGACGGTCCTCGGCACGGTCGATATTCTCGGCCTTTGTGCCCAGGATGGGAACGCCGGCCTTGTCGAGCCTGAGTGCCAGGTTGTTGGGGATCTGTCCGCCCACGCTTACGACGACTCCGTGGGGCGATTCCATCTGGCAGATATCCATCACCCTCTCGAATGTAAGTTCGTCAAAGTAGAGGCGGTCGCATATGTCGTAGTCGGTTGAGACGGTTTCGGGGTTGTAGTTAATCATGATACCGCGGTATCCCTGCTGGCGGATTGTCTTCAGGCAGGTTACCGAGCACCAGTCGAATTCCACGGAGCTTCCAATCCTGTAGGCACCGGAACCAAGGACTATAATCGACTTGCCGTCATTCTCGTACGATACATCATTGAAAGTGCCGTTATAGGTAAGGTAGAGGTAGTTTGTGGCGGCCGGGAACTCAGCGGCAAGGGTGTCGATCTGCTTGACGACAGGTACGATGCCGTGTGCGATCCTCCAGGCACGGACCTCCATCATACGGTCGGCCCAGTTACCTTTATCCTTCCACAGGCAGCGCTGGATCTGGAAATCGGAGAAGCCCCTCTGCTTGGCCGTCCGCATGAGTTCTTCCGGCATATCTTCAAGGGAACTGCAGGCCGAAAGCTCATCCTGGGTGTGGACGATGTTCATGAGCTTGTCCAGGAACCACCTGTCGATCTTAGTGAGGGCGTGGATCCTGTCGACGGTATAGCCTTGCCTGAAGGCCTCTGCGATTACGAAGATCCGCTTGTCGGTGGGCTCGGACAGTTCCTTGTCCAAGTTATTGACAGTGAGTTCCTTGTTGCCCACGAAGCCATGGGCTCCCTGGCCGAGCATACGGATCCCTTTCTGTATGGCTTCCTCGAAGCTGCGGCCTATGGCCATGACCTCCCCCACCGATTTCATGCTGGAACCGATCTTCCTGGAAACTCCGTGGAACTTGGAAAGGTCCCAGCGCGGAATCTTGCATACGATGTAGTCCAGGGCAGGTTCAAAGAAGGCGGGAGTGGTCTTTGTGACGGAATTCTTGAGGTCGAACAGGCCGTAACCCAGGCCGAGTTTCGCTGCTACGAAAGCGAGCGGGTACCCGGTGGCCTTGGACGCCAGGGCCGAGGACCGGCTGAGCCGGGCGTTCACCTCTATGACGCGGTAATCCATGGCGTCGGGGTCATAGGCGTACTGGACGTTGCACTCGCCCACAATCCCGAGGTGCCGGACGATCTTTATGGATAGTTCCCTCAGGAAATAGTAGTCCCGGTTGGAAAGCGTCTGCGACGGAGCCACCACGATGCTCTCTCCGGTATGGATGCCCAGAGGGTCGAAGTTCTCCATGTTGCAGACGGTGATGCAGTTGTCGTATTTGTCCCTAACTACTTCATATTCAATCTCTTTCCATCCTTTCAGGGATTTTTCCACGAGCACCTGCGGCGAAAATGAGAAAGCCTTGTTGCAGATTTCGGTGAGCTGCCCGGGGTTATCGCAGAAGCCGGACCCCAGGCCGCCGAGTGCGTAGGCGGCACGGACTATCACCGGATAGCCCAGCGTCCCGGCTGCCACGGTAGCTTCCTCGAGGGTTTTTGCGGGAACGGAACGGATGGTCTTGACCTCTATCTGGTCCAGCTTGCGGACGAACAGGTCCCGGTCTTCCGTGTCCATGATGGCACTTACCGGGGTGCCGAGGACCTTGACTCCATACTTTTCCAGCATCCCGTTAGAGTACAGGGCGACACCGCAGTTGAGGGCTGTCTGCCCGCCGAAAGACAGGAGGATACCGTCGGGCCTTTCCTTCTCTATCACCTTCTCCACGAAGAACGGGGTGACCGGGAGGAAATAAACCCGGTCGGCAACGTCCTCTGAAGTCTGGACGGTGGCGATGTTGGGGTTTATGAGTATGGTCTGGATTCCCTCTTCACGCAGGGCTTTCAATGCCTGGGAGCCAGAGTAATCAAATTCCCCGGCCTGGCCTATCTTCAATGCTCCAGAACCAAGTAGGAGCACTTTTTTTATGTTGGGATCTAGCATGATGAGAGAAGTTGTCTAAAGTTTTCCTATAAATTCGTCGAAAAGGAATTCAGTGTCGGTTGGCCCGCTGGAGGCCTCGGGATGGAACTGCACCGAGAAGAACGGTTTTGACTTGTGGCGGATGCCTTCGTTGGTCCCGTCATTCATGTTTATGAACCATGGTTCCCAGTCCTCTCCCAGGGTGGAATTGTCCACTGCGAATCCGTGGTTCTGGGAAGTGATGAAGCATTTGTTTGTGCCCGCCATCCTTACAGGCTGGTTGTGGCTGCGGTGGCCGTATTTCAGTTTGTATGTCCTTGCCCCTCCCGCACTTGCCAGCAGCTGGTTGCCCATGCATATCCCGAAGATGGGGCGGTCGTCCTTCATTGCGGTCCTTAGATGGGCTATCGTAGCCATGCTGAAAGCCGGATTTCCGGGGCCGTTTGAGATGAACAGACCGTCGTAGTCAAGGGTGTTGTAATCGTAGTCCCAAGGGACCCTGACAAGTTCTATTCCCCTGTCTACGAAGCACCTTAGAATGTTGTGCTTGACCCCGCAGTCGACCAGGACCACCCTCTTGCTGCCGCTCCCGTACCTGATAATGTCCCTGCAGCTTACAATGGAAATCTGGTTTTCCAGGTTGGGGTCCTTGACGGGGAAATCCCGTTGCACGCCGTCTGGCACGATGATGCCCAGCATGGATCCGTTCTCCCTGAGGACCTTGGTAAGTTCCCTGGTGTCGATTCCGGAAATCCCCGGAACCTTCTGTTCCTGAAGCCATTGTCCAAGGCTCTTGACAGCGTCCCAGTGGCTGTAGTTGAATGAGTACTCCGATATCACCAGTCCCCTGACCCAGATCCTCTCGGACTCGAAATTAAGGGATATCCCATTCTTGTCCACCTCTTCGGACGGTACACCGTAATTTCCTATCAAAGGATAAGTTACGCACAGTATCTGGCCGGAATATGATGGGTCGGTAAGGCTTTCGGGGTATCCCACCATGGCAGTGGAGAACACTACTTCACCGTCGGTCGGGCCTTCATAGCCGAAGGAATACCCGCGGAATTCCATTCCGTTTTCCAGTTTCAGGGTTGCGCCAAGTCGTCGTTCCATATTCTTAGAAACAGCTTCTTAAAAAAACCGGCCCTCCGTATAAATAGAAGGCCGTCAAAAACAAACAGGGAAAACCGGGGCAGTGACCGGAGTCTGACCGGAAAGTACCGTGTTGACGGGAAGTTTTGATACCCTTGTTTTACCCATATGGATGCAAATTTAGAAGATGTTTTGAATTCTTCCAAGAGTTGTGGACTTTTTCTTATATTTGTGGGACTTAATCATGATTCCATGAAATTACTAGGTAACTTGCTCTGGCTTGTATTAGGGGGCCTTCTGGTAGCCCTGATATACTATTTTATAGGGCTTCTGCTGTGTATCCTCATCATCGGGATTCCTTTTGGGATACAGCTTTTCAAACTCGGAACATATGCTTTGTGGCCCTTCGGCCATGAACTCGTGAACGGTCCCGGTCAGCCCGGCTGCCTGTCTGTGCTGATGAACCTGATCTGGGTACTGTTAGGATGGTGGGAGATTGCCCTGGTGCACCTTGTCTGCGGACTGCTCTTCTGCGTTACCATAGTAGGTATTCCGTGGGGACTGCAGCATTTCAAGATGGCGGTTTCGTCTGTCTTCCCCTTCGGCAAGGAAATAGTTTAAGCCTCTGGTTATGGAATCGTATATCCGACCGGCCGGAAAGGAGGACCTGGGGGCGGTGAATTCACTGCTTCGCCAGGTTCTTGCCGTGCATCACGGGGGCAGGCCCGACCTGTTCCGCAGCGAGGGTAAGAAATACACCGACAGTGAGTTGCTGTCAATTATCGCCGATCCCCTCAGACCTGTTTTCGTCTATGACCGTGACGGGGAGGTCCTGGGTTATGTCTTCTGTGAGATACAGGAGTTGGGAAGCGAGGTGATGAACCCGTTGAAGTCATTGTATATAAATGACTTATGTGTCGATGAAGGACATCGTGGAGAGCATGTTGGAAGGGCGCTTTTCGAGTATGCCCGGAGGTTCGCCGAGGATTCCGGGTGCCATAACATAACTTTGCACGTTTGGGAGTGCAACCCTTCTGCCAGAGCTTTTTACGACGCCATGGGAATGTCGGTTCAATACACATCTATGGAACTACTGTGTAAATGAAGATGCAGTTGAAGAGCGATCAGACCATAGTTGCCCCCGCCAGCGGCAGCGGAGGTGCCGTTGCGATAATCAGGGTGAGCGGCCCGGACGCCCTTGCTATTTCCGACAGGGTGGTTAGGCTAAGGAAGGGAACCGTCTCTGCTTCAAAGGGGTTCTCCCTCCATTTTGGCGAAGCCCTTTCAGGAGGCGAGGTCGTGGATGAGGTCCTTGTAAGTGTGTTCCGTGCCCCTCGTTCGTACACGGGCGAGGATTCTGTTGAAATAAGTTGTCATGCATCGCCATTCATCGTGCATGAGATCGTGCATGCTTTTACAAGCTGCGGAGCCAGGATGGCTGAGGCGGGTGAATTCACATCAAGGGCTTATTTAAACGGGAAGATGGATCTATCTCAGGCAGAAGCGGTTGCCGATTTGATATCATCTACTTCCAAAGCTGCCTCAAAGGTGTCTTTGAACCAGCTCAGGGGCGGGGTTTCATCGGAACTCGGAAAGATGAGGGAGGAGTTGCTGAAGATGGCATCGCTGCTGGAGTTGGAACTGGATTTTGGCGAAGAGGAGGTGGAGTTCGCTTCCAGGGAATCGCTGGTGAATCTGCTCGACGGCGTCATCGCACATGTGGATTCCCTTTCCGGAACTTTCAGGACTGGGAATGCGATCAGGCGGGGCATACCGGTAACGATTGCGGGAAACGTCAACGCCGGGAAGAGCACCCTGCTGAATGCGATACTCGGTGACGACAGGGCCATTGTCTCGCCTACCCCCGGGACAACCAGGGACACCGTGGAAGATACCCTGACAATCGACGGACACATGTTCCGGTTTATCGATACGGCGGGTATCCGGGAGTCTTCCGACGACGTGGAGAAGATAGGTATCGAGCGGAGTTTCAAGAAGATTTCCGAGGCTGAAATTGTCCTTGGAGTGCTGGACGCTACTGATTCTGAAAACGACCTTTTGAACAATCTTTCAATTCTCGAAAAATCGGTTAACATACAGCAACAGAAGTTGATAATTCTCCTTAACAAGGTGGATTTGACTGTTAACAAAAATGTTAATACAATTAACAAGATTGTTTCATATATTGGTAATAAATATATTACTATAAAACTATCTGCTAAAGAGAAAATTGGCCTGGATTTGCTGTTTAATGAGCTCTACAAAGTGACAAAAGCATATTCTGTTGCCGGAAATTCGACAATAATAATAAATGCCCGTCATTACGATGCGCTCCTCCGTGCCCGTGTCCCGCTCGTCTCGGCCCGCTCTGCCATCACCTCTTCCCTCCCCTCTGACCTTATTGCCGAAGACCTCCGTCAGGCCATCTCCATCCTCGGCGAAATCACCGGCACCATCACCACCCCCGACATCCTTGAAGAGATATTCGGGAAGTTTTGCATCGGGAAATAATCGCCATAACACATTGTATACCAATTACTTGATTAGTCATGCAAGTGCAGTTTTCAGTATCTTTTTCAGCTGAAATACGCAATCGTTTTTCGATAAGAAAATAGCGATTAACAATATATTTCTCACTTTCCAATTGGACCTATACTGAAAATGTTGCCTAACATTTCTACGGTACTGGTTTTTGGTCACTTTTCCCCTGTTTAAGGGCATCATAAGGTCCTGTTTCTTGGCGTGTCAAATCGCTCTGTTCTCCTTCCTAACGATTAGATCAGCCGCAG
>JAFRXI010000013.1 GCA_017437755.1 Bacteroidales bacterium
CCGAACATGCGGTTCACCTGGTTGGCGGCCGAATTGGCGTTGTAGCTCTGGGAAGATATTATCTTGAGAGTCATGAACCCTTCCAGGTAAGACTTGTCGATGGCGTTGATAAATGCCTTGTTCTCAGGCATTTCCACGTTGCCTTCATACTTTGGCCCAATCTGCTCGGCTTCCTCGATGCGGGCGGCGGGGACGGAGATTGTGGCCGCTCCGGGTGCCGCCAGTTCCAGGTCCCTGCGGTTTGCGAAGAAGTAGTTGTCGTAGAGGTTGCTGACCTTGAGTTTCTCCATTTCCTTGTTGGACTCGTAGTACACCCTCTCCACGGCGCAGTTGCTGTTGCAGCCGAAGATGTTGTTGTGGACGTCGATGGTGCGGATGCCGTTCATGAAGCGGAAGCCCTGGCCCATGTCCTCGAAGCTCTTGGTGCGGGTCCAGGTGAATAGGACCGTGTTGTGATGGAATTCAAGCGAGACCTTGTCTATGTCGGAGTCCTTCACGTTGCCCCTTACCTGGCAGGCGGAGTAGCGGCAGGAGATGAAGATGTTGTTGCTGATTTCCATGTGGCCCTTGCCCATGAGGGCGGAGATGCCGTAGTCGCGGCAGTTGACGAAAATGCAGTTTGATATGCGCACATTGCCCTCCACGTCCATGTGAAGGCCGTATTCGTCACCGTTCATGTATCCGACGGTGGGGCATGGAGGAAGGGCGTTGGGCTCTACGAAACGGCCTGTGAGCACGCCTTCGTTGGGGGTGCCGGTGGCCTCGTTGCTGACATCCTTAACGCAGTAGATGTTGTTCTCGCCAAGGTCGAATACCAGTCCGTCGATAACGACGCTGCCCACCGGGCCGGAATAACCGTAGGGCCTCCTTGCATTGACATTGAGGAGGGGCGCCACGAATTTCTGCTCCACGGGCTGCAGCTTGGTAACGTACTTGATAACGTCGCGCTTGCTGAAGTCGGGGGAGTAACCGCCATAGATGCTGATGAACTTTCCGGGGTCATGGGAGGCGTTCCCGAACTGGCCGATCTGGATGTATCCGCGGTCGAGGTTGCCCAGGTAATTGCCCTCTGCAACGCAGATTATGTCATTCTCCTCGGCGGCGTCGATGGCCTTCTGGAGGTCCTTCATCGCGGTGGACGGCGAAAGGCCGTCGGCACGGGCGGAACCGGTGGTGGCACTTACGTAGAAGGTCTTTCCCTTGGCGTTCCTTGAGCCGGGAGCGGGGGCCGTGGTGGTTCTGGAAGAGGACATGCGTGAGTTCTGGACGGCATTCTCGGCGGCGTCCTCGACTTTGTCAAGCCCCTTCTGGATTGCCCGGTTCGTCCCGGTGGTTATGCGGTTTTCCACCGCGTTCTTTGCCCTGTTTCCCAGACTCTTGAGCAGGTTCTGGGCGGGTGCGTTCACGCTCACTGCGCAGGCGAGTGCAAGTGAAAGAAGGATTCTTGATACTTTCATATTGCAGGATTTTAAGGTTTTGTTTTTCCAGGTTCACAAAAATAACGACTTGGAACCAAGAAAACAATCATAAAAAATGTTTATTTCTTCAGCCGGTTCCAGCCCATGACGGGGAGGATGAAAGAGAGCAGGCAGGCCGCCGTCCAGAAGACCGCCACGGGGGTGAAGTTGTAGGTGTCGGGGGCACCCAGGGCGTCTGAGGTGGAATTTCCCTGGATCATGAGGCCGCTTACGATATCCTGGAGTCCGGCAGCGACATAGCTGGAAATACCAACAATCCCAAGTGCGGCTCCGGTGGCTTTCCTCGGGACGAAGTCCAGGGCCATGAGCCCTGCCACCACACAGTATACGATTCCGATGAAAAGGCTGAATACTCCAACGTAGACTATGTTGAGGACGTATCCTCCGCCGGTGAACAGGAAGGCAGCCAGGCCGGCAAGGGCAAGGATTCCGGATATTATCACAGGCTTGACCCGGCTTCCGCGGAATACGGTGTCGGACAGCCAGCCGGCCATCACGGTACCGGCTATTCCGGCAACTTCCGAAATGCCGATTACCTGGGTGGCCCCTTCCAGCGAGAAGTCCTTCGACTTCTGGAGGAAGAGCACGCCCCAGCCGCTGATTGCATACTGGGTTATGTAGATGAAGGCGCTGGAGAGGGCGATAACCCAGATGCCGGGATGCCGGACCACCATTTTCTGGAGTTCCCTGGTGGGTTTGGTATCGGCCTCGCGGATGGGCTCGCCGGAAATCTGCTGGATTGACGGAAGTCCCTTGCTCTCAGGGGTATCCGATACAAAGACAAGGATAATGACCAGCCCCAGGGCCCCGGCTGCCGATGCTGCGATGAAGCCCCATTGCCATCCTGCCGCGCCCACTATCAGGCCGGTGGTTATCATGGTTATGGCCTTGCCAAGGTATGGGGTTGAACTGAAGATGCTGTAGACCGTGCCGCGTCGGGAAAGCGGCCACCATCTGGACAGGCTGATCACCCCGGGCGGGGACCCCATCGACTGGGCCCATCCGTTTATGCCCCATAGTATGAAGAACAGGACCATCACGAGCGTGGAGCCCAGTCCCACAATACCGTGAAGGAGCCCGAGCGCGCCCATCAGAAGGTTGACCCCGACCGATACCGCCAGGCCCACCGCCATGAAGCGGCGGACATTGCAGTAGTCGGCGATGAAACCGTTGAAAAACTTGCCAAAGGCATAAACGAACAGCATGGCGGACCCTATGAGGCCCAGTGCGCCCGCTCCCAGCACCCCGTCGTCGATGAGGGGCTGCTTCACCACCCCTAGGGTCATGCGGCACACGTAATACAGGCTGTAGGCTATCGTGGCACCCCAGAAGGTCCTCTGCCTGAGGCGTTTGTATTCGGCGTTGACCTTCTCCGGCGGAACTTTGTCCGCGGAGGGCTTGCTGATTCTGAAATATGAGTAGAGCGAAGCCATACTGCTTCGCAAAGATAGGAAATTATATGGTGAATCCCAGCCTGGCGAGCCCTTCTTTTACATCGGGGTCCTTCATGAAAAGGTTCCAGAGGAGGCCGGTACGGTAATTCTCTATCATGACCACTATCGGGCCCTGGTCTATGGCTATGTATGAATGGGCGAACCAGACGCTGTCCAGGCAGAAGGCGTCGTAGAATCCGTAGTCTCCCCACAGCCTGTCTCCAAGGACATAATAGAAATACTCAAGTGCCTTGAGACTCTCATCCGGAGTGTAGGGGAATGAGGCGAGGGCGGCCGTGGGTGCTATCGTACCCTTGTCGTTGGAAGGTGAACTTGCGGTATAGCCTCCAGGCCAGTCGCTGGCGGTCAGGCCCCAGCAGGCATCTGAGTATCCTGCATGACGTCCGGGATTCCGCACGCAGTAGTCGTGGTTGTATCTGGCGTGGGATACGTTGTGCGCCCAGTAGTCGGCATAGGTGTCCTTGAGGTTGCGAGGATCCAGTCCCAGGAAGGAATAGTGGGTGAAGAACAGGGGACCGGAGAGATTGTTCATGTCCATTTTCCCGTTCCGTGCCCAGCCTTTCACGTAGGCGTCCCTGGAAACCGGATGGGTGGGCGAGGACGCAGCAAGCACGTAGGTCATGAGGCCTTCGTTCCAGCCGGAGACCGTCATGTTCATCGCCCATCCCTGGTCGGGGGACCAGTGCCAGTAGAGCACGTCTTTCCCGCCGGATGTGTACCAGTCCCATTCCACCGCCCGCCAGAGGCCGTCTATGCCTGATCGGATGTCCTGTTCCTCCACGGCGTTGAAGTACTGCGAGGCGGTCAGGAGCCCCTGGATCAGGAACGCCGTTTCCACCAGGTCGCCGCCGTTGTCCTTGCTGCTGAAGGGAATCACCTTTCCCGTCTCACCGTTGAGCCAGTGGGGAAAGGCGCCGTGGAAACGGTCGGCCTTACCGGAAAGGAAGGTGACGATTTTCCGCAGCCGGGCGGCAGCTTCGGAATGCGTCACGAAGCCCCTCTCCACGGCCACGGGCAGGGTCATTATCCCGAATCCAGAGCCTCCCGTGGTGACGGTGTTGCCGCTACCGAGCCTCTCCCTTGCAAGTCCGCTCACAGGGTGGGCATAGTCCCAGAAATACTTGAAAGTCTGCTGCTGAACCTTTGTCAGCAGATTGTCGGTGGAGATACGGGGAAACTTGTCCCCGCCGTCCAAGGCAGTGACAAGGTCTGCGGTATAACTGTCTATGATCTTGATTCCCAGGTTATTCCCAGGGGTGACGGTGATGACGTACCTGGTCAGTTCCTGCAGCGGCTCACTTGGTGAAAGGAGGAGGGTTTTTGAGTCCGGTCCCGCCGAGTAATCCATCTCTCCCGAGTAACCGGCAAGGTAGATCCTGGCTTTTTTGAGCTGCTCCAGGTCTATTGCGGAGGAAAAAGTTAAGGCTATTTCAGGGGAAAGCGGGGAGTCAGTCAACCTGCCGTTTGGAGATACCTTCTTTTCCGGGGAGGAAGTGAGGTAGAAAGCCGTTACGGCGGCATTCGCCGGTTTGCCGGGACTCGATGATTCTTCGGGCGACCCGCAGGAAAGTGTCCCGAGGGCCGCCGCGAAGAAAAATGCAATCAGGGATTTAGTCGTCAAAGGTTGAAACGGTAAGTTCTGCGGTGTAAAGGGCGCTGACTTCCTCCTCGGAGAGGGCTTTGTTCCAGATGCGGATTTCATCAACCTTACCTGCAAGGTAGCTCAGCCAGGTCTCATTGGATGCTCCGGTCTCGCGGGAGGCGAAGGCGCCGATGTACATTACGGTGGATTTGTCGAGGACAAGGTCGCCAATGAGCGGCTGCTCGGCGTTCTCGGGCTTGGAAGCGGCATAGCAGATTCCATCCCACCTGATTTCCTTGTTCACATACAGGCGGAGCCTGGACTCAGCCTCGTCATAGGTCATCACGGTGTGGATCCATTTGTTCTTTGCGATTTCAGGGCCCCTGTAGTCCGGGAAGAATCCGAACCATTCGGAGTCCATGTTGCACATGTAACCCTTGAGAAGGGTGCCATTTTCATCTGCTCCGTCCTGGAAAAGGTCAAAGGCTCCCCAGTTGGCATCCTTGCCGCCCGCGAAGGAGTAGATCGCGCCCCTTTCAGTGGGCGTGTTATACCATGCGCTGATGGAGTAGCTCTTCAACGAGGGGAGGAAGGTGTCGGGAATGGTGATCTTGAGACCGGCCTGATCGTCATGGCTGGCAGAAGAGTTGTTGTAGCAGCCGCCCCTGAAGCCATTCTGGTTGAATTCGCCCTTTCCGTAAACGCCGTTGCTCTTCATCCCTTTGCCAAGGGTGATGACGTCGGTTGCGGAGTTGAGGGGCAGGTAGGCCACGAGGTTTTCCTTTGCTACGTCCACGCCGCCGGTGGTGTCTTTCTTCTGGTCTTTGTCACCTTTGCAGGAAACTGCCATCACAGCGGCAGCGAGTGCAAGAACATAAAGTACTTTTTTCATGATGTTTTAAATAATTAATTGGTTAATAAATACTTAAGGTTTATTTTTAGTAATTTGGATTCTGCTTGAGATTGGTGTTGAGCTGCAGCTGGGTCGAGGGGATTGGGAACAGGTTGTGTTTCCCTTCCACATAACCGAGGGGGCCGAGCACATCCTTTGCCTTTCCGGTCCTTACCAGATCCAGGAAGCGGTCTTCCTCCATGGCGAATTCGGCCCTGCGTTCGTCCAGGATATTGTCGAGGGTAGGTTCCACTGAAGCGAGTCTCGCCCTGGAACGGACTTCGTCCAGGGCCGTCTGCGCGGTATAACCGGATTTGCTGCCTGGGGCAGCTCCCCTTGCAAGGGCTTCGGCATACATCAGGAGTACGTCGGAATAACGTAGGATGCGGATATTGTAGTCATATCCGTAACCGTTGTCGGACCAGTCGTTGTATGAGGATGGAGTATATACTTTCCCGTTGTAGACGGGGTTGGGGCAGTTAATGCTGATGGCGTCACCCTCCGGAGTGGTGGTCCCGCTGTAGAGGAAGGTGGTGCTGGCACGTACGGTCTCGCCCCTGTCGGCAAAGAACTGGATGAGTTTCTCGCTCGGGACACAGAACCCCCAGCCCTGCATGTTGGCCGGGGTGTTGTTCCTCGGTCCCTGGACATAGGCATAGGTGTTATAAGCGGCTTGTCCAGAGGACTTTCCGAGGTCGGAACTCTGTATTTCAAAGAGGGATTCCCTGGAATTCTCCTGGTCGACGGAGAAGACGGAGCGGAAATCGTCCAGCAGGCCGTAGCGCTTGGATGCGATGATTTCGTCGCAGAGAGCGGCAACCTGGTCGTATTCTCCCTGATATAGGTGGACCTTGGCCTTCAGGGCCATGGCGGAGTACCTGGTCACCCTGCCAAGATAGGTCTTTGACCAACTGACAGGCAGCCTCTCGATGGCGTCGGCAAGGTCGTCCTCGATGAATTTCCAGACGGCGGCCGGGGCGGAAGGCTTGACCGAGGCGAGTTCCTCGGCCGTCATCAGTCGGTCTACCACTGGAATGTTCCCGAACATGGTGACGAGCCTGAAATACGCATATGCACGGATGAACTTGGCGTCCCCGATACCTTCCTCTGCCAGCGCCTTGTACTCGTCGAGGGAGAGTTCCTTAAGGAACAGATCCATCTGGGAGAGACAGTTGTTGGCTGCGGATGCTATGTCATAGTATCCTGTCCACTGGGCCTGGATAAGCTCATTGGCCGCGTCGTAGCGGAATTCGTTGAGGGCCTTCATCGAGGCGCCGTCTTCCGCGATGGATCCCTTGTCGGCATCGTCGGAAGTGACTTCCAGGCAGCCTATATAGGGGAAAGAGGCGCTGTCATAGGAGCGGAGCTGGGCGTATGCAGCGCTTATCGGCTTGATGATGTTCTCACTTTTGGAGTGGTCCAGGCTGATGGAAGTGGTGGTACCTTCAGGCCGGATGTCCAGGAAGGATGAGCAGGAAACCGCAAGAGCGGCGCAAATTAAAATGTATGATGTCTTTTTCATGGCTGCCCGCTATTTGAAGTTGACTTTAAGGCCCACCGTGTAGATGGCCTGCATGGGATGGGTGGCGGTGTCTATGCCGGAGTCGATGGGGGAGCCCCCGATCTCAGTGGTGAAACCGTTATATGGGAAATAGGTAAAGGGCCTCTGGGCCGATATGTATACCCTCAGGGAACGGATGAAGTCCATCTTGCCGAAGTTGGAGAAAGTCCAGCCGGCCTGTACGTTCTGGATCCTCAGGAACCAGCCGGGTTCCACGAAGAAACTGTTGGCCTGCTGGGTATAGGCTTCGGTATAGGCCTCCGCCGACGGATATTTGTCGCTTTTTGCGTCCTTCCTCCATGCATTCTTGTAGAAGTCGAGGTCATAGTTGCCGTCGGAGAAGGTTCCGCGGTTCATCCTCTTGGCGTTGAGAATCTTGTTCCCGAACTGTCCGTAGAGGGAGATGCCCACGTCCAGCCCTTTCCAGTTGAGACCGAAGTCAAGGCCGGTCATCAGCCAGGGGATGGGGCTCCCGAGGAAGACCTTGTCGGCCTCGTCGATGACCAGGTCGTCGTTCTGGTCCTTGTATTTGAAGTAGCCGGCGGCCTTGATGGCCTGGGATACGTCGTCCAGCATGGCATCCTTGGTGGAGGAGTACACGCCCTCGATCTCATATCCCCAGAAGGAACCGATGGGATAGCCTTTCTGCGTAAGCGTGGTGAAGTTGCCCCTGACCGTTGCGCCCGGGATGTTGTCCCTGCCGTCCAGGCGGATAACCCTGTTCTTGACGGTGGTGAGGTTCAGGCCCACGTTGTAGGACAGGTCCTCGCTGACCTTGTCCTTCCATGAGATATTGAACTCGAAACCGGAGTTCCTCACCACTCCGTTGTTGGCCAGGAGGTAGCCGGTGCCGCCTCCTGTCGCGATGGGAACGTTGAACACCACGTTGTGGGTGGTCCTGTTGTAGTAGTCCAGTTCCCCGGTGAGCCTTCCGGTAAGGAAGGAGAAGTCCGCACCCACGTCGAACTCGTTGACCACCTCCCACTTGAGGTAGTTCTGGAATACGGTCTGGGCTCCGACTCCGTCTACCAGGACGTCGTTGAACACCGCGGAACTGCCCACGCCCGAGGCTCCGATGATGGCCGAGGAGTTGGCGGGGATGTTGTCGTTTCCGAGGAGTCCCCAGGAGGCCCTCAGTTTCAGGTACTCGAATGCGGGGACATTCTTCATGAAAGGTTCTTCGGACAGGACCCATCCTATGCCCACGGAGGGGAAGAATCCCCATTTCTCATTGTATTTGGAGCTTGCATCGGCCCTCATGGTGACTGTGGCCAGGTAGCGGTCGGCCCAGTTGTAAGTCCCTCTGGTGAAGAAGGAAAGCCCGTTGTAGCGGTAAGGCCCGGGGTTGAGGTCGGTGACGGTGATGTCCTTGGTGGAGCCGAGCCCGAGGTAACGGGACTGGTCGTCGATGTCCGGTACATCGGTGGCGCTTCCGGAAAGACCGGTGAGGGTCTCCACCCTGGTGGACTGGCCGGCCATGAGGGACCAGCTGTGGCGGCCTTTCTGGTCCGCCCAGGTCAGGGTGTTGTCGATGATGTGCTTGAACCTCTGGCCGAATGTCTTGCCCATCTTGGAAATCTTGGTCCCCTGGGTGCCGTACACCAGGTGCTCGGGATTATATGATGCACTGTGGTAGCCCTGGTACTCCATGTTGTAGGCGGTACGCAGCCTCAGGTGCCCGGAGAGGAACTTGAGTTCGGCATACGTGGATGAGACCACGTTGAATCCCTTGGTGCGGTTGTCGTTGTAATAGATTTCGGCATAGGGGTTTCCGTAGGAACCTCCAAAGCCGTAACGCTGCGGGGAATCAAAGTCCACGGGGTATGCTTCCGTGTTCGCTTCGTTGTAGACGGGATAGACCGGAGGGTTGACAAATGCCTGTGTGAAGGCTCCGGTGGCCGGGTCCTTGCGGTTGTAGTTGGAGAGGATCACGTTGATCCCCACATCCAGCCAGTCCTTTACCTTCTGGTCCACCCTAGTGCGGAAGTTGAGCCTGCGGTAGAAATTCTCGCTGTCCATGATGCCGTCCTGATAGAAGTACCCCAGTCCCAGGGCATAGCTGGTCTTTTCAGATCCGCCGGAGATGTCCAGGGAGTGGTTGTGGGTGAGGGCATACTTCCTGAGCAGCGTACTGTACCAGTCGGTGCTCACAGGGTAGCTGGAGGCCGATTTGGGAACGTACGAGGGATCCGAGGCGTTGGCTTCGTTCAAAAGTTCCACGTACTGGTCCCTGGAAGCGAGTTTCATGACATTTACCGGGACCTGGATGCCCAGGTAGCCTCCGTAGCTGATTTCGGTATGGTCCTTTGACCCCTTCTTGGTTGTGATTATGATCACGCCGTTTGCGGCCCTGACGCCATAGATCGCGGCTGCGGAGGCGTCCTTGAGGATGGTCATGTCCTGGATGTCGTCAGTGGAAACGAAGCCTATGTCGTCCACAAAGACTCCGTCAACAACATAGAGGGGAGTCGCATAGCTTCCGAGTGACCCGGTACCGCGGATAGTGATTGACGGTGAAGCGCCCGGGGCGCCGCTCTGGATGATCCTGACGCCGGATGCCTTGCCCTGGAGGGCTCCTAGGGCGTTTCCGGATATCTGGCGGGAGAGCTCCTCTCCCTTGACGGTGGAAATCGGAGCCGTGAGGTCCTTGGCCTTCTGGGTGCCGTAACCGACCACCACCACTTCGTCGAGGAAGGTGGTGTCTTCGCTGAGGGAGATGGTTCCGGGAACATCCGATGCCTTGAAGGTCTGTGCTGCGTATCCAATGCAGCTGACTTCCACCACTGCATCGGGGGATGACACGGTGAGGACGTATTCTCCGTCAAGCCCGGTCGAGGTGCCGTTGGAGGTGCCTTGTTCCAGTACGGTGGCCCCGATTACCGGCCCTAGGGCGTCCTGGACGGTGCCTTTCACCTGGTATCCCTGTGCAAAGGCTGCCAGGGAAGCTGCCATCAGCAGCATGGACAAGAGGGTTTGTTTCATATATTATTGATTATCAGTTGTTTTATAGTAAAAGCCGAGTTTCTTCAAGCCGTCTTTTATTTCCTGGCATCCCATGAAAAGGGTCCAGAGAAGGCCGGACCGGTAATTCTCTATCATGACAGCCTCGGGCCCCTGGTCGATGGCAAGGTAGTGGTCCACCACCGATTTTTCCCTGGATGGATTCACGGCGTCGTAAAAGCCGTAGGGCCCCCACATGCCGGGCATCTCCCACAGTTTCCGTATCACTTCCATCGATTCCTCCGGAGTGTAGACTATTGAACTGATGGCTGCCGTGGGAGACACCGTCCCGTTTTCGTCGGGGGTCATGGGATGGTGGGAACTGTAGCCAACGTCGGGGTCGTCGGACGATGTGAATCCCCAGAAATCCTTGCCGAAACCCTTGTGCCGTTTTGGATTCTCCATGGCATAGGCCCTGTGGATGAGTGTATGCGCGCGGTTCCGCTCAAAATAATCGGTGGTGCCGTCGGTAAGTCCACGGGGGTCCAGGCCGAGGAAGGAGTAGTGGCAGAAAAACAGCGGCCCGCCGTATTCCATACCCAGCGGAAGGGTTATCCCGTAGTACTCCTTGCCGTTATAATAGTAATCCGATGTCTTGTAAGAGGCCTCGTAGCACTCCCTCGTTATGGGATGGGTGGGGGAGGAAGCCGCCAGGACATAGGTTATCAGCGTTTCGTCGTAACCCTTGATGCGGTGATTCATCTTCCAGCCGTGGTTTTTGGACCAGTGCCAATACAGCGAGTCCGTACCCCGGGTGTACCAGTCCCATTCCACCTCGTTCCATAGCCGGTCGCAGCGGGAGGAAAGGGCCGGGTCACGGGGCTTGAGCCACTCCCTTGCGGTGAGCAGGCCCTGAACCATGAATGCCGTTTCCACAAGGTCGCCGCCGTCATCGAACTGGCTGAAACTGAAGGGCTTCCCGCTGTCGGCATCGTACCAGTGGGCCCATGCCCCATGGAAGCGTTCCAACTTCTCGAGCGAGGTGACGATGCGGTCCAGGCGGGCTACCCCCTCGGCTTCTGGGTAATAGCCGCGGGATGCTCCGGCGATTATCGCCATCACCCCGAACCCCGAGCCGCCGATGGTGACTATGTTGCCGTTTCGGTCATTGTCCCTTTCGCGGGCGAGGCCGGTGGCCGGGTCGGCAAAGTCGGTGAAATAACGGATGGTACTCTTCTCGAGAGTGTCGAGAAGGGCATCGTCGTCAAGACGTCCGATCCTTTGCCCCGAAGAGCATGATAGAATAAGTGCTCCTCCCGTCAATACCAGGAGGAAGTGCCTGATATCCATTATATAGTGTAACTGAACGAGGCTTCTTTGACATTGTCGGAAGCCCCTCCGGTGAAGACCTTGAAATCTCCGCTCTCGGGTCCCCAGGTCATGTCGGCGCGCCAGAAGGAGATGGTCTCACGGTCTATCGTGAACGTTACTTCGCGGCTTTCCCCGGGGGCCAGGGTGACCCTTTCAAAGCCCTTTAGCTGCTTCACGGGGCGGGTCACGCTTCCAACCAGGTCACGGATGTACATCTGCACGGTCTCGGTTCCCTCAAGTGAGCCGGTGTTGGTGACTGTTACCTTGACCTGCAGGGAGCCGTCTCCGCTGAAGCCGTCCGCTGAAAGCTGCGGGTCGGAATACCCGAACGTAGTATAGCTCAAGCCGTGCCCGAAGGCATATAGCGGCTCGTTGGGGACATCCAGGTAGCGGGATTCATACTTGGCCTCGGGGTGAACGTAGGGCCGTCCGGTATTCTTCATATAGTGGTAAACGGGAACCTGGCCCAGGCAGCGGGGGAAGGTGATGCTGAGTTTCCCCGAAGGGTTGTATTCCCCGAATAGCACGTCGGAAACCGCATACCCGCCCATCGTGCCGGGATACCAGGCTTCGAGAACGGCGTCGGCAAGTGCGGATTCTTCAGTGATATCCAGCGGACGGCCGTTCATCAGGACAAGGACCACCTTCTTTCCGGAAGCCTTGAGCTTCTTGAGGAGTTCAGTCTGGTCTTTGGGGAGGCGGATGTCGGAGCGGGAAGCGGCCTCACCCGTCCAGTGGCAGTTCTCTCCGGCGACCATGACAGCCACGCCTGCCGAGGGACTTACGTTTGCCGCTCCGTTATATTCCTTTATCGCATCTTCGACCGAGGCGGGGACCTGGTCTACCTTCCCTGCGCCCCTCCATGAGCCCAGGAGGTCGTCCCTGGAAGCGGCGAGGGGGCCTGTCACGGCTACCCTGGTGCCCTTTTTGAGCGGGAGAATGCCGTCATTCTTCAGAAGCACCATGCTCCCGGCGGCTATGCGGCGGGCCGCTGCGAGGTTCTCCTCAGTCATGGTCCTTGCGTCCTGGCGCTCCTCGCTGCAGTAGCGGTAGGGATCGTCAAAGAGGCCCAGTGCAGCCTTGACGTTGAGGACGCGCCGGACGGCCTCGTCCACTGTCTTGACACTGACCTTGCCGTCGTTAACGGCCTGGACCAGGTAATTCATGAACGAAGCGCTCTGCATGTCCATGTCGATCCCGGCGTTGGCGGCCAGTACCCCGGCATCGGCGTTGTCTGTTGCGTAGCCGTGGTTTACCATCTCGTTGATACCGGTGTAGTCCGTCACCACAAAGCCCTGGAAGCCCCATTCACCCTTGAGGATTTCCTGCATGAGGTGTTTGTTGGCGGTGGCCGGGATTCCGTCCAGCTCGTTGAAAGAGGCCATTACGCTGAGTGCGCCGGCGTCCACTGCGGCCTTGTACGGAGGGAGGTAGAATTCCCTCAGCCAGCGTTCGGACATGTCGACGGTGTTATAGTCCCTTCCGCCCTGCGGGGCCCCGTAGGCGGCGTAATGCTTTATGCAGGCTAGCAGGGTGCTGTCAGCGGCAAGGTCCTCTCCCTGGTAGCCGCGGGTCAGGGCGGCGGAAACCAGGCTTCCCAGATATGGATCTTCTCCGGCTCCTTCCGAGACGCGGCCCCAGCGGGGCTCCACGCAGATGTCGCACATTGGCGAGTAAGTCCAGTGGAGACCGGCTGCCGCGGCTTCACTCGCCGCTATCCGGGCCGACTCCTTTATTGCATCCATGTCCCATGAACACGACATCCCGAGGTTGATTGGGAAGATGGTCCTGAAGCCGTGGATAACGTCGTATCCGAAAAGGAGGGGGATTCCAAGCCTTGTCTCATTCACCGCCACGTCCTGGAGTTTCCTGGTAAAATCCGCGTCGTAAGCATTGAATATGTTTCCGCACCGTCCGGCCCTGATATCTTCCAGGTAGCCTTTGCGCAGCGTGGGGCCGGTGACCGCCCTGTCGGCGGTGAACAGCACCATCTGTCCGACTTTCTCCTCAAGGGTCATGACCTTGAGCAGGGAGTCGACCTTGGGGAAAGACAACTCGTTTGAGGTGGAAGTATATGCCGTTCTTCCACATGCCGCCGCAAGAACTATGGCGAGGGGCAGGATTGCTTTATTCATGTTGAATTGGTTACAGTTTTGGCAAATATAGGAAATATAAATCACTTCCCGTCTGTTCATCGCCGTTTTTCCGCCGTCCGTCGGAAATGCAGTTGCCTTTTTTATATTTTGGACTATATTTGTCCGGACAACTGAACCGATAACCATGATCATGATAAAGATTTCGCTGAAATACGATACCGCATGGGGCGAGAACCTCGTCCTGTCGTCGGAAGGTCGCCGTATGCCCATGAAATACCGTGCCGGAGGCGTGTGGGACGTGGTTTTTGAAGCGGACGAAGCCGTCCGGACCCTTGCCTATTCGTTCCTGGTGGAGCGTGACGGAGAGGTGATTCGCAAGGAATGGCGCTCCCATTCGGTAAAACTTGCTGCCGGGTATTCCGACGTTGAAATCCATGACCGCTGGATTGACCGGCCTCATGGCTCCGCCTTTTTCTCGTCGGCCTTTACCAAAGTGATCTTTGCCCATGCTTCCGGGAAGGAACCGTCGAGGAGGGGGAACCTTACCTTCCGGGTAACCGTTCCGGAGGTCAGGAGGAACCAGGTGGTGGCCGTCGCGGGAAGCGGCGACAAACTGGGCTGGTGGAACAGGTTCCATCCGCTCTTCCCGGCCGGTTTCCCCACGTGGGAACTGACCGTACATGCCAAGGAAGCATTTGAATACAAGTTTGTCATACTGGACGGTGAAACCATGGAACCGGTCCTTTGGGAGACCGGCCCGGACCATTTCTTCCCCGGAATCCAGGGGGCTGGCAAAAGGGTGGTGGTGGCTGATGCGGCGCCGGTTTTCCGGACGGTTCCCTGGAGGGGCGCCGGGGTCGCGGTTCCCGTATTCTCGCTCAGGACATCCGACAGTTTCGGTACAGGTGAATTCCATGACCTCAAGAAACTGGTTGACTGGGCAGTGGCTACCGGACAGAACTTTATCCAGCTGCTCCCGGTAAACGACACCACGATGACCGGGACATGGCAGGACTCCTACCCGTACAACGCGGTTTCATCGTTCGCCCTGCATCCGCAGCTTCTGCACCTGCCTTCTGCCGGGGTGCGCCAGGACAAGGCTTACCGAGAGATGAAAGCCTCGCTGGAGGCTCTTCCTGCGGTGAATTACGAGGCCGTGAACAGCGCCAAGCTCCGGATGATGCGGAAATTGTTCCAGAGCAAAGGGGAGACCACCCTCGCAAGCGGGGAATTCCGCTCTTTCCTGAAGGATAACGATTCCTGGCTTCTCCCTTACGCCGTATTCTGCGTGCTGCGTGACATAAACGGTACCTGCGACTTCTCCACTTGGGGCAAGTATTCCCGCTACAGCCGTGCGATGGCTGAGAAATTCGCGGCGGCACATTCACAGGAGGTGGATTTCTACCGCTTCCTGCAGTTCCATCTGGATGCCCAGCTGAAGGACGCCGTGGCCTACGCGCACCGCTGCGGGGTGGCCATCAAGGGCGACCTTCCCATCGGAGTGAGCCGTACCAGCGCCGACGCGTGGGCTTCTCCGGAACTCTTCAACATGGACATGCAGGCCGGAGCCCCGCCGGACGCTTTCTCCGCCGACGGCCAGAACTGGGGTTTCCCCACATATAACTGGGAGAGGATGGAAGAGGACGGCTTTGCCTGGTGGAAGGCCCGCCTCAGGAAGATGAGCGACTATTTTGATGCCTTCCGGATCGACCATATCCTGGGATTCTTCCGTATCTGGGAGATACCGGCAAAGTACAGGAGCGGCCTGATGGGACATTTCAATCCGGCCCTGCCTTATTCCGCCGACGAACTCAGGATCAAGGGCTTCGACCCTTCCGTCCCCGGAATCGCAACACCCGGGGACGGCGGCGAAACCGATGTCCTTTTCGTGGAGGATCCCCGCCGTGGCGGATGGTACCATCCCCGGATTCTGGGGGCCGATACGGTGGCGTATTCACATCTGGAAGACTGGAGGAAATCAGCTTACGACGCCCTGTACGAGGACTTTTTCTATCACAGGCACAATGCTTTCTGGAAGGAGACGGCCATGAGGAAACTTCCGGCGCTGCTGCGTTCCACAGGGATGCTGGCATGCGGCGAGGACCTTGGGATGATCCCTTCGTGCGTGCCCGAGGTCATGGATGAACTCAATATCCTGAGCCTCGAGATCCAAAGGATGCCCAAGGACCCGAAGGACGATTTCGCCGATCCTTCCCGCTATCCGTATTTCTGCGTCTGCGCCACCGGTACCCATGACACCTCACCGCTGCGCGCCTGGTGGGAGGAAGACCGCAGTCTTACCCAGAAGTTCTATTCCAACATGATGCACCGCGGCGGCGGAGCCCCTTGGTTCTGCGAGCCATGGGTCGCGGAAGATATTGTGGAAGACCATCTTGCATCGCCCGCGATGCTGGTGGTACTGCCCCTCCAGGACTGGCTTGCAATCGACGGGCGGGTCCGTTATCAGGGAAATCCGGCCGACGAAAGGATAAATATCCCGGCCATCCCGCGCCACTACTGGCGTTACCGCATGCACTGCACCCTTGAGAGCCTGATTGCCGACCAGGCGCTTTGCTCCAGGATCAGGAGCATGGTGTATTCGTCGGGAAGGGGAGTCTGACCTACCTTGACATCCAGGAAAGGAAGGCGTCGGAACGGGCACGGCTGACGGTAAGGTCGGTGCGCTCTTCCACGCCTTTTTTCAGTATTATCTTAAGGCGTCCTCCCAGCAGTTTGGAGATGCTGTCTATTACGCCTTCCGCAACTATGGCGCTGCGGGAGATACGGAAGAACATGGATGGATCGAGGTTCTTTTCAATGGTGTCCAGGGACTCGTCCATGACGTAGCTCCGGCCCTGCCTGGTTACGATCCAAGAGTTCTTGGATTCGGAATACAGGTATGCTATGTCCCCGGTGTTCACGGGCAGGATCCTGTCGCCCAGGCGGATCAGGAAGCGGCTCCGGAATTCCTCGCACGCTTTTCCAAAGTCAGGTGATGCAGGTGATGCGGAGCCTGAACGGAGTCTCTCCTCCACCCTGGAAACTGCCCTCCGGAGGCTCTCCACGTCAACCGGCTTGAGCAGATAGTCGATTGACCCGGTCTCGAAAGCCTTGACTGCATAGCTGTCGTAGGCGGTGGTGATAACTACCTGGGAGGTAATAATCGTCTCCCTGAAAATCCCGAAGCAGTCCCCGTCGGACAGCTCCACGTCCATGAAGATAAGGTCTGGGGCATCCTGGCCGCGATGGGCCCGCAGCCATTCCACGCTTTCCCTCACCGACGAGGCCGTCCCGGTTATATGGATCTGCGGGAAATTGGTGGTAAGCAGGAAAACCATGTTCCTGAGAGCCATCGGCTCATCCTCTATGACCAGTGTGCTTATGATCCTGTCCATGTCTCAGGTTATAGCAAAGGCAATGATACTGAATAGTTTCCGTTTTGAGTCACAATCTCCAGCCCTTCTCCGGAGAGGTCCATGTACTGCCGGCGTATATACTTTTGGCCCAGCCCTGTGGAAGGCCCGTGGGAGAACTTGGGGATCATCCGGTTCTCCACGGTGAGTTTTTTTCCGTTTGAGTATATCCTTATCGCGAGGGGATCTGCCGGAGAAAGGGTATTGTGCTTGATGGCGTTTTCAATAAGCAGCTGGACGGTGCATGGAACTATCCTCCTGGCCTTGTCCTCGGCGGGCACCTCGACCGATATGGTGAACCCTTCCGGGAACCTCACCTTCATCAGGTCGGCATACATCCCAGCAAAGAGGAGTTCGTCGCCCAGCCGTACCAGGCTCTCTCCCTCGTGCTGTAGCATATACCGGTAGATACCGGCAAGCTTGTGGATGAATTCTCCGGTCTTTTCCCTGTCGCCTTCCTGGACCAGCGAATCCAGTACGTTGAGGGAATTGAACAGGAAATGAGGGTTGACCTGGTGCTTGAGGATCATGTACTGGAACTCGGCCTGGTGGGTCTTTTCCCGCTCCTTGAGCACCTCGTTCCGCATCCGGAACAGGTAATTGATCAGGTAGAGGACGGCGTAGAAGGTTACCTCGGCCAGCAGGGCGAATACCAGCAGCCTCAGGAAGTCCTTGAAAGTGAACCCTGCACGGAAGTGGAGCGGAAGGCCGAATCCCTGGATCACCGACGCAACCGTCGAGGTGAGAAGTATGAATCCGGCCACAAGGAAGAAGGCTGCATACCGGTTGCCGGGGAACTTTACCAGCCTGATGAAAAGCAGGGTGACGGCCACCATGAAGATTATCAGGATGGAGTTCCCCAGGAATTCAGCCAGCAGTGAAGAGATGCTTATCCCGGAATACAGTCCAGTGGAGAATACTATGTCCACTGCAATCCTGAGCATGAAGATGGAAACGAAGGCAAACAGCAGCCATCCTGCGTTTTGCTTCCAAGATCGCTTTATCTCCGGATCCCCGGAATCGCCCCCGTGGAGCGCGCGGGCCGCCAGATGCATGGCCCAGCCCAGTATCTCAGTGGTCAGGAAGGTGGCTATCGGCCTGAAAACCAGTTCGTTCTCTGATATTCTGGAAAACAGCCAGGCACCGTCGGTCCCAAGTATGAATCCGCCTATGTTGACCAGTATGACGCTGATTGCGGTGAATTCCACCGATAGCCCGTGCATCATGCAGATGATGACCGTCATGGCCATGGTGATCAGGGTGAGGAGCAGCGAGTCCGGGAATCCTCCGGCGATGCAGATGACGGTCACGAGTGCATGCAGCACCGCGAATCCATGTATTACGTATGGAATCCTGCGTTTCAGTGTCATCGTCTGCAAGATAGGAAAAAATATCGAACCGGCCGGCGGTTCGTCGCAAAAAAATCGCCGTCCGTCACTGAAAGTCCGCCGTTCATTCCTGCGCGTATTTATTAAAGGTAAAAGTCGGCCTATATTTGTCCTGAATTTTCGGCTCATGCCGACCGCAAATTACTGACACTGATGCAAAAGTCAAAACTATCGTTCTGGCAGATGTGGAACCTGAGCTTCGGGTTCTTCGGCGTTCAGATTGCATATTCGCTGCAAAGCGCCAACATCTCCCGGATTTTTGCCACGCTGGGCGCTGATCCGCACCAGCTGTCGTTCTTCTGGATTCTTCCGCCGCTGATGGGCATGCTGGTGCAGCCGTTCATCGGCAAGTGGTCCGACAGGACGTGGTGCCGCCTGGGACGCCGCAAGCCCTATCTGCTGGCCGGTGCTATTGTGGCCGTGCTTGTGATGATGCTGCTTCCCAACGCCGGCAGTTTCAACCTTTCCACCGCCTATGTCTTCCTGGGGCTCAACAGCGCCATGTGGTTCGGCCTGTTCTCGCTCATTTTCCTGGATACCTCCATCAACGTGGCCATGCAGCCATTCAAGATGATGGTGGGCGACATGGTGGGCGAGGAGCAGAAGACCCGGGCCTATTCCATCCAGAGTTTCCTGTGCAACGCCGGGAGCCTGGTGGGATATCTGCTTCCCATATTCTTCACATGGATTGGAATAGCCAACGAGGCACCCAAGGGAGTGGTGCCGGATTCTGTCATCACTTCGTTCTACGTGGGAGCGGCCATACTGATTGCTTGCGTCCTCTATACATTCCTGAAAGTGAGGGAGATGCCTCCGGCAGAATATGCCGAGTTCCACGGCATAGACCCAGCTGCGGAATCTTCCGAAAAGGGCGAGGGGCTGCTGAAGCTCCTGGTCAAGGCTCCGTCCACATTCTGGACCGTGGGTCTGGTCCAGTTCTTCTGCTGGGCCGCCTTCCTGTACATGTGGACCTATTCCAACGGTACCCTGGCCTATAATTGCTGGGGGGGGGTGACAGATACCGCCTCCAAGGCCTACCAGGACGCCGGTAACTGGGTCGGTGTAGTATTCGCCGTGCAGGCCGTGGGGTCCATTCTCTGGGCCCTGGTCCTGCCGAGGTTCAAAAACGTGAAAACGGGCTACGTGGTCAGCCTCATCATTGGTGCGGCCGGCTTCGTGAGCCTGTTCTTCGTGCATGACAAGTATCTTGCCTGCGCAAGCTATTTCCTGGTCGGGGCGGCCTGGGCGGCAATGCTGGCCTTGCCGTTCACCCTCCTGACAAACGCCCTTGAGGGAAGCCCCAGGATGGGTTCATACCTCGGCCTTTTCAACTGCACCATCTGCCTGCCGCAGATAGTGGCGGCGGCTACAGGCGGCCTTGTGATAAGCCTCGTGGGGGGCAGCCAGGCCGCGATGCTGGTGCTGGCGGGAATCTTCCTGCTGGCTGGGGCCGCGTGCGTCTCGCTCGTGAAAGTGAAAAAATCCAAAGAGCAATAATGTTTAACTAACTACATTCTGATGAAAAGAATTTTAACCTTGGCGGCTGTCCTCCTCGCAGGAGTGTTCAGCCCTACTGTATCCGCGCAGAACGGGTATCAGGTTAAAGGCGTCGTAGTCGACGCCCAGGGACCGGTCATCGGAGCCACCGTTCTCGAGAAGGGAACGTCCAACGGCACCTCGACGGGACTCGACGGCGACTACGTGCTCAACGTATCGGGACCGGATGCCATCGTGGAGGTGAGCTGCATCGGCTATGCCACGCAGTCCTTCGCCGCATCGGCCATGCCCGGAACGGTGACTCTCGCTGAGGATACCGAATTCCTCGACGACGTGGTCGTCATCGGTTACGGTACCCTTTCCAAGAAGGAACTGTCCTCGTCGATCGTACAGGTTGGCAAGGAAGACTTCCTCCAGGGAAGCGTCAACAGCCCTATGGAGATGCTTACCGGTAAGGTGGCAGGTCTCAACGTGAGCACCACCGCCGCCGGAAACCCGAACTCGGGAGCCAGCCTCCAGATCCGTGGTGCAACCTCCCTCAAGGCCGGAAACGACCCTCTGGTCATCATCGACGGCATCCCCGGCGGCAGCATCCGCAATCTGGCATCCCAGGACATTGAATCCATGACCGTCCTCAAGGACGCTGCTTCCGCAGCCATCTACGGAACCCGCGGTGCAAACGGCGTCATCCTCGTAACCACCAAGAAGGGAACCTCCGAGATGGGCCGCGCGCACGTCACTTACGACTCTTATTTCGGTGTGAACCTGGCAAAGGACATCCCCGAGGTACTCACCCCGGACGAGTTCCGCCGTTCCCTCAGGGGCAACGACTACGGTTATTCCACCGACTGGTACAGGATGCTCCTCAGGAAGTTCTCCTATGACCACAACCAGTACATCTCCATCGACGGAGGCACCGAGACCTCTTCCTACAACGCCTCGGTCAACTACAAGAGCGCTACCGGTCTGGACCTGGTGGATGCCCGCCGCGAATACGGCGCCCGCCTCTCCGTGGAGCAGAAACTCCTTGGCAACCGCCTGCAGCTCAATGCCGGCGTTAACGTCAGGAGGGTGAACGAGACCTACGGCGACGACGGCATGTTCGACACCGCCCTTTCCATGAACCCCACCATGGGCGTTTACAATGAGGACGGCTCCTACTTCCAGCCTACTTCGCCCACCAACGCCAAGAACCCCTACAGGCAGATGCTGGAGAACACCTCCAACGGTGCAAGGCTCTACCTGCTTGCAACGGCAGCAGCAAAGGTGAACCTCATCCAGAATGACCGTCACCTGCTCTCCACCACCCTTACCTACTCGCTCAACTACAACGATTACAAGACCAACTGGTACACTCCCACCGATTCCGGCAATTCCTACTGGGGCGGCTACAAGGGCCAGGCCAGCATCAACTACTACAAGTACGACACCCAGAACCTCGAGTGGCTGTGGAACTACACCCTCTCCTTGCAGGACCATACCGTGCAGGCAGTTGCCGGTTATTCCTGGGAGCAGTACATGAGCGAGAGCTTCGGCGCAAAGAATCAGGGCTACGTCTTTGACGAACTCCTTTACAACCAGCTCGCAGGCGGTACCGCCCTTGCAAAGGGCGAGGCCGGCATGTGGTCCGCCAAGGAGTCATACAGGCTCGTTGGCCTCTTCGCCAGGGTCAACTACAACTGGAGGAACCTCATCTTCGCATCGGCTTCGATCCGCCGCGAGGGTTCCACCAAGTTCGGCGAGAACAACAAGTGGGGTAACTTCCCGGCCGTTTCGGTGGCATGGGAAATGGCCAACATGGACTTCATGAAGGGAGCTTCCCACATGGTCCAGAGCCTCAAGCCCAGGATTTCCTACGGTGTCACCGGACGTTCCGGATTCGGCTCCTACCAGTCTATCCAGACCTATTCGTCGCACGGTGCATATCCTTACAACGGTTCATGGGTTACCGGTTTCTATCCTTCCCTCAATGCCAATCCCAACCTCGAGTGGGAGAAGCTGCAGAGCGTGAACATCGGTGTTGACTTCGCCCTGTTCGGAAGCAGGCTCCGCGGCAGTATCGACCTGTTCGACCGCCAGTCCAAGAACCTTCTCTACGACTATACCGCTCCCCAGCCTCCGTATGTCCACGATTCCATCCTCGTGAACGTGGGAACCACCGACAACAAGGGTGTGGAGATTTCCGTGGACTATGACGTGTTCAACAAGCCCGACGGCTTCCAGTGGACCACCGGAGTCAACTTCTCCTATGGCGAGACCGTTCTCAAGAAGCTTTCCAGCGACCTCTACAAGGCCTCCTGGGTAGACCTCTACCAGAAACCGGGCGTGGGTACCAGCGAGTACCTCTTCCGCACCAAAGAAGGCAGCAAGGTGGGCCAGTTCTACGGCTACAAGTACGGCGGTGTCTCCGAGGCCGGTGAAATCCAGGTCTACGACAACGACGGCAACCTGGTGGACGCTTCCCATGCCGACGCCTCCTGGAAGAGGTATATCGGCAACGGCGCCCCCAAGGTCTTCCTGAACTGGAACAACTCCTTCCGCTGGCGCAACTGGGACCTCAACCTCGCTTTCAACGGCGCATTCGGGTTCAAGGTCTTCAACATGCGTCTCTACGGCATGGGCATCCAGGGAATGAACGGTGGCGGAAACATCTACCGCACGGCTTACACCAAGTACAGTGACATCGTCACCGCCGGCGGACAGTTCTCCGACTTCTTCCTTTCAAGGGGCGACTACTTCAAGCTTTCCAACGCCACCCTCGGCTACAACTTCAATACGGAAAACTGGAAGTATGTCAACCGCCTGCGCATATACATGGCAGCGAAGAACATCTTCACCCTCACAGCATACGAGGGTACCGATCCTTCGGCCGTCAATTCAGTGGGTCTCACCCCGAGCGTGGACACCAACGGAGCCTATCCCCTGGCGTTCCAGCTTTCACTCGGTGTAATTGCAACTTTCTAAAAATTGAAGATCATGAAAAATACGTTCAAAACACTGACTGTACTTGCTGCGGCTTCGCTTGCAGTGACATCATGCTTCAATCTCGAGGAGAAGGCCTTCGACAGGCTCGACAAGGCTTCCTTCTACAATGGGGAAGTGGGATTCCAGAGCGCTCTCGCTTCCATTTACTATGAGGCACAGTGCCCCGTGGAGCACTTCATCTGGCTGAACGAGTGTTCCGGCGACCAGCTTGCATGGCGCATCTGGAACGAAGGCAGCTGGGGTTATGACGAAGGTGAGAAATTCGTTCTTTCTACACATACTTGGACTCCCGAGTCGGTCATCATCCGCAAGGCATGGACCGGCACCTGGAGCACCATCGGTCTCTGCAACCAGCTCCTTTACGACGTCCGTGGCAAGAGCAGTGCCGACTTCGGCATCTCCGAAGAGAAACTGGCCGCCTACATAGCCGAGGCCAGGACAATCAGGGCATGGTCATACCTGAAGATTTTCGACATCTGGGGCGGGGTCCTTCCCCTGAACACCAAGAGCGCCGAGGAGACCGTGGACCTTCCCGAGTCCGAATCCAAGGTCCAGGGATCGTTCGAGGCAGGCTGCAAGAGTATCTACAACTTCATTTCCACCGAACTCGACGAGTCTCTTGAGGCCCTCCCGGTGAATGACGTCAACCATATGAACCAGGCTGCCAACCGCGTCCTGAAGGCCCGTCTGCTCATAAACGCCAAGGTGTACATCGGAGAAGACCATTACAAGGACTGCGCGGATATCTGCGAAGCCATCCTCCGCGGAGACTACGGCAAGTACAGCCTGGCCGAGGACTTCCGCGAGATATACAGCGAAGGCAACGAGAAGTGCAAGGAAATAATATTCGCATATGCATGGGACCTTGCCAACAGCCCTGCGTTGGCATACAACATGAGGAATTTCCCTTCGATAGCCTACAACACGTTTGATATCCTGGGATTCTCCGGCAGCCATCCCGATGCCGGCCCCTGGAACTGCGTGATCCTGGCCCCTTCGTTTGACAATTCCGGAAAGGTCCTCAAGACCGGCGGCACCGACGGCGGAAAGAGCTTCGTTACCGACTATGGCGACAAGCTGGGCGCCGTCTATGAAAGGATGAACCGCAAGGATATCCGCCGCGGACCGTTCGTCTGCAAGGAGGACAAGAGCTGGTCAGGTCTGTTCCTCATGGGCCCGCAGTACCTTTACGGCACCAACAAGCCCGCCGTGGCCGATGCCGACCGTCCCGGAGAGGACCTCGTGTACGTTGACCAGGTGGGTTCCTTCCTCGGAAAAGGTCATGACCTTGAGGTCGTGATGTCACCCCGCTGGGGCGAGACCAACTCCGGTTACAGGCTCATCCGCTATCCCATCTACCCCGATGCCTGCGGCGTGCATTTCATAGACATCGACGATGTCCAGATGAGGCTTGCCGAGGTCGTCTACATGCTGGCCGAGTGCAACCTCAACGGTATTGCCACTTCCCAGGATGCCAAGACCCTCGTGAACAGCGTCAGGAAGCGTTACTACAACGCCGCCGACTGGGCCGAGGTCAAGGATACCCCCGGTCCCGGCTTCACCGCCTTCGACAAGGACTGGATGCTCAGCGAGTGGGGTCTCGAGTTCCTCGGCGAGGGCGAAAGGCGCCGCACCGACCTCCGCAGGTTCGACAAGTTCACCCAGGGCCAGTGGTGGTTCTTCGGCCGCTGCTACGAGGGTTACCCCGCGAAGCGCGACCGCAAGTACGAGTGGTATCCGCTTCCTACAACGGCCCTTACCGTAAATCCCGGTCTGGAGCAGAACCCCAACTATTAAAAGATATCGAGTCATGAAAAAGATATTCAGATCATTGGCAATCCTCTCAGTGTTCGGTGCCGCCCTTGCAGGCTGCGCCCCCGAGGAGATTACTTTCAGCCATGAGAATCCCGCTTTCGAGGCCAAGGAGGGAATGATCCTCATCGAGGCCATCGCTCCCACCGGAATCGTGGCCGGGGACGAGATCTACATCATCGGTCCCGCCATCGGCGACTCCGCTTCGGTGGTTGGTGTAAAGCCCGAGTACCAGCTTGAGCAGAGCACCGAGATCTCACGCAAGTGGGGTGTATACCTCGACCCGACCAGGTTCCTGGACGGCAAGACCCTTGCCGACGGCTTCCGCTTCGTGGCGGTGGACAAGGGACATGAGGTCACTCCTCTCAACAAGGAGCCCGAGCACACCCTGAACGCCCAGACCGGAAAGAGCTACAACGTGTACATGGCCGGCGCATGGTCCAACGACTTCATCGTCCAGCCTCTCGTCGACCTTCCCGAACATCTCAATTTCCGTGTCTACATACTGGACAACAGCGGTTGGGATGATGTCTGCCTGTACATTTACGGCGACAAGAACGACCTCGGCGGCGCATGGCCCGGAATTCCCGTGACCGGCACCGAGGAGATCGGCGGCAAGGAGTACAAGTACTTCGAGGTCGGCCCCGAGGCCAACCAGCTTGCGGAGCACCTGATCTTCAACAACGCCGGTAACGGAGCCCAGACTCCCGGTGACCAGGAACCCGTGATCACCTTCGAGAATGCAGACTATTTCTTCAGCATCACTGCCGACGGATGCACCGCGCTGAAGAATCCCGGCATGGACAGGAAGGCTGAACTCGGCGAGATCCCCGAACCGGAACCGGTCTATCCCACTCCCGGCTACAAGATGTATGTCCAGGACGAGACTTCCTGGCCCGGCAACCTCTTCGTCCATCTCTGGACCGACGGTTACAGCACTGAATGGCCCGGCCTCGCGGTGTCTTCCACCGAAGAGATCGACGGCGTCACCTACAAGGTGTTCGACCTCCCCGGTGAAGTCAACGGCAAGTCCATCAGCTTCATCGCACATTCAGACCAGAATGACGGCGAGAACCGCCAGCAGGTTGATAACGTGAGCATCGACGGCAGCGTGGCCTACAAGATCACCGCATCTTCGGCAGAAGCCGTCACGGCTCCCGCCGATCCCGTGAGGATCTTCCTCACCGACGAGCGCCACTGGCCCGGAAACCTCTACATCCACATGTGGAACGACGGCGGTGTCTCCACCGAATGGCCGGGAATCTCCGGCGAGATGGTGAACTTCAACGGCACCAACTACCTGATGTTCACCGCTCCCCGCAACCTCAGCGGACAGACGGTGAGTGCAATAATCCATTCCGACGAGAACGATGGGGAGAACCGCATCGAGACCACCATGAAACTTGACAAGGACCGCTTCTACCTCCTTGGCACCCAGACTATCTTTGACGAGGCACTGGAATACAATCCTTCCAGCATCTACGTTAGGGACGAAATGGGTTGGGGCGAGAACCTGCACCTGTATGCATGGGGAACCTCCGAGATATTCGGCGGATGGGCCGGCGCATCTCCCAATGCAACCGTAAGGATGGGCGGCTACAAGTGGTACCGCTTTGACATAGCTGCGGCCGATGCCCACAAGGAGGCCCACCTGATCTTCAACAACGGAAACGGCGGTGACGGCAACCAGTTTGATTCGGATGTCATCGAGACCGGCGAGGACCATTGGTACAGGATAGCCGATTTCAAGTCTGAAGCCCTGCCCGCGCCCAAGGCCAGGATATTCGTGGTCAACAACACCGGTTGGGCTGATGCCGACCTTCACCTCTATTCATGGGGTACGTACGAGGCCTTCGGCGGCTGGCCCGGCTCGGTGAGCGGCGGCAAGCAGACCGTGGACGGCAAGGAGTACCTGTACTTCGAAATTCCGGAATCCGGCATAGAGATGAACCTGATCTTCAACAACGGCAACGGAGGTGACGGCAACCAGTTTGACGCCGCCAAGGTAATCGCCGGCGAGGACGTGTTCTACACCCTTACGCCCGGTACGGCAACGCCGATCGAGTAATTTCTTACGAAACGGGAGGGCTGGATGCCGGTCCTCCCGTTTTTATTTTTATTTTTGTTCCCATGAGAGCCCGTCATCTGTTTTTAGCCATTTCCCTCCTGCTGTCCCTTTCATGCGAGAGGGATCCGCTGCCTTCTTTTCCGGACCCCGGAACCCAGGATTCCGCATCCGCCCTTCCGGTATTCTACGAGGCCAATCCCAAACTCTTCGCTTCTACCGGGAGCCTGGGGGCCATAGAAGGACAGCTGGACCGGATCGATGCGATGGGCTGCGACATCCTCTGGCTGATGCCCATCCACGAATTCGGTCAGAAGAATGCCGTAGGGTCGCCCTACTGCATCCGCGACTATAAAAGCGTGAACAGTTCCTATGGGAGCCTGAACGATCTTAAATCGCTGGTCCGCAAGGCCCACGCCAAGGATATGAAAGTGGTCCTTGACTGGGTCGCGAACCATACATCCTGGGACAATCCGTGGATTACGGAGCATCCCGACTGGTATACCCGGGAAGGAGGAGCCATTATTTCCCCCAAGGGAATGGGATGGAACGACGTGGCCGACCTGGATTACTCCTCGCAGGCCATGCGTTCCGCCATGAAGGATGCCATGCTTTACTGGGTGACCGAGGCGGACGTGGACGGTTACCGCTGCGACTATGCCGACGGCGTTCCGCACGATTTCTGGAAAGATGCCATTTCCACCGTACGCGGTAAGAAGAAGGATGCCATCTTCCTTGCCGAGAGCAGCAACCGCTCCTACCTGGACGACGGCTTTGACTATATCTACGGATGGCCGTTCAAATCAGCGCTGAAAGCCCTGTTTGACGGCGGTTCGGCTACGGATTTCGTGGCGGCTGTCAATGCCGAGTCGGCGCCTCTTCCAAAAGGGAAGCACGTCATGCGCTTTGTGACCAACCATGACCAGGCCTCCGAGCAGTCGCCGGTTACGGAATACAGGAATGCTTCGGGCCTTCTTGCCGCCACAGCCATAATGGCTTTCTGCGGGGAGGCCTGCCTTGTGTACAGTTCACAGGAGCTGGCCTATAACAAGGCTTTGTCCTTCTTCAATGTCAATGTGTTGAATTGGAATTCCAATCCGACGTTTACCGCCTCCTTTGAGAAAATCCTTTCCCTGCGCAGGTCTGCGGCCTCCATCTGCACGTCTGCACCTAAGTTCTATGCGGTGGGGGATTTGCTCGCCATCTATTATGCTTCCGGTTCCAAAGGCCTGTTCGTGGTGGTTAATCCCACGGGGAAGGCCGTATCGGCCAAGGCACCCATGGAAAGGATAGGAGACAGGGTGACGAATATGGTAACGGGAGAGAAAACCTCGGTTCCCACCATGCTGGAGATGGGAGCCTATGAATATCGGATATATGAAAAATAGACTGTTTATCCTGGCGGTCGTATGCCTTGCTGCCTTCTCATGCAAGGATGACAGGCCGCTCCATCCTACCCCGTCCAAAACCGACAGGGCGGAATCTTCCATGAACGGAATCACCTATCAGATAAACGTTTACAGCTTTGCCGACAGTGACAACGACGGCTGGGGAGATTTCAAGGGAATAATCTCGCATCTGGATTATCTGGAGTCGCTGGGGGTTGAGGCGGTATGGCTCTCGCCAATCCAGAAGGCAATGTCCTACCACGGCTACAACATCACCGACTATTCGGCTCTGAATCCCAAGTTCGGATCGGAGGCCGACTTCAAGGAGCTGCTTTCCAAGGCGGCCGCAAAAGGGATATCCGTCTATATGGATTACGTCCTCAACCACTCCGGCAGCGGCAATTCCTGGTTCCAGAAGGCAAATTCTTCGGCATCAAGTCCTTACAGGAACTATTACGTTTTTTCCAACGATCACGCTTCCGATGAGGCGGCGGGCCGGATTGACAATTATGCCGGGGCTACTTCCCCTGGGATGGGCGATTGGCACACTTCTCCCGGAGGCGGCAGCTATTTCGCCAGCTTCGGCGGTGACATGCCCGACATCAACTACGGCCCTTACGGCCAGGCCTCATCATCGGAGACGTTCAAGGCCCTTGCCGCATCGGCCGACAAATGGATCAAGATGGGGGTGGGCGGCCTCAGGCTCGACGCGGTCCAGTGGATATACCAGGACCAGACCGACGCCAACGTATCGTTCCTGACCCAGTGGTACGACCACTGCAACGCCACATGGAAGTCTTCCGGCGGCAAGGGTAACATCTATATGGTGGGGGAATGCCTCTCGGATGTCAATAAGGTCACCCCGTATTTCAAGGGCCTTCCCTCCATGTTCGACTTCAGCTACTGGTGGACCCTCAAGGACCGTATAAACAGGGGCAAGGGCGACGACTTTGCATCCGTCATCGCCGGATTCAGGAAAGGTTACAAGGCCCGCCGTACAGGTTATATCGACGCTATCAAGCTTTCCAACCACGACGAGGACAGGGCTGGGGAAGACCTCGGCAAAAGCCTTGAAAAAGAGAAACTTGCAGCTGCCGTACTGCTGACATCTCCGGGTAAGCCCTACATCTACCAAGGTGAGGAACTGGGCTATTACGGCAATAAAGGCGGCGGTGACGAATATGTCCGCTCTCCCATAAAGTGGACCAAGACCGGCTCTGTCCCTTCAGCGGCACTGAGCGGCAAGGTGGACAACAACATGCTTTCGGCCTCGATTTCCGTAGAGGCCCAGTCGGCCGATGCCTCTTCGCTCCTGAGCCATTACAGGGCATTCGCCCAGCTCAGGAAGGGGACCCCGGCCCTCCTGAACGGAGAGATGACCCCGCTCGAGAGCGCTTCGCAGGGCATCGCCGCATGGACTATGCTCTACCAGGGCGAGAAGGTCCTGGTCCTTCACAATTTCTCGTCTTCCTCGGCGCCGGCCGGCTCGTTCTCCACTGTGAAGGAGCTCATCCGCAACGGGGAAGTTACCGTGTCGGGGAAGAACATAACCCTCGGCGCATATTCTTCGGTAGTATATAAGTTATAGATTATGAAAAAGATACTTATTGTTGCGGCCGTGGCCGCGATGGCGGCTGCCTGCTGCCACAAGGCCGTAAGGCATCATCCCGAATGGACCTATGATTCGGTGATGTATGAAGTTAACGTACGCCAGTTCTCACCTGAAGGAACTTTCAAGGGAGTGGAGGCTCAGCTTCCCCGGCTCAAGGAACTGGGTGTGGACATACTCTGGCTGATGCCCATGTATGAGATCGGCACGGTTGAGCGCAAGGGCTCCCTGGGCTCGTATTATGCCATTTCCGATTACCTTAAGGTGAATCCGGAGTTCGGTACGATGCAGGACTTTGACGAGCTGCTCGCCGCCGCTCACGCCCAGGGATTCAAGGTCATACTGGACTGGGTGGCCAACCAGACCGCTCCGGACCACATCTGGATGGAGGGGCGTCCCGCCGAGTTTTACGAGAGGGATTCCCTTGGAAATGCAATCTGGGAGTACGACTGGACCGACACCCGCAGCCTGAATTACGACAACGAGGCCGTATGGGCCGCGCAGGACAGCTGCATGCGGTTCTGGCTTGACAAGGGAGTCGACGGATTCCGCTGCGACGCCGCCGGTGAGATGCCCGCCGCCTTCTGGCAGAGCGTGATGCCCGGTCTCAAGGCCGACTATCCCGAAGCCTATTTCCTGGCCGAGGCTGAAAAGCCCGAGCTGAGCGACCCTGACAGCACTTTCGACGCTACCTATGCCTGGGAACTCCACCATATCATGAACGGTGTCGCCCAGGGAAAGAAGACCGTTGCCGACATAAAGGACTATCTGGTAAGGGACGAGACCGAGAAGACGCCTCCCACGGCTTTCCGACTTTCGTTCACCTCCAACCACGATGAGAATTCATGGGCGGGGACCGAGTTCGAGCGCATGGGCCCGGCTGCAAATGCCATGGCGGTGCTCTGCTTCACCCTTCCCAAGACCCAGCCGCTTATCTATACGGGACAGGAAATAGGCCTGGACCGCAGGCTCGCCTTCTTCGAGAAGGATCCCATAACTTCCTGGGAGGCAAATTCTTACACTGAGTTCTTCAAGAAGCTCGTGGACCTTAAGCACAATCATCCGGCCCTTGACGCGGGCGAGCGTGGAGGAAAGATCGAGTACCTGGACCCTCAGGAGTTTGATATTCCGGCTCCGGAGAGCGTCCTGGCCTTCACCCGTTCAGCAGGGAAAGACAAGGTTTATGTCATAGTGAATCTCTCCGGAGAGGAGGCTTCGGTGCCCGTGGAACTCGGCGAAGAGTATCATGACATTTTCACCGGCACCCCTGTCGTTGGAAGCAATTACCTTCCCGTCGGTCCCTGGGGCTACATGGTGCTTGCAAAGTAGTAGAATATGGAGTTGAAAAATAAACTGCCTCGTTTTTCCACCCTCGGCCTCCGGCCTCGTCCTTCCCAGCCTTTGGCTGGGCCCCTCCCTCTACATGCGAGGGTGCATACGGTATCAAAACGAGGCAGTTTATTTTTGGTGGCCCTGGCTCTTATTGCCGGTTGCACGGAGGTAAAAGACCTGCCTGACGCAGATGTTTCGCAGGTGACCAGGATTGAGCCTCCCTGCTGGTGGACCGGCATGGAAACACCGCTTCAGCTGATGGTTCAGGGAAGCGGGATAGCTGCATTTGACGTGGACTTCCAGGGAGGCGGCCTGAAGGTGGAGGCCGTTCACAAGGCAGACAGTGAGGATTACCTGTTTGTGGATGTGAAGGTATCGCCGAGGACGGAAGAAGGTATTCATTATCTGGTGTTTACACCATCTGACGGCAGTGAGGGCGGTTTCCGGTATCCGTATCTTGTCCGTCGTCGGGAGAGTCGGACTCGGGAGAGTTTTTCCACCGCTGACCTCGTGTACCTTATAATGCCGGACCGGTTTGCCAACGGGGACCCTTCCAACGACGACGGTTTCTCCGGCAGTTCCTATGACGACGGTTCCGCCCTGCCGTGGGCCGTTCCCGTTATTGCCGAGAAGAGTGACCGCAGTGCCGATTTCGGCCGGCACGGGGGAGACCTTCGCGGCCAGATGGACCATCTTGACTATATCGCCGGCCTCGGGGCCACGGCCGTTTGGAACACCCCTCTGCTTCTGGACAACCAGCGCAGGGCTTCGTATCACGGTTACGCCTGCGGGGACTATTATCACATCGACCCGCGTTTCGGGGACAACGCCCTTTTCCGGGAGTTCGTGGACTCCTGCCACGCCAGGGGACTTAAGGTGATAATGGACGTTGTCACAAACCATTGCGGAACAGCTCACTGGTGGATGGAGAATCCTCCTTTCAGGGACTGGTATCATGTCTTCCCCGAATACACGGGGACTAACGTACTGTTCTCGGCCTATATGGATCCGCACGCGTCTCAGTACGACAGGAACCTTCAGGAAAGCGGTTGGTTTGTGCCGAGCATGCCCGACATGAACCTCGACAATCCGTTTGTACTCAAATACTTCCAGCAATGGGCCGTATGGTGGGCCGAATATTCCGGCCTGGACGGATTCAGGGTGGATACCTATCCTTACAACGAGCCCGGACCCATGTCGGAGTGGTGCGCTGCGGTGAGGAGGGAGTATCCGTGGATGAACATCGTCGGGGAATGCTGGGACCCGGAGGTATGCCAGCTTGCCTACTGGCAGGCCGGTGCCAATAATCCCGACGGATTTAACAGCAACCTTCCCTGCATAATGGATTTTCCGCTCCGTGACGCCATGGTATCGGCTCTCTCCGAGGACACTCCCGGATGGGGGGAGGGGATGACCAGGGTATACAGCGCCATCTCCCACGATTTCGCCTATGCCGATCCCATGAACATGATGGTGTTCATGGCCAATCACGACCATTCCCGAATGGGCGACGTCCTTGGCGGGGATGTATCCAGGATGAAGCTGGGCATTGCGATGCTTGCCACCCTCAGGGGCATACCACAGCTCTTTTCCGGTGACGAGATGATGTTCAGGGCCTCCGGAGGCCGGAACAACGACGGCGCCAAGCGGATTGATTTCCCCGGGGGATGGGACGGCGACGCGTTTGACCTTTTCACCCCTGAAGGCCGCTCCGAGGCCGGGGTGGACGGGCTATACGAATATTCCCGCGCACTTTTCAACTGGCGCAGGGACTGTCCTGTGCTGCATCAGGGTAAGACAATCCATTTCATGACCCGCGACAACACCTACGCCTATTTCCGGTACGACGACTCCTCAAAGGTCTTTGTGTACATCAATAATTCCACTTTGGAACATAAGGTTCCCTGGAGCCGTTATTCCGAGGTTGTATCCGGCCCGGCAGAGGGTGTGGATCCGGTTACGGGCGTGTCCGTAACCCTCTCCGACTCCACTCTGGTCCCCGCCAAGACCGCCCTTATAGTCGAACTGCTTCCAACGTCCCCAAAATAGGGACGTAAGACTCAATATTGTGTCCCAAATGCTTCCAACGTCCCTGTTTTGGGGACGTTGGAAGCATGGATTATATGGAATCGAGCATATTGACTGTTTCGCTGTAAGTAAGCCCCGTGACCCTTGCAAGTTGTGCTGCATCAGCGCTGAAACGCCTTCGGAGTTCTTTTATCAACTGCTTTGTCTGCTCCCCATCAAGTTCTTGCAGACCATTGCATCTGAAAAGCGATTGGCAAAGGTCCTGCGAGGCTGCCAGAATACTCTGGTCGCGGAAACTTGGCATTGCCTCTTCGGCCAAACGCATCCTGGCTTTGGATGAGTTTGCCAGGAAGTAGTTGAACCTTTTAGGGGTTTTGAAAAGGGCCTCCACGAATCCTGTCGGGATATATGAACATGGAAGGATATATCCATCTTCACCTACTATGAAGTCACAGGGCAGTGAGTGCTTGGAGTGGATGAGTCTTTGCCGGGCCCGTCGGGAGAGAAGACCCATAGGTGTGCCCTTGACGGCCATTGCGTTGAAATACCAGGCTCCTGAACCCCAAGGGTATACTGCAGGATGATAGCAGATGTTTGCGGCAACGCAGTTCATTATTACATATGCAATTGCCCGTTCAAGTGATTCGTCTTCTTCCGGAAGGATCCTTATATCTACATTATTCCTTCGGAGTGTCTCCTTGAGACCGTACCGATATGAAAGGTATCTGCTGAATTGTCTTTTCAGCTGGTTGATCAGATGCCGGACCTGCTCTGGTGATCCCTCGACTACCAGGTGGATGTGATTGGACATGAGGATGAATGCCAGGATGCGCACTCCGGTCATTGTGGAACACAATGCAACGAAATTCATCCCGGCTTTGAAATCCTCATTATCCCTGAACCAGAGTTTGTCCTGCAGATGTTCAGTGGAAACAAGGAAGTACGCCATCTCAATTGAATTTTTTAGGTGGCTTCATGGAAGGCATGAAAGTGTGGACCTTGCCTCCCTGGCGCTCAAACTCTTTCTTTGCCATCAGCAAAACCTTAGCAAGTGATTTGGAATCATGGTCAAGTATCCGGACCATTTCTTCTCTGTTTACAGACAGGGCAAGGTCGGCGATAGTCACGGATCTGAGCATGGCGAGCACGGAGTCTTCATTTCCACCCCAAAGACGAGTGGCCATGGATATGGCACAGTCGAACGCTATCTGCATTGCGGCTTCAGGGTCTTTGTGGACGTCAAAATCAGTGTTAAAGCGGATGTCGTGTTCTCCGTAGCGGAGGACTTCAAGAATCTTTTTCATATCTCTCGCACAAATCGTTCTTGTGCAAAGATATGTTATTTGTAAGATGTTTGCAAGCCCTTTTTTCGGCCTCCAAACAGCCTTAGCGCTCCTATCGTCCCATAACTGGGGACGATGGAAACAAATAATGGGTAAAACTGTCGCTATCGTCCCCAAAATAGGGACGTTGGAAGCAGATTTTTTTTATTTTTGTTTCAAAGGAGAAATGAAAATGAAAAGAACAGGTATTTGCAAATCCATTATGGTTGCGGCGGCGGTGCTGCTGGTGTCCTGTGAGGGTAAGCCCGGACAGTACCGGGAGGTCAGTGGACTCAAGAGTCCGGACGGAAGCCTTGCCATGTCTTTTGCGCTGGATTCCAAGGGGGCGCCCTGTTACAGGCTTGACAGGCTGGGCGAGGCCGTGATCCTTCCGTCCCGCCTGGGCTTCGACCTTATGGACGGATCGTCTTTAAGGGAGGGCTTCTCCGTGGTGAAAGTGGAAACGGACAGCCTCGACGAGGTATGGAATCCCGTCTGGGGCGAGGAGGAGAGCATACGCAACCATTACAACGAGGCCCTCGTGACTCTCAGGGACAGCCTGGGAAGGGTGATGAAGGTACGCTTCCGCCTGTTCGACGAAGGCCTTGGGTTCCGCTATGAATTCCCCATGGAGAATGCCCTTTCGTATTTTGACATCAAGGAGGAAATCACCCAATTCGCCCTTACCGGGGACCATACGGCATGGTGGATTAGCGGCGACTACGATACCCAGGAGTACAATTACACCCGCAGCCGCCTTTCCGGGATTGCCGGCTGCTATGACAGCGTCAGGCCTTATAACGCCTCGCAGACGGGCTTCTCTCCCTGGGGAGTGCAGACCGCCCTCCAGATGAAGACCGACGACGGCCTTTACATAAATATCCATGAGGCCGCCCTGCTGGATTATCCTGCCGCCAACCTTATCTATGACCTGCCAAGGAAGACCTTCTCAATCCACCTCACCCCCGACGCCCAGGGCGTGAAGGGCCGGATGCAGGCTCCCTGCGTTACCCCGTGGAGGACTGTCATGGCGGTTGACGACGCCCGTAAAGTGCTTGCTTCCAGGCTGATACTCAACCTGAACGAGCCCTGTGCACTGGACGATGTGTCATGGATCCATCCCGTCAAGTACATGGGCGTCTGGTGGGAGATGATTACCGGCAAGACCCATTGGTCCTATACTTCCGACTATCCTTCGGTACAGCTCGGCGTCACGGATTATGCGGCCTCCACCCCGCACGGGAAACATGGGGCCAATAATGAAAACGTCCGCCGATACATAGACTTTGCCGCGGAAAACGGATTCGATGCCATCCTGGTGGAAGGCTGGAACGAGGGCTGGGAGGACTGGTTCGGACACCGGAAGGATTTTGTGTTCGACTTCATCACGCCGTATCCGGATTTTGACCTTCCGGCTCTCAACGCCTACGCGCATTCAAAGGGCCTGAGGATAGTGATGCATCATGAAAGCTCCTCGTCCACAATTAATTACGAACATTGGATGGAGAAGGCCTACTCCTTAATGAACGAGTATGGTTACGATGCCGTGAAGAGCGGCTACGTGGGTGACATCATCCCTTACGGGGAATACCATTACAGCCAGCCCCTTATCCGCCATTACCACTATGCCGTGGAGGAGGCCGCCAGGCACCATATCATGGTTAACGCGCATGAGGCTGTGAGGCCAACCGGACTCTGCCGCACATGGCCGAATATGATTGGTAACGAGAGCGCCATGGGCAATGAGTTCCGTTCGGACATCAATCCGGGGCATACCGCGATCCTGCCGTTCACCCGCCTCCAGGGAGGCCCCATGGACTTCACGCCCGGAATCTTCGAGCAGGACATGTCCATAACCGCGCCCGGGCAGACCGGAAAGATGCGTCACACCATCGCCAACCAGCTGGGACTTTACGTGACCTTCTATTCGCCGCTTCAGATGGCCGCCGACCTGCCGGAGAATTACGCCCGGTTCATGGATGCCTTCCAGTTCATCAAGGACGTGGCGGTGGACTGGGACAGGAGCGAATACCTGCTTGCGGAACCCGGCAGTTACATTGTCACCGCACGTCATCCCAAGCTCTCCACCATCAATGCGTCGGCCGAGAGCCTGAAGCAGCTTGCCGACGGGAAGAAGGATGTGCTTTCAGGAGCGGCGAGGTTCGTCTATGACCTCCCCGAAGGCGCAACGGCATCGGCACTCAAGGGTGCAAAGGCGCATGACGTCTGGTACGTGGGCGGCGTCGGAGGTCCGGAAGAATACGTTGCGGAGTTCTCCCTGAGTTTCCTTCCTGAAGGAAAGACTTATGAGGCAACGGTTTACGCCGATGCCCCCGAGGCTGATTACGAAACTGCCCCGCAGGCATACACCATCACCCGCGAAACCGTTGACCGTACACGGTCCTATTCCATACGGATGGCCCGGGGCGGAGGGTTTGCCATTTCGCTGAGGGAAGTTTTATAGGGCCGGGGGACTTTATTATGCAGGAAAATGGTTATATTTGCCATGATTGGCCATTTCCTGCATCCGGATGAAAACCGCTGTGATACTTGGTGCCGGGGATTTTCCCCGGAAGGCGTTTCCGAGGTATCTTCTCGGAAGCGCTTCCCATATAGTATGCTGTGACGGGGCGTTCGCCCGGTACCTCAGCAATATGCAATCGGTTTTTGGGGGTGAGAGGCTTCCCGATGCCGTAGTGGGCGACATGGATTCGATTCCGCCACGGCTCTTCAACGGCTACAGGGGCCTGATGCACAAGGTCGACGAGCAGGAAGAGAACGACCAGACCAAGGCCCTGCGCTATGTGATAGGGCATTTCCCGGACGTGGACGCCATCCATATCCTGGGTGCGACGGGAAAGAGGGAGGACCATACGATAGGCAACCTGTCGCTCCTTATGGAATATGCAAGGTCGATGGGCCTTGACGGCCTGGGTGCTCCGGGAAGGCCGTCGGTAGACGTGGTGTCCGACACCTGCACCGCGTTTGCCGTCACCGATACGGTTACCCTTGAGGTGGGCGAAGGCCGGAAAGTATCCCTTTTCTCGCCGGACAATTCGTTGAAAATCACATCAAAAGGCCTTCATTGGAAGACGGACGACGTGGTCTTTGACAACTGGTGGAAAGCCACCCTCAACCGTGCCGACGAAGATACGGTCACCCTGGAGTTCTCCCATCCCTCAGTCGCACTGATAATATTGGATTGACACATATCATGAAACGGACCTTAACCCTGGTATTGATAGCCGCGTCGCTGCTATGTGCCTGTTCCCGGCAGGCCGGACCTCCCATGTTCTGGACCTGGCTGGAAGACCTTCCCCAGATTGACATGGAAGCTGCCTTCTCCCATATGGAGGAGGCGGGTATTGATGCGGTGATGCTGCATGCCGCCTCAGAGGAAGACTATGTCAAGGACATCGAGATTGCCCGGAGGCACGGAGTGGCTGTCTATGCCTGGGTATGGACCCTGAATCCGCCCCGGCAGGAGAGGGCCGGGATGTTGGAAGCGCATCCGGACTGGTTCAGCGTCAACCGCGAAGGCCGCAGCCTTTCGGAATTCAAGGCCTATGTGAATTCCTACAAGTTCCTCTGCCCGGCCCTTCCCGAAGTCAGGGAATATCTCCGGGAAAAAGTGGAAGGGATTTGTTCCATCGACGGGATAGAAGGCATCTGCCTGGACTACTGCCGCCTGGTGGACTGCGTACTGCCAATCTCGCTGTCCTACAATTACAACCTTCGGCAGGATACCGAGGTTTTTCCGGAATATGACTTCGGTTATCATCCGGCGATGATTGAAAAGTTCAAGGCGGCGAACGGTTATGACCCCAGGGATGGCGAAGACCCTTCCAGGGATTCCCTTTGGTGCGCATTCCGCTGCAACGAGGTCACCGAAGTGGCCAACATGATGGCCGAGGTGGCCCATTCCCACGGGAAGACGGTCTCCGCCTCGCCATTCGCGGCGGCCGGTCTTGCCAGGTTCATGGTTTTCCAGGACTGGGGCAAGTGGGACCTGGATTATGTATTTCCCATGGCCTATACCGATTTCTATACCATGGACCCCTCTTTCGCCTATGACGCCACGGTGGACAACAACCGCTCCAGGGGCAAGGGTACCGTTCTTGGCGCAGGGCTCGACACTGAACTCGGCGGGGATCCTGCCAATATCTTCGGGAAGATGGACGAAGCGTTCCGCGCAGGTGCTCAGATGATTTCGCTCTATACTATAGAAGGTCTTGATTCAGAGGAACTTCGGTGTAAGTTCAAGGTCTATTCCGACAGTCTCCGTGCCGTTCGTGACAGCAATGGAGGAGTGGTCCCTTTCACCCCGTCAGAGGCCCCTTGCATGGACCCCTTGAAGAACGGAGGGCTTATGGCGGTGGTCCGTAACAACCTCAGGAGGTTGGCTGCGGGGGAGCCGATACACATCAAGAGCGTGAACGGGATGGTGCCGTGGGATCAGGAAAAGGAATATCCCGAACTGTCTCTCGGGGAGATGACCCTTAAGAAGCAGACCGACAGGCTGATGATATACTCGGTAGGGGATCTCTCCTCCGGAAAGGAATACGACATTTATTTCATAACCTATGGGAATGTTATCTCCGGTTGGGATATCCGTCCTGAAGAATAGAAACTGCTTATGTTTAGGAAAATACGCATTATCCTGGCTGTTCTTTTCTTCGCCGGTGTGACTTCTCTCCTGTTGGATTTCACGGGGGCGCTGCACGGATGGCTGGGATGGATGGCCAAGATCCAGTTCCTGCCCGCGGTGATGGCGGCAAACTTTGTGACAATTGCCGCGCTGTGTCTGTTGACCATTCTTTTCGGGAGGGTGTACTGCTCGGTGATCTGCCCTCTGGGGGTGTACCAGGACGCGGTGTCCTGGTTGAGTTCCCGCCGTAAGGGCAAGAGGGCCCGTTTCCGTCCGAAGAAAGAGTTGAAATGGCTCCGTTACGGGGTTTGGGTGCTGTTTGTGGCGGCCCTGGTGGCCGGGGTCCAGGTCTTTGTGGCTCTGCTGGCTCCGTACAGTGCCTGGGGAAGGATAGTGGACAGCATATTCGCCCCGGCGGTCAAGGGGTTCAACAATCTTCTGGCCCTTCTTGACCAAAGGATCGGTACCTACAATGTGTATCCGCGTGAGGTGTGGCTGAAGAGCCTGCCTGCACTGCTGGTGGCGGTGGTTACCCTGATCCTTGTGACGGTCCTGGCATGGAGGGGCGGCAGGACTTGGTGCAACGACGTCTGCCCGGTTGGAACCACCCTGGGATTCCTTTCCAGGTTCTCCATGTTCCGTCCGTCAGTCGATTATTCAAAGTGCCGGGAATGCCTCGCATGCGAGAGGAAGTGCAAGGCTTCGTGCATAGACATAAAGGCGGCCAGGATAGACTACAGCCGCTGTGTGGACTGTTTCGACTGCCTGGACAGCTGCAAGGCAGGCGCCCTGAAATACCGGTTTGCGTGGAAAAAGGCCGTCACGGCCGGAGGCGAGGAACCGTCCGGAACAGGTGACGGAGGCCGCAGGGCGTTCCTGATAGGATCGGCGATCCTTGCAGGAGAAACCGTGGTAAGGTCGCAGGAGAAGAAGGTTGACGGCGGGTTTGCCGCCATCGCCGCAAAGAAGGCCCCCAAAAGGGATGTTCCCGTCACGCCTTTCGGATCTTCCGGAGTCAGGGATTTCTACCGCAGGTGCACCGCGTGCCAGCTTTGCGTGGCCGCCTGCCCCAACAATGTGCTTCGCCCTTCTTCCGACCTTTCCCGGCTGATGCAGCCGGAAATGTCGTACGAGAAAGGCTGGTGCCGTCCGGAGTGTACCCGTTGCAGCCAGGTCTGTCCCAGCGGGGCCATAAAGCCTGTTTCCGTTGAGGAAAAAACTGATTATCACGTTGGTACGGCCAGGGTGAACCGGGAACTCTGCATAGTGGAAACAGATGGCGTAAGCTGCGGCAACTGTGCCCGCAAGTGCCCCAGGGGTGCCATCAGGATGGTCCCCGTCAATCCCGACGATCCTGAATCCCTCCGCCGTCCTGCGGTTGTGGAGGAACGTTGTATTGGCTGCGGGGCCTGCGAGAACCTCTGTCCGGCAAGGCCGTTCAGCGCAATAACCGTCAATGGAAGGGAAGAACATATAATCAAGGACTGAGCCATGGAAGACAAGATAACAAGAAGGGCATTCCTGAAGTCCGCCGCAGCCGGTGCCGTTGCAGCCGGTGCACTTTCTTGCGGCCGCGCCGCCGCCGGCAGTTCCGGCGAGGGCCCCGGCGAAATGGAGACGAGGGTCAATCACGTCTCCGGCGACAAGGTCTCCCTGCTGGGTTACGGCTGCATGAGGTGGCCCATGATAAAGGACGCTTCCGGCAAGGATGTTATTGACCAGGAGAAGGTCAACGGGATGGTGGACTATGCCATGGCCCATGGCATAAACTACTACGATACGTCTCCGGCATATCTCCAGGGCCAGTCGGAGAGGGCTGCCGGCATAGCTCTTTCCAGGTATCCCAGGGAGTCGTACTATATTGCCACAAAACTTTCCAACTTCGGGAATCCGTCACCGGAGGCATCCATCAAAATGTACCGGGACTCCTTTGGCGAGCTCAGGACGGAATATTTCGACTACTACCTCCTCCACGCCATCGGCGGAGGAGGCAGGGAGGCATTTGAGCGCCGGTATGTGAACAACGGGATCATGGAGTTCCTGTATGCCGAGAAGGCCGCCGGAAGGATCCGCAACCTGGGTTTTTCGTTCCACGGGAACAAGGATTCCTTCGACTATTTCATGTCGCTTCACGACAACGGGACATACCACTGGGATTTCTGCCAGATAGAGATGAATTATGTGGACTGGACCCATGCCGACGGCAAGCGCAACGTCAACGCCGACTACCTGTATGCCGAACTTGTCAAAAGGAATATCCCCATCGTGGTGATGGAGCCGCTTCTCGGCGGACGTCTGGCAAATGTTCCCGCCAACATCGCCACCAGGCTGAAGACGCTTGAGCCCGACAGGTCGGCCGCATGGTGGGCCTTCCGGTTCGTGGGTTCCTGGCCCGGAGTCCTGTGTATCCTGAGCGGGATGACATCGATGGATCCCCTGAAGGAGAACGTGGAGACATTCGGCCACTTCAAGCCCATGGACGACAAGGAATTGGCCCTGATGGAGGAAATGGCCGTCCTGATGAAGGAATATCCCATGGTGAACTGCACTTCCTGCAAATACTGCATGCCTTGTCCCTATGGGATAGACATTCCCGGAATCTTCCATCACTATAACCGTTCGGTTACCGACGGGACTTTCGTAACCGACAGCAGCACGGAAAATTACCGTAAGCTACGCAGGGCTTTCCTGCTGGGATACGACAGGGCTGTTCCCCCGGAAAGGCAGGCCGACCACTGCATCAGCTGCGGCACCTGCCTCAGCCATTGTCCCCAGAGTATCCCCATCCCCGGAGAACTCGCGCGTATCAACCGTTATGTGGAAAAACTGAAACAGGGTAAGATTTGAGCCGCCAGGGTAAATACATACTGAACAAGGAGACGCTCCGTTACGAGTTCCGCGAGGTGTCCAGGCACCGTTTTGCGGTAACCTTCGCCGTAATCATGTCCGGCTTTGCCCTCTTTGTCCTGTATCTATGGCTTTTTACCCATGTCGACGGGCTGGAACTGCCCAAAACGACCATCCTGAAGCGCCGGAATGCGGTATGGGCGTCGAGGATGGAGGTGATGAACACCCGCCTGGACAGTTACGAGGCCATTCTGGACGGCCTCGAGGACAGGGACGACAACATCTACAGGCCCATCTTCGGAATGTCGGCCATCCCTGAGGATTACCGCAAGTCCGGCTTCGGCGGATTCAACCGGTATGCATGGATGGAAAGGCTGGACAGGGGAAGCGTGCTCAGGAGGACCACCCTCAGGCTGGATACCCTTGTCAAGCGGGCCTATGTCCAGAGCCATTCCTATGACGACGTGGAGGGAATGGCCAGGCAGGCCGGCGAGATGGCTTTGTGCATCCCGGCTATCCCGCCCCTCAATACCGATCCTTCCACCTACCGCCTCTCCAGCCCGTTCGGATACCGCAGCGACCCCATAAACGGAAGCGGCAAGCAGCATACCGGGATGGACTTTGCCTGTCCTCCGGGGAATCCCATACATGTGAGCGGCGACGGCGTGGTGGAGACGGTGGAGCACAAGGGCGACGGCTACGGCAATTCCGTGATGGTGAACCACGGGTTCGGATACAGGACCAGGTATGCCCACATGAGCACGATCGAGGTGGAGGAGGGGCAGAAACTCCGCAGGGGCGATTTCATCGGCACCACCGGCAGGTCAGGCAGGGTTACGGGACCGCATCTCCATTACGAGGTGCTCTTTGGGCAGGACTTTGTGGACCCTGCCCTGTACATGGACCTCTCGCTTTCTCCCAAGGATTATTCAACCCTTGTAAAAGACCGTTGACCATGGCAGTGGAGCGAAATAGGAAACGATTGAGGTTCAAGGGAATACGCAGGGTATTCTCGGCTTTCCTGGTGTCGGTGCTGTTCTATGTGGCCTTCTCGCTGCTGATAAGTACGCGTGAGGAACGGCTGCTCCTGGAAGAGAACAGGGTATATGCCCGGAGATATTCCGGGATGGCATCCAAGGCAAGGATGCTGGGATCGGCCCTCAAGGACCTGCAGGCCCGTGACGACGGTATCCACCGCTCTCTTTTCCATGCCGCGGCCCCATCCCTGGACCCTGTTACGGCCGTGGACATTATCGCTGCGGACGATTCCCTTTCCGACAGTTTTTTCCTGTCCTACTCGGCGTCAAAGGCTGAGAGCCTCCGGAAGATGGCGGACAACGTCGAGGATAACTTCAGGGCGGTGTTCGACGCCCTGGCCTCCAGGAAAGCCTCCCTTCCTCCGCTTTCCCTGCCCCTCAAGGACATGTCCTATACCAGGACCGGTGCCTCGGTGGGGGAAAAGCTCAATCCGTTCTACAAGAAGGAGGTCCATCATAGCGGAATCGATTTCGTGGCGCGCAGCGGCGAGCCGGTTTTCGCCTCGGCCGACGGGGTGGTGACCGATGTGGACAGGGGTACCAGGGGGATGGGCTACATGGTTGAAATCAACCATGGAAACGGTTTCGTGACCAGGTACGGTTTCCTGGACGACATGACCGTATCAAAGGGACAGTCTGTCAGGAGGGGCTCCAGGATAGGGAACGTGGGGGTGGCAGGAAGTTCGTACGGTCCTCATCTCCACTATGAGGTGCTGCGCGGCGGGGAGGTCCAGGATCCCGTGAACTACCTCTTCGCCTCGGTAAGCCCCGAGGAATACGCCAATATGCTATATATGTCGGCAAATACCGGACAATCAATGGATTAACAACAATTGCTCGTATATGGAAAAGCTTTTCTACTCTATCGGCGAGGTGGCCGCCATGCTAGGCGAGAATACCTCCGCTGTCCGTTTCTGGGCCAACAGTTTCCCCCGGGAGATCAAGCCTCGCCGCAACGCTAAGGGCGACAGGATGTTTTCCGCCGATGATATCGAGGCGTTCCGCCAGATAAAGTTCCTGGTAAAGGACAGCGGTATGACGCTGGAAGGAGCGGCCCGCAAGATGGCTGCCGACCGGAATGCCGTGGCCAAGAAGGTCAAGACCCTGGAAAGCCTTAAGAAGATCCGCAGGGAACTTGACGAAGTAAGGAAAAGCCTATGAAAGTCAGGGATATAACCTCTGTCATAGAGGAGTTCGCCCCGCTTGGCATCCAGGAATCGTGGGATAACGGAGGACTCTGCATAGGGTCGCCCGACGACGAGGTCCATGGGGTCCTGGTGGGCTTTGATTGCACCCCGGAGCTGATCGCCGAGGCCGTAAGGCGCGGCCTTGACATGGTGGTTACCCATCATCCGCTCATTTTCGGGGGACTGAAGAGGATTGTTCCGGGAGATCCTGTCTCCGACGCCGTCTCGGCGGCCATAAGGGGCCATGTGGCGGTCTATGCCTCCCATACTTCCGCCGACAAGGTCATTGGCGGGGTGAGCGGGGCCATGGCCAGGCGGCTCGGACTTGAGGATATCCGTATCCTGGACGAGGAGGAAGGCGGAGTGGGGCTGGGCGCCGTTGGCGAACTGCCCCGTCCGATGGAAGCAGAGGAGGCCCTGGAGTATGTAAAGAAGTGCTTCTCGCTCAAGGTTATACGTTCTTCCAGACCGGTTTCAGGGCTGATTACGAGGGTGGCCATGTGCGGGGGATCGGGCGGGTCGCTCATCGGAAAGGCCAGGGCTTCTGGAGCCAAGCTTTACATCTCCGGCGACATATCATATCACAATTTTTTCACTCCTGAAGGGTTCATGGTGGCGGATATCGGACATTTTGAGGGAGAAGTGGAGATTGTGGACATATTATTTTCGCTGTTGACGAAAAAATTTCCTAACTTTGCCACTTGCATCAGTGAAGATGTAAGAAACAGTAATCCGATACATTATTTTTAAAACAGGATATGGCCAAGAAAATCAAGAAAGTTGAGACTCCCATTGACCAGAGGGAAACGTTTGTCTCGCTCCAGAAGAATTTTGCCGACTCGGAAATCAGCGTCGAGGAGAAGCTCAAGACCCTTTATGCCCTGCAGGAGGCCGACTCCGCCATCGACAGGATTGTGCAGCTGCGTGGCGAACTCCCCTCCGAGGTGGAAGCCCTTGAGGATGAGATATCCGACCTCAAGGCCCGCAGCGCCGAGCTCGTGGCCGTGATCGACGAATTCAACAGGGCCATCGTAGAGAAGAAGCAGAACATCGTCGAGTGCGAGAACGCCATCGCAAAGTACCAGAAGCAGCTGGAGAGCATCTCCAACAGCCGTGAGTACGACTCCATCAACAAGGAAATCGAGAACCAGGAGCTCCTTCGCCAGATAGCGGAGAAGAACATCGGCGAGATCCGTTACGAGATTGCCGACCGCAAGGACGAACTGGATGACCTCAAGGACAGGATTTCCATCCGCGGGGAGGACCTCTCGGCAAAGAAGGACGAACTTGCTTCCATAGTGGAATCCACCGCCAGGGAAGAGGAGGAACTCCGTGCCAGGAGGGAAGACTGCGCCCTCAGGATCGATGCCCGTACGATGAGCGCCTATGAGCGCATCCGCTCCAGCGTGCACAACCACCTTGCCGTGGTCTCCGTATTCAACGGGGATTCCTGCGGGGGATGCTTCAACACCATAACTCCCCAGAGGCTCATAGACATAGCTTCCAACAAGAAGCTCATAATCTGCGAGCACTGCGGACGAATCATCATTAATCCGGATTTCGAATAGAAACCTTTGTTTATGCCTGAAACACCTCGGAGAACATCCCGGAAGAGAGATCAGGCGGTCAATCTGGATACATTAGGGCTTGAGATGGGAAACAGACCGCCTCAGGCTCTTGATGTTGAAGAGGCCGTCCTGGGAGCCATGCTCGTGGAGCCCTCCACCATCGACGAATCCATGGAGGAACTCTCCCCGTCGTGCTTCTATGACCCCAAGCACCGTATGGTCTTCGAGGCCATGATGGAGCTTGTGAACGAGCATGTGTCGATTGACATGATCACTGTCAGCAACAAGCTCCGTTCAAAGGGCGAGCTGGAAACCGTGGGCGGTCCCGTCGCCCTGGCCGGCCTCACCCAGAAAATAGGTGCGGCGGCCCATATCGAGTATTATATCAAGATACTCAAGCAGAAGACCATACAGCGCGACCTTATCACCGCCTCGTATGATATCCTCAAGCAGTCGTACGATGATTCCATAAATGTGGACGACCTTATCGACGTGGCCCAGACAAAGGTCTTTGCGGCCATCCAGAACAACGTCAAGAAGGATGTCCAGGACATAGGGTCCATCATCAACACCGCAATGGCCGACATCCAGGAGATGCAGGGCCATACGGGTCTCAGCGGCGTTCCTTCCGGTTTCCCTTCCATCGACAGGGTTACCCAGGGATGGCAGAAGTCCGACCTTATCATCCTCGCGGCCAGGCCCTCCGTGGGTAAGACCGCATTCAGCCTCAACCTGGCCAGGAATGCCGCCGTGGAGCACAACATGCCGGTGGCCTTCTTCTCTCTGGAAATGTCGGCGATCCAGCTTGCCAAGAGGCTTATGACAAGCGAGACCGGCCTCCCCGCCGACAAGATAAAGGGCGGCTCCAAGCTGGAGAGCTATGAGTGGGAACAACTGGAAATCAGGCTCAAGGACCTTGCAAAGGCCCCCCTCTACATCGATGATACCCCGGGTATCCCCCTCATGGAATTCCGCACCAAGGCCAAGCGTCTGGTCAAGCAGAAAGGGGTGAGGCTCATAATAGTCGACTACCTCCAGCTCATCCAGGGCCCTACCGAGCTCCGCGGGATGAGGGAGCAGGAGGTGGCGGCCATTTCCAGGACGCTCAAGGCCACGGCCAAGGAGCTCAACGTCCCCATAATCGCCCTTTCCCAGCTTTCCCGCCAGGCCGTGCAGCGTACCGGCGGGGCAGGGAAGCCCCAGCTCAGCGACCTTCGCGAGTCCGGTTCCATCGAACAGGACGCCGATATGGTCATCTTCATCCACCGTCCTGACTACATGGGACTTACGGAGGATCCGGCAGAGAGGGGAAAGACCTATATCTGCATTGCCAAGCACCGTAACGGCGAGGTTGGCGAGTATCCTCTGATGTTCAAGAGCGAGCAGGTCCGCTTTGTGGAAGTGGACCAGACGCTTGACATGCAGGCTGCTGCCATGGGAATTGAAAGCAGCATGAATTCCGATGACGAATTCTCAAACAGCGGTTTCTGATATGGCTATGGAAGAGGTTTCGCACAGGGGCAGGATAATCGAAATCACCCCGCAGATAACATCGGTGAGCATAATCTCGGCATCGGCCTGTTCGTCGTGCCATGCCGCCGGGCTCTGCGGGATGGGGGAGCAGACGGAGAAGATAATCCAGGTTCCCACCGACCCCTGGGCGATGCGCAATGTGGGAGACGAGGTGGATGTGGTACTCAAGGCGTCCATGGGGCTCAAGGCCGTATGGCTCTCGTACGTGGTGCCCCTGGTGCTGCTGCTGGCTGTAATCCTGACCCTCCTTCCGCTCGGGGTCCCGGAAGTCGCCGCCGGCCTCTCGGGGATTGGCGCCGTTGCTCTCTGGTATTTTGTCCTGTGGCTTTTCCGGGGGAAGCTGAGAAACGAATATATCTTCGTAATTAAATAATAACCAATAAATTACATCAATGACTCAGACTATTATCTGGACTATTGCGATTGTCACCGCACTCGGCCTCGTGCTGGCCTTGGTCCTTTACCTTGTGGCTGAAAAGTTCAAGGTGGAGGAGGACCCGAGGATAGACGAGGTGGAGAAGACGATGCCGGGTGCCAATTGCGGAGGATGCGGCTTTGCCGGCTGCCGGGCCTTCGCCGAGGCTGCCGTGTCGTCCGAAACCCTCGATGGGATTTTCTGTCCCGTCGGAGGGAACGACACCATGGCCAAGGTGGCCGGGATTCTCGGGATCGAGGCAGTGGCCAAGGCTCCGATGGTGGCCGTGGTCCGTTGCAACGGAACCTGCCAGAACCGTCCCAAAGTGAACGATTATGACGGCTATCCTTCCTGCCGTGTCAAGGCCTCCTTGTACAGCGGCGATACCGCATGCGCCTGGGGATGCCTCGGTTGCGGCGACTGCGTGGCGGCCTGTACCTTCGGCGCCCTTTCCATGGATCCCGAGACGGGACTTCCAGTGGTGGACGAGGCCAAGTGCACGGCTTGCGGCGCTTGCGTCAAGGCCTGTCCCAAGAGCGTCATGGAACTCAGGGCCAAGGGCCCCCGCGGGATGAGGGAATACGTCTCCTGCCTTAACCGAGACAAGGGCCCCTCTGCAAAGAAAGCCTGTGCGGCAGCCTGCATCGGTTGCGGGATATGCGTGAAGACCTGCACCCACGGTGCCATTGTCCTGGAGAACAACGTGGCCTACATCGACAGTTCCAAGTGCAAGCTCTGCCGCGAATGTGAGGCGCTGTGCCCCACCGGAGCCATCCACGGGGTCAACTTCCCCAAGCCTTTGGACAAGGATGCCGTAAAGGCCAGGGTCCAGGAGCGTCAGAGGAAGGCCCGCGAGGCCGCTGCCGCTGCGGCAAAGGCTGCAGCTGAGGCCGCGGCTCAGGAACCACAGAAGAAAGAGGAGGAATAGAGCATGAAAAGAACATTCTCGATAGGCGGAGTCCATCCGCATGACAGCAAGATTTCACGCGGCTGCGCCATAGAACCGCTGCCGCTTCCCCCTACGGTTTATCTGTCTGTGGCACAGCATATCGGCGCTCCGGCAAAGCCTGTGGTAGCCCCCGGCGACAAGGTCAAGGTGGGCCAGGTGGTAGCCGAACCGGGCGGTTTCGTATCGGCCTTCATCCATTCTTCCGTATCCGGGACCGTCAAGTCCGTGGCCCCCAGGAAGGACCTTGCCGGAAACGAGGTGATGACCATCGAGATTGCCGTGGAGGGCGATGAATGGATGGAAGGGATCGACACGTCCGACACCATCCTGACCGAAATTCCCGACGACAACAAGGCAATAATTGAGAAAATCCGTCTCGGCGGAGTAGTCGGCCTGGGCGGAGCGACGTTCCCCACCCATGTCAAACTCTCGCCGCCTCCCGGTTCAAAGTGCGGGATGGTGATCATAAACGCCTGTGAGTGCGAGCCTTATCTTACATCCGATTTCCGTACCCTTCTGGAGAAAGGGGAGCAGGTCGTGATAGGAGCCGCCATCCTCAGGCAGGTGATGGGCAACGTCCCCTGCACCATCGGTATCGAGGAGAACAAGCCCGAGGCCATTGAGCATATCAAAGCGGTTATTGAAAAACTGTCCAAGATTTCACCCAAGTATCAGGGAATCAGCGTCTTGAGCCTTAAGAAGAGATATCCTCAAGGAGGTGAGAAGCAGCTGATCGACGCCGTGATGCACCGCCAGGTGGGCTCTGGGGCCCTTCCCATCAGCGTGGGTGCGGTGGTCCAGAACGTGGCAACCGCCCTTGCCGTGTATGACGCTGTACTGAAAAACAAGCCCATCGTGGACAATTCGGTCACCGTGACGGGTGAGTGCTTCCCCCGTCAGGCCAACCTGCTGGTGAGGGTGGGAACACCCCTGAGGTTCATCCTGGATTATCTGGGAGGCCTTCCCGAAAATGCGGTGAAGGTGATAAGCGGCGGTCCCATGATGGGACGTGCCGTTTCCAACCTCGATGCCGCCACCCTCAAGGGAACCGGCGCCCTGCTGATGCTTACCGAGGCGCAGACCCGTCGTAAACCGGCTTCCAACTGCATCCGGTGCGGCAAATGCGCCGATGCATGCCCTATGGGCCTGGAACCGTTCCTGCTGAACCGCCTCGCCAAGGTCGACGACCTTGAGGCCCTTGAGGCGAATGCCGTCCAGGACTGCATAGAGTGCGGCTGCTGCCTTTACAGCTGCCCGGCAAACATCCCTCTCCTTGACAATATCCGTCTGGCCAAAGGTGCCGTCCTGAGGGCCATTCGTGCACGTGCAACAAAAAAATAACAACAGATAATGAGCAAACTCTTAGTTTCACCGTCGCCCCACATCCATTCCAAGGACTCCACCAGGTCCCTGATGGCGGATGTGCTCATAGCCCTTGCCCCGGCTGTCGTGGCGTCGGTCGTGTTCTACGGATGGAGGGAATTGCTGCTGATGGGTGTCAGCGTGGCAACTTGCGTGCTGCTGGAATACCTCATTACCAGGTTCCTGATGAAGAAGCCGTCCACCGTGGGCGACCTCTCGGCCGTCATTACCGGCGTCCTCCTTGCCCTCAACGTGCCCTATACGCTTCCCTGGTGGATCATGGTGATAGGTGCCGTGGTGGCAATCGGCGTAGCCAAGATGACCTTCGGCGGAATCGGCCAGAACGTGTTCAATCCGGCTATAGTGGGCCGTGTCTTCCTGCTGGTTTCCTATCCTTCGCAAATGACGACCTGGAGCGCTCCCCAGGGACTTTTCGGTGCCGATGCGATTACCGGCGCCACCCCCCTCGGCGCAATAAAGGAAGGACTTCTGAAGGGTTCCAGCGTGCAGGACATCATGGCCGCCGGAGGATATGACTATTCCAGCATGCTGTTCGCAAACCTCGGCGGTTCCGCCGGCGAAGTCTGTGCGCTTGCCCTGCTGGCCGGTTTCGTGTACCTGCTCTGCCGCAGGGTGGTGAAGCCTTGGATTACCCTTTCCATCTTTGCCACGGTGGCCCTTACATCCCTCATTTTCTGGGGAATTAATCCTGCAAGGTTTACCGATCCACTATTCAACCTCCTCACCGGCGGTCTTATCCTGGGTGCCTGCTTCATGGCGACCGACTACGTTACTTCCCCTATGAGCAACTGGGGAGGAGTGGTCTTTGGCGTTGGGATAGGATTCCTTACGGTGATGATCCGTTACTTCGGGTCGTATCCCGAAGGCGTTTCCTTTGCAATCCTTATCATGAACTCGGTTGTTCCGCTTCTCAACAGGTGGTTCAAGCAGAAAAAATTCGGGAGGGCCTGATCCATGGCGGCAAAATCCAATCTTTTGAACATGACTCTGGTCCTCACGCTGACCTGTCTGGTTTGTTCAGCCCTGCTGGCATTCGCCCATGCCCTCACCGAGGAGCCCATCCGCAAGGCCGCGGCCGACAAGCTTGACCGGGCCATCGCCGTGGTGGTCCCCGCATTTGATTCGACTGAGGCCATGAAAGTGGAATGCGGCGGCACTGAGTCCAACTGCTACAAGGCCGTAAAGGACGGAGAAACAGTTGGTTACGCATTTGAGAGCACCACTTCCGGATTTGGCGGAATGCTTACCGTCCTGGTTGGCATCACCCCCGACGGAAAGGTATACAACACCGATGTACTGGTGAACAACGAGACCCCAGGCCTCGGTGCGAAATGCACCGAGAAGAATTCCCTTTTCCGCACACAGTGGGAAGGGCTTGACCCGGCCGTGAAGATTCTCGCTGTCAAGCAGGACAACGGCGACATCGACGCAATCACCGCGTCCACGATCACTTCCAGGGCCTATACCCTTGCGGTTTCAAATGCCCTTTCGGCCTTTGCCGCAATGGCCCCCGAGACTGGGGAACAGGCTCAAAACAATGAGGAGGGAATTGAAAATGAATAAGTTGAAACTCATTACCAAGGGTTTTGTCAAGGACAATCCCACCTTTGTGCTGCTGCTTGGTATGTGCCCCACGCTGGCAACCACCACTTCGGCCGTCAACGGCCTGGGCATGGGACTTGCCACCCTTTTCGTGCTGGTGCTTTCCAACATGGCGATATCGGCGGTTGCCAGGATAACCCCCGATAAGGTCCATATCCCCGTTTATATCGTCATAATCGCTTCGTTCGTTACGCTGTTGCAGTTCATGATGCAGGCCTATACCCCGGCCATGTACGAGACCCTGGGGCTTTTCATCCCGCTCATCGTGGTGAACTGCATCGTGCTTGGTCGTGCCGAGGCCTTTGCCAGCCGCAACGGCGTGCTGGATTCGGCACTTGACGGCCTTGGCGTCGGACTCGGCTTCACCCTCAGCCTCACGGTGCTGGGTGCAGTCCGTGAAATCCTCGGCAGCGGCTCGGTTTTCGGGTGGAAGTTCATAACCGGTGATGCCATGCTTGCCTTTGTGATGGCCCCCGGAGCATTCCTCTGCCTGGGTTATCTGATGGTTCTGTTCAACAAGTTGACCAAGAAGGAGAAATAGCCATGGAGTATTTCCTCATTATAATTTCCGCGATATTCGTCAATAATATCGTCCTGGCGCAGTTCCTCGGGATCTGCCCCTACCTGGGAGTTTCCAACAAGCTCTCCACGGCAACCGGAATGTCGGGGGCGGTGTGCTTTGTCATCACCCTTGCCACCCTGGTAACCTTCCTCATCAACAAATACCTGCTGATACCCTTCAACCTGGAGTTCCTCCAGACCATTGCCTTCATCCTGGTGATTGCGGCCCTGGTCCAGATGGTGGAGATCGTGCTGAAGAAGATAAGCCCTTCGCTGTATTCCGCGCTCGGTATCTTCCTTCCCCTGATTACCACCAACTGCGCTGTCCTGGGCGTGGCCATCAATGTGGTCACCAAGCAGTTCACCTTCGGGCAGGAGGCTCATTGGCTGAACCTGGGAGAGGCGCTGGTGTACGCTTTTGCCACCTCGCTCGGTTACGGACTTGCAATGGTGATCTTTGCCGGACTGCGTGAGCATCTTTCGCTGAACGACGTTCCCAAGGCGTTCAAGGGGGTTCCCATCGCACTCGTTACCGTCGGGATCCTCGCCCTTGCATTCATGGGCTTCAGCGGCATGGTCAAATAGTGGAAGGAGCGTTGTCCACTGGTGTGGCGTAGATTGAGAGCAGGATGTCCCTGAGCTGCTCCACATCGTAGGAATCGTATTTTGAAAGCTCGGAAAGGTGGTCCTCAAAGGCCGCCTTTTCCTCTTTTGTATAGAGGTGGGCATAACTGTGCCGGCCGAAGCGTATGTCGTGGGCAATGTAGTTGTTGGGCCACATCCGGTAGGCCCCCCTTATCCTGTGGTCGATGAGCGAAGCGACCTCTCGGTTGTACCGGCTGTTGACAAGGTGGTCCAGCGATAGAAGTTCGTCCCTGCCGATGGGATTGCAAAGACTGATGTGGATACGTCCCTTGGGCTGGATAATGCCCTGGATTATGCTGGCCAGGTCCTCTCCTGGCTTCTTGATATAGGCCCTCCTCGAGGTCTCGTACAGTTCCAGCACCTTCAGTATGTCGCACGGCTCCCACTCATAGGATATGGACATCGGAACGATGTTGAGTGACGCCAGCGCCTCCACCTTGTCGTCGGGCAGGCTCATCCCCAGCATCTTCACAAGGCCCTGGTCGGTGGTGTCGTTCCCGTCCTTGGTCCTGCCGTTCCGCTGGGCGATCCAGACGCTCTGGCGCCTTACGGTGATCGTTTCCCTGATATATTCCGACAGTCTCCTTGATCCGAGCAGGAATTCCTTCACCGAGGAGGCCGTAGACGGTCTTTCCACCCGGAACATCTTATTGGATTTTCCAAAGTCGATCACGAATTGGCCCTGCATCAGGTTGGCCCCGAAGGTTATTTCCGGTGTTTCTATGTCCCTGCAGGCCATCGCCCAGGTGAGGATGGCGGCGTCCAGGGCTATGTCCCTGTGGTTGGAGATGAAAAGGTACCGCCCGTCAGCGGGAAGGGTGTCCAGCCCGTCGAAGGTTACCCCTCCGGTGGTCTTTTCCACGATGGAGCCTATTGCCGGCTTCATGAAGATATGCTGGAAATCATGGGTGGTCCTGACTCCGGCAAGGTCTTTCCTGACATCTTCCACCCTCCTCTCAGGGAAGAGGAAGTCGGATATGAGCCTGAAGGTGGGATTTGACGCAATCCTCTCCATCGCGGCGGGGATTTCCGGGTCGCGGTAAGGCCTTATGTCGTCAAAGGAGTCGGGGATCATTGCTTTTTCCGGTTGTCGATGAACTTGACCGGCTTGCGGGATGTGGCCGGGTAGTTTATGGCGGCGATTTCGGGGACGGGGCAGACCTCGATCCTGGGCGCCACGCGGATCCTTGAGCGGAAGCGGTCCTTGAGATCCTTGACCGGGTCGAAAGGCGGGGTGTACTTGAGTCCCAGACGGACCACCACGTCGTCGGTCCCTGCCTCGCTGTCCTGGACGATAACCACGTAATTCTCAACATATTCCGTATTGTCCAGCACGTCGTTCACGGCAGGCGGGTAAAGGGTGGTTCCCTTTAGCTTTATCATATTGTTCTTGCGGCCCACAAGGGGAGTGAGGCGGTACGACCAGCGGCCGCACCTGCAATGCCCGGTCCTCTTTGCAGCCATGTCGCCGGTTCGGAATCTCAACAGAGGCATTCCTTCCACTCCAAGGGTGGTGACCACTATCTCGCCGGTCTCGCCGTCTGGAACAGGCATGTCGTCCTCGCCGATGATTTCCACGATGATCAGTTCCGGATGGACGTGTCCGCCCTGGCCGTATGGGCATTCTGAGAACGTGGCGCCCATCTCGGTGGACGAGTAGGTGGCAAAGAGGTCCACATCCCATTTCTCCTTGATCTTGCGTCCAAGGAGGTTGAGGTTGAAGTCCTGGTCGCGAAGGCCCTCGCCGATGCCTATTATCCTGCGGATGCTGCTGGACCTGTAATCTATCCCATGCTCCTCGGCATACTGTATCAGCCTGAGAATGAACGAGGGAACACACATTATGGTATCGGGCTCGAGCCTCCGGATGGTGTCCCACTGCAGCTCGGGGATTCCGTTCCCAACCCTGATGACACCTGCTCCCAGTTCCCTCAGGCCAAGGAAATATGCCATCCCGGCCATGAAGCGTTTGTCGAGGGTGGTCATCAGCTGGACCCTGTCTCCAGGGCGGACGCCGGCGCATTCAAACGATTTCTTCTCGTTGAGGGCAAGCCTTTGGAGGTCTTTCTCGGTGCATCCGAAGGTCACAGGCTCGCCGAGGGTGCCGGAGGTCGTGACAAAGTCGATTATCCTGGACTTGGGGCAGCACAGGAACTCGTCGCCGAACAGCTGGAGGTCCTTTTTCTCGGTAAAGGGGATCTTCACCAGGTCCTCGATGTGGCGTATCCTCCCGATGTCGATTCCGTAGGAGGAAAACATCCTCTGATAGTACTTGGAGTTATCCTTCAGGTATGCAAGTGCCTGATGGAGAAGACCTTCCTGAAATGCCTTGATTTCGTCCGGGGGCCTGAATTCTATATCCGTTGCCATAATGAGACAAATATAACAACTTCAAATCATCTTTCCAGCACCGATCCCAGCCAATCGAGGAAAAGGTCCTGCCAGCCAGATGTGTTGGAATCCTGCTTTGTGATATCGGCTCCGAAGCCGTGTCCGCCGGTTTCATACAGGGTCCAGAGGTGCGGGACTCCTTTTTCAGTGAGGGCTGAGTCCAGCAGGGCGGAGTTCTCCCACCGGACCACAGGGTCATCCTTGCAGTTGAGGAGGAACACCGGAGGGCAGCCGGCCGGAATATGCTTTTCCAGCGACATGGAATCCCTCAGGGCCCGGTTCCGGGTGCGGCCTTCACCGAGAAGGCCCCTTCTGGAGCGCCTGTGGGCGTATCTTTCGTCGGAAAAGGTCACCACCGGGTATACCGGAGCCACAAAGTCCGGGGCGGGACTGGCGGTGATGTCCACCCCCTTGGCCCTCAGGAAACCCTCGTGGGGGAAGACGGCGGAACTCATTGCCAGGTGGCCTCCGGCCGAAAAGCCCATGACCCCTATCCTGGACGGGTCGATACCGAATTCTCCGGCCCTGGTCCTGACGGTCATGATAGCCATCTGCAGGTCGGCTATCATGTCGGGGTGGCGCCGCCGACGGGATATGGCCCTGGAGCCCGTAATGAAATCACCCGCGCCGCCTACCCTGTATTTCAGGACAAAGGCGGTGATGCCTTTTGAGGAGAGCCAGCGCGCAACGCTCTCGCCTTCGGCCTCCATGTCGTGCCAGAAGTAACTTCCTCCGGGGCAGACGATTATGCATGTCCCTGAGCCTTGAACCTCAGCCGGAAAGGGATACAGCAGCACTCCGGCGGCCCGTTCGAGGGTCCCTTCCCATATCCTTACCGGAGCAATGGGAGAGTGGACCTTGCCGCGGGCCGAGGCCACAATGGCGCCCAGCAGGACAAGCAGTATGGCGGCAATCCTTTTCATAGTGCTATGGTAAGGTCGGCTTGAGGCGCGGCGGCACCTTCTTCAAGCAGGATGTGATGCAGGTTCCCGGGTACCAGGGAGCACCGGAGGGCCGTAAGGTGCTTCTCCTCGTCCATCTCGCAGGCAAATACCCCGATATCTTTCCTGGAAAGGGCAAGGAGCAGGGCGAATACCCCGCATCCGCTGCCCGTTACGGTAATGGTAGCAGTGCCTGAGGGGATTTCTTCGATTTGTTGGAAGACCTTCTTTTTCAGGTATTTCCTGACCTCCGCCGCACTGTCGGAACCTTTGTATAGATACTGTGACCTGACGATGGGGGCATTGTATGACGGCGTCTCCCTCTGCACCCTGATTCCTTCATACCACCGGATGTAGTGCTGCCTGAAAGAGCGGGCTTCGGCCTTTAGGTCGTCCGAAACTGTGTTGAAGGGCCGTCTTTGCCCTATTTCCAGTGATATGCAGGCCTTCTGGAACGATAGTTCCCGCTTTGGAAGCATGTAACCGAATCCGTGGATGCATAGCGGAAGGATGTCCAGTCCAAGGTCCCTTGCCATGAGGAAGACGCCCCTGTGGAAACGCTGGATGCTGCAGTCGGGGCTTCTGGTCCCCTCGGGGAATACCGCTATCGAGTAGCCCCTTGCCACCAGGTCCCTGAGCTTGTCAAGGTTCTCAGAATACCCCTTTGAGATGGGGTAGAATTCGGCCTTGTGGATGAGATAGCCGTAAAAAGGATTGTTCCACACCCAGTCGTTGGTCAGGAGTATGACCTTTGGCGTAAGCGCCAGTATGGAAAGAACGTCAAGATGTGACTGATGGTTGCAGGTTATGACGGCGGGCTTTGTAAAGTCCTCCCCATAAGGGTTGTATACCTTGTATTTTCCACCGGGAAGGCACCGGAGGGCGAACCTGGAAACGTTTTGTATTGCCTTGTGGTAGAAGAGGTTCCGTTTTTCGGAGCGAGGAACCAGCAGGAACAGCAGGGCCGCTGCCGGTGTCAGGACGAGCATCGCCAGCAGGAACAGCAGCAGTTCTCCTCCGGTGGTGACCAGGCTGCCGGCAGTCAGCGGATGGACCCTTTCCTCTCCGTTTTTCCTGGTCAGGAACCGGAACACCACCGGAGGAAGGTAGCAGGCCATGACCACCACCGCAAACATGCCTATGACGGTGACCTGACCCAGGGAGCGCATGGCCGGATGCCTCGACACTATCAGGGAACCAATACCGATGAACATGATAAGGGCCGAGAGCACCACGGTGTTCCTCCATGAATGGAGTATCTTCTTACCCGTGGCCCTTTCGTATATCAGCCCTTCCGTGATGAAGATTGTATAGTCGTCGCCCTGTCCGAAGATGAAAGTAGCCAGGATTATGTTGACTATGTTGAAGGAGATGCCTCCCAGGTGCATCATCCCCAGTATCCATACCCAGGCGGCGGCAAGCGGAAGGAATGCCATTATGGCAAGTTCCAGGGAGCCCAGCGACAGTACCAGGAAGATGAATACGATGGCGCTGCAAAGGGTTCCCACGGTGTTGAAATCATCTCCCAGCAGCGATACTATTCCGGATCCGGCATCGCTTGCGGAAAAGACGAAGCAGCCCTCCGGGACGCTTGCCGCCTTTACCGTTCCGACTGACGACGGGTTTACAAGGAGTCGGTTTACTATCCTTGTCCGGCCTTCGCCGGGGAAGAACATGGAGGCTCCTACGGTTGATGTAACAGGCTCGAAATAAGATACTTCCTGAACCTTCCAATTCTTTTCCAGAATATTGAGGAAGGGCCCGAAGGCATCCTCGGCAAAGCCGAGCGAGGCGGCTTCCCTGCGGAAAACGGAAAAGTCATCCTGGTGGCCTTTCCTGAATGAATCCCAGAGAGTCAGCCTTTCTTCCTGTTCCTTCCTTGAAGGAAGCAGCGGGGCGATGCTGACGGCGTCCCCTGGAAGCGACTGGAGCAGCATGCGGTTCGCCTCCAGCGCATGGTCAGGGGTGTCGCCCTCGGCAACGGCATATACGGTTACTGTGCCGTCGGGGTTTTCCCCCAGCGTGGACAGGACTTCGAATCCTTTCTCCTGTGAAGGAGTCATGTAGTTGATATTGTGAAGGTCCGCGTCGAACGAGGTCTTGCGGCTCTCCCAGGCCAGGAAGGCGGTCAGCAGCAGGAAACCGGTGAGTATCAGCCCCCTGGTTCTCTTTCCGGGATTGAAGAACCGTCCCAGATCGAGTTTGAGGGTTTGCCTTGGCGAGGTCTCGCCGGGGATGAAAACCGGCAGGAAGACCAGCACGAACACGATGGTTCCCACAAGGGTCATGGCACCGATGAAACCAAACTCGTGCATGGCATCGGCCTTCAGGAGCATCAGCGACAGGAATGCGCCCACCGTTGTGACATTGCCCACCAGCAGAGGCATTATCTGGTCCTTGAGGGCCTTCCTGCGGTCTTTCTGGAACTTCAGGTGGTCCACATAATGCAACGGATAGTTGGCTGCGATACCTATTATCATGGAACCTATTCCAAGGACTATAACCGATACAGTCCGCTTGAATAGGGCGATAAGGCCAAGCGCGAAAAGGGCTCCGCAGAGTATGGAGACCATTATCCACACCACGTCCGACACCCTTTTGAACGAAAGGTGGAGTACGATCAGTATAAGTACCAGGGCCAGCGATATGGCAAGGATGCTGTCTTTCTTGATCCTGGAGGCGTTCTCAACTGCCACCAGGGGGCCTCCGGTTGCAGATACCGATACTTCCGGGTTCTCTTCCATGGCAGCCTCCGAGACCTGCCTGACAAGGCTTGCGAGAAGGGCGTTGTTGCCGGATTCACCTCCTCCGAAAGGGGAGTTGAAGAATATGATTCCCGTGCTTCCGTCAGGTGTGAAGAGGTAGCCATCCTCTATCCTGGCTCCGCTTTGGGGGATTGCCGAGGAGAGTTTCCGGAGTACGGGCGAGAACAGACCCAGCGGATCCGCCCTCATAACCTGGGTTGCGGGTCCGGAGACGGGGGAGAACAGTGCCTGACGGTCCTGCTGCAGCATTTCCGTTATGAATCCGGGCTCCGACATCAGGGAATCAATCCTTTCAAAGTCCTGTCTCTCAAGGAAATATGGCCATTTTGAGGTGATGAACCCAAGGACTTCGCCGCCCTGTGGGCCGGTTGATGCCCCAATTCCCGATGAAATGATCCGGGCGGTATCAGCTTCCTCCCATAAAGAGGCGAAGGAGTCCATGGCGTTCATCAGGGTGTAGGCGGTATCGGCCGGCTCCTCGCCTTCCCTGATGGAGAAAAGCACTGCAATCCTGTTCTCTGAGCCGAGCATGGAATACACCTCCCTGATCCTGGCGGTCTCCTCGCTTTGCGGCAGGAAAGCCGAGATATCCTCGTTGTAATGCATCCTGAGCGCCGGTATGACGGACAGTATGGTCAGTACGGCCAGTATCAGGGCCGCAAGACCCTTGCGTCCGGACAGGAAATCATATATTGCCAGGATTGCTTTCTTCACGTCAGACCAGTTTTCTCAAAGCCATCCTGGGCCAGCCATAGACAATGGCAAGGATGCATAGTACAGTATTGAGCAGGCTTATGCGGAGGAAATCCCTGACGGGACGGAACGATGAAACCCTCTCTCCTTCAGGCGGATAGTAAACCCTTACAGGAACAGGCACTATCCTGACGCCTTTCCAGGCCGAGAATACCAGCAGTGACAGTTCGGCCTCGTAGCGGGATGTCATCACGGCCGGAGATGGAAGCCTGTCAAGGGGGTAGGCCCTGAACCCGGTCTGGGTGTCGGGTATCCTCTGCCATGTTTCCAGGGTGAACCAGAAATTGGAGAACCTGTTTGCAAAGGTGTTCCCACCCGGCATACCCTCGCTCCGGAGGTTCCGGCTGCCGGTTATCAAGGCGTCGGGATTAAGTAGTAACTTATTGATTATAAGCGGAATATCTTCAGGGTAATGCTGAGCGTCGCCGTCGAGGGTGATGGCGTGTGTGAATCCATCTTCCCTTGCGGCGCGGAATCCTTCCTTCAGCGCGGCCCCCTTCCCGCGGTTGGTTCCCAGGTCCACTATCCTTGCGCCCAGCCCCTTTACCGCTTCCATGGTAAGGTCGGTGCTGCCGTCATTCACAACTATCACGTCCGGGACCTGCTCCATGGAGCGGCGTACCACGTCGGCGATAGTCCCGGCGTTGTTGTACACCGGTATTACGACGCATATCCTTGGTACCGTACTCATTTGAACGACAGTTTCATGCGGGCATGGGCCCTGCCGTCGCAGGATATCATTGCCCGGTAATCGCCCGGCTCCCTTAAAAGGGTGACGGAGAACTCTACCGGTGTCCCTCCGCCGGGTCTCAGCGGGGAAAGGAATTTCACTTCGGAAGCCCCGTACAGCGACAGATTCCTTCCGGCCACCCTCGAGCACAGTATGGTCGCTATCTTAATGAGGCATACGCCGGGAGTGATGGGGTTGCCCGGGAAGTGTGCCTTGTACAGACTGTGGCCGGGGTTCAGCCTTATTGAAAATTCCCCGGATCCGCAGGAAACCGATTCCGACAATATTTCAAACAGGTCTTCCATGGTCATTGGATGGCAAAGAGATTGTCGTCAAGTTCGCTCCCGAATTGCAGATTGCTGAACTCCAGGGTGGTGGAACCGCCCTCGCCGTCAAGCAGGACCGCTTTTCCCACAAGGTGCGAACCCTTGTCGGCGGTCAGGACTATCTCCTTGAACAGGGAGGAGAGGTCGCGTCTGTGCGGTATCATCCTGATGGTCCATTCCATGTCGCCTTCCAGTACGGTCACATCGAATGACCGGGTATCCACGAGCGGCCCGGATGAAATCCTGGAAATGTTCCTGGCTATTCCCTGGAAGCGCCTGTCGGTGGATATGTCCTTGATGGAAACGCCTCTGGACGAGGAAGTCATGACCTTGCTTCCGTTAAGTATGAAAACCGACGGGGAAGGGGACTTTACCTCCCAGCGGAGCTTTTGCGGGGCCGCGAAGCAGATGCTGCCGTTGCTCCTGAGGTTCTCCTTCAGGAGGGGGGTATGCCTGGTCTGGATGAAATCCAGTCTCACGGAGCTCCGTTCCTGCATCGCTGCGTTGACCTTGGAAATCACTTCGTCCGGGGTCGCCCCCATGGCGCTGAAGCACCATAGGACCGTGGAAATGAATATGGTTATGGCCTTTCTCATGTGGGTTACTTTGCTATGAGGATGCAGCCGCTCATCACCAGGAACACTCCCAGCCACTGGGTCCATACCACCTGTTCCTTGAATATCAGGATCGCAGCTATCATCCCGAAGGCGTAACTCATGCACGAAAGCGGATAGGCTATTCCAAAGGGATAGTGCTTGAGGATGTACATCCACAGTACGGTGGCTACGCCGAAGGATACCCCGCATCCCAGGAACCACCAGTTGGTAAGCTGGCGCCCGAAGAATTTCCATGTCCATGAAAAGGGACCGGAGGCGAGCATTGCCAGTTTCAGGAAAACCTGTCCGCCGCAGAGGAACAGGCTTTGGATTATGGCGAGGGGTACTAGTTTCCACATGGTGGCAAAAGTATTGTCAGGGCTTGGTCGTACCCTGAGAAGTTATTGTATATCAGTGACTTTTCTCCTTCTGCAGCAGCCAGGGCCCCGTCGCAGACGGCGAGGGCTGAAACGCTGAAATTGTTTCCGTAGGAGGAGATTGCGTCGTCCCTGGTGATTATCCTGAATCCTTCCGGCATGGGAATCCCGCTTCTTCCCAGCTTTACCGACGACAGTTCGCAGATGGCGTTTTGGGGATCGGACGACAGGACCATTGCAACGGCGGTCTCACTGAGCCGCCCGTCCTTGACGGTCGGGCCGAATCCGGTCTTTTCCAGCATCCTGGAGAAATCCGGAGTCAGTTCCTCAAATGCGCAGGCCAGCACGTTTGCTGCCGATCCCGACCGGATTTGCAGCAACCCGTCGAGCATGGCGCTCTCGAAGGATGTCCCAAGGTGGGAATAGGTGGCGTTATACCCGTGACAGCCGGTCCTGATGGCTATCATGGAACTTATCGTGTTGTGGGTGGACTGCATGAAAGACGTGGGTCTCAGCGGCAGGTCGTTCACCCCGGTAAGGCTCTTGAGGAAGGCTTCCGTATTCTCCAGGCACCCGAGTCCGGTCCCTGTCACGATTGCGTCAGGACTCCCGATGCCCGCCTTCTGCAGGGCGGTCATGGAAACGAAAACAGCCCTTTTCATCATCCGGCTCATCCTCCTGGCCTCCATAGGCGTAAGGAAGGCCCTGCAGTCGGGCTCTCCGTCAAGGACAGAGATCCTGGAGAATGACTTTATGTACACCTTCTTTTCCATCATATCCTTGAGAGCAGGAGGGCGGAGTCGTTGCCTCCGAACCCGAATGAGTTGCACAGTACGTGGCGGAGATCGGCCTTCAGGCCGGAAGGCGGCACCGGAGTCAGGCAATCCGGGTCGGAAGCGGTCCATCCGAGGTTTCCTGGGATGAATCCGTGCTCCATGGCCAGCAGGCAGAAAACGGTTTCGATTGAACCTGAGGCGCTTGTGGTGTGGCCGGTGAAACCCTTTGTGGACGACACAGGGGGCATTTTCCGGGTGAAGACCCTTTTGAGGGCGCGGCTTTCGGTGAGGTCGTTGTTAGGGGTCCCGGTTCCGTGGGCATTCACGTAATCTATTTCCCGGGGGCTGATCCCGGCCATTTCTATGGCGCCCTTCATCGCAAGGTAAGGTCCGTCGCCGTTTTCCGACGTTGCGGTCTGGTGGAAGGCATCGCAGGCATTATGCCAGCCCGAAAGCCTTGCCAGCGCTTTTGCACCCCTCCTTTTGGCGGAGGAACCGCTCTCCAGTATGACAAAGGCCGCGCCTTCACCCAGGTTGAGGCCGTTCCTGCCGTGGTCGAAAGGGCGGCATGGGGCAGTGTCCAGGATCATTAGGCTTGCAAAGCCGTTCAGGTGGAAGTTCGAGAGGCATTCCGTCCCGCCTGCGGCTACGATGTCGGCCAGGCCGGCATTAATCAGCGAGGCCCCGAAGATAATGGCGTTGGCCGCCGAGGAACAGGCCGTGGAGAGGGTTGTGGCCATGGAAAAGCCTCCTACGGCCCCGGCGATGAGTTCCGTGGTGGATCCGCAGTCGTGGACCTTGATATACCCTGTATTGCGGTCCCGGGGCGACAGGAAATCCAGATAGTGCCGCTCGCTCTTGTCCATCCCTCCCACCGTGCTTCCGGATATCAGGGCGGCCCGGCCGATGTCTTCAGCGGACAGTCCGGCCTGGAGGACGGCTTCCTTCAGGGCGATGGTCCCGAGCAGGGCCGACCTGGTGGTTATCCCGTCGTCCGGGATCCCGGCCATTTTCCGGAGTTCTCCTTCCGTAAAGGGTACCTCTCCGCAGGGATAATCCTTCAGGGAGGCGTCCAGGATGTGCAGGGGGCCTGTTCCGCCCCTTCCTTCCATGAGGGAGCGGAGCGACTGGTCCTTGTCGCGGCCGATGGCCGAAATGACTCCGGCCCCTGTTATGTATATCCTGTCCGGCATCTACTTTTTCCGGTTTTCAGCGATATAGGCTGCCATTGTGGCGATGGATGCGAACACCGCCTTCCCCTGGGCGGGGTTGGACAGTTTTATCCCGTAGTTCCGTTCCAGCAGTACTATGAGTTCAAGCACGTCGATTGAATCCAGGCCCAGACCGCCGTCTCCGAAAAGGGGAGCGTCGTTGTCGATGTCGTCGGGGGTCATGCCTTCCAGGTTGAGTGCATCGATGACCTGGAGCTTAAGGTTCTTGATAAGTTCTTCCATATAGATAATCCAAAGTTTCTGCATCAAAGGGGAGACCGCCTTCATCCCTTGCGGCAAGGACCATCAGAAGGTCGAAGGAATCGTCTCCGCTGCATTCGGCCCATCCGCAAATTGCGGACCGGGTTACGGGGTCGGCAAGGCAGGACAGGGTGGAAGCGACGATTTCCCCTGCGTCGAAGCCGGGAATCACGAATGCGGAAGTGTCTCCTTTCCAATGGTTTCTGATGGAAATCTCACCTGTTACGATGTTGGCGAGGGTATATACGAACAGGGAAGGACTGGGAAAGTAGTCCTCCTCCGAAATGGTTTTCTGGTAATGGGTGTCGTTGCACAGGGGACCGCTTGCCGAGAAAATGAGCACCGCCCTGTCTTCCCTGGGCTCTCCCGGGGAATCCAGCAGGGCCGCCCCGGCAACGCCCAGCCGGCACAGGGTGTCCATCTTGAAGAACTTGGGATAATCCCCTATGAACTTCCTGTACAGGTCCTTGAGAAGAAGGGAGCCGGTCCCTTCCACGCTTACGGCCTTTCCGTCCACTACGACGGAACTGGGCGTTATCCGGCACCATCTTGCAATTCTCATGACTCACCTCCTTTCCTGAACAGCATGGCGGCATTGCATCCCCCGAAGCCCGAGAGCAGCTTGATGAAAGCCTTTTTCCCGGTTGTCCGGTTGAATGGGGATACGTTTACTGGATAGCTGGTCCCAGGGGTCGAATAGCCTTTTGTGGCCGGGATTATGCCTCTTTCCAGGGCTCCCATCGTAACCAGCGTCTCGAGGATGCCTGCCGCTCCCATTGTATGGCCGAAGCATCCCTTCAGGGCGCATACCGGAATCTCACTGAGTCCGGCTCTGGACAGTGCGATGGATTCCATCTCGTCGTTGTATCGGGTAGAGGTGCCGTGGACGCTTATAAGCGCAAGCTCTTCCCGGGTGCAGTGGTTCAGAACGCTCCTAAGGCAGTTGTAGCTGCCTTCGCCGGTCCGGGAAGGGCCGGAGATGTGGTTTGCATCGTTGCGGACCGCACCTGCCCCGAATTTCCATGCATAGTCCGGTCCCTGCGACGAAATCACCATGGTGGCGGCCGCCTCGCCGTTGTTGAGGCCGCAGCGCTCTGCATCGAATGGTTTGCACGGCCCGGCCGAGACGGCTTTCAGCGACTGGAATCCCGACACTATGAAGCGGCTTTGGACTTCGCATCCCACCACCACGGCATTCCGGAACCTTCCGGAAAGAAGGGTGCGGGTTGCGTGTATTAGTGCGCAAAGTCCTGATATACAAGCGTTGGAGACCACAATCGGGGTGTTGGGATTGTTGAATCTTCCGGCTATCTTCGCGGCACTTGCCCATAGCGGTACGGCCCCGGGGTCGCTTTCCAGCCTGTCGATATTTCCCTTTATTGACGAGAGTATGAAGACAGTATCGGGGGAGGACGGGTCGATTCCGGATTCCCTTATTGCCCTGGTGGCGGAGAGGAGGGCGACCGTATCAAAGAACGTGTAGCCGGAAATACCTTCCCCGAGGGCTTTTTCCAGGACTTCCTCCCTGTTGAAAAGGGAAGCCCCGAAGGGCTCGTGGATGCCGAACGCCCCTTCCCAGGTCTTTACCCCGGTACGCCCGGCCAGTACGGCTGAAACGTTTTCCGCCGTGCTGAAACCGAGGGGTGAAACTATGTTGTCGGAAAGTTTTGCCGTCATATCTGGTCCTCCCCGGGAACGGCCGTCTTCATGGTGGCCGTCGCCAGTATCTCTTCTCCGGAACGTACCACTACGTCCGACAGTGTTATCCCGAATATCTCCTCCCTGTGTATCACCTGTGTGCTGATTGTCTCGCCTGATCGCGGAAGTCTCTCTACGACCAGGTTGCGGATGCTTCCGATATAACCCGGCTTTACGGGGATATTCTTGATATACTTGCAGATATAACCTATCCTGGCGGCGCATGACTGGGCCATGTTCTCCACCAGCCCCTCCGCCTGAAAGAGACCGTCCTCTACAAACCATGTGGCCCCGGTGGGGGTGAAAGCGGTGAAAGTCTCCACTTCCGAGAAGTATGTCATCCTGTCCACGAACCTGAACGGGGGCTGCTGAGGCAGGATGTCGCCCATTTTCACGTCTTCTATCTTCATGCCCAGAAATCGTAGAAGTTGTACCACTGGTATGGATATTCCCTGACTGTCTTTTCAAGCGTAGACGCATACCTTCCGGCCAGGGCCCGGATCCTTTCGTCGCGGGAAAGATCCCCGTCGCCCTCCCGGTCCAGACGGTTGATGCTGATGCCGTAGGTCCTAAGTCGTTCCTTCATCACAAAGATCGACAACACGGGAACATCCTTTGCCGCCACCAGGGCGAAAGGCCCCTGCGGGAATGACGCGTCGCTTCCGAGGAAAGGCACTTTCACCGATTTCCGCGAGCCGAATATCCTGTCGCCCGGCATGCTCACAATCGCTCCCCGGGAGAGGGCGGCGTTGAGGGTGAAGATGTGCGAGAGGTCACCGGATACCGGAACCATGGTCGTTCCCTGCTCGGAAAACAGCTTCTCACGGCCCTGCATCACGGTTTTTGTCTCACCTGGATATACCAGGACGAACATTTCCTTGGGGAAGGCGTTCAGGGAATAACCGGCAATCTCGTAGTTGCCTGCATGGGAACTCAGGGTGACCATGCCGCTTTCCTTATCCAGCAGTTCCCGGAACTCTGACAGGTTGCGTCCGGCAACATGGAACTGCTTTCCGGCATACATCGCAAAACGGTCCAGAACCACCATCCCAAGATTGAACTCGCTCCTGTAAATGCCAGCGATCGCCCCTAAGACACCTCTCCCCATGCGTTTCCGGTGGAACTGCCACGATGCACGGCGGGCCCTGGAGTCCAGCAATATATAGAAGGGAATGACCAGCGACATTATCCCGTACATTACGGGCAGCGGAATCCAGCGGAACATCCAGATCAGAGTCCGCTGCATCCACGGGGTGCCGTCGGTGGTACCCTGCCAGGCGTTATGAGTGTAATCCGGCAACTAAATCCTGCTTGCTATGAACGAGCACAACTCGTCCAGGGTCTTTATGCCGCGGAAGTCCTCGGCTTTCATCCTGAAGCCAAATGCCTGCTCCACAAGTACCACTATGTCAACTACTTCCAGGGAATCTATCCCCATGTCTTCCTTAAGGCGGGAGTCCCCGTACAGCTTTGAGGGGTCAATCTCCAGTTCTTCTGTGAGGAATTCCCCCACACGGTCCCTGATCTCGTCTGTGTTCATTATCTATGCTTTTTTGATTGTCATTATGCTATGGCCCAGGCCCATGTTGTCCCTTATTTCCTCTATCTCCAGCCCGGACTGCCTTACCAGGCGTTCCATGTCGGTTGCCTGGTACATCCTGCTGCAGCCGTTGGCGAGGGCGGAAAAATAAAGGCTGGTGAGTGTCAGGCACATTGCTGCGGTTTCAAATTTCTGTCTGTCCCAGAAGGTCTCCATTATGCAGAGCCTGGTCCCGCCGTCCATTATGGCGGCAGCCTTGGACAGTATGAGCAGGATCTGCTCCTCGGAGAAGCAGTCCAGGAACTGACTCATCCAGATTATGTCAAAGTGCTCTCCCTTGGGAAATTCCGAATCCGGTTCCAGTACGTTTACCGGATAACCGGATATCCTTTCGGCCCCCGGTTTCCCGGCTGTCTCCTGTTTCATCAGGGCGATCTGCTCGGGAAGGTCGGCGATGGTTACAGTCACACCGGGGTCGTATTCCACGCACTTACGGGCCCATTTCCCCGTATTGCCGCCCACGTCCAGTATCTTTCCGGGACGGAAGCTGAAAACCGTTTCCAGGGCCTGGTCAAAGGACTGGTCGGAGTAGAAATGGTCAAAGGCAAACCAGCTTCTCCTGGCGTCATCGGGCAGCGACGACAGACCGGGATAGATGGTTTCCCAGTTACCGAAGGACTCCAGGCCGGCCGGGCGTCCTTCCAGTAGGGATTCTTCCAGGCGGTACATGCCCTGGTAGTTTACATAGTGGTTGAAATCCATGTCCACGTTTGCGGCCTGGTCGGTAAGGAGAAACCATCCGGTTTTTGAAAGCCTGTACCTGGATGTGGATTCCTCCACTTTAAGGGTGCCGATGGAGATGGATGCCTCCATCAGTACCCTGGCGGCATATACGGGAATCCCGCATTGCGACGCAACTTCCTCGGTTGTAAGCCCTTCCGGATTCTCTCTCAGGATCTGGAGTATCCCGAACCTGAGCATGAGCCGGCTGACCTGGAATACTACCGGGCCAAAGGCTATGAACCGGGCGAGCCTCTGGGCCTGTGCGGCCGGGAGGTTGTCCTTGGAGTAGGCTTCGGCAACTGACGGGGAAAGCTTCATCACAGGTTCCCTTTAAGGTGTTTCTCAAGGAATGCCACGGTGGTCTCTACCACCTCTTTCCTTCTCTTGCTCAGGAAATGGTTTTCCTTCTCCAGGATATGGAGCTCGCTGTTTTGATATACCTCGTGGTACTTCTCACTGTAACCGTAAGGGACAATCGAGTCCCTGGTCCCATGGATGAGGCATACCGGGCCTGTGTACATGGCCGAGGTCTCATATATGGGAAGTGTCTGGGCAACGGTGAAATAACCCTTCCCTACACGATGGAAGAACACCCAGAGGGTTTCAGGGGGATCCTTGGGGTCGTAGTGGCGGCCCATCAGCACCCCGTTGAGGGCATCGTCCCTGAGGACGGCGGCAGGGGCAAGCTGTACAACGCAGCGTACCTTGTCGCTTCCCAGACGTCCGGCAAGCATGCCCGCAACCACGCCACCCTGGGAATGACCGGCAAAACCGATTGTCTTCCAGCCCATTGAAACGGCGTGGGCGTATACCCTCTGGGCATCGTCAAGTTCCGTAAGGACAGTCATTTCCGAGAATTTGCCCTCGCTCTCTCCATGCCCGTCAAAGTCAAACCTGAGGGACGCGATCCCTCTCTTCTCAAGTTCCGATGCAATGGTCTTGAGGGGTTCGAGCTTTTTATTGGCCATGAAACCGTGCATGAGGATGGCAAGGGGTATATTCTCCCCTTCATGACCCTGGGGGGTCTGGAGCAGCATGGATATTTTGCCTTTGGCTCCCTGGATGGATAGTTTCTGTATCATTTTCATAAGTGCATGAAATACAAAAATAAGAATAAAATTGGTTCTTAATGCGAAAAAGATTAATATTGCAACCGTATATAAACATCTGAGTATGAAAAAGTCATTGATTATTGCAATCGCAGTTCTCCTGGGTGCAGCCGCCGTTGCGTCGGCCCAGCCCAAGGCAATCGGTGTAAGGCTCGGCTGGCTGACCAATCAGGTAAGTTATGAACATTATCTCGGCGGCCCCAATTTCATCGAAGCGGAGGTGGGCCTTCACGGCTTCAACGGCTTCTCGGTCTCCGGTCTGTATAACTTTGTGTTTGCCGAACCGCAGTGGTCTCCCAGGGGAGAGTGGGCATGGTATGCGGGCCCCGGTCTCTCGCTAGGTTACATTGATTACCGTAACAAGGAGAGTGAGAACCCTAACTACAATTTTATGTTCGGCCTCGTGGGGCAGGTAGGACTTGAATACACATTCTGGTTTCCGCTTCAGCTATCTGTGGACCTCAGACCTTTCGTCGGCTATTGCGACGGCTTTTACCGTGACGGTATAGGTTTTGGCTTTATTCCCCAGTTCTCCGTACGCTATCATTTTTAGGTCTTTCCAGGCTTGAGGAATCTTCTTGTTACCTGTTTGCTCCTGTGCTCCTGGTGGACATTGTGTCCTGCCGGGGAGCAGCGGTACGGCGTGGTCAACCTGAGCGTGTGCAATATGCGGGAAGCGCCTGATTATGATGCCGGAATGGTCTCACAGGCGCTTCTTGGAACACCGGTCCATGTGTTGGAGGAAAGCAAATGGGTTAATATAATGACGCCCGACACCTACACCGGCTGGGTGCATCCCGATGCCGTTACCATGTTGACCAGGGAAGGGTATTCGGAGTGGAATGCGGCGGAAAAGGTGGTGGTCACGAGCCTCTTGGGGATAGTCAGGGACGGGCCCTCGCCACGCGCCGGAACGGTTTCCGACGTGGTGGGCGGAGCCAGGCTGAAGTTCCTGGGAACAAGGGGCAGGTATTTCAAGGTGGGTTTTCCCGACGGGCGTGAGGGATACCTTCCCAAAAGGGACGGAGACCGTGAAAGCCACTGGCGGATAACCCTGCGGTCTTCCGGTGACGATATCGCCGCAACCGCACTGACCATGCTGGGGTTCCCTTACCTGTGGGCCGGGATGTCGCCCAAGGGGGCCGACTGCAGCGGTTTCGTAAGGGCCGTCTTCTGGATGCACGACATTATTATCCCTCGTGATGCCGGCCCCCAGTCCCGCGAGGGTGAAATGATTGATATTCCGTCGGTTGGTAATGGTAAGGATTGGAGTAATCTCCGCCCTGGGGACCTCGTTTTCTTTGGCCGGGTGGTTTCCGGGGCCGTGACGGACAGGGTCAACCATGTTGGAATCTACATCGGCGGCGGAAAGTATATTCACAGCCTCGGCAAGGTTAAGATTGCCGCCATGGACCCGGCCGACCCGCTGTTCGACCCCGTCACCACGGGCCGCATGGTCTTTGGCCGCAGGATACTCTCCCGGGTTGGGAAGGACCCCAATCTCACGACCAGCCTTTCCAACGGGTTTTACAGGGAGTGATTCTGACTCAACCACTCTTTGGGCGTCATCCCGGTGACAGCCTTGAAATTGCGGAAGAAGGCCGTGCGCGAGGAAAAACCGGACTCTTCAGCCACATCGTCCATCAGCATATCGGGATGCTCCCGCAGAAGTTCCTGTGCGTGTCGGATCCGGTATCCGTTTACAAGGGTGGGAAACTTGGTGCCGTAGATATTGTTGAGGAGTGTGGAGATGTAAGTCCTGTTGGATGCAAGTTCCCGGACAATGTCATCCAGACGCAAGTCGGCCTTTTTCCAGAGTTCCTTTTCCTCGATGAGCCCGATTATCTGGTCCATCAGGTTGTTTTGGACGTCCGGTCCGGGCTCCTCTACGGAGAGAAGCGGGTCAAGAGAGGTTGATGCTGTTCTCTTCCGTAAAGAAAAGGCAAAAAGTGCCGATGCCGTGAACAGAAGGAGTCCTGAAACAAGAAGTATCCATGGTAAGCCAGCCTTTTTATCCTCCTTCAGGGAGAGCATCCAAACCTTGGAAGATGTAATAAAATTATCCTCTCTCATCCCCAGATCGGGATCCGGATGGCTACCTATCCCTCCGGCAAGGGCAAAGCGCCCGTCAGGAAGCAGCAACGGAACCTCCGAGGTGAAGCGACCGTCCGGGCAGGATGCATAATACATTTGTACAGAAGCCTTTCCGCCCTCGAATGTGGCGTCATAGTCCACTCTGGCAAAATAAATGCGACCTTTATTGCCCCACCCGTTCACCCAGACGCAGCGGGAATGACGGTCTACTTGCAGAATACTGCTGAATGATATTTTTTCCGAACTGATTCCTTCAGCGCTCAGAGGTACTTCCATTTCCAGCAAGGAGAAACTGCCATCATCCGCCTTCAGGATTCCGTAACTGCCATCCTTCCGGTTCCGGGCAAGAAGAAGGAAAGTATTCTGGCCGATCTTCCCGTTATTGTTCTGCTGATTGAAATCCATTTGGGGGACCCACTCTTCCAGCATGGAATCAGTATAGGAATCACCTGAAAGGCAGTCCACCCTTCCGTCGGTCTGATTCCCATAATTGCTGAATCCGCCAAAGACGATATAGTCGTCTCCTGCGGGAAGGATACGGGGTCTGACCCTGCCGGAAGGAATGTCTTTTACGTGCGAAAAACCAGCCCCTGGAGTATAAATGCCGATGGCGTCCTCACCGTACCAGTTGCCGGAAACAAGCACCCTGCCATCTCCAAGAGGATATGCGGAAGCATAGGCCCTCTTCCTGTCCAGTATGCCGATCCCACGGAAACTGTGCGTGGAAGGGTCGTATACTTCCACACCCCAGCTTTGACCGATGCCAAAATCGTCAGAACTGCCTCCTCCCAGCATTACCGTCCCGTCCTCAAGCAAAACTGAAAAGCCGCCGTCGTGGGGATACACCATGGGAACCTCGTGCCATGTTCGCCCGCTTAGGTATTCTGCGGTGGGAATTCTCACAAAGCCATCGGTATGCCCGCCGAAAACCGCCAGCTCACCTCCGGCAAACAACATGATATGGCCGCCCCGTGGGGTGTTGAGGTCAGGGAACCGCTCCACCCTCATCTGAGTAAAACGCTCCCCGTCGGTCTTTTCCTCAACCCCTGTTTCGGAGGCGGAGGAAAAGACCAGAAGAAGCGAAATTGCGGACAGTAACAAAGGCCTCATTTTGCAAAGATAGCAAATAGACCTTTATCTGTAAACTGGACGGATATAGAGACCGTTGTAGCGGTACTCGCTGTATTCCCCGAATTGAGTGTAATAACTGAACTCGCAAGTGGTGGCATACTGGTTTTGATAGCTGCCATAAGCAGGGGCATAGTCCAGCGTATTGGTCCAATACTCCGCCAAAGGAATGAAAATCGAGTTCCCGGTGGACCTGCTGGTGACCAGCATGCCCTCTACGCCGCCCCTGGTCACACGCGAGTAATTACAGTAGTTTTTCAGTTCCCTCCATTCATCCTTGGAAGGGATATGCCAGCGGTTCCCCCAGTTGACATAGGCGGCGTCATCGGCATTCTCCAGGATCTGAATAGTATCATTGGTGTACTTGGTGGGGGAAAGGGCATTGCTCCCGAAACGATAATTAGACTGAGTATAGGTCTCTTTGGTTGATGTCTCTCCCCATGCATACCGGGCTCCTGCCCCTGCCGTGTAATTTGCCCCCAGATTCAAGTTGGCCCATTTGGCCCCGGACGGAAGCCCCAGATCCACGGCCGCACGAGAGGTGGCAGATACCGTTATTGTGCAGGATTTGGACACGGAAGGGACATCGATGGATGTTGCTACTATATTGCAACTGCCAGGTTTCCAGGCTGTTACAAGGCCATTCTCGTCAACGGAAGCAATCGTTTCGTCCGTGCTGCTCCAAGTGATGCCAGTCATTGTGACATCGGCGGGGACAAAAGATGCTGCCAACTGTAGCGTACCTTCTTCACTAAGTGTAGCAGAAGTCTTGTTCAGATTAATTGCGGTGGGCCTGATCCGTATGGAGCTTTCCGTCACGCAGCGGACATTGAATCCGGCGCAGAAATTGTCGGGATAGTAATTGCATGTCTTGCCTTTGCTGCTCATATCATCCAACGTCAGGAATGCTTTCCTGCTCCCGGTACTTGGCCCGTTATACTGGGAGTTGACGAGCAATCCGTCTTCCGCCCAGAAGTGATATTGATACACATACGGCATTTCCACCGCCCCTCTTCCATAGCAACGATAATATGTGGTATTTCCGGAATACCAAGTCAGCTGAGTGCGGATTCTGAAGGCGCAGAAGGGGATGGTATATTGCTGGCCGTCTATGGGCAGATTGGGCGTCGGACTGTTTATAGCCAGGAATGCATCCATGAAACCGCCGCTCCACTGCCAGGAAGAAGGAACCCGATAGCCGGGAGGACAGGGATCGAAAATGGTTTTTTTCTCACCCCATAATTCATCTGTCATGTCGCATGCCCACTCGGAAGAATACTGGGAGTTCAACGAATAAGGGCTGGGGAAAACGAATTTGGTGGGAGTTGCAATTGTCTCGGCAAGGGTATATGTACTTGCATCTATCTGCACCCTTGTTTCCGCAGTTCCCCTTACAGGAGGGAGATAGCTTGTTCCGCTTGAATTTGAGAAGCCGTAAGTACTGGCAGAATAATTCGTGTTCTGGAAGGGATCCTTCCGTCCCCACTGGTATAGCAAACCATAATTCAACGGCGCCGTATTGGCATCAAGCGCGCCCAGGTTGCGGTCCATGAATACTGCGCCAATAGGATAGGTCTGCAAGGAATTCTCAAGATTGTCGTCCGTGAACCACAGGTGCCAGCTCCAGAGGATATTCCCGTTTGCATCCTTGATAGCCACCACGGCATTGCCTTCAAGGTATTCCACGCCGGTGGAGAAGTAGACGTAACCGTCCTGATACCCGATTTTGCGGATTACCTCTCCCGCGGCGGGTGCTGCAGTGGAGCCAAAGGATACCCAGACCAGGGCTGCTTCGGCTATGGAAGAAGCGCTGGTAGAGGTATTTAACCGGCAAGGGAAGCCGCTCCGTTACCCTTTACCGTGGCCAGGAACTTATAGTCCCCCTGTGCCGGCACGATGTAGCAGTTGGCCGTGGCTTCAGCGCTGAGGTCGGTATACTCAGACAGATCCTTGGCAACGGAAGTATCTTCCACCGGACGGATGGGCATTCCCGATCGGAAATATACATCCACATGAGAGGAACTGATATTGCCGTAAGCATTGGCCCAAACTGTATTGTAGTCATCGCAAGTGCTGCTCCAAAGAAGGACACTTCCTGGATTTCCATATCCAAAATCGGTGTTGCAGGTACCGATGAATCCTGTGCCGTAGAAATCAATGGCGGAAGTGATTCCGGTAATCTGGTCCTTTGACGGAACTTTCCAGCCGATGGGCGAGGGGTCATAGATGGTCTTCTCGGTGTCCGACCAGAGATTGGCATGGAAGTCCTCTTGCGACATCCAATTGCCGGATGGAGGTTGGAAGAACGAAGTCGGATGGGCTGTTGCATTGGCCACAGTTGTTCCTGAAGGGTACTTGGGGAAATCAAATACAGTGGTCCTGGAAGGATAATAGGTATAAGGCGTAAAATTGTGGTTGAATGCGGCGCTGAACGGTGCAGGACGTCCCCATTGATAGGCAAAGCCGCCCTCATAACCAGTACCCCTGACCGATCCTATATTCCGGTCCATGAAAACACAGTCATTATACTCTGTTTCACCAGGCTCTTCCGTGGTCCAGATGAGCCAGCTCCACAGTATTTCGTCGTTGTCTTTGTCCCAGACTCCTGCTGCGCCGCCTGCGCCGTCCTTAAAGACGGCTACATACGCGTTGCCATCGGCAAAGGTATCAGGCGTTGTAAAATAGACGTAACCGTCGTAGTACCCAATGTTGTATGCGTCTTCGGTGTAATTGATCGCATTGCCGGCTCCGGCAAGTTCCCAGAGCACGACGGCACCGTTGATGTCGCTCTTTGCAATCTCTGTGGCGGTGGTCCCGGTGACAGGATCCAGTCCGCCGTTGCCCTTTACCGTGGCCTTGAACTTGTAGGACCCAGCCGTACTCACGATGTAGGTATTGGCTGTGCCCTTGGCGCTCAGGTCGGTATAATCGAGCTGCTTTGTGAACTCCAGGGAGATGTCGGTTATCTGGCTCCGCCCCACCTCTACGGCCTTTCCGGCCTTCAGCGTCCACGTTTGAGTTACGCCGATGGCTGAAACTGCCGTAATGCTGAGACCTGTATAGGTATTTGCCGGGACAAACATGTAGAAAGGGGTGGGAGTGGCGCCGATGGCTACCCCGTCTCCTAAATCCATCGTCAGGATTCCCCCCGGGGCAACTGCGGCAATATAATTGTCAGCAGCCAGGGTGGCCGCGTTGGTAATGGCGCCGCTGAGTCCCTGGTCGGCACTGAGGATAATCTTCTTGATTTGCAGGTCGGCAAGGGCCGTGCTGATTTTCAGGCGGATAACACCGCCGATATTCTTGAACAGAAGGTCCTGTGTGGTACTCTCTGCGTACATCGGAGAACCTGTCAGATTCCCGGGGGAGTAGGCCTGGGTGGCAGGAAGGGCGGGGGAGCCGTCGTTATAAATGCCGGCAGGATACCATGCCTGGTAAGGGGCGGCACCTTCATATCCATCTGTTCGCCTGAAATCAGTTTGTGTGGAGCCGGCGTCCTTGGCAGTGAAGAGTCCAACGGTGCCTCCACCGTTTTTGATGGTGATTACATCCCCGTTCTGCCATACTACGTCATATCCTGACGCGTCATCTCCGGAAAGTTCAGTTTTGGTGAGAGCCTCGCCGATCCTGGCGTGGAACTCCTTGCCGGGAAGAAATTCTGGTCCCTGAGATTCCATCTCCTGTACCTGGCAGGAGGACAAAATGGCAAAAACAGCCATTGTGGAGGCCAGAACCGCGCTTGTTTTCATATTCTTTCTCATTGTCTTGTCCTCCTATTATTCAGTTTCGAAATCATCGATGTCGTAACTGTCCACGCCAAGAATAAACTTGTCAGCCTCCCCTTCGGACTCCAGCACATTGTAGTCAGCTACAAGGCGCATTGCGGCGTAGTTGCTGAAACCAAACGTATTGTTTCCCAAATTAGCAGACCCAAAACCCAGCGAGTTTCCTTCCCCGCCGACTACCGCCCAGATCTGGGCATACCAGCCATTACTGGGGGTATTCTCGTTTATGTAGAAATAAACAGACGAACCTATGTTGTAATTCCAATCATTGCCGTCATCCCGCCACCTTTCGTAACCGCCTGCACCCATGGCAACGTAATTGTCGTTACAGTTGAACTTGACACCATTGTTATTGCCTGTCACCCAATCGCGGTCACTGGCGTAGAAGAGTTCCTGTACTTCCGCCCGTGAAGGGATGCGCCAACCGCCCCATCCGGCAGGTATAGGTATCCCTGCGCTGTTGGACGTGCCGTTGTCAATATTCCTGTCGTATGAATATTCCGTGGAGGATCCAACGTTGAATTCGGCCCATTTTACACTCAGTCCAAGGTTTTTCCAGTTTTGGCTACTAAAAGATCCCGTGGCTCCGCAGGTTACCATGTCTTCACTCAGGAAAAAGGTCTTTCCGTACACTTTGCCCGCTTCATAATTGGCTTCCTTCACGGAAACCAGGCGGGAATAGCCCTGGCCGTCCTCGTCGGTAGCGTGGGCCATCAGGGAAGTCGCCGTCTTGTTGTAAACGGCAAAGTAGCCTGCGTAAATGCCGTTTCCGCCATCAGAAGCCGACGTGAAGAACTTTCCGTTGGAAGAAGCACTCCCTGTCACCGTCCCATTCGGTGCAATATTCACCGCTGTATAAACGCCGCCGGCCGAATCCATGCCGATTGATTCAATAGCCTTTGCCGTACACTGGAAACGGAAGCGGAGGAAACTCAGGAGGTGGGTTGTCAGGCCGGTTATAGTCGCCTGGCCCTGTCCTTCCGTAAGGGTTACTGCGTTACCTTTCAGGATGTCGTGTTCCATGACATCGGCAAGGGTTTCTCCACCCGGACTTTCCAGGTTGAGCGTGATGGTCCCTCCAGACACGTTTACATAGTCCTTGGAAAGAGCGGTGGCGCTGACTGCGTAAGGGATATAAGACCCTGCAACTACCGGATCGGTGGAAGTGAATTTTGCGACAGACTCACCTGCACCTTCCTCGAGCGAGAGGGTGATGGTGGTACCGTCGTTCTTGATGAGGAATATCTGGTCGCCATCCTCCCAAGTAGCATCCTCTGTTCCGAAAGCGATTTTGGTAAGGGCGTCCGCCTCTTTGGTTACTGCGGAAGCGGTCAGGGTGACTGTTGGTTTGAATGCTTCTTCTTTGTCGGACGGTCCGGTCACTTCCGGGGGTATGACTTTGTTGCACCCTGTCACGAGGACTGCCAGAAAGGCGGCAGCCATTATCAATCTTTTTTCCATAGCGTTACCAGATATTAGAGCCATTATCATCAGCATCGCCTTCGTTAACACCGCTACCGGAGAGGTCAACTCCGTCAGCACTGACATTCAGAATGCCTTCTTGGGTAAAAAGTGTAATCACTTCAACGACAGGAGGCAGGTAAAAGTCCTCCCCAAAATGTTTTTTCCGATCCATATGTTCACTGATTGAAAGTATGGTTGCAAATATATGGTTTTACGTATAGGCGCGGGTCCCAGAATGGATAAATCGGAGTGTCAAATCTTTAAATAAAATGGCACAGGCCACAAACCGCAGTTTGGCTCGGTTTGTGGCCTGTCGTGTTTAAGGATGGTGATTCCTAGAAGATGTCCGGCTCTTTGGCGGGTTCTTCCTGGGCTGCAGGACGGGGCCTGCGGTCCTCGCGGCGGGGACGGCGGTCGTCGGAGCGGCGTTCGCCACGGTCTGAGCCATGGTCGCCCTGACGGCGCTCGCCACGCTCGCGGCGCTCACCCCTGTCCTGGGGACCCTTGCGGTCGGCACCACGGTTGCCTCCGTTTCCGCGGGGCCTGCGCTCAGGCTCCACATAGCCTTCAGGTTTCTCCTGGAGGGCGCGGAGCGAAAGCCTCATCTTGCCGGTCTTGGCATCGATCTCGAGGAGTTTCACGTCGATCTCGTCGCCGACCTTCACCACGTCCTCGGCCTTCTCGGTCTTGCCCCAGGCCATTTCGGAGATGTGGAGGAGTCCTTCCTTTCCGGGGAGGATTTCCACGAAGGCGCCGAATTCCAGGATGCTCACCACCTTTCCGTGGTATACCTGGCCGGCCTCGGGAACCGCACAGATGGCCTGGATCTTGGCCAGGGCGGTGTCCATGGATTCCTTGTTGAGGCCGAAGATGTCAACCACGCCCTTGGTGGTGCCGTCGCCCTTGCCGGCGTCCACTTCCTCGATGGTGATGGTGGTGCCGGTTTCCTTCTGGAGACCCTGGATGGTCTCTCCGCCCTTGCCGATGACGGCTCCGATGAACTCGGAAGGTATCTCGATCTGGATGATGCGGGGTACGTGGGGCTTGTAGTCCTCGCGGGGTTCGCTGATGGTCTTGAGCATCTCGCCCATGATGTGCATGCGGCCCTGGCGTGCCTGCTCGAGCGCCTTTTCAAGCACTTCGTAGGAAAGGCCGTCAACCTTTATGTCCATCTGGGTGGCGGTGATGCCGTCCTTGGTGCCGGTAACCTTGAAGTCCATGTCGCCGAGGTGATCCTCGTCGCCGAGGATGTCTGTGAGGATGGCGTAACGGTCGTTGGGACGTTCAGCGTCGGTGATGAGGCCCATTGCAACACCTGCCACGGGCTTCTTGATCTTCACGCCTGCGTCCATGAGGGCGAGGCAGCCGCCGCATACGGAGGCCATGGAAGACGAACCGTTGGATTCGAGGATA
>JAFRXI010000001.1 GCA_017437755.1 Bacteroidales bacterium
AAAGGCGTTATCGATCAGATTGTGAATGCGATAGCGTCAGTAGAAGGAGTGAAAGTCCTGAATGTTGACCCGGGCGAGGCCACCAACCGCTCGGTGGTGACCTTTGTCGGGGAACCCAAAGCGGTCCTTGAGGCCGCTTACCAAGGTGTGAGGAAATCCGGTGAGGTGATCGACATGAGGCGCCACCACGGGGCTCATCCCCGTTCCGGAGGGTGCGACGTGCTGCCTCTGGTTCCTGTCTCGGGTATAACCTTGGAGGAATGCGCCACCTTGGCCAGGAGCCTGGCGGAGAGGATATTCAAGGAACTCGGAATCCCCTGTTATTGCTATGAGGCTGCGGCTTTCAAGCCGGAGCGCAAGAACTTGGCCGTCTGCAGAGCGGGAGAGTACGAGGCCCTTCCCGAGAAGATCGCCGATCCAGACAGGAGGCCGGATTTCAGCCCCAAGGAATATAACGACACAGTAGCCCGCTGCGGGGCTATCAATGTGGGAGCCAGGAACTTCCTTGTTGCCGTCAACTTCAACCTCAACACCACCTCGACCCGTAGGGCGATGGCCGTGGCCTTCGATGTGAGGGAGAAGGGCCGCAAGGCCAGGGAAGGTGGATCGTTGACCGGAAAACTACTTAAAGATGCCGACGGGAACCAGATCTGGATTCCAGGCACCCTCAAGGGTTGCAAGGCAATCGGATGGTACATAGACGAATATGGGATCGCCCAGGTCTCTATGAATATCACCGACATAGAAGCCACTCCCCTTCACCTCGCCTACGAGGAAGTCTGCAGGGCAGCTGCCGTCAGAGGGTTGAAAGTAACTGGCACAGAGATAGTCGGCCTTGTCCCGAAGAGTGTGCTGATGGACGCCGGGAAGTATTATCTGGAGAAACAGCGGCGGTCCCTCGGCATCTCCGACGAGGAGATTATGATAATAGCCGTCAAGTCCATGAGCCTCGACGACCTCAGGCCGTACAATCCTAAAGAAAAGGTTATTGAATATCTGATGGAGGATCCGGCGGAAGTCGCTATGCATGAAAGACTTGTCAGGATGACTCTGAAGGGGTTCGCTTCCGAGACCGCATCAGAGTCCCCTGCCCCTGGCGGTGGATCGATCTCGGCCTACATGGGAGCTCTCGGAGCGGCTCTCGGGACCATGGTCGCCAATCTGTCAGCCCACAAGAGAGGCTGGGACGACCGCTGGAAAGAGTTCTCAGACTGGGCTGAGAAAGGTCAGGCAATCATGAAGGAACTGGTCAGCCTTGTGGATGAGGACACTGCTGCCTTTGACAAGATCATGGCGGCTTTCGGGCTCCCGAAAGGCAACGATGAGGAGAAGGCCGCGAGAGAACAGGCCATCGAGGCCGCAACGCTATATGCCTCACAGGTTCCCCTGCGCACAATGAAGGCATCTTTCAGGGTCTTCGAGGTTGCCCGGGCTATGGCCACGGAAGGAAACCCTAATTCCGTGTCTGACGCCGGAGTCGGAGCGCTCGCGGCAAGAAGCGCGGTGCTTGGTGCCTGCCTCAATGTCAAGATCAACGCTGTCGGGCTTGCCGACAAGGTGAAGGCCGCTGAGCTTATTTCCGAGGCGGAGGAAATCGCCGCCAAGGCTGTAAAAGAAGAGACTGAGATCCTGGAAATCGTTAACAATAAGATAAATGGATAAGTTTCAGGAAGAGATTCTCGCCGGGATTCCGCAGGACCGGCTTCCCGAGCCCAAGCCATACGACAAAGAAATCAACCACGCTCCCAAACGCAAGGACATCCTCACGAAAGAGCAAAAGGAGCTTGCCCTGAAAAACGCCCTGCGTTACTTTCCAGAGAAGTTCCATGCCGAGCTGGCTCCCGAGTTCGCCAAGGAGCTGAAAGACTATGGCCGCATCTACATGTACCGTTTCCGCCCGTCATACGAGATGTATGCCAGGCCTATTGACGAGTATCCGGCGAAGTCCCGCCAGGCAGCGGCGATAATGGCCATGATCCAGAACAATCTAGATCCGAGGGTCGCCCAGCACCCTCACGAACTGATCATCTACGGCGGTAACGGAGCCATATT
>JAFRXI010000014.1 GCA_017437755.1 Bacteroidales bacterium
ATCTGCAGACGCTCCCTCTTTGCGAGCTTCTCATAAGTACCATCTTCCTTCATCTTGTCGATGGTATTCATCTTCTTGACGGCCTTGCGGATGGTGGGGAAGTTGGTGAGCATACCGCCCGGCCACCTCTCAGTTACCGAAGGCATATTGACGGACAGAGCTTTCTCTGACACGACCTCTTTGGCCTGCTTCTTGGTGGCCACGAAGAGGATCTTGCGCCCGCTGCGGGCAAGCTCCTTCATGACCTCGGCGGCCTCGTCTATCTTGACGACAGTCTTGTGCAGGTCGATGATATGGATACCGTTCTTCTGGTCGAAGATGTACGGTGCCATTTTAGGGTTCCACTTGCGGGCAAGGTGGCCGAAGTGTGCGCCTGCATCAAGCAATTCTTGGAATGTTGTTCTTGACATTGTTCTAATCTGTTTTTTGTTTTCTTTTCATCAATCCCGGAGTAACGGGTTTTCCGGTCTTCAGGATTTTCCGCAGCCTCGGCAATCTTTAAGTAGCTTGCGGAGGATTCACATCCTTGCCGAAGGTCATAAGATTTATCTGACCGGGCTGTGCAATTGACTGTAAATCAGAAGTGTAAATAAATTAACGCTTGCTGAACTGGAAGCGGCGACGTGCACCAGGCTGACCAGGTTTCTTCCTCTCGACCTCACGGGGATCACGGGTGAGGAAGCCGGCGGCCTTGAGGGTGGAGCGGTAAGCCTCCTTGTCGACCTCGCAAAGTGCGCGGGCGATTCCGAGCCTCACTGCCTCAGCCTGACCTTTGGTACCACCACCTGCGAGGGTAACCTTGATGTCAAACTGGCCTGCCGTACCGGTAACGTCCAGGGGCTGGTTCACGATGTACTGCAGCGAAGCTTCCTTGAAGTAATCCTCGAGGACGCGGCCGTTGATCACGATACTGCCTGTTCCGGGTACGACATAAACACGAGCGACTGCTGATTTACGTCTTCCAAGGGCGTGTTTCTGTTCCATGTGCTCTGTTTAGATTTCGTTTAACTTGATGGGTTTGGGATTCTGTGCCTGGTGCGGATGCTCGGGACCGGCATACACGTAAAGGTTGCCGAGGAGTTTGTCACCAAGACGGGTTTTGGGGAGCATGCCCTTGACGGACCTGCGGATGAGTTCGGCCGGCCTCTTCTCAAGGATCTCCTTGGGGGTTGTGAAGCGCTGTCCGCCGGGATATCCGGTGTAGCGGGTGTAAACCCTGTCGGTCATCTTCTTGCCAAGGAGACGGACTTTCTCCGCGTTGATCACGATGACGTTGTCACCGCAGTCCACGTGGGGAGTGTAGCCCGGCTTGGTCTTTCCGCGAAGGACGAGAGCGACCCTCGAGGCAAGACGACCAAGGATGAGATCCGTTGCGTCAATGACCACCCACTCTTTGTTGACAGTTGCCGCGTTGAGCGATACTGTCTTGTAGCTAAGTGTGTCCACTGTCTTGATCTTTAATGGTTTATAACTAAAAAATTGCGATCCCTCCGTAAAAAGGGACCGCAAATATACGAATTATGTTCCATTAAAGCAAATTTTTAAGACGGGAGAGCATTTCAGCCTCGAAGATCGTCTTTTCCACATCGGTGAGGAAAGCGACCTCGATAGGAACCTGGAACAGCCGCCGCTTGAGGCTGTCGGGCACTCCCCTGGTATCGGTGATCCTCTGCGAATCCTTCTCGGTGGTGGCGACCACGGCCGTGGGGAAGTTCTTTGTGGCCGCGACCACACCCTTGATGTCGGAAGGCGTGTACTTGTGGTGGTCGGGGAAGTTGAAACGCTTGACTATCTTATAATTGTCCGAGAGATAGTTCCTGAGCGGGCCGTCCTTGGCGATGCCGGTGAACAGGATCAGCCTCTGGGAGTAGGTGTACCGGGTGTCCGCTTCCTCGTAAACCGGGCGCATGGGACTGTAGGCGATGGTGGAGAAGAACAGCATCTGCCGCTTCCCCCCGACGGTGGTCCCGCTGCAGGTGGAGGTGGTATAGCCCTTTATGTCGAGGTATCCGGCCCATTTCCCCCTTTCCCACTCGTCCAGATAGGCGGGGCATTTGGTCACTATCACCATGTCGGCCTCGTGTATCCTGGAAGGAAGGTCCCTGAGGCGGCCCAGGGGCAGCAGGGAATCCTTGTGAAGCGGCCGTCCGTAATCCACCAGCACTATTTTCAGCGAGGCGTCGAGCCTCCGGTGCTGGAACGCGTCGTCCAGGACTATGATATCGGCCTTGGGGATATCCTTGTCGGGGCATTTCCGGGCCTTTCGCGACGTCTTGAGGAGTTCCGGGTCGGCCAGGAACGCACATCCTTCCACCCTGTCCCTGTCCACCGCCACGGTGACGGAAGGGAATTTCTTTGCCATCTGCAGGGGTTCGTCGCCGAAATCGCCGGCAGCGCCGTCCCTGGTGACCTTCCGGAATCCCCTGGTTTTCCTCTTGTACCCCCTCGACAGTACGGCGATGTTGCTGTAGGCCCAGTCGTCGGAACCGAGCAGCGTCCTGAGGATCATCTCCGTATGGGGAGTCTTGCCGGTACCGCCGGCGGTTATGTTCCCCACGCATACAGTGGGGACGGATGCCTTGGTGGATTTGAGGATACCGTGACGGTAGAGGGCGTTTTTGACCGCCAGGGTCAGGGAATAGGGAAAGAGGATTATCTTGTCCAACATAACACGGGTGACGACGTAACCTGCAAATATAACCATGTTTGTCGTTTTTTCAAAAACCACATATCTATTATTGAACCGTTATCTTAATTAAAAACCATACATACCGGTTATATTTGCAAACTTTAATATTGAGGGAGTTCCCTCAAACTCCCCGGTCGGCCTACGGCCTCCGAAAGAACGTTATTTTCATCTGAAACCATTATCTTTGCAGGGAATGAAAATCGGGAAAACAGACCTTGGGGAACGGCCGGTGCTGCTGGCGCCGATGGAGGACGTGACGGACGCGTCCTTCCGGATACTTTGCAGGGAGCAGGGTGCCGCCATGGTCTATACCGAATTCATCTCGTCCGACGGCCTGATCCGCGACGCCCGCAAGGCCATCGCCAAGATGGTCACCTCCGACGCTGAGGCGCCCGTGGGCATCCAGATCTACGGGAACATCCCCGAAGCCATGGTGGATGCCGCCATGATGGCCGACAGGGCCGCCGAGATTGCCGGAGGCCACGGAGCCGACGTCATCGACATAAACTTCGGCTGCCCGGTTTCCAAGATCGCGGGACGGGGAGCCGGTTCGGGAATGATGAAGGATCCCGACAAGATGGTGGCCATAACAAAGGCGGTGGTGGAGGCAGTAGGGAAACCGGTTACGGTCAAGACCAGGCTCGGCTGGGACGAGGGCTCGAAGATAATCGTGGAACTGGCCGAGAGGCTTCAGGACACCGGCATACAGGCGCTCACCATACACGGACGGACCCGCTGCCAGATGTACAAGGGCGAAGCCGACTGGACCCTGATCGGGAAGGTCAGGGAAAACCCCAGGATGCACATCCCGATAATCGGCAACGGAGACGTGAATTCAGCCCGGAAGGCGCTGGAAGCTTTTGAAAGATACGGGGTTGACGGGATCATGGTGGGCAGGGCATCCTTCGGGAGACCGTGGATCTTTGCCCAGATCCGCCACCTGCTGGACACCGGGAAAGAGATGGAACCCCCTTCCGTAAGGGAAAGGGTCGCGTTGGCAAAGCGGCATTTCAAGCTTTCCCTTGACCTCAAGGGCCCCGTCACCGGGGTATATGAGATGAGACGGCACCTCAGCTGCTATTTCAAGGGCCTCCCCGATTTCAAGCCCACCAGGATGCGGCTCGTCACCGAAACCGACCCCGAGGCCATCCTCGCCACCCTCGACTATGTGGCTGACCGCTGGGGCGACTTCCCGTTCACCGACGAAACCTCCGCTTATGGACTGTGATTATTCCGACAGTATCTGGTTCTGGGTCCTTACGGACTCGTCGTGTATGGCATTGAAGACAGCACGGATGAAATCCTCCGAAAGGCCGTAGGCGCGTCCCTTTTCAATCATGCTCCCAAGCAGGGAATCCCACCTGGATGTCTGCAGGATGGCGATATTGTGCTCCTTCTTGTACTGCCCGATCTTGCGGCTGACGTTCATCCTGGAGCTGAATGAATAAAGGAGTCCTTCGTCGATGATGTCGATCTGTGCCCTCAGCTGGTCGATCCCCTCGCGGTAGGTGGGCGAATCCGAATCCTTGTCCCTGACCACTATCTTCCCGAGCATTTCCCGCAGTCCCTCCGGAGTCAGCTGCTGCGCCGAATCGCTCAGTGCGCACTCCGGATGGCAGTGCGACTCGATCATAAGCCCCTCAAGGCCCAGGTCCAGGGCGGTCTGCGAGAGTTCCAGCAGGTATTTCCGGCTTCCGCCCATGTGGGAAGGGTCGGCAAAGAACGGCAGTCCCGGATACCGGGTCCTCAGTTCAATGGCTATCTTCCACTGGGGATCGTTCCGGTAGAGGATGTCCTCCGATGTGGAAAAACCCCTGTGTATGACTCCCAGCTTGCGGATTCTGGCCCTGTTGAGCCTTTCAAGCGCACCTATCCAGAGGTCGAGGTCGGGATTCACCGGGTTTTTCACCAGAACGGGGATGTCGGTGTCCTGGAGGGCGTCGGCAAGCTCCTGCACCAGGAAAGGGTTGGCCGTGGTGCGGGCACCTATCCAGACTATGTCCACTCCGTACTTGATGCACTCGAACACGTGCTTTGCGCTGGCCACTTCCGTCCCCACCTTCATGCCGAACTCGTGCTTGACCTTCTGGAGCCACTTGAGGCCGGGTGCGCCCACTCCCTCGAAGCTTCCCGGATGGGTCCTGGGTTTCCAGATACCGGCACGGAAAACATGGATCCCCAGGTCGTGGAGTCCGCGGGCAGTCTCCATTACCTGTTCTTCGGACTCGGCGCTGCAGGGGCCGGCAATGATCATCGGCCTGGGCAGGGTGAAAAAGCCCCACTCCTCCACGGGAGTAATCTCTAAAGGTCTGCTGCTCATCGTATTATCTTTTTAATCTTGTTCGCATCTTCAATGAGGGAACGGATTCCCGGGCCGTCGAAATCCTCAATCGCATCCCTGAAAAGCCGCATCTTTTCTATATAGGTGTCTATCACCTTCAGCACGTTGTCCCTGTTCTGGATGAGTATGGGTTCCCACATGTCGGCATTGCTCTTTGCGAGGCGGACAGTGGAAGAGAATCCTCCGGAGGCCAGGTCAAAGATATGCTTCTCGTCCTTTTCCTTGTCCAGGACGGTAAGGGCCAGGGCGAAGGATGTAACGTGCGAGATATGCGACACATAGGCCGTATGGACGTCGTGACTGGAAGAACTCATGTAGATAAGCCTCATGTTGAGGACGTTGTACAGTTCTTCCACGGCCTTGAGGGCCTTTGGCGACGACTCCTCATGGTCGGCGATTATGCAGGCCCTTCCGTCGAAAAGTCCGCTCATGGCGGCCCATGGGCCGGAGTATTCCGTTCCGGCCATGGGATGGGTAGCCACGAACTGCCTCCTTGCCGGGTGGAACCTGGTGGCGAGGGATATCTCTTCCTTGGTGGAGCAGGTGTCGATTACCACCTTGTCCGCAGCCCCTGCCGCATCAAACCGGTCGAGGATGTCGCCCACGAGGTGGACCGCCGTTCCAACCGGAACCGCAACCACCACTATATCAGATTGTTCCACGCACTCGTCAAGGCCCACTACCTTGTCGGCAAGCCCAATCCTCAGCGCAGCCTCGGCATGGAGCGGATCGTTTTCCACGCCAAGGATCCTGTCGGCGAAGCCCCTCCTCCTGAGGTCGACGGCCATGGACCCGCCGATGAGTCCAAGGCCTATTACTCCTATAGTCATAAAACGTTTCTTATTCTGTCATAAGCCTTTTCAAGGGTTTCCACCGGGGCGCAGAGGGAAATCCGGACATAGCCGCTGCCGTTGCGCCCGAAGATGAATCCGGGGGTTATGAAGACGCCGGCGCCGTGGAGGACGGCCTCCGAAAGTCTTTCGCCAAGGGTTTCCTCAGTCCTGCCTTTTACAAGCGGACTGTCCTCCGGCACCTTGCCCCAAAGGAAAAGTCCCTGGCTTTCAGCGTTGTACCTGACGCCCAGAAGGTCGAATATCCTTCCTGCCGCCACCCTGCGGAGACGATACCCGGCGTTCAGCGCGGCAAACCATTCCGGCCCCTGGGAGAGAGCCTCCACCGCAGCAAGCTGCAGTGGCCTGAACATTCCGGAATCCATCTGGCTCTTGACCTTCAGGACCTCCGAAACCAACTCCTGCGATCCTCCCACCATACCTATCCTCCACCCCGACATGTTGTGGGCCTTGCTAAGGGAATTCAGCTCAAGGCAGCACTCCCGGGCACCGGGCACCGAAAGTATGGACAGAGGCCTGTCATTAAGTATGAAGCTGTAAGGATTATCATTGACTATCAACACCTTATATCTGAGTCCAAAGTCCACCAGGCGGCGGAAAAGTTCCTCGGAAGCCGGTGCGCCGGTGGGCATATGGGGATAGTTCACCCACATGACCCTGGCCCCTTGGGCCCTGGCCTCGAGGTCATCCCAATCCGGCATCCATCCGTTTTCCTCCATGAGGCCGTAGGTTACGATTTCCGCCTCGGCAAGGCGTGAGGCCGAGGTATAGGTGGGATAGCCCGGGTCCGGGACCAGCACCTTGTCGCCCTTGTTGACGAATGCCATGGAAATCAGCAGTATTCCCTCCTTGGAGCCGGTAAGCGGCTGGATCTCCGTGGCCGGATCCAGCGACTCGCCGTAATACCTAGAATACCAATCGGAGAAAGCCCGCCTGAGTTCAGGTATGCCGACGTAGGGCTGGTAGGCATGGTTGCCAGGTTTAACGGCCTCTGAAACAAGCGTTTCCACCGCTGCCGACGGAGGCATCCCGTCGGGTGCCCCAATCCCGAGGTTGATGACAGGGTCTCGTCCCAAGGCGGTCCTGTCCCGGTTCATCGCGGCAATCTCCCTGAGTTTACGGGAGAAATAGTATTCCTTTACGCCGCCGGTACGTTGTGCTGGTTCAATTATCATATCGCGCTCTGGTATTCGCCAAGTATCCTGAGGTCATCGATCAGGGGACGGACCGCCGACAGCGCCTGGCGGTACCGCTCCAGGTCCTGGAACTTTATGTCCACATAGAAGAAATACTGCCAGCTGCGGCCCGGGATGGGAAGCGACTGGATCCTCGTAAGGTTCATTCCGTAGAAGGAAAGGATGGTAAGAATATTGGAGAGCGAGCCCGGGGTATGCGGAAGGGTGAAGCAGAGCGACGCCTTGTTGAGGCGGTCCTCCGGAATCACAAGGCCGTCGTCCAGGATCACAAAGCGGGTGAAGTTGTCCTTATAGGTTTCTATGCTCTCCCTAAGTACCTCAAGGCCATATATTTCCGCCGAGAGCAGCGAAGCCACGGCCCCAACTCCCACAAGGCCTTCGCGGGCCACCTCGGCCGCACTCTTGGCGGTATCCTCGCTCTCCACCACCTTTATCCACGGGCACTGCTTTTCAAAGAAATCACGCGTCTGGTTGATGGCCATGTAATGGGTCCGGACCTCCCTGATATCCTCCAGCACCTGCCCCGGGAGGGCCATGAGGTTCTGCTGGATACGGAGGTAGACCTCGCCCTTTATCCTGTTCCCGTGTGAACGCAGGAGCTCGAAGTTCCTTACAAGGCCGCCCGAGACGGTGTTCTCCACCGCCATCACCGCAGAATCGGCCCGGCCGTCTTCCATGGCCAGGTACAGGTCGGCAAAGGTGTCGCAGGCGACGCTGCCGGGAATGCATCCATCATCTAACGAGGCATAGAACCGCCTCGCCGCCTCCTCGTGGAAACAGCCCCTGTACCCCTGGATCGCTACTTTTCTTTCCATTTGATAAAAAAGGGGCCATCCTTGCGGACAGCCCTTATATTTCAATAATTACTTGCGATGAGTGTCAAAACTGTCCGGCCATTATCGCAATTGATAGTGGTAATCGAAATAAAAGCCGAAAAATCCAAAACTCATGATGCAAATGTAAATGAAAAAATTTTAAAAACCAAGAGCTGCCACATACTCGTGTGAAGCAGTGACGAAATGGGCCTCGATAAAGGCGTTGACGGCAACGGAGAGGAACATCAGCACGATGATGGAAGATACCACCACGGCAATCACCCTGAGCCTCTTGAGCCATATCTTGTTGTTCCAGCCGATTGTCTGGAACATGCTCCAGAAACCATGGTTGAGGTGCAGCCAGATGGCCACGAACCATACGATATAGAGGGCAAGTACCCACCAGCGTCCGAAGGTCTGGAGCAGAAGGGAATAGGGATTGTTCTCCGCCTCGGCACCGATGAACTCCTGAAGCTGCATCTTTGCCCAGAAGTGGCACAGATGGAAGGCAAGGAAGCCGAGGATGATGACCCCGAGCACCGCCATGTTGCTGGCCGACCATGAATCGGTCTTTGCCCTTGAAGAGACCTCATAGCGCCTTACACCTCCGCGGGCCTTGATGTTCTGGACGGTAAGGAAGATTCCGTAGCATATATGCACGAGGAAACCAAGGGCGAGGATGGGGACCATGATGGTGATGACCGGAGTGGACATGAAGTCGCAGCCCAGCTTGAAGAGTCCGTCACCTTCCGAGAAAAGGCGCGCATCGGAAGCGACCTTGCCGAATACTCCCCCGAAGGAATCGATTACCGAAAAGAAATTGATGGTTCCGTGAAGGAGGAGGAAAATCACCAGGAAAGCGCCGCTGACGCTCTGTATGAATTTCTTCCCGATTGAGGATGTCAGAAAATTTGCCATTGTCTATATGTTTTCAAGAATGCAAATATATAGTCTTTCTTGCAAGTTTCATAATTTTCGGATAAATTTGTTATCCGATAAAACCACATCACATGTACAAAAGAGTTCTTCTTAAATTAAGCGGCGAGAGTCTGGGAGGCAATGCCGGAAAAGGGCTTGACACAGCGGCTCTCAGCGCCACCGCAAAGGAAGTGGCCGAGGCTGCAAAGGCCGGTCTTCAGATAGCGATAGTAAACGGAGGAGGGAACATTTTCCGCGGGCTTCAGGGCACCGGGAAAGGGTTCGACAGGGTGGACGGCGACAAGATGGGTATGCTGGCCACGGTGATCAACTCCCTGGCCCTGTCCATGTTCATCAAGGAGCAAGGAGTTGATGCACAAGTATTTACCGCCACCCCAATGGAACCTTATGCCAAGTATTACATGAGAGACGACGCCGTGAAGGTTATGGAAAACGGCGGAGTGGCCCTGATCGCAGGAGGTACCGGGAATCCATTCTTCACCACCGACTCCGGGGCTGCCCTCAGGGCACTGGAAATCCGGGCCGACGCCCTCCTGAAGGGGACCCGCGTGGACGGTGTCTATACCGCCGACCCGGAGAAGGACCCCACCGCCACGAAGTATGGGGAGCTTACATTCGACAAGGCCCTTGCCGACAACCTCAAGGTGATGGACCGTACGGCCTTCGCCCTCTGCAGCGACGGCAACATGCCCATCATAGTGTTTGACATGACACGCCCCGGAAACCTCAAGCGCATACTCGAGGGGGAGAACATCGGAACGCTGGTACATAAATAATCGATAATGAACCGAATACTTACAACACTCGCCGCCTTTGCGGCCGTCCTTTCCGTGCATGCAGCCCCCGCCGTCACCCAGAAGGACAAGGACAGGGCTGCCAACCTCGTGTCCAGGATGACCCTGGAAGAGAAGATCGACCTCTGCTCCGGCAAATATGACCGTTTCTGCACCTATGCGATCCCCCGCCTCGGCATTCCGTCAGTCCGCATGGCCGACGGTCCCCAGGGTGTCAGGAACATCGGCGGCAAGCACATCCAGAGCACCTTCTATCCCTGCGGCGTATCGGCTGCGGCAACCTGGAACCGGGAGGCAATCCACGAAATGGGTGCCGGAATAGGCTGCGCCGCCAAGGCCCACGGCATCCAGATAATGCTCGGCCCGGGCGTAAACATCTATCGCTCAGCTCTTTGCGGCAGGAATTTCGAGTACTACGGCGAGGATCCCTATCTTGCAAGCGAAACAGCTCTCGCCTACATCCAGGGCATGCAGGAGGAGGGAGTGATGGCCACCATCAAGCACTTTGCCCTCAACCAGCAGGAATACGACCGCCATGGAACGAGCTCCAATGCCGACGAGCGCACCATCAACGAGATTTACTTCGCCTCGTTCCGCAAGGCCGTTGAAAAAGGCGGCGTGGGCGCGGTCATGACAAGCTACAACCCCATCAACGGGGTGCATGCCGCCGAGAATTCATGGCTGGTGAAGGACAATCTGCGCGCATGGGGCTTTGACGGGATTGTGATGAGCGACTGGGAGTCCACCTACAACACCATCGGATTCATGACCGGCGGGGTGGATTTCGAGATGCCGGTAGCCTACGCGATGGACCCCGCCAAGGTCAAGGAACTCCTTGAAACCGGCGTCGTTTCCGAGACGGACCTGGACGACAAGTGCCAGCATATCCTCCAGGCTTTCAGCGCTTTCGGCTTCCTCGACAAGGACCTTAAGGCCGACCCTTCGGCAGAAGATGCAGCCCTTTCGCAGCAAAGGGCCTACAACGTTGCCCTTGAGGGACCCGTGCTCCTCAAGAACGAGGATGGTATACTGCCCCTCAAACCCGGAAAGAAGAACAGGATCGTCCTCACCGGTCCCAACGCCGACGTTATCGTTTGCGGCGGCGGCAGCGGAAACGTCATCCCGGAGGACGGCAAGGGGGTGACGCTCGCCGACGGACTGCGCTCCCTGGGCAAGAACTACTCCGTCACCGTTGCCGGCGAGCCTAAGCCCCAGCTCCTCAAGGAAGCTTCGGTGGTGATTGTGGCCGTGGGATTCTCCAGAACCACGGAAAGCGAGGGCTCGGACCGTAACTACGCCTTCCCCAGTGAGCATAACGACCTGATAGAGAAGGTCCTTCAGTATAATCCCAACGTGGTTGTTGTGGCCAATTCCGGAGGCGAATTCGACCTCAAGGCCTGGGGCGGAAAGGTCAAGGCCATCCTCCTGAACTGGTATCCCGGACAGGAAGGAGGAAATGCCCTCGCCGCCATCCTGAGCGGTAAGGTCTCCCCTTCAGGACGTCTTCCGTTCACATTCTGGGGCGAACTGAAAAAGAATCCAGCTCAGAAGTACTACGGCCGCGCACCCAAGCACCCGAGAAGCAACCGCCACAACTACAACCTCACCGATTATGCAGAAGGCATATTCCTGGGCTACAGGGGCGAGGACCACTTTGACGTAAAGCCGCTCTATCCCTTCGGATACGGCCTTACCTACACCAACTTTGAATACAGCGGCATCTCGGCCGAGGCTTCCGGCGACGGGTTCGACATCAGCTTCACGGTCAAGAACACAGGAAACTTCGACGCAAAGGAAGTTGCCGAGGTTTACGTCGCTCCTGTGAAACCCTCGGTCCTCCGTCCGGCAAGGGAGCTCAAGGGATATGACAAGAAGCTGGTCAAAAAAGGAACTTCCGAGACATATACCATACATCTCGGAAGCGACGCCTTCAGCTATTATGACGTAGCGTCCCACGCCTGGAAGGTGGATCCCGGCGAATACCGGATCCTCGTGGGTTCATCGGCCGACAACACCCTCGTCCAGACCACCGTCACGGTCAAGTGACACGCAGCACATAAACAGCTGATACTCAATCATTAAAAACAATTCCCTGGTAGTGTCCACGACTACCAGGGAATGTTGTAAATATCTGTACAGTAGCGGATTAGCCGCTGCTACACCGTAAGGATATCCTTTTCTTTGGCGGCAATCAGGGCGTCGATCTCCTTGACCCTCTTGTCGGTGACTTTCTGGAGTTCGTCCTCGCCCTCCTTTTCACCATCCTCTGAAAGGCCTTCGTTCTTCTGGGCCTTCTTGAGCATGTCGATGCCGTCGCGGCGGATGTTGCGGATAGTCACCTTGCAGGTTTCGCCGGCCGACTTTGCCTTCTTGATGAGCTCGCGCCTGCGCTCCTCGGTGAGGGCCGGGACCACGCAGCGGATAAGGTCGCCGTTGTTGGACGGGGTGAACCCGAGGTTGGCGTCCAGTATGGCCTTCTCTATCTTGCCTATGAGATTCCTCTCCCAAGGCTGGATTACGAGAGTGGTGGCGTTGGGGGTGGTTACCGACGATACCTGGGGAATGGGCGTGGGGGTGCCGTAGTAATCGACGGTTACGTTGTTGAAGATGGAGGGGTTGGCCTTGCCCACCCTGTACGTCTTGAGGTCTTCCTCAAGGAATTCGACGGAGTCCTTCATCTTGAGGTCGGCTGCGTCGACTATTTCTTTGGCTCGTGGTAACATGGTATGTGATTATTATTTGTATTCAGTAAAACCTTGCAAATATAATTATTTTCTTTGTGAACTCAGCACCATTAAGCGCGAAATACAAAACCCGGGCCGTGGATGACGGAGGGCGGAGAAGGGGATGATGGCGCCGGTTACACAGGGCGGCACTTAGCCTTGAGCCAGAGGGCGATGTGGGAAGGGAGGCGAGGCGAAAGACGCTCGTAGACTGAGGCGTTGTAGGCGTTGAGCCAGTCCCGCTCAGCATCCGTAAGCAATTCTGCCACAATTATTGACGTGTCATAATGGCAGAGAGTAAGGGTCTCGAAACCGAGCCATTGCCCAAAGTCGTTCCGGCCCTCATCGCGGCAGAGCAGGAGATTCTCGTGACGGATACCGTGAAGGCCCTCGCGGTAGATTCCCGGCTCGTCGGAAGTTATCATACCCGGCAGGAGAGGGGTGGAATTGAAATTCTGCCGGATATCCTGCGGACCCTCGTGGACGCACAGGAAAAAGCCAACCCCATGGCCCGTACCGTGCCCGAAATTGCGTTTTGCCCTCCATAGAGGGTTCCGAGCAAGTACATCCAGCTGACATCCGGCAGTCCCCTTCGGGAAAACCGCCATTGCAAGGTCGATATGCCCCTTGAGTACAAGGGTGTAGTCCTCCCTTTCCAGCGGGGAGCACGGGCCGAGGGGAACGGTCCTGGTAATGTCGGTCGTCCCGAATATATACTGGCCGCCGCTGTCCACGAGGTACAGGCCTTCCGGACGGAGAACGGCCGATCCGGATTCCGGCGTGGAATAATGGGGCAGGGCAGCATTGGGCCCGTAGGCCGAAATGGTCTTGAAACTGTTCCCCCTGTATCCTGGGATGCGGGAGCGGAGGGCGTCGAGTGAAGCGGCCGCATCGGCCTCGCTGACGGCTTCGCCAGCAGAAATCCTCGTTTCAAGGCCGTACAGGAAGGTTTCCATCGCAATGCCGTCCTCAAGGTGGGCCTCCCTCATCCCGTCAATCTCCACGGCGTTTTTCACCGCCTTGCGGAGAGGGACCGGAGAAGGCCCCGTTACCACGGAGTTACCCAGAGGCCCGGACAGCAGTGTCCGGAACATATTGTAATTGAGCGTGGAAGGGTCCACGTATACCGACTCCACCTCGCCCACTTCGGTAAGGCCGGCGAGCATCAGCGACACCTCGTCATAGCGAAGTACCCTGACTCCGTCGGCCGAGAGTTCGTAGTAACTGTCGGAGGTTTCCTGGTCCCCGGACGGGAAACCGTCTTTCTTCACGTACCAGAACGCCCCGTCCATCGTTACCAGCAGATACGACACCACCACCGGATTGTACTCCACGTCGGAACCCCTGACATTGAGGATCCAGGCAATCTCGTCGAGCGAAGGGATCAGGATGGCGTCGCACCCCTTACGGATGAGGAACTTCCTCATCCACCGTAATTTCTGCTCGCGTGACTCCCCGGCCTGGTCGTCCCCGAGAGTCATGACCGGCGACGACGGGACCGGCGGACGGCCGGTCCAAAGCGGCGAGAGCATGTCGGGGACATCCACTATGTTCACCTCTCCGCCGAATGCGTCAACCATGGCGTCAACGGCGGCGTTTCCCTGGCACAGACCGTCTATGGCCACCGTAGGAAGGGCGTCTTCCTCCACGTCCAGCACCCCTGACGACAGCCACTGAGGGATGGGGACCTCCTCCGGAACCCTGGTCTTGTGCAGTTCTATCCCGCTCCCCTGCAATTCATTTATGGCCTGGATGAAGTACCGTGTATCCGTCCACAGGCCGGCATGGTCCATGGTTATCACAAGGTCCCCTGCCTCGCCGGTGAAGCCGGAAAGCCATTCAACCTGCTTCCAGCGCGGTGCGGGGTACTCACTGCCATGTGGGGTCGCTTCCGGTGATAACCACGGCATCCCAGCCCTTCTCCCGCATCATGGTCCGAAGGGCCTCTACCCTGTTGGAATGGAGAACGGACATATCCGGTTACTTCTTGAGACGGCGGCGGATGCGTCCTATCGCCAGCAGGATCAGGTCCCCTACAGGAATGGCCGAGCCGAGGCGGCGGGCACCGGCGGAAAGGAATGACCTGGGGGTATAGAAATTCCTGACCTCGCCGTAGGTACGGCTGAGGCGGGCCTTCTGGAGGTCCAGGGCCTCCCGGTTCCGGGAAATAGCCCTGTCCAGTTGGTCAAGGGAACGGATGTCGCTATACTTTCCCATCTTCATCGCCTCCGAAAAACAGTTTTACGAAAAGCTGTACGAAACTGCCGCTGAACAGCTTGTCTTTCAACACAATAAGTACAGCCAGCACCACCGCCAGCAATCCGGCGACCGCCAGCGCGGCCCATCCATAACTGCCTATGGCCTCGCCAAAGAGAAGGATGCACCCGAACGAAAGCACCAGCAGCAGCGAAGACAAAACCCCCAGGATGAGTACCATTCCCAGGAGCTTGGCCACCGACACGGAAAGGCCCTTGGCGGTCCGGAGCTTGATCTCATCGACCTTGAGGTCGACGTACTCGCGGGCCTCGGAGGCCAGTTCTTCCGCCGGTTTGGAGAATTCGCCCATTACTCCTGCTCTCCGTTCTGTTCGTCAACTCCGCCTTCTTCTGCAGGAGCGTCGGCCGCATTCTCACCGCGGAGGGTCTTCTCCAGGCGGTCCAGCTGCTCAAGTATCTTCTCCTTTACGCCGGAAGCCTTTTCGCCGACCTTGTCGCTTACCTTTCCGCTGAATTCGTCAAAGTCCTCGCGGAAATCCTCAAAGCCGTTTTCCGCAGCCTTCTTGACGCGGGCGCGGGTCTTCCATCCCTTGTCGGGAGCGAACAGTATACCGAGTATGGCACCGGCGGCAAGGCCGGTCACCAGCGAGAAAAATGAATTGTTGTTTGCCATGGTACAAAAACTTAAATCAATTGTCCTATAATGTCATCCGAGACAAAAAAACGGTCTTCGGGGATCCTGATCCGGTCTCCTGTCCTTTGCAGGCAGCCTTCACGGAGCAGGAAATCCAGGACGGCAGTGCTGCAATTATCGTGCAACCATGCTCCGTCTGCCCCTTTGTCAGTGCGCAATGACAGCATAATCGTCTCCTCGGTGGCCTCCCTGGCCGAAAGGCACTCGCTTTCCGTATGATAATCAGGAACTTCCGATGTATTCCAGGAACGGACCTTACCATCGAAGGAATGAGCCGACGGGCCCAGTCCCACATAAGGGACCCTCTGCCAATATGCGGAATTATGGATGGATTCATGGCCCGGAAGGGCAAAGTTCGATATCTCGTAATGGCGGTACCCCTCCCTTGCCAGCGTATCGCAGAGGATGTCGTACTGGGAGCGGCAGTCTTCGTCGGAGGCTTCACGATAAAGCCCTTTGGAGGCCATTTCACACAGGGCGCTTCCCTCGTCTATCCCCAGCTGGTAACACGAAATATGCTCCGGACGGAAAGACAGGGCCTTTTCCACGGTCTCCCTCCAGGTGCCGGCGGTCAGGGACGATAATCCAAAGATGAGGTCCAGCGAAAGGTTGCTGACCCCTGCATCGCGGAGAATCCCTATCGCCCGGACCGCCCTTTGGGAATTGTGCCTCCGGTTCATCCAGCGGAGCAAGGGGTCGCTGAAAGACTGCACCCCCATGCTGACCCGGTTCACCCCGAGCGCGAGGAGCCCTTGTATGTACCGCTCCCCCTTTTCCACCACATCCTCCGGGTTGACCTCGATCGTAAACTCGCTGAAAGGACCGCCATGCCCTGCCTCGGCAAGCGTGGACAGCAAGTCCGCCACAATATCAAGAGGCAGCACCGACGGGGTGCCACCTCCTATGTAAAGTGTTGACGGATTGTCAGTTATCTCATCCTTCCTGCGCAGGGCCTCCCTTTTTACCGCATCGGCCCATCCGCTCACAAGGGAATCCTTGGCAATTTCCGAATAGAAACCGCAATAGGTGCAGAAACTCCTGCAGAACGGGACGTGGATGTAAATCACTAGCGGAGCAGGAGTTCGGCCTTTCCAAGAAGGCCCTTGACAGTATAGGCCTCTACCGAATATATGCCCTTTGTATAGGAAGGTATGTCGTTGAGATAGATGCTCAGCTCCACTTCCTGTCCCTCGTAGTCCACCTCGCGGGAAGCCGAAGCCTGCATGGCCTGGCCCTGGCAGGTGAAATCCACCGAGTTGCCGTTGAGAAGCAGCACTCCCTCCGGGTCCTTCACCCGGATGTAGACCCTCACGGGGCCCTTCTCGGCAAGGGTGTTCTCAACCAGCGACAGGGTGGTAAGCAGCCTGGTAACCCTGCTGCTGCGGTCGGTCACGCGGTCAGAGGCGTTGTAAGCCTCCATCCTTAGGCCCCGGGCCTTGAGGGTGGAGCCTGCTGCCACCTGGCCGGAAAGGGTTTCCACCTTCTGGGTGAGTTCCTCGTTGGCCCGGCGGCTGTCCTCGGCCTCGCGGCGGGCTGCGGCGGCATCGGCCGTGAGCCTCTTGTTCAGGGTGTTGAGGGAATCTATCTGGACGATATATCCTTTCATTATGGAACGGAGGGTTCCGAGTTCCTTCTCGTACTGGCGGATCTTGGCCCTGTTGGTGGCTTCCGTTTTCTGGAGCTTGTCTATGAGCAGGGCCACCTGCTCCCGGGAGGTGTCCAGCTGGTGGTTGATGCTCTCATAGTCCGAGGTGAGGTTGGAGAAATCGCTCTGGAGGGCTATCATCTGCTCGGTAAGGTCGGCCTTTTCCGATTCAAGGTCGTTCACCAGCGAATTCTTCTGCGACCAGATATATGCAAGCGCACCTGCAAGCGCGACGGCGACTGCAAGCAGCACGAAAGTGGTGGTCCTGAGACCGGTGTTCTTCTGTTTCCTTTCCCGCTCCTCGCGGTCAAGTCTCTCAAGGGGATCTTCTGTCATGACAGTTCTGTTTTGATGTATGCAAATATAATATTTTACTATATTTGTGCCAAAAGTGATTGTATGAGGTATTTTATAAGGGCACTGAAATATTTTATCTACGTGAGCGTCATCATGGTGCTGATCCTTCTGGCCCTGATGCTTCTGAAGGTGATAAGCACCGATATCAACACGGTGTTCAGCCAGGGATGGAAGTCGGTGGGATGGATAGCCCTGATGTTCGCCGGAGTCAGCGCCGTTTACCCCAGTTTCGGCTATGGGAAACGTCATGCCGAGGTTCCGGGGCAGACCTCTGAAATCAGGGACGGCGTCATTGCTTTCATGAAATCACGCAACTATTCCCTTGAAACTGAGGACGGTGAAAACATGTCTTTCCGATCCGATTCCAAAGTCTTCCGGCTTTCCCGCACGTTCGAGGACAGGATAACCCTCACCCGGGAACTCGGCGGCTATTCGGTGGAAGGGCCGGCAAAGGACATCGTCCGGATTGCCTACGGACTTGGCGAATACCTGAAAAACGATTGAAAAATGACTGACACCCGGAAATTCAAGACGGTGGCCACTTTCCTGGAGCCAATGCAGGCCAGGCTCACCGCAGCCATGCTGAGCGACAACGGCGTCCCCGCCGGAGTCTTTGGCGCAGACTCGTCGTATCCCTCGATCGGATATGCAAAAGGAATCGAGGTCAAGGTCAACGAAGACGACTACGACCTTGCAATGAGCATTCTGGCGGCTGCCGACAAGGCGGAATAGAACTCCTCCCCGAAACGGCTCGTCAGTGGTTCCTTAAGGAACTCATATACACGTACTTTCTCCCTGCGGCCCTTCTCGAACGCATCCTTGCAGATGTGCCAGTGGTGCACGTTCAGCGCCAAGCCGCCACCGGTGAGTTTCTTCACCCTTATGGGATACAGCCAGCAGGACGACGGCTTCCGGAAAGAACATTCTCCCGCAAAGAAACACTTCTCCATGGCGCACAGGCAGTTGCCCTCGCCGTCAAAATGGGCATAGGCGCATTCTTCCCTCCCGGGAACCACCGGGGTGACTATGTCGCCCTCGCGGTCGATCTCAAAGAATCCCTTTTCGTCGACGGTGCTGCGTCCGGCCTCCGTCATCAGTCCGGAGTAAACCGGATACCCTGCCTCGATGGGGTCAAGTTCGCTCTCATCGAGCGGTGCCCCGCTGTCGCCGATTATGCAGCAGCATCCCTTGCATTTCTGGTAATCACATGAGAACCAGTCAAATACCACATCCTCCGAAACCAGGATGTCGCCAATCTGGATTATCGTCCCGAATTCCTTCTTCATTCTCCCTTCCTTACAATGTATTCCGCCTTCGCCCCGGAGGCCAAAGCCTTAAGCATCAAGCAAATACGACCACTGTCAATGCCGGAGACCGTATTCTTGTACCCCGATACCAGGTCCTTGCCGCCCGAATACCTTGCAAGCACCGTTTCCGTTATCCCCTCCGGAGTGGCAAGGGTGGAGGCCACGTTGCCGAGTACCATGGCCTTGTAGGCCTTGAGGTCAGCCTGCGGTATGCTCCGGATGGAGGCCGTACCCTTCAGGGCCCTGGCAACGGCAGTTGAAACGGCATCCATCGATGAAGGCCGTACGGAAAGGGGAAGGCCTTCCTCGGGACAGGGCCTGCAACTTATCCTTACCGAAAGCCTCTCCTGCGGATACGGGGAATAATCCCAGTAAACGGCAGCCGATACTCCCAGGGGGCCGAGTTCGCATACCACTGCCTTCCTTATCACCTCCACGGCCATGGGGGCCGCATGGTAGTTGGCCGCGGTAAGCGGGATCTCGGCCGAAACCATCACCTCCAGGGCATCGGATCCGCCCTCTGCGGTAATGGAGGTGTTCCCCGCAACCGGGAGTTCGCCCGAATAGGACCGCTGGCGAGTGCTGCTTCCTCCGATGAAGCCACCTAAATATCTGGGCAACATCTTTTTAAGCATCACGGCATCCAGGTCACCGGAAAGTACCAGCATCCCGCTTCCGCTCCTGGAAAACACATCCCCGAAATAATCCCATGCCTTGCGGTAAGTATCTTCCGACAAAGAATCCGGATTCTTTACCGGGGACAGCAGGTAACCGGGGAACAACAGCGACAATACGGCATCTCCGGCTCCAGGCCCCCCGTCCAGCCGCAGAAGTTCGCTGCGACGGTAATAGTCAAAAGCCCCGGGGGATTCTTCCCTGGAGGAAGTGAGCGCAAGCAGGGAACTGAGCAGCAGGCGTATCTTTCCGGAAGGGGCCTCCCCCCTGATCCTCAGGTCGGTAGCCCCAACCTCGGGCCTCATGCTTATCCCGTTGGAACGCAGCATGTTACGGAATTCATGACCGCTCAGGCCGGATATGTCGGAAAGGAGCAGCATGTCGGAGAAAAAGCCGGCCTCGCCCTCCTTAAGGCCCCGCACTGAAGAATACCCGCCGTCCACCAGGAGGGCATAGCTGAACATCCCGCTTCCGGGCACGTTCTTGAAAACCACCCTCATTCCGTTGGAGAAAGTCCACATCTCCCCTCCCGAAACGCTCTCAGGACGGGTTTGGGAAATCTTTACGCGGCCATGCGGACCCGGCAGGGCCAGGGTGTCGCCCCTGCTCCAGACATAACCGGAAGCCGACGGGGTAGTATAACCAATAAGGTATGCCAGGTTGTAGTCGAACAGGGCCTGGTCGTCATCGAGGGAATCGGCCGCTGAACGGAACTGAACCGACGCGTTCCGGTTCTGGTCCAGGAGTGCGGAAGCGATGTTGTTGAAAAGCCGGAGCTCGACGGAATCCGAAACCGCCTTGCGGTCGAACAGCTTGAGTTCCTCGGAAAAGGGAGCCAGCGACGAACCGTAAAGGAACGACGATATGCAGCGTTCCACGAATTCGGAACTGCCCGGGGCTGCCGACGCCTTGAGGGCCATTGCCGGACGGATGACGTTCCTGGAATCCAGGAACTCGTCCTCGAACACCCCGTAAGTCTCTATGGTAGAAAGGGTTGTGGCAATCACTGACATCGCCTCGCCCTGATGGTCCAAGTCGGTATGGACAGTCACTGAAAACTTCTCGTCCTGCGAGGTGGCGGAACTGCTCACATAGGAAAAGTCCACTCCCGCGCACGGCACTCCCTTCTCGCGGAGATTCCTGAGCAGCCTGCGGCGGAGGATGACATCAAACTCCCTCGCGAATATGTCCATTATCAGCGGCTGCGCGGTGGACATGCTCTCGCGAGGGGTACGCGGGAAAGCATATGTGACAGTGACTCCGGCACGCCGGCCCGGGGACGGGAAAAGGCTGAAAACCGGTACCAGGGTCGGCTCCCAGATATAATTCGCCTCCGGGTTGGACTTGTACGACGGCTTTACGAGCATGGAGAAGAGCTCCATCTTGTGGATGACGGCGGAAGGGTCCACGTCGCCGGCGAGTATTATAGCCTGCCTGGAAGGGGACTCCCCCGCCAGGCTGAACGACAGCAGAAGGGTTGAATCCTGGACCGCCGTATCGTACACTGGAATATCCCTGAACCGGAATACCGTGGAGCCCTCGGCCTCGTAGCAGAGCCCCTCCGGGCCGTATCCCATACCGTTCCGTGAGAGGAATTCCCGGGGCGAGGTCCCTATGAATCCCGGAAGCGAATCCAGTTGTTTACGGGTTGAAGACGAAAGGATCTCGTCGCGCCGGACTATGGCCGCCTCGGCATACCCCTTCCTGGTCTCATCCTTTATCACATAATAGGTTACACCGCTTTTCAGGGTGCCGGAAAGTATCCTCGGATCCTTTGGAAGCGGAGGCAGTGCAACTGCTGGCATCATTCTTGAAAGTACCAGCAGGGAAACTGCAAAAAACGATATTAAACGCTTAAAATGCATTTTTAACCATAACCCGGGACAAAAGTAAAACAAATATTTGCTATTTTTGCAAATAATGTGCTTGACAATTAGAATTAACGATTAAACTGAATATACCATGAAAAAAATCATCATTGCAGCAGCAGCCCTTCTGATGGGTGCAGCGGTCGTGTACGCACAGGACCTTTCCATGGCCACCGAAACCTACAACAACGGCGTTACCACCCTTCAGGAAGGTAATAACGCCCAGGCACTCGCCCTGTTCAAGGAAGCCCTTTCCCTTGGCGAAGCCTGCGGTGAAGAAGGAGCGGAACTCGTGACCAACTGCAAGAATGTGATTCCGGGTCTTATCCTTTCAGTGGCCAAGGGTCACATCAATGCCGAGGAATTCGATGAGGCAATCGCCTGCCTGGAAGAGGCAGCCGCAAAGGCCAAGGAGTATAATGTGGAAGGTGTGGCAGAGGAAGCCCTCTCGCTTGTAAACACCGCCAATTACCGCAAGGGCGCAGCCCTCATGAAGGCAAAGGACATGGCAGGTGCTGCCGAGACCCTCAAGAAAGTGGTCGCAGTGGAGCCCGATAACGCCAATGCCCAGCTCTACCTCGGACAGGCCCTCCTCGCAACCGGCCAGACCGACGCCGCCATAGAGACACTCAAGACAGCAGCCGGACTCGGCAAGGAAGCCCAGGCCAACAAGATACTCGGCAACATCTTCCTCAAGAAGGGAATGGCCCTCCTGAAGGCAGGCAAGAACGCTGAGTGCATCGAGGCCCTCAACGAGGCCAACACCTACACCGAGAACGCTTCCGCCTACAGGCTCATCGCCAGCGCCAACTCCAAGCTCGGAAAGACCGCAAGCGCCATCGAGGCCTACAAGAAGTACCTGGAGCTTGATCCCGGTGCCAAGGATGCCTCCGGCGTGAAGCTCACCATCGCGGCATCCGCCCAGAAAGCCGGCGACAAGGCCACGGCCAAGGAGTACTACAAGATGCTCGTGGACGATCCCCAGTACGGCGCAACCGCAAAGCAGCAGCTTGAGGTTCTCAAATAATGACGGAACTCGAACTCCTTGCCCCCGCAAGGAATGCGGAAATCGGCATCGCGGCAGTTGACTGCGGTGCCGATGCCGTGTATATTGCAGGGCCAGGATTCGGAGCCAGGCAGGATGCCGGCAATTCCGTGGAGGATATCCGGAGGCTGTGCACCTACGCACACCGGTTCGGGGTGAGGATCCTGGCTACCGTCAATACCATTATATATGAAAGCGAACTGCCTGAAGTAAGGGAACTTATCAGGCTGCTTGCCGATGCCGGTGCCGACGCCCTGATCGTTCAGGACCCGGCCATAATAACCCTGGCGGGTGAAGAAGGGATCGGCATCCCGCTCCATGCCTCCACCCAGTGTGCTATCAGGACACCGGAAAAGGCAGCCTTCCTCGAGGGACTGGGCTTTTCAAGGCTCGTACTGGAAAGGCAACTCTCGCTGGAGGAAATCAAAGCCATAAGGCAGGCAGTAACTGCAGAACTGGAAGCATTTGTCCACGGGGCCCTCTGCGTATGCTACAGCGGAGAGTGCTACCTGTCAGAGTTCCTGTCCGGCAGGAGTGCCAACCGAGGCGCCTGCATCCAGGCCTGCCGCTCGCTATACGACCTGGCGGACGGTGACGGAAGGGTCCTGGTAAAGGACAAGGCCCTTCTCTCGCTCAAGGATTTCAACCTCCTGGACAGGGTACGTGACCTTGCCCTCAGCGGGGTATCGTCTTTCAAGATAGAGGGCCGGCTCAAGAACGCATCATACGTAAAGAACACCGTCAGAAGTTATTCCGATGCCCTTGACGCACTGATTGCTGCCAACCCCGGACGCTGGAGGAGGGCCTCGTGGGGAAAGGTTTCCGGAGGCTTTGTCCCAGACCTCGAGAAAACCTTCAACCGCGGATATACCCCTCTGTTCATCGACGGGGAGCGGGGAAAATGGTCGTCGATGGACGCGCCAAAGTCCATGGGAGAGGAAATCGGCCGGGTGCAGGACATACGGAGGAAGGGGGCTTCCGTCAGGATCGCCGTGGCCCTGGACGACGGCGGGACAACCCTCTCTAACGGCGACGGATTTGCGGTAATCTCCCGAAGCGGCGGCATCATCGGTTTCAGGGGCGACGTCTGCGAGGGGAACACCATAACCTGCAAGGCCCCGGAAGGGATTTCCGCAGGAGACAGGATCTTCCGTAACCTCGACTCCGCTTTTGAAAGGGAGTTGGAAAGCCGTACCCCAGCAAGGCATATCAGGGCCTCCATAAACGTAATCCCGCGGCCGGAAGGATATGAAGCCACGGCCGAAACGGAAGACGGAAGGTCGGAAAAGGTTTTCCTCAGGGCCGGGGACGACATTGCCAGAGACCCCGCCAGGATGCTTTCATCGGTCAGGGAACAGCTTTCCAAACGCTCCGGCATATACTCTTTCTCCGCATCGGTTCCGGATACCGCGGACTTCCCCGTCCCCTTCCTGACGGCCGCCCGGGTGAATTCCGCCCGACGGGACCTCGCAAGCAGGCTGGATTCCGTTCCCTGCAGGATGATCCCCATGCCTCCGTTATCTTCCAAAGAGCCGTCAAGGTGTAAGGAATCAATCACTTACAAGGACAACACAGCCAATTCAATGAGTGAGGCCATCTATCGGGGCGCCGGGGCGACCAGGGTGGAACCCGCCTATGAGATTTCCCACGACGTGGATGCCGAACTGATGCGCACCCGATACTGCATCAGGCATGAACTTGGATTGTGCGCAAAGTATCAGGGCGCAAAGCCCCCCAGGGAACTGTTCCTCCTCAACAACGGACGCCGCCTTGCCCTCGGATTTGACTGCGTCCGATGCGAAATGACCGTCAAATCAGCTCCAGCACAAGGTCCACGTCCCCAAAATGGCCGGTCTGGCCGTTGAAACGCTCTATGTAGCTCCTGGAGAGCTGCCCCCTCCAGACGATGTCGTCCCGCGCATTGATGGGAATCTCTATATCTATCCCGTAAGCCTTTGAATTGTACTTGACAACGGCCGAACTCTTCCATGTGGTGCGGGTACCGCCGTCGTCCTCGGTGATTATGAAAGCGCAGTTGTTGACCTGGTCGGTCCACTCCGAGGCGAGCACGGCATTGAACGGGATTTCCGTTCCGACCTGGTTACGGCGTACGACTATCATGAAATCGGTCACCGTGGGGCTGTACAGCCGCATCTCCTGTTCGGTTGTAGCCTTGAACCCGGCTATGGAGCCGCATTTGACAAAGAACTCGGAAGCTCCCGCAAACCAGGTATCGTAATTGCGCTTCATTACAAACGACCTGAGAATCAGGGTTTTATCCTCGGAATAAGAAGATTTTACCGTGATTGTTCCCCCGCTGGTCCCCCAGTCGGGATCCTCTCTCCTGAGCATTTCCAGCGACTTGAAACCGGCATCGTCGTTACGGTTGACCACCCATACCGGACGCTCCCTTGCAATATCCTCATCCACAATTATTTCCGTCATTTCACCATCATCCCCCATGACGTATCCCACATTCCTTGCCGAATTGTCACACGGGTCGTAAGTGATTATGGGAGAGGTGGTTCCATCCCATTCTTCCGAAAACGGCCAGTATATCTGCACACCGGAGGACGAAATATTTTCTATGTAGGCGTCCACTTCCGGAGAATCTTCCCCGGCCTTGGTGCCGAAGCGATCCGAAAGGGCCGCCCTCAGAAGGTCCCGGAGCGGGGTCCTGTAAACAGGAGCGCCCGCCCTGGTGGGAGAATCCCCGACTCCGGCGCCCGGGTCGGAAAACAGGTTCTCCATAGTGTACTCTTCATCGTAACCATTTACCGACGAAGATGTTACGGCATCATGGACTTCGCCCATCTGCCCTTCCCCGATGTTTACTGACGACAACAGTCTTGCAACATCCTCCATGAGGATGGCGTTGTCGGTCCTCGTATCCCCTCCCTGCGAACGGACATCCTTGTCCACCCTCTCGCAGCAGACTGCAACACATACCGCATAAACGGCCACTGCCGCAAACGACAGTTTCTTCCTGAAATTTTCCATGGTCCTTTTTCTTTTCTGCAAAGGAACCGCATATCATCCGTTTTGTGAAAAATAAAACGGATAATATGGAAAACATGGCCCAGAACGCACTGCGGGGTGGTTTTCACCGCCCCGCAGAAGTAAGATTTTTCAAAAAAAGCCCGCTTACTTCATATAGAAAATGAAGCGGTTCCGGTCGTAGAAGTCCTTTACGATGTCCACTGTCCCGAAGCCGGCTTCCCTGAAGAGTCCGGCGGTTTCCTTTCCAAGGACCTCGTTAATCTCGGTCATGCACTTCCCGTCCTTGGAGAGCACGCGCAGGGAAATATCGGCAATGGCGCGGTAGAACATCAGCGGGTCGTCGTCGGGGACGAAAAGGGCCGACTCAGGCTCATAGTCCAGCACGTTCTTGCGCATCTTGGACTTTTCCGACTCCATTATATATGGAGGATTGCTGAGGACCACGTCGAATTCGCCGAGGGCGGGGAAACTGTCGGGAGAAAGCACGTCGGCGTTGACGAAGACCGGCGCAACCGCCCCGGCCTCCTTGAGGTTTGACTGGAAACCCTGGCTCCTGGCGACTTCGAGTGCACCTTCGGAATTGTCGACACCCACGACCTTTGCCCCGGGAACGGATAGGGCTACCGTCCAGGCTATGTTGCCGGAACCCGTACAGAGGTCCAGAACCCTTACCGGCTCGGCCGACTTGCCGTAGGGAATCCTCATCCTCTTTATCCTGGAAGCCACCTTGATGGCCTCGCGGCAAAGGAGTTCGGTCTCCGGACGCGGAATAAGCACGTTCCGGTCGACCTTGAACGAGAGGCCGCAGAAATCGGCCTTCCCGATGACATACTGGATGGGCTCCCCTGCCTTGAGGCGGTCCATAGCAGCGGTGAGCGGAGCCGTCTTATGCTTGTCAATCTTGTACTCCGGCTCAACTATATGGGTATAGTTCTTTGTGCCGATAACGGCCTCGCAGAGCATCAGGATAAGGTTTTTGGCCTCGGCGGTGGGATAGAGGCTCTCCAGTTCAGCTATCCCTTCCTTCAGGAAATCAACTAGCAGCATCGTACCGGTCAGGAATTTTCAATGATGGTGGTCAAGAAGTCGGTTATGTCTATCCCGGCGGTACGTACCATCTTGGGGACAAGCGACGCGCTGGTCATTCCGGGAATGGTATTGACCTCCAGGAAATACAGCCCGTCCTCTCCCCTGATGTAGTCCATCCTGACAACCCCGCGGCAGCCAAGGCGGCGGTAAATCCTTGCGGATGCCTCCCGGACCTCATCGGCCATCCCGTCTGGAATGGGTGCGGGGCATATCTCGCGGCTGTAGCCGTTGTACTTGGCGTCGTAATCGAAATAGTCGTTGTCGGTAACTATCTCTATCACAGGAAGGGCCTTGACAGCGGTCCCGTCAAAATACACGGCGCAGGTCAGTTCCCTGCCGGAAATACCCTTTTCCACCAGTACGGTATCGCTTTCCGAAAATGCGAAGCGGATGGCGTCGGCAAGGGCGGAAGCCTCGGTAACCTTGGTTATGCCGAAGCTGGAACCTCCGTTGGTGGGTTTTACGAACAGGGGCAGGCCCAGGCTTGCGACAGTCCTGTCGGCAAATCCGTCAACGTCTTCGCCATCCTTCCTGATGAATGTGGACGGGGCGAGCCTGACTCCTTCCACCTCTCCCATGTACCTCTTGCAGGAATACTTGTCGAAGGCGACCGCCGATACATAGGAGCCGCACCCCGAGAACGGTATTCCCAGCATTTCCAGGTATCCCTGGATCTGGCCCGTCTCGCCGGGAACGCCGTGCTGCATAATGTAGGCATAGTCAAACTTGACCTTGCTGCCCAGCACGGTGACGGAGAAATCCGTCTTGTCGACCTCGGGACGGGACCCCTCAGGGAAGGGCACCCTCATGGAATTGCTGCGGCGCATGGCCACCAGCTCCCACTTTCCGAACCTTGCGAAAACCTCATACACGTCGTAGATGCTCCCGTCTATACGGGACGCCGTGAATTCCCCGCTCCGGCACGATACCTCCCATTCCGAGGAATCGCTGCCGTAAATCACCGCAATTGTCTTGAACCTTGACATATATCTATTCAAAATAATATTCTTCCAACGTGGTGCCACCGATCGTCGAGGAAGGGCCGCAGGCCGTGGAAACGCCTTCCGGAATCACAAACCGGTCACTTTCCGATACCCCGAGCGTGCCGTCGGCAAGTACCTTCTTCATCCAGATGCCCCAGATGGGAAGGGCCATGTTGGCACCCTGCCCGAGGGCGGTGGAGGTGAAATGTACATACCTGTCTTCAGCCCCCACCCATACCCCGGCTGTGATGGAAGGGGTGTATCCTATGAACCATCCGTCGGAATTGTCGTTTGTGGTTCCGGTCTTTCCGGCAATCTGGCCCCTGAGGCCGTAGCGCCCGCGCAGCCTTCCGCCGGTTCCTCCGTCCACCACGCCCTGCATCATGCCTATCATCTGATAATCAGCCCTTTCCTGCAAGGCTTCGCGGGCCCGGTCGGAGAACTGCGAGAGGACGTTGCCTTCGCGGTCCTCGATCCTGGTGACGAAGATGGGATAAGTATAGATACCTCCCGACGGGAAGGTGTTGTAGGCCGTGACCATCTCGAATACGGAAAGGTCGGCCGAGCCCACGCAAAGCGAGGGCACCGGTTCCACATAGCTGGAAATACCCATCTTCCGCATCATCCGGACCATGGCATCGGGTCCAAGCTGCTTCATAAGGTAGGCCGACACAGAATTGGAACTGTGCGCGAGTCCCCAGCGGAGGTCGACTATGGAACCGTCGGCATGGGGATCCTGCGGGGTCCAGGTATTGTCGCCGTGGAGGACTATCACCTGCGGAAGGTTCACCACCTGGTCGCAGGGGGTCATCCCGTATTCCATTGCTAGGGCGTACAGGTAGGGTTTTATGGTGGACCCCACCTGGCGCTTGCCCTGACGGACGTTGTCGTACTTGAAATAGCGGTAGTTGGGCCCGCCCACATAGGCCTTGACATGGCCCGTACCGGGCTCTATGGCCATGAAAGCGGCCCTGAGGAAGGACTTGTAGTAACGGATGGAGTCGTCCGGGGTCATCACGGTATCCACGTATCCGGGCTTTTCCCAGGTGAAGAGCCTCATCTGGACGGGCTTTGTGAAACTCTTGGCAATCGCTTCCTCGGACATGCCTGCACGCCGCATGTTGCGGGTGCGGTCGCTCCACGAGCGCCCCTGCTTCATGGCCACGTCCATGACCTTCTGGGGCGTACCGTTGGAGAACGGGAAGCTCTTCCGGTATTTCAGTTCCCGGTTGAAGTCCTTCTGGAGGGTCTTGCCAAGGTGCTCGGCAACGGCTTCCTCGGCAAACTTCTGCATCTTGAAATTGATGGTGGTATAGATGCGGAGGCCGTCGCGGTCAAGGTCATACCGGCTGCCGTCGTTCTTGCGGGTCTTGTTGATCCAGCCATAGAGGGGATCGTCGGCCCAGAGGAGCGAATCTGCACGGAAATCCTCCCTGGTGTCGTACGAGGAACGCCTGGGCTTCTCGGCATACATGGTACGGCGGAGCATGTCCCTGAAATAGGGAGCCACGCCCGTGGTGCGGTCCACCGTCCGCTCGTAGGTCTTGATGGGGATGGCCTGGATGGAATCCCTCTCGGCCTCGGTCAGGTACCCCGCCTTCTCCATCTGGGAGAGGATGAAATTACGCCTCACCAGGGCCTTGTCGGGGTTGATGTTTGGGTTGTACCGGGTGGGCTTGTTGATCATTCCCACCAGCACGGCGCTCTCCTCCACCTTCAGGTTTATGGGTTTCTTGTCGAAGAACTGGGCCGCGGCCGACTGAATTCCGTAGGAGTTGCTGCCGAAGAACACGGCGTTGAGATACATGTTCACTATCTCCTCCTTGGTATAGTTCCGCTCAAGCTTGATGGCGGTGATCCATTCCTTGAGCTTTATCCATATCATCCTCATCTGGGATACCCCGGGGATCTTGCTGCGGACATCGCGCCTGGGATACAGGGTCTTGGCCAGCTGCTGGGTGATGGTGCTGCCGCCGCCCTGGCTCGAATTCCTCATGAGGAGCGTCTTGAAAAGCACCCTTCCCAGACTCTTGAAATCGATGCCCGAATGCCTGTAGAAGCGCACGTCCTCGGTTGCCACGGTGGCCTGCACAAGGTTTTCAGGGAGCTCGTCATAGCTGACGAAGGTCCTGTTCTCGATATGGTATGTGGTAAGGATCTCTCCGTCCTCGGCAATCACCTGGGTGGCCAGCTTGCTCTCCGGATTCTCCAGTTCCTCGATTGTGGGGATGTCGGCAAAGAACCAGACAGTCACCAGCATCAGCAGGAGCAGGGCGATCGGAGCCAGCAGGATGCCCCAGAGCCACTTCAATATGCGGTTTACGGTTTTGTCCGTCATACGTCAAATTCCATTAAGAATACAAATTTATATCAAAAATTTGGAAAATTGCCCGGTTTGTGATTTACTTTGCACAAAATTAAGAAAGAATGGAGGGGAATCTAGTCATAGTCGAGTCACCGACCAAAGCCAGGGAAATAGGAGAATTCCTCAGGAACGAGGATACAAAATACACGGTGGTCTCCAGCAAGGGCCATATCAGGGATCTCAGCGAGAAGAAGCTGGGAGTTGACGTGGAGCACGGCTTCCGTCCGGAATACGAGATTCCGGCCGACAAGGTCAAGCTCGTGGCCGAACTCAGGAAACTGTCGGCCGCGGCATCGACCGTCTACCTTGCGTCCGATCCCGACCGCGAGGGCGAGGCCATTTCATGGCACCTTTCCGAGGTCCTGGGACTGGATCCGGAAAAGACCAGGAGGATAACCTATCACGAGATTACCAGGAACGCCGTCCTCGAGGCCCTGAAGAACCCGAGGGGGATTGACATGAACCTTGTCAACGCCCAGCAGGCGAGGCGCATACTGGACCGGCTCGTGGGTTTTGAACTCTCGCCCGTGCTCTGGAGGAAGATCCAGCCCAAGCTTTCGGCCGGAAGGGTGCAGAGCGTGGCCCTGAGGCTCATTGTGGAGCGCGAAAAGGAGATCATGGCATTCAAGAACGAGGCTTTCTACCGGATAGAAGGGACCTTCTTCCCCATGAATACCCCGGGAGTGACCTTCAAGGCCCTGCTGGAAAAGCGTTTCCAGTCGATCGGCGAGGCACGCACCTTCCTCGAGGACAGCATCGGGGCTCACTACACCGTAGACGGAATTGACAAGAAGGAAGGCACCAGGACACCTCCGCCCCCCTTCACCACGTCCACGCTCCAGCAGGAAGCGTCCCGCAAGCTGCATTTCCCCGTAAACCTCACCATGAGGGTGGCCCAGGCCCTTTACGAGAGGGGTCTCATAACCTACATGAGGACCGACTCCACAAACCTTTCGTCGCTTGCCCTGGGCACTTCAAAGAAATACATCGTGGAGAATTTCGGCGCCCAGTATTCCAGGACCAGGCAGTTCCAGACCCGCTCCAAGGGTGCCCAGGAGGCCCACGAAGCCATCAGGCCCACTTTCATCGCCAATACCGACATCGACGGCACGGCCCAGGAAAAGAAGCTCTACCGGCTTATATGGAAAAGGACCGTGGCCAGCCAGATGGCCGACGCCAGGGTCCTCGCCACCACCGCCAGGATAGCCTCGGACCGCAGGGAGGAACGCTTCTCCGCCCAGGCCCTGGAAATCCTGTTCGACGGTTACATGAAGCTTTACATGGGCGGCTCCGAAGAGGATGAAGCCCGTGATTCCGAGGTGATCCTGCCGGAAATCCATCCCGGCGACCCCATGGGGAACAAGTCCATCACCGCTGAGTGCAAGTTCACCCAGCCTCCCCAGAGGTATACCCAGGGAACGCTCACCCGCAAGCTCGAGGAACTCGGGATCGGGCGCCCCTCGACCTGGGGTACGATCGTTCCCACCCTCGCGGCCGGAAGGGGCTACATCACCGAGGGCGACAAGGAGGGGAAGAAGATGGAGGTGGAGAACCTCACCCTGTCCGGAAACTCCATCCGCACCACCCGCAAGCACGAGACGGTAGGCGCCGAGAAACGCCGCCTGATGCCGCAGGAAATCGGCATAATCGTTTCCGACTTCCTGGTCAGGGAGTTCCCGGAAATCATGGACTATGACTTCACCGCCAATGTGGAAGAGGACTTTGACCTCATTGCGGAAGGCAAGGCGTCATGGAACGACACCATCTCCGGATTCTACGCACCGTTCCACTCCACGGTGAGCAAGGTCCTGGAAGGCGGCGGATACGACAAGGTGGAACGCCTCCTGGGCAACGACCCGGCCACCGGAGAACCCCTGATGGCCCGCTTCGGAAGGTTCGGGGCTTATATCCAGAAAGGCGACGGAGAGAACCGCCAGTTCGCCAGCCTGGGAAAGGGCCAGCTCATCGAGACCATCACCCTGGATGAAGCCCTGAAACTGTTCCAGCTTCCCCGCACCGTGGGCCAGTACCAGGGACTGGACATCGTGGCCACGAAGGGAAGGTTCGGCCCCTACATCAAGTGGGACGGGAAGAACTACACACTCCCCAAGGGAACCGACCCCCTGAAGGCCGGACTGGAGGAATGCATTCAAATCATAACGTCGCAGGGCTCCGCCTCCCCTGTAATCGCCGAGTTCGACGGCGGCCGGATTCAGATACTCAAAGGGCTGTACGGGCCTTATATCAAGGCCGACGGAGTCAACTACAGGATTCCGCGTGGAACCGATGCCTCAACCCTCACCGAACAGGCTTGTAAGGATTTGATAGCTTCAAGTGCTTCCACTTCTTCAAAAAAGAGAGGCTCCCGCTTCAAAAAATGAATTTTTTCCGCTCCAAGCGGTAAAACCTGACATCTTTTTACTATTTTTGCAGTGAGTTCATGTAACAAACCGCAATTCCAGTTATATTATGACGCCCAACTACAGAATAGACCAGATCGACCAGAAGATACTCTCTTCGCTCGTCAAGAATGCCAGGATGCCGTTTTTGGAGATAGCCCGCGCATGCGGGGTTTCCGGCGCTGCGATCCACCAGAGGGTCAAACGCCTGGAAGCCAACGGAGTAATTACCGGATCGCGCCTGCTTGTAAAACCCCAGGCCCTGGGACTCAACGTGTGCGCATTCATCAGCATCAACCTTTCCGAGGCCAATAAGTACGCCGAGGTCATCGCCGCCCTCAAGAAGGTTCCCGAAGTGGTGGAGTGTCATTTTGTAACCGGCAAGTATGCAATCCTTGCAAAGGTGTACTGCCAGGACAACGACCACCTGATGGAAGTGCTCATGAGCACCATCCAGAAAATGCCTTACATCCAGTCTACGGAAACCATGATATCCCTGGAGGAAGCCATTGAAAGGCAGGTCTGGGTCAAGGACTACAAGGCCCCGGGCAGTTCCCTCAGGAAAGCTTCAGAATAGCCTCCGCCAGGGCAAGGTCCCCAGGAGACGTTATCTTTATGTTGAACCTCTCTCCCTCGATGAAGGAGAGGGGTATTTTCATTGCCGAGGCCACTGAGGCGTCGTCGGTGAAAGACGGGTCGAAAGGCCGGTCATAAGCGGCCTTTATGTCTTCCGACAGGAATACCTGCGGGGTCTGTGCCGCCCAGATGCGGCTGCGGTCGACCTTTTCGGGGGCTTCCACCAGGACCTCCCCGTTAGCCGTCCTTTCCCGGTCCAGCACCTTCAGGGTGTCAACCGACGGCATGACCGGGATGAGGGCGCGGCAGGTCTCCGACATCGATGAGAACATCTTTCTCACCAACTTTTCACCCACAAGCGGCCGCACCCCGTCGTGGATTGCCACCACGGCCCCGTCGGGGACCTTTGCAAGGGCGTTCTTGACCGAGTGGAAACGCGTGAATCCCCCCTGCACCACGGTCTGCGGATAGTTGAAGTTCTCTGCCGCACATATCCTTTTCCAGGCGGTGGCCTGCCCCTTTGGAAGCACGGTGATTATGCGTATGCCCGGACAGGCGTCGATGAACCGCTCCATCGTCATCCTGAGTATGGTCTTCCCTCCCAGGGACAGGAACTGCTTGGGAACCGGAGCCCCCATACGCGTCCCGTGCCCGCCCGCCACGGCTATGAGAAAAAATTTCCTGTCCATATTCATATTGAATATGCGAATATAAGTTTTTTTTTGTACTTTTGACGTTACTATCTATTAATGGCAATTATTTGTAACCAACATGGCATTTTCATTTCTGACACAGGAACTCGCCGTCGACCTCGGAACCGCCAACACCGTCATTTTCCAGAATGACGAGATCGTGCTTGACGAGCCGAGCATCGTGGCAATAGATAACAACTCGGGCAAATGCATCGCCCTCGGCCAGAAGGCAAAGCTCATGAACGAGCGTACCAACCCCGGCATCAAGACGGTAAGGCCCCTCAAGGACGGTGTCATCGCAGACTTCAACGCCGCAGAGATGATGATCCGCGGCTTCATCCGCCAGGTCAACTCCCGCCGCAAATCGCTGTTCTCCCCTAACCTGAAGATGGTGGTGGGCATCCCCTCCGGCTCCACCGAAGTCGAGATCAGGGCCGTCCGCGACTCCTCCGAGCATGCCGGAGGCCGCGACGTCTACCTTATCTACGAGCCCATGGCCGCGGCCCTCGGTATCGGCCTGGACGTGGAAGCCCCCAAGGGCAACATGGTGGTTGACATAGGCGGCGGTACCACTGAAATCGCAGTCATCTCGCTGGGAGGCATCGTGTACGACGCCAGCGTCCGTATCGCCGGCGACCGCTTCACCCTGGACATCCAGGAATACCTCCGCCAGCAGCACAATATCAAGGTTGGAGAGACCACGGCTGAGAAGATAAAGATAGCCATCGGCGCCGTGATTCCGGAACTGGACGTGGAACCCGAACCGTTCATCGCCAGGGGCCCCAACATGATGACCGCCCACCCGGTGGACGCAACCGTCACCTACCAGGAAATCGCCCACTGCCTTGACAAGTCCATCACCCAGATCGAGAACTCCATCCTTCACGTGCTGGAGAACACACCTCCCGAACTCTATTCCGACATAGTGGTCAACGGTATATTCCTTTCCGGCGGCGGCGCCCTGCTCCGCGGCCTGGCCAAGAGGCTCACCGACAAGGTAAACATCCCGTTCCACGTGAGCGAAGATCCCCTCCATGCAGTTGCAAGGGGCACCTGCATAGCCCTTAAGAATACGGCAAACTATTCATTCCTAATGAGATAATGCCGAGGGAAAGGAAGATCGTCCCCATAATAATAAGCGCAGCAATCTTCATCTTGATGGAGGTTGCTGCACTGAATATGCTGTCCCGCAACGGTGCCCTCCAGGAAATCTGGATCGCCCGCGGCGCCCATAATTTCATGAGGGCCGTGTGGGGCGGATCGGAATCGGTCAAATACTATTTCTCCCTGAAAAAGCAGAACGAGGCCCTCGCCGAAGAGAATTTCGCCTTGCGGCAGTCGCTCCTGCAGTACGGCGACGAGGCCTCCAGGGCCAGGCTGGATACCATGACCCTCGGGCTGGGACGCCAGGTTTCCGGATTCACCTACATACCTGCGACAATTTCCAAGATGTCCCGGAACAGCCAGCATAACTACCTGATAATCAACAAGGGATCCGAGGAGGGAGTAACGTCCCACTCGGGCATTGTCACCGGGAAGGGCGTTGTGGGGATCATCGACGCGGTGGGCAGGCACCATGCCTACGCCCTCACCTTCATGAACAGCGACATCTCCATCAGCGCCCGCCTGGGCACGGAAGGGGCGGTGGGTCCGCTGGTCTGGGACGGAAAGAGCACCGGGCAGGGCATCCTCAAGGAGATTCCCCTGCAGTACAAATACTCCCCCGGTGACACCGTCTACACCAGCGGCTATTCGTCGATCTTCCCGCCCGACATCCCGCTTGGCACCGCCGGCGAGTCAAGGGTCATAAACGGAGCCACCAATGAGATAAAAATCAAGTTGTTCCAGGATTTCACCGCCCTCAGGTTCGTGATGGTGGTGAGCAACTCGAACAGGAAGGAAATGGAGGACCTGTCAAAATGAAACACACCTCGTTCTTCCTGGTCTATTTCCTGCTGACGGTGGCGCAGCTCCTCATCTGCAATTACTTCCACCTCACCCCCTACGTGACCCTGAGCATCCTTCCGGTGATGGTCCTGTGCATACCCATCAGGTACTCCACCGTGGCGGCCCTCTTTATCGCGTTCGGGACCGGCCTCAGCGTAGACCTCCTGGCCGAGGGGCTCCTGGGGCTCAACACCTTCGCCCTGCTGCCCGTCGCCCTTGTCCGCAGGCCTCTCATCAGGCTGGTGTTCGGCGACGAGGTCTTTGCCCGCAACGAGGACTTCTCCGTGAAGAAAAACGGTTTTGGAAAGGTCTCCGGGGCGATAGTCATAGCCCAGGCCCTGTTCCTGGCCCTGTACATCTGGGCCGACGGCGCCGGAACCAGGCCCTTCTGGTTCAACATGGCCCGCTTCTCAGCCTCCCTTGCCGCAGGGTACATCCTCGCGGTCATCCTGATCGATACCCTGGCCCCGGATTCAAGGAAATAGGCTATGGAAAACCACCGTAAGACAAGGCTCCTCATAGGCCTGGGTGTGGCCGCCGCCCTGCTCCTGGGGAAACTGTTCATCATCCAGATACTGGACAGCGGATACAAGGAGAACGCCTTGAACAATTCCATGGTCTACGACATCATCTACCCCACCAGGGGCGTCATCTATGACCGCAACGGGAAGATCATCGTAGGGAACAAGGTTGCCTATGACATAATGGTGAGCCCCAGGGAAGTCAAGGAGTTCGACACCCTGTCCCTGGCTTCGGTCCTGGACGTCAGTCCCGACCTGATCCGGGACAAGATGGCGGAATATGAGCGCAACCGGAAGAAGATTGGTTACCAGTCGGTCGTCATGCTCAAGCAGATTCCGGCATCCACCTACATGAAGTTCGACGAGGTGAAATACAAGTTCCCGGGCTTCAGGGGACAGGTCAGGAGCATCAGGGACTATCCCATAAATGCCGGCGGGAACCTGCTGGGATACGTTTCGGAAGTTGACGCCGCCTTCATGGAACGGCATCCCGGGGAATACCGCAGCGGCGACTATGCCGGCAAGACCGGCATCGAGGCGGCCCGTGAGAAGGACCTCCGCGGGGAAAAGGGCTACAACATCTACCTGCGGAACTCCAAAAACCAGATTGAGACCAGGTACAAGGACGGCGAAATGGACAAGGAGGCCGTTCCCGGGCATGACGTGGTGACCACCATCGACGCCGACCTGCAGCAGTTCGGGCAGGAACTGATGAAGAACAAGGTGGGAAGCCTCGTGGCCATAGAACCGTCCACCGGGGAGATCCTGGCCATGGTCTCCAGTCCCGGCATAGACGTGGACATGCTTTCCGACATCGGCAAGCACTACCAGGAGATTTCCAAAAATCCCTACAAGCCCATGTTCAACAGGGCCGTGCAGGCCCCTTATCCACCCGGCTCCTGCTTCAAGATAGTGAACGGGCTGATAGGCCTGCAGGAAGGTGTCCTCAGGCCGGAATACAGCTACCCATGCAGCCAGGGATACCACTTCGGGGCCGGGCACAAGCTGGGCTGCCACAGCCACAAGTCGCCCCTTGACATGGAGGAATCCATAATGATGTCGTGCAACGCATACTACTGCTACGTACTGCGCAACATCCTGGACAACAAGCGTTACGGATCCATCGACGAGGCCCTTGACAAATGGCGGGAATACGCCCTGAGCTTTGGCTTCGGGCGGAAACTGGGCAGCGACTTCCCTTCCGAGCTCGGCGGAAACATACCGTCGTCCAAGTATTACAACCGCGTTTACGGAAAGAACCGGTGGAACTCCATAACGGTCATATCCCTTTCCATCGGCCAGGGAGAGATAGGCGTAACCCCGCTGCACCTGGCCAATTTCTGTGCGACCGTGGCCAACCGGGGCTACTATATCATTCCCCACATCATCAAGGATTCCGAAGGGGTGACCATCGACCCCAAGTACCATGAAAAACAGTACACCATGGTGGATACGACCCATTTCCGGAAAGTGATAAAGGGCATGTGGAGGGCCGTGAACAGCGGTTTCGGCTCCGGAGGAACGGCCAGCATCGCCCATGTGGACGGACTTGACATCTGCGGGAAGACCGGCACCGCCCAGAATCCCCGCGGAGCCGACAACTCCGTTTTCATGTGCTTCGCCCCCATGGACAATCCCAAGATTGCGGTGGCCGCCTACGTCGAGAACGGCGGCTTCGGGGCAACGTGGGCATGTCCCCTGGCGTCCCTCATGGTGGAAAGATACCTCAACGGCGAAATCAGCCCCGGGGCCAGGCAGGACCTTGAGCGAAGGATGCGGGAAGGTAACCTTATGGCAAGGGTAAAAAAGGACTAGCGATGCAGGGAAACGTACATGAAAGAGGCCTGAAGCAGAGCGTGGACTGGAGCCTGGTGCTGTCGTACCTGCTCCTGATCCTCATCGGCTGGATCAACATATACGCATCCATCCATTCGTCGGAGCCCTCCTCCATTTTCGATTTCGAGGCCCGCAGCGGAAAGCAGTTCGTATGGATACTCACCGCCCTCGGCCTTGCGGCGCTTATACTGTTCATACTCAGCCCCAGGCTGTGGCCAGGGATGGCGGTGCCGCTGTACCTGTTCGTGGCGGTGCTGCTGATTGCCGTAATCTTCCTGGGAACTCCGGTCAAGGGGTCCCGGTCGTGGTTCCAGTTCGGGCCCGTGAGCTTCCAGCCGGCGGAGATATCAAAGATTTCAACCTCGTTGCTGCTGGCAATGGTAATGAGTCGTAACGACTTCAAACTGAGCCGTTTCAAGGATTTCCTGCTGGTTGCCGCAATCATCGGGGTGCCCATGCTTTCCATAGTAGCCGAGAGTGAGACCGGCTCGGCCCTGGTGTATGTGGGATTCATCTTCGTGCTTTACAGGGAAGGCCTGTCTGGATGGTTCCTGGCCCTTATCGGCCTTGCGATAGTGTTGTTCATCACCACGCTTACGGCATCGTCATACGCCTCAATCCTGCTGCTTGCAGGAGTCCTGCTGCTTTGCAATGCATTCAAGGAGAAAAACTTCTGGCGATGGATCCTGTTCAGCGCCCTCTTCGTGGGACTGATGGCCGCGCTTCCTTCCATCTGGAACCTTATCACAGGGGCTGTCTCCTCCGCGGCAGACAGGATGGCCAACACCGTCACGGTTCCGCTTCCCGGGGCCCGACAGAAGGTTTTCGGGACCTTCCTCCTCAAGATAAAGCCCATCTATCTGCTCATGGCGGCCTGCCTGGGAGCCCTTCCGTATTTTGCGGTGAGGTCGTTCAGGGAGAGGAACAGCTTCATGGGGCTGTCATGCGCCGCCTTCGTGGTGGGCCTGGCCCTGGTCTTCTCCACCGAATTCATTTTCAACGACGTGCTTCAGGACCACCAGCGCAAAAGGATAGAGGTCCTGCTGGGAATGAAGGAAGATCCGGCCGGCGTGGGATACAACGTGAACCAGTCCATGATCGCCATAGGTTCCGGGGGCTTTGCCGGCAAGGGCTACCTTCAGGGAACGCAGACGACATACGGATTCGTCCCCGAGCAGAGCACCGACTTCATTTTCTGCACCGTGGGCGAGGAATGGGGATTCATCGGCTGTGCCGTGGTCATCCTGCTGTATGTCTTCCTGATTTCCAGGCTGATACTGGACGCCGAACAATGCCGTGAACCGTTTACCCGGATATACGGCTACTGCGTGGCCAGCTGCATTTTCATGCACCTGTTCATCAATATCGGCATGACCATAGGACTCATGCCCGTGATCGGGATTCCCCTGCCTCTGCTTTCATACGGAGGGTCGTCCCTGTGGGCGTTTACGATAATGATCTTCATCTTCGTGGCGATGTACCGCGAAGAGAAGAAGTATTATTAGCCCTTACCGGGCTCCGGAGCATCCCTATTTCTTTCCGAACAGGCCGCCGAGGAGGGATCCGAACAGACCGCCTCCGGCATTGCCGCCCTTAAGCGTAAGGATAAGGTCGTTGAAGTCGATGTCGCCGTCGCCGTCCTTGTCCTTTATGATGTTGGAGAGCTTGCCCATCACCTGGGGGACCAGCCCCTTGAGAGCGGCCCCAGCCGAGCCCAGGTTGAGCTGCTTGAGGACGTCGTTGTCGAAAATCCTGCCGGCAAGGGCGGTTACGGGCGACTGGGCCGCATTCACCTTTCCGGTCACGAGATCCCTGATCTGATCAACTCCGCCGGCCTTGGTCGCCGTCTGGGTAAGGCTGCCCAGGACTGAGTTGGAGAGTCCGCCCAGCACTTTGTCCTTGATGTTGGAAGGGATGTTGACATTCCCGGCCACCGAGTTCACCTGGCCTGAAATAAGATCGAGAATGGATGCCATAATATAATAAAGATTGGTTAAGTATCCGTGTCGTTTCAAAAATACAAACTTCCTTTTTAAAAGCAAAGGATTTTATTCGTATCTTTGTCGCCGGAAGTCGGAGTTCTACTCCCTCTCCCGCCTTGGTGGTGGAATGGTAGACACGAGGGACTTAGACCGTTCTTTGAAATAATTATTTGTAAAACACGAAAGTAAAGCTTTAATTTGCCTCTACCATGAAAAAGAAGTATTCAGTAGAGGAGTTTAATAAGGCAGTGACAGATAATGTTTCTGTAGCCGGTGTATTACGTCAATTAGGTTAAGACCGCTTGGCGGTTAAGGGAACGTTACAAAAAATGCACTGGTATATCTTACTGCGAACAATGCCGTCTTTCGACTTGGCTTGGACGAGACATCCCTCTTGAAATTCATCATATCAACGGTATTAATACCGACAATAGAATTTCAAATCTTCAATTGCTTTGCCCTAATTGCCATGCCCTTACAAATAATTATCGAGGAAGAGCACATTTGAGTGCACTCTCTGAAAAGAGAGATGTAGAATGCCGTAAATTCAAGGAAACCTTAACGGATCATGCCGAAGGCAATCTTGAGCCAAGCCTTGAAGAAGGAAGGTGCAGAGACTAGACACGGCACACCTAAAGAGTTTTGCTCCACGGTGAAGGAATAGTCCAGACCACAAACAGAAAGCTGGTGGCGAAAGCCATAGTGGTACGAAAATCCCTTGGCCCGAAACGGCCGTATGGGTTCGAGTCCCATCCGAGGCACGAAAAAAGACAGCTTCGACGCTGTCTTTTTTCATGCCTTGTCTTCGACTCACTGGGGGCCTGATCCCCCAGACCCCCTGGGTCGGCCTTCGGCCTCCGACTTTGTAAGTTATTGATTTCCAAACACTCTGCAAAGCATTGGTTGTATCCCCCAAATTTGGTCACTTTTGGTCACCTTTTCCGCTTATTATTTGAATACACCGCTGGATTATATCAACCACTTGATAGACAAATCCTTCGATAGCCACCAAGAATACACGATAGCCACCGGTTATTTAGCTCCCGCCCGAGGCACAAAAAGAGCATCGCGATCGGCGATGCTCTATTGGTTTTCATCAGATTCGGCCGTCACTCATGAAGAGGTAGGTGCAGTCCAGCGAGCCGGTGCCGCCTCCGGCTTCGATATAGTACATGAGCTCGTACATCTTCCCCATGCGCATACCCAGGCTCTCGAATTTTGTAAAATGTGCGGATGCGTCGATATGGCCGCTTTGGCGTGCAACCGTTCGGACAGAAAAATACTGAGGGTACGTCTGCGTACCTGTTATGGATGGCTGCTGAACTCTTAGATTCTGATAGATCTCGTAATTAGCACCATCTACGGTAAATTCCCCCTTTTTTTGACCGAGAAGATTAGCCCCCGGTTTATTATACCAGTCGTCGACAATATAGAATTCGACGAGAGGATCCATTGTCCATCCGTGAATACCTATGTAACTATAGCCGCCTGCCGACCCGGTTTTGCTGTGCCTGAAATAACAGTCATACTGCATATCCTTCGGGTCGACGTCGCTGTCTTTATCATAATAGTATCCGAGGCCCATGACATAATTATTTGTCCCGTTCCAAGAGGTTTTGAACGTGCCATTGTCGTAGTATGTCACGGAATTATTTCCGCCTTGATACCAGATTTTTCCCGACCAACCGGTATTACCAACCGAGAACGTAACGGTATTGTTATTCCGCCCTTGGTCTGTTTTGCCGCTGCCGACGTGCCCCATCTCGTCCCGGGCGGGGTCGCGGTCATTCACGCTGATTGCGACCTTGTCGGAGGCCCTGCCCGCCGTTGCCGAGATCTCGCACTCTCCTTTACCTTTTGCAAGAACGTAACCATAGGCATTCACCTTTGCGACTGCAGGGTCCGATGAACTCCAGACGACAGTCCCCGCATCGGCATCCTCTGGCGTAATCTCCACATTGAGAGAAAATTTCTCTCCAACCAACATCGACGATTCGGGCGCACCTTTGATGGCAATGCTTATTGCCGGAGACTCGTCGGTAGCGTGAGGTTCCCTCGCGCAGCCCGTCGAAATTAATGCCAGGGCTGCTTGGACAATCCATACAATTCTTCTGTTCATAATCACTTTTCTCTTTTTTAAATCAAAAAATGTCCTTCCCGGATTTAGGTTGACTCCGATTATGAAGGAGTTCAATATAGGCTGCCTTAAGTTCTTCGGACAGGAAGGATCGTTGAATCTCTTCTTCAAACTTTGGGAGAAGACTCAAATACTTCTTCTTAATCCTGTCGAATACAATCTCAGGAACGCCACAGGTCTTGAATGCTGCGACAAAGTCTGATTCCTTGATATGTTTCTTTTTCCCGTTAAGGTTCAGGGCCAGTTCTTCATCATCGGCCGGATTGATAATAGCTGCGCTTAAGAGATCATATGCCGGGGAGAGAACAGTTTCGCCGGCTGGGGAATACAGGGAGAAGTTCTTCAGGTGCATATCGTTGTTCCCTGTGAGCCATGAGAAATACACCAACTCCAGGAAGTCCACCATGTCCAATTGAGGGAAGGCGGAATACTTCCGTATGGCCTTTCCGATCTGTTCGTATGAACTCCGGTACTTATGTTCCGTTTGACGCTCAGTGAGCTGACACATATCCTCCATTGCGATCTTCTCCCCGTTTTTCGTCCTGTCAATCCGCTTAGTCAGGTAGCCGATGCTGCCGTCTTTCATCCTGATAAGCGTATGGGGAACGATCTTCAGTTTGGCGATTTCGGCCAGGTGCATTGTAAGATCTTCATTCTCGGGCAACATTGCGAAACGATCTGTCTGGGGTTTGAAGATATAGCCGCCCCAGAGCCCCACGATTGTAAGCTTCTGGGAATCCTTATGCTTGTAGAGATTCAGAGACAGTTTCGGCTGGACGCCGGTCAAAGTGGTTTGAGACTTGATAACTTGGACTGCCAAGTCGTCCATCTCTTCGCGGGTGTAATCCAAAACGGGTGCTGACGCCGTCCCAAAGAATTTCCGACAACAGGACTTATGGAAATCAGCCTCTCCCGGGCCGAGGTCCTTATAGCAGAATAAACACTTACTCATCACCATCCCCCTTTATCGGAATAACACTGACCGCGCCGATGCAGTCCTTACAGCAGAGAAGCAGAAGAGAAAACCTATCCAGTTCGCTTATGTCCGTATTACGGAGTGCAACATCCAGAAGCCACCCTTCTGGAATGAGGCCATCAAAGAACGGAAAAAGAACCGGAGACTTATATGGCTTTTCCGTCAAAGGAAGGGTAAGGCTGACGGGCTTGGCCTCAGCATCGGAAAGATACGCTGTATCATAAAGGAACTCATAGCCTTCATCTGTCTCTTTCAGGATTCCGGCGGCTTTCCCTTTGTACTGAATCAATGCCGTTTTCATTTCACCTTCTTTTGAGGAACCAGTTCGTATCCGAACAGATCAAAAACCTGGGCGACTTTGTCCATCCGAACAGTTGCCTTTCCCTGCTCTAATTCCCGGACGAAGTTCAGGCCTACCCCGGATTTCATCGCTAAATCCACCTGCGTCAGGCCATGCTCCTTCCGTAGAGCTTTCAATGTTGAAGATATGACATTATTGCTCATAATTACATTCGCTTGAATGCAAATATAAGAAATAAAAACAAAACTACATTACAACAGATGTAATATTTGAACAAAAAACAACTATTACATCCGAAAAAAGGTAGTAAATAGTAAAGGGGAATATGAAGAATTAGAAAGACACTAACTGACAGAAATGTTTCCCAAATGTTACCCTAAAAGCAATTAATAATCCGACAAGTGTTTGATTGTTAGCTATTTATATCAATAAGTTAGTGTTCCCGCCCGAGGCACGAAAAGTGCCTATCGTCCCTCAAGGTAGGACATTAGGAGCATTTTTCTGTCGGGCTGAAGAACCGGGAGACCGATTTATTCGAATTTACTTCAATGGATTCTTCTTCGCCTTGGGCTTAGGTAGTGCCGGCATCGTGGCTTTGATGAGTGCAGTCAGGTAATCCCGGTCATCCACATCGCTGATGTAGAAATAGTCCTTGGCGCCTTCATACGGGGGCCGAAGGATGACTTCTTTCAAGAGAGCACGCCCTGGCTCCGTCACTTTGACATAGAAGTTATTGTCGCAGATAAGGCCAAAGAGAATACCGTCGCAATAGGCGCAGTAGTCTCCCACCATCTTTTTCACGTCGATTTCTCCAGCATCCGAGCACTGGTCGATGATGTATTGAACGAAGTCTGAATTGCAGGCCATAAACCTCGATTTATCTAACTCTCAAAGATAATCATTACTCCATACAAATAAAACCGCAAAAAATTTGGTTTATATTGTAAACTTGTTTATATTTGCACCGTGGAAGGGGAAGACTGCGCAGCTTCGTCCATCCGCAAAAAATGGTTAAACAATTGATACAATGGAACAAAACAAAGA
>JAFRXI010000015.1 GCA_017437755.1 Bacteroidales bacterium
AATGACAAGATTCGGGGACGGTCCTTCAACTTTTTTGTCCCCCGTCCTCAAAATCTCTGCAAAAAAGTTGGGCGCTTCAAAATTTTGGGGACAGCAGGGGGACAAAGATGAAAAGGTTAAATAGTTAAAGTGTTTATTTACAATAAGTTATTAAATTCTCATATTTCCTGCATCGGCAAGTGAGCCGTTGATCTGTATCGGGGACCGAAAGGTAGCATAATCATCAATGAGCCATGAAGATCGAGGAAGCCATCGTCTATGTGCTGGCATCTTCCAACCGGGGGATGCGGACGGAACAGATCGCGGAGGTTGATCAGGCTGCTTATTTAACCTCGTAAATCATTCGCTGGAAGTCAACGCCGAATGCATGCCGATAATCCGCCGGGATAAAACCGATGGATTCGTAGAGGTGAACCAGATGGGGCATCTCGCTGTCGGCCACGAGAGCAATACGGTTGAACCCCAGATCCTCCCCTTTCCGGATCCCGTCCACCAGCAATGCCTTGCCGATGCCACGATGGCGACAGGAAGGAACGACGGCCAGGGTATCGAGATAGTATTCTCCCGGGCCGGTCTCCATCTCCGACTCCGCATCCATCTGAGCCAGATCCGGCCAGAGCTCGCTGAACGTCTTGTGGCGCATCACCCGGTAGATTTCTCCCGGATAGGAAAGCAGTGAGCCAACCGGAGTACCGTCCATCTCCGCGACGCGGGTGTACCGGTAGCTATAGAGAAGGTCCTCCCGTCGTTCACATTCGATGAGGCGCTCGTAGATGTCCGATTCATCAGGGATGTCCGTTTCGAAGTCATAGAAATGCATCCCGGCCATGATGCACTTGGCCAAGAAAGGAGCGTCATCCGGACGGGCGTCCCGTATGATAAAGTCAGCCATCGTGTTATCTTGTGTCAATGTCGGCCCGGTGGGCCTGTGAATACTGGAGCCGCCGTTCGATGTCATAGACCCGGCCATCTTTCCGGAAGTGCGCACCAGTCTGCTTGAAATGGAACGGAACACCGGCCTCCTGGCATTGCCTCCTGATGTCCAGCACCCAGTCGTAGTCACAGACGCGCGCTTCACGCCCGGACTCCCCACCAACAGTCAACTGTTCGCACCAATGTCCCAGTTCTCCATTGAAATCGATTCCTTCCAGCAGCGGCTCACAGATAATCTCCCTATGGGCAATGGGAAGATCCTTGAAAACAGGTATCCTCTCATCAGCCCTCCTCTGGTTTTCCATCGTGCAGCAGATGGTAATATTCGCGTAACCCGTTCCCCAATCTTCAGGCAGGCAATCGGGAATCCGTTCCGAGCGTTTGGTAACCATATAGAAATCCAGGTCAGAGCGTTCCCGGATCATCGCCCAGGCATCTTCCCTCCACTCGTCCGCCTCCTCGATAAAGAAGTCCGAGGTGAAGCAGGTCCACATGAGTGTCCCGGATGGTATCTTGTAGCGACCGCTTTGGTCCCGCTGCACAGGCATCCTGAACATGGAAGTCTTGTGGACGAGATTGCTATCGATCCCGTTGGAGGTGTCCCGCCGGTAGACATAGCAGTGCAGGCAGCCTTCGCTTTTGCGGTGACAGCCATGCCAAAGGCTCCAAAACTGGGGCCTCATCGGGCTGCGAGATTCCTCTTCAGGGAAGAGAGTGTCGGGAGGGTCAATCATTGGTGATGCAAATTTAACCAATA
>JAFRXI010000016.1 GCA_017437755.1 Bacteroidales bacterium
CGGAAAAGTCAAGGACATTCGAATCCTTTGGAGCGTTTCGGAGCCGCTTGATGACATCGTAGCGCAGCAGATTGCGAAATCCCCGTCATGGACACCGGCCATGAAAAACGGCAAGCCGGTCGAGACGGTTCTCATACAGCCAGTGATCTTCATGCTCCGCCCCTCTTCCAAAACGGCTTCCCCGATAGAACTGAACATCCGGGCCGATGGCACCATTGAATCCGGAGGGAAGGTTTACACCGTCGGCCAGTTGAAGGAAATCATCCCGCCTCACCATGCGGGGGAGCCACAGACTACGGTTCAGATTGTTGCCGCTGACAATGTGCAGATGGGGGCTATCGAGGATGTAAAACTTGAACTTCGAAAACTGGAAGCCCTGAAGGTCCAATATCTATCGGCCTCCCCGCAGGATGGGCCGACCCGCCTTATGCCTCCATTCCCCAAGGCGAATCCGGCAGAGAAATCGGACTATCCGGAGGACCTTTGGGCTGGCGTGAACCGGGAAAACGTCTTCATAGTCCGCATCAACTCTATCGACAAGATTTTCTTTGGGGACAGACCCCGTCAGGACGATGAAGATATGCTCCGGACAGGCAAAGATTTTCTGAAGGCGCGTGGCAAGGAGGCCCGCTTTTTCCTCACGGTGGACCGTGGCACCAGCTATGAGGCATATCGGCATATGCAGGAACTGCTGTGGCAGATTTACTATGAAGCCCGCAATGAGAAAGCGCTGGAACAGTATGGCCGGCCCCTGCAGGAATTGTCGGCCGACGAACAGTCCCACATCTACAAGATGATTCCCCTGTCCATTTCGGAAACTGAGCCAAAGGGAAAACGCTGACGGCAAGCTGCCCTGTAGCATAACAGGTCCATCCTGATTTCCAAGCAATCTCCTCGAACCGGCATCATTTTTCGCAAAACATTGGAAGACAATGCGGAATAATGTGTATATTTGACTTCGGAACAGAAATCATCTATGAAATACTATTTGCCGATTATTCTGATGCTGTGCGTCGCCTGCTCCACTTCTCCGAAACAGAAGACGGGGAGCGGCACATCGGATGCTGCGTTTATCCCGGCCGCCACGCACGAAAACGGATGGCTGAAAAGGGGCGATGGTCCGGTATTAGGCGGTCCTGAGATGGGAACCTGTTTCGATGTCAACGTCATCCCGGACGGATCGGCCAAATTCAACATGTATTTCTCCTGGCGTCCGAAAAAGGCCATCGCCCTCTCCAGGAGTGAGGATGGGATTGCCTGGACGGATCCGAAGATCGTTCTGGAATATGACGAGTCGAGCGGTTGGGAGGACGACCTCAACCGGTCCTGTACCTTGTTCCTGGACGGGGTCTATCACATGTGGTACACCGGACAGGCAAGGGGTTACAGTAAAATCGGGTATGCTGTTTCCAACGACGGAGAGCATTTCGAGCGAGTCACCACCGATCCCGTCATGGTTCCCGAGTTCAACTATGAGGGCTATTCCGTGATGAACCCGTATGTCCTTTATGATAAGGA
>JAFRXI010000017.1 GCA_017437755.1 Bacteroidales bacterium
GAGTGGTGGATTACCGGCCAGGGGGCTGGTGTGAAGCCGTATGCACCCGCGCATGCAGCGGGAGGGGCCCGCCGGAGCGACAGCGACGGTGGGAGGGTCCGAGGCCGAAGGCCGAGAGCGGAAGACCAGCCTCCTGGCAGGGGCCGGATATTAACGGATGTGAACGGGGTATGGGGGCGATGGAAACGATGGATCACCGGCCAGGGGGCTGGTGTGGAGCCGTATGCACCCGCGCATGCAGCGGGAGGGGCCCGCAGGAGCGACAGCGACGGTGGGAGGGTCCGAGGCCGAAGGCCGAGAGCGGAAGACCAGCCCCGCTGGACGCCCCCAGGGCACAGCCGGGGAACGGAAGACCAGCCTCCTGGACGGGAACTGGCAGGCGGCTAGTCGGAGACGGCGATCACGGATGCTCCATAATACCGCGCGTAGCCCTTGAGCTCAGGGGCGCCGGATGTGTAATTGAAATGAAGCATTACGCCCTGCCTGTAATTATTCCCCGAATACAGGGATGCACTCCAATAGTACCCGTGAGCACCCAGTGAGTTGAGACCGCTTCCCTCGTCCCAAATGCCGGCAGCGGGAAGGAAAAGGGTCTTGCTGTTGCTCTTACTGGTAAGCAACATTCCATTCTTGCCGTAAAGTGTGGTCATTTTGTAAGTACATCCAGCCAGCAATTCTTTGAAATCCGTTTCAGTAGGCATACGCCAAGAGCCCTTGAAATTGACGGCTGCGGCATCATCGCCGCTCATCAGGACATTCTTTCCGTCGGAGGCGTTATACTTTGACGGATCTTCATAGTTAAAGTTTCCGAATGCATAGTTGGCCCGCGTGTATGACGTCTTTGTCTTGGTCTCACCCCAAGCATAGTAACTGCCATAATCCCCCACGGACGATCCTCCCACACTCTTGACAGCCCAGAACACAGAAAGTCCTAGGTCGACTCCCCCGTCAGGGCATGCCGCCTTAACCTTGATGTGGCACTTGGCCTCGAATCCGCCATCGTTGGTGGTTGCGGTTATATCGGCCTCGCCTTTGGCGACGAAAGTCACAACTCCGGCCTGGGTGACAGAAGCCACCTTGGAATCCGAACTCGCCCACTTGACACCCTTGTCGCCTGCTTCTTCAGGCACCACGGTAGCTTTGAGAACCAGCCTGGGGTCTCCCACGACGGCAATGTAGGACGAGTAATTAAGTGATATTCCGGTCACCTTCAGGGTCGGTATCTTGAACGACTTCTCCCTTCCCGTATAGTGCTGCTCGTCCATTATAATGTAAGCCCTGTAGTAGTAGGTCTCACCCCGCTTGCCGGAAATGCCGAAATAGTCCACGTCGGAGGAGAACTCCCCTCCGGAAACAGGGGTAGAGAAAACAAAGGCATCATCTTCTGCGAAGCCCTTCTTGTCGGAAACCAGGAATCCGGCATCGGAAACCAGCGAAGGCTCGGCATCCGGACCCAGTTTCCCGTACAGGATTACGGAAGACTCCCCGGCATCGTTGTCAAGGGTGACGACCTCATACTTATCATTCTCCACCTTCTCCTTGCAAGAGGTCACGGCCGCAGCCACGAGAACTGCTGCAAACAGGACACAAAAAGACTTTTTCATGGCATTGCAATATTGGTTGGTTAAAAAACAACTAAAAATCAATCACTTACAGGGCGGATAGGGCATCCGTTCTGGCGTCCGGTAAATGACAGGTCCATATTATTCAGAGCACCCGGACTGATCCGGAAACGGTTTGCACGATAATTCCAATCATCGACACTGGACCATTCCCTGTCCCTGAGCCAGTAGTCGGAATATGAAATCAGGGCAGAGGAAATGGTCGTCTCATACCATGCCGGAATATCAATGGATTTGCCGTTGATTTTACTTGTGAACCTGACACAATTGACGGAATTGGATGTAACCTTTTGCCGGGTGCAATTATCCCAGAGTTCCCTGAAGTTCTCTGAAGAAGGAATTCTCCAATTACCATGGAGAATGACATTTGCGGCATCATCCGACAGATCAAGTTCGGCTTTTTTGTCAGATTTGTTGTATTTTGTCAATTTGTCGCCGCTCGATCCGAACTTGTAATTACTTGCATCATAGTAGGACTTGGGAGCTGTCTCACCCCAGGCAAACTTATCACCTGTATCAGATGCCCTTGATGCCAGGCCGCTCTTTGTAAGGTTGGTGGCAGCCCAGTAAACACTCAGGCCCAAATCCACGGCTCCCTGGGGGCAAGCGCCCTTGACGGTAACCTTGCACGAAGTCCCCATATTGCTGTCCGCCGCCGATTTCACAAAGATGGTAGCCTCGCCCTTTGCCTTGGCGGTAACCACACCCTTGTCGACCGTTGCCACCTTCTCGTTGGAAGATGACCAGACCACATCCTTGTTGCTTGCGTCGGAAGGCTGGACAGTTGCCACAAGTGTCCTGCTTTCTCCAACCACAAGACCAAGTGTATAAGAGTTCAAAACAATGCCCGTAACCTTTATGGGATCGAACTTGAACGACTTTACGGCTCCGGTGAACTGTTTTCCGTCACCAACCGCATAGGCTCTGTAAAAAAACACAACCCCGCGTTTGTTTTCCAGATCCGACACCTTGACGGTACGGGAAAATTCCTTCCCTGAAAGCCCTCCGGGAAACACTTTTACATTGTCATCTGGGAACTTGTCGTCTTCCGAGACAAGGAACCCTACTTCAGTCACGGAAGCGACATCCAGGTCCGGGCCGACCTTGCCGGAAAGGGTAACCGACGATGCTTCCATTTCCGAGCCCAAAGTCACAACCTCATAAGTCAGGTTTTCCACTCCTGATTTCTTGCAGGAAAGGACCAGGACTGCTGCCCCTGCAGCCAATATTGCGAGTAACCGTTTCATAAAAAGCTACTTTACTGAAAAACGATAGATACAGGTCTGGGTATATGTTTCTCCGGGACGGAGAAGGGTGGATGTGAAGCCGGGCTGGTTGCAGGAATCCGGCCATTTCTGGGTTTCAAGGGCCATCGAGGAGCGGAAGCCGTAAGGCTTTCCCGTCTTGCCTCCGGACTTGCCGTCAAAGAAGTTCCCGCTGTAGAACTGGAGTCCGGGCTGGTCGGTAAGGACCTCCAGGAAACGTCCGGAAACGGGATCGTGAACCGTGCATGCGAGTTCGATCCCGTCAAGCGTCTGTTTGTCCAGGCACCAGTTATGGTCATATCCGCGGGCGTTGCGGAGCTGCTCGTTATCTTCCCCTATCCTTTCGCCGATCAAATGTGCGGTACGGAAATCAAAAGGCGTCCCCTCCACCGGGGCGACCTCGCCGGTGGGGATACTGAGTTCGTCGATGGGAGTATACCTGCTGGCGTTGATCATCATCTCATATTCCTCGACGGAACCATTGGATTCACCGCGGAGGCAGAAGAACGGATGGTTGGAAATATTGACGTGAGTGGTCTCGTCGGTCACCGCCTTGTAAGTTATGACGAACTCATTGGCCGATGTCACCGCATACTTCATCTCAATGTCGAGGTTCCCGGGGAAACCTTCCTGGAGATTGGCATGACGATAATGGAACACAAGGGTGGAGTCGTCGGAACTGACCACATCCCAGGGAACCATGTCAAGGCCCCAGACGCCGCCGTGGAGCGTATTCTTACCGTTGTCGTTCTTGGGGAAATTGAAAACTTTCCCGTCGATTGTGAACGAGGCGTTCCCGATCCGGTTTGCAACCGGACCCACACAGGCCCCCAGGAACCGTTCTCCCGGAGGCGTCATGTAATCCTTCAGGCTTGCACGGCCGCATACGATATCCGCGTAATCCCCGTTCCGGTCGGGAGTCCAGATGGATGCCACCCTGGCCCCGAAATTGGTAGCCTGGAGGACGATGTCTCCGGCCTTGAGGGTATAAAGCGCCATGGGAGTGCCATCCAGGGTGTCCACAAAGGCAACCGGATCAAGCAATACGGGCTGGACAGCCTCATGATGACGTTTGCACGAGGAAATGACAGCGGCCGCGGCTATGGCGGCAATAAAGAACTTTCTCATTATAGAAACATTTAAATACTAATCACTTACAGGGCGGATGGTATAGCCGCAATACTTATAATAACTATAGACGGAGGCAGCGCTGTAATGCTGCTGATCCTGCACATTGCTGAGCGAAGAAGTGAAATCATATGCCCTATTTGAATCATCCGGATTCGCTGTGCTGGTCCAGAACATGGCAGCGGATCCCTCATTATACCATCCGTATCCAGTAATCAAAGCTTCAGATTTTGACCCGGCGGCCGGGAGGAAGATGGAATTGCCGTTTATCTTGCTTGTGCATCGGACACCCTTGTGGCCATCCACGGTCTCCACCGTGAAAGTACAATTGTCCCTCAGTTGCTCGGCTTCTTCTTTGGTGGGCATCCTCCACCGGCTTCCCAGTTTCACGCTCGCGGCATCAGAGGAGGCTGAAAGAACGGCAACACGATGATCGGAATACCTGTAATCACTTTCATAGAACGTGCTGCGGGTATTGGTCTCGCCCCAGGCATAGAAATCGCCGTAATCCCCGACCTTGGAAGCACCGAGGTTCTTCTCTGCCCAATAGGGGCCGAATCCCATGTCCACCGCCCCGGCGGGCTTTGCGTTCCTTACCGACACGATGCATTTGCCGGACTTGCCGGGCAGACCAGGAGAAGTAACCGTAATAACTGCCATACCTGTGGCAACCGCTTTTACCAGTCCGCCTGAAACTGAGGCCACCTTGGCATCTGAAGTTTCCCAGTTGACATCCTGGGCGGTTTTACCCTCGGGCAGGACAGTGGCGGTGAGTTTTTCCTGGCCGCCTACGACAAGCCCAATCGATGTCTTGGAAACAGTTATCCCGGTAGGCGCCAGACCTTTGCTCCTGAAAGACTTGACAGCTCCCATATACATCTCCCCGCCCATTATGCAGTAAGCACGGAAAAAGTACAGGATATCATAGGTATTGATGCTCAGGTTGGCGGAGAATTCATTATTCACCGACGGACAAGCGATATCATTGCAATTCTCCGTGTTCCAAACCACATTCTCGTCCTCAGAATACAGGAATCCCACCTGTGTCACATCCTCGATCCGGGCATCGGGACCAATCTTCCCCTTCAGGTCCGCCTTCCCGTAGCTGACCTCGAATCCTACGGTCACCACCTCGTAAGTCTGGTTTTCTCCCCCCGATTTCTTGCAGGAGAACAAAGCAATGGATAAAACGGCTGTCAGGAACAGCATTGAAAAGTGTTTCATAATTACGAGTCCTTATATCTCACAATTTACAAATTTATATAAATAGTTTGATTTTCCCACAGAATAATGCCTTCTACGATGAATTACGTAGTGCCTCCGCTATAAAATTCGGAATAATCAAAACAACTTGCTATTTTTGCAGAATTATGGAAATTATCAGGAATACGGAATTCGGAGGCGAAAGGCCGTTGTACGGGAAGAGGGGGCTAAGGCTTGAGAACGTGGTGATAAACCCGGGAGAATCGGCCCTTAAGGAAACTGCCGGCATCGAGGCCGTGGGCTGCGAATTCAAGGGAAAGTACCCGTTCTGGTGCACCGACGGCTTTACCGTGGACAGGTGCGTTTTCCGGGAAGGGGCCAGGGCGGCGCTCTGGTATTCCCGCGACCTCAGGATGACAAACTGCCTGGTTGAAGCTCCCAAGATGTTCCGCGAGATGGACAATCTCTCGCTGGAAAGCGTCCGGTTCACCAATGCCCTGGAGACATTCTGGGACTGCCGTGGAATCAGCCTGAAGGATGTGGAGGTGGAAAACGCCGACTATATATACATGCATTCATCCGGCATCAGGATTCAGGATTACCGCCAGAAGGGAAACTACTCCTTCCAGTACTGCAAGGACGTGGAAATACGCAACGCCGTCATGGACACCAAGGACGCGTTCTGGATGACTGAAAACGTAACAGTTTATGATTCAAGGATAAACGGCGAGTATCTGGGCTGGTATTCAAAGAATCTGACCCTGGTGAACTGCCACATTGAGGGTACCCAGCCGCTGTGTTACGCCGAGGACCTGGTCCTGGAGAACTGCACCTTCGGTCCCGACGCCGACCTCGCCTTCGAGTATTCTACCGTCAAAGCCACCATCAAGGGAGACATAACATCGGTCAAGAACCCGCGCAGCGGCATGATCAGCGCCGGAAGCATCGGTGAGGTCATCATCGACCACAATATCAAAGCTCCCGGCGACTGCCGGATCATAACCACCGGAGAATGAGTTACGACTTTGACGAAATAGTACCGCGCCTGGGCACCGACTGCGTAAAGTGGGACGGCTTTGCCCCCGGTACCATCCCGATGTGGGTGGCCGACATGGATTTCAAGGCCGCACCGGCGATACTCCAGGCCCTGCAAAAAAGGCTCGACCACGGCGTATTCGGTTATGAAAGGCTTCCCCGGGAGTACTTTGACGCCATAACCGGCTGGTTCTCACGCAGGCATGGCTGGTCGTTCAGCCAGGAGTGCATAATTCCCACCACCGGAGTAATAGCCGCATACTCGGCCTCAATCAAGGCCATGACCTCTCCGGGAGACAAGGTAATCCTGATGACACCTGTCTACAACTGCTTCTTCCCTGCAGTAAGGAACAACCGGTGCGTGGAGACGGACTGCTCCCTTGTCTACCATGAAGGTAAGTACAGCATTGATTTCGAGGACCTTGAAAGAAAGGCATCAGACCCTCTGGCAAAGGTCCTGCTCCTTTGCAATCCCCATAATCCAGTGGGAAGGGTATGGACAAGGGACGAACTCCTCCGGATTGCCGGGATATGCCACCGGAACGGTGTTTTCGTCATTTCCGACGAGATCCACTGCGAGCTTACCCGTCCGGGACACGGCTACATCCCTTACGGGACCCTGCCCCGGGAATACGTCCTCCGGTCCGCCACCTGCGTGTCCCCTACCAAACCTTTCAATATCGCCGGGATACAGATAGCCAATGTGGTAGCCGCCGATCCCGAGGTGCGGCGCAGGATAGACAGGGCACTGAACGAGAACGAGTGCTGCGACGTCAATGTATTTGGTCCTGCGGCCCTGATTGCTGCCTACAACCGGAGCGAAGGTTGGCTGGACGAATTGAGGGAATATCTCTGGGACAATTACCAATACACCCTTGACTTCCTGAGGGAAAATATTCCAGGAATAACCGTGCCTCCGCTTGAGGGGACTTATCTCATGTGGCTCGACTGCCGCTTTGCGGCGCCCGGAGGCGTCCCGTACGATGGCTTCTCCTCCGACCTTACCGCCCACCTAAAAGACCGTCACGGAGTTGTCCTTACCGCCGGAACCGTCTACGGGAAAGACGGCGAGGGCTTCCTCCGCCTCAACATCGCCTGCCCCCGGAAAACCCTGACGGAAGGACTCCGGAGACTTGCAGAAGGAATAAATCTATACATCAACACTCATAACTAACAATCAATGAAGAAGATACTACTATCTGCAGCACTTATGGCTGCCCTCTCATTCCTCGCGAATGCTGCCGAAGACCAGGTCAAGACCGGCATCAATTTCGGTCCCCTTCCCGCTGTTGGGTATTCATCAGACCTCGGCTGGCACTACGGCGCCCTGACCGACATCTACTGGTACGGCGACGGTTCAAAGTATCCCGAATACCTCTGGAAGGTCAACGTCGAGGCCTCCTGGTACTCAAAGGGAAACTCCGTCTACCACACCTTCTTTGACAGCAAGTATCTCATCCCCGGACTTAGGGTGAGCGCAGCAGTCTCTTATTTCGGCAACAAGACCACCAATTTCTATGGTTTCAACGGCGCATCATCGCTGTATGTACCTGAGCTTGACCGCATCACCGGACCCAGCAAGACAGCCGACTACCTTCCTGCCGAAGGTCAGGGCTTCTACCTGATGAAACGCAACATATTCCGAGTAGCCACCTGCCTCCAGGGCAAGTTCGGAGAGAGCAACTGGGGCTGGGCAGGCGGCCTGACCTACTGGTGGCTCACCACCGGCCATGCCGAGAACAAGGGCCTGATGGGATATAACAAGAAAGAGGGCACCCCGGCCACCGACCTCTCCCTTTACGACCTCTACGTCAAGAACGGCATCATCCCCGAGGCCCAGAAGAACGGCGGACACCACCTCGAACTCAAGGCCGGCGTGGTATTCGACACCCGCGACCATGAGAACAACCCCACCAGGGGCACCAACCTCGAGGTCTACTTCTTCGGCTCCCCCGACATCCTCAACAAGAGGGCCAGCAAGGCCGACCGTACCGACTACCTCAAACTGGCCGTCCACTTCAAGCAGTTCTTCCCCATCATACAGGACAAGCTGACCTTCGGCGGACACCTTGCATATCAGGGCATCATCGCTGGCAACGCCCCCTACTACATGCTCCAGAGCATCCAGGCCATCAACATGAAGCAGATCAACACGGAAGGACTCGGCTCCACCTGCACCCTCCGCGGTACCATCGCCAACCGGCTCCAGGGCAACGGATACGCCTGGGCCAACCTGGAGCTGAGGTGGAACTTCCTCAAGTTCCGCTGGATCAACCAGAACTGGACCCTTGCCACCAACCCGTTCTTCGACATGGGTATGATCGTACAGCCCTACAGGGCCGAACAGATGAAGAACCTGCTTGCCGACGTCACCCCGGTCTGCGACGTCACCACCAAGGACAAGAAGACCGGAAACATAATTGAGACCAAGACCTATACGGCCAGCCAGTTCTACACCGGCAACAAGGAAGGTCTCCACATGAGCGCCGGTATCGGACTCCACGTGATCATGAACCAGAACTTCAACATCAACTTCGAGTTCGGCAAGGACTTCTTTGACGGCAAAAAAGCCGGATGGGCCAACAACGACGGATCCGGCATAGGTATCAATATCGGACTTAACTACATCTTCTAGGGAATAAACCTGAGATGTCTCCATCTCTCCGGTCCCGGGTGGTCTTCCAGCCAGGACCGGAGAATTTTTCTGTGCTGTTCGAGGATGTCGGCACTGGAGGATTCCACGGCGAGGTTCCTTGTTTCACCGCGGTCGGACTCCATGTCAAACAGCTGCTCCCTGTACCGGCCCTTGTCATAGAGGACATACTTGTATTTCTGCGTCCTGACGATCCATCCGAAGGTGCCGGCCGTCTGCTTGAAATTGGTCTCGGTCACTACATATTCCGGAAGATTGCCGCTCTCGAACGCTGCCAACAGATCCACCCCGCTGCGGCCCTGCGGAAGACTTGCTCCGGTAACGGCGCAGAGCGTCGGCATCAGGTCAACTCCGTTATTCACAAGTACTTCCGATACCTCCCCGGCATGTTTCTTCCCGGGAAGGCATACTATCAGGGGAATGTTGGCGACTTCCTCATACAGGGCCGTCTTCTGGTTCCAGTGATGGGCCGCCGCACCGTCGCCGTGGTCTGAGGTGAAGATTATCAGGGTATTGCGCCAGAGGTTCTGGCGGTCAATCTCGTCCACGATCTTCCCGATTTCGGCATCCACGTGTTCAAGCAGGCGGTAATAGGCATTAAGGTACTGCCTCCAGTCGTCGTTGGTATAGGACTGGGTTGGATAAAGGGAATAGCTCTGGGACCTTTCAAAGGCAATTACGGAAGCGTCGTAGGGGGCCACTGCGAAATTTGCCGGAAGGTTCGGGCATTCCTCTACCGGAGGACGTGGGCCTATGTCGGCCATCGGGGTTTTCTGCCCCCGGGCGAACTCGCAGATATTGTGGGGATTGGTAAACGACGCCACCATGAAAAACGGCTTGCGGTGCCTCTCCTTCAGATAGCCCACCGCAGCCTCGGCAAGGCCATCGTCGCCGTTACCCTTTATGCTGCGGAATCCGTGGGAATCGCCCGGAAGGGACACGGGACCTATATGCCATTTGCCAACGTAACCGCAGTCGTAGCCAGCCGCCGTCAGCAGTTCCCCAAGGGTCCTACCGGCAAGTGAATCAGGTAGTTCCATACCGTTCTCGTCCAGGCCGCTCTCGCCCGGATAAAGCCCGGTGAACATCGCCGCCCTGGAGGGGCCGCTGAGCGGAAAGGAGCAGTAGGCGTTCCGGAAACGTATCCCGTTCTCCGCCAGACGGTCCATTGCCGGTGTCCTGGCATAGGGATTCCCGGCGCAGCCCAGGGCCATCCCGGCCTGCTGGTCGGTCATTATCAGGATTATGTTGGGCTTTTCTGCGGCCGCGGCTGCAACTGATGCCAGCCCGGCAAGGGCGCCCGCCCCGGCTAGGAAACGTTTCATGGCCTTTCCACCCATATGGGAGAGCTGAAAGCCCACTGCTGGTCCTTCTGCCTCACCCTCACATAATAGTAATCGGTATCTTTTTCAGGCTCGCCATCCACCATGTAATGGTCTATGGTATAGCAACTTTCAGGCATGGCCCGGTTGAACAGCACTGCCTCGCTGAGCCAGCCGCGGAGGAAATGGGTCCTGGACCCTTCCAGAAGCTCGTCCAGGGTATGGGAAATCTTCTTCCCGCGGAATTCACTGGTAATCCGCCCGTCCAGGGGCATCTCCACCTCCAGTATCACGGCCTGGGTGGCGGGAGTGGTGGTGTTGGGGTTCTTGGAGGTATACATCTCCAGTTCAACCGACTTGTCGGTAACCCCGCGGACGCGGTTCACATGGGTCTTGAACTCTGTCTCGCCTTCCTGCGGCGAGGTGAACGCAGCACCCCTGAAGCAGGGCGTCGCCCTGATTATGCGGCCTTTGTCGATTGACACGACGCCGTTCCAGGGGATGTATTTCTCCTCGCGGTTCCACCCGAATTCCAGCTTGACCTTGCACCGGACGGTATCGCCTTCGGGCATCACCGGAATGGCCGGACCGTTAAGCCTGGCTATGAGCCTTCCGTTCTTTATGATGTCCACGTAATCGATGCAGCTCTGGCCTTCCACATGGAGGTAAATCTTCCGGCGGCCGGATTTGAGGACCTCGCCAATCATGGCGTCGCCTATCCTGAAGTCGATGTCGATCTTGTCGCCGGTGGCGCAGATGGTGCGGCGGCTCTTAAGGGCCTCCCATATATCCTTACGGTTAAGCGAAGAGGCCAGGATGCCGCAGCGGCCGTCGCCATAGCTTCCGGGATAACCCGCATGCTGGTCAGTGGAGCCGATAAGGCCGAACTTGTGGCCCAGGGAAAGGCCGTACTGGATGGTTCCCTCCCAGTGGCGGGGACCCATGTCGTGGAGATACGGATAGTCGCCCATGTCGCTCTCGGCAAGGCCGTGACGGGAATACATCTCCACAAACGGAGTCTGGTCGCCCTCGGTGAAGCACCTCCAGTTGTATCCGCGGTACCCGGTCTGGTAGCCCATGTGATGAGGCGTCACAAACACGTCCTGACCCTTGAACTTCTCCTTCCAGTCCTCGATGGAGGAGCACTCCACCAGCGGGGCGTCAAGACCGTAGTGCAGCGCAACGTGATCGCCGTGCTCCATGCTGTGGGCCTCGTAGCCGATGAATGCCAGGAATTCACCTTCACGGTTATACTCATTGGTCATCTTGACGTATTTGTCGTAGTTTCCCTCGCGGAGACGGCGGAACGCATCCGTATGGTAGTCTATCACCCAGGACAGGCGCGGGTCGTCCCTTCCGGGGATATCCGGCCACATGGCATGGGGAGTAACACTCACAAAGTCAAGTTGTTCCGTAGCTGCTTCAAAGGCATCCTTCATGTCGCCATGACCGTAGGTGATGTTGCAGTGGTTGTGGAGGTCGCCCCAGAAAAGCCTGTACGGCCGCGCCGAGGGCATTTTCTTCGCGGCTGAGGGCTTCCCCAGGTCGCAGGCCGACACGAGGCTTCCGCCCGCCGCCAATCCAAGCAGCGACCATCCCGTTGTTCCTATGAATTTCCTTCTGTCCATAGCTATTATTATTTATTGTTTTATCTGCTCTTCAACCTGCGGCCTCGTCCTGTCCATATAACGGCGGTCGCCGTGGAAAAGCACCCGGTGCAGTTCGCCGGGATCGGTGTCCCCGGCCTCGTCGATGGTAAGCTGCAGTAGTACGTGCATGCTGTCGCGGACTGCGGCATAGGCCGGATCGTCATGGATGTTATGCATCTCGTGCGGGTCGGCTTCCTCGTCGTAAAGCTCCCATGCATCTATGTCGTTGTAGAAACGGATGAGCTTGTAACGGTCGGTCCGGATTCCGAAATGACGTTTCACCGAATGCTCGGCAGGGTATTCGTAATAGTGGTAGTAGACCGCCTTCCGCCAGTCTGGAGGGACCTCTCCGCCGTGTTCCATGACGGGCTTCAGGGAGCGCCCCTGCATCTCCCCGGGCACCGGGATCCCGGCGCAGTCGAGGAAGGTGGGGGCAAAGTCTATGTTCATGCAAAGGGCCTTGGAAATGCCCCCGGGGCGGATTCCCTTGGGATAGCGCACCACGAGCGGCATCCTCTGGCACTCTTCGTACATGAACCGTTTGTCAAACCAGCCGTGCTCGCCCAGGAAGAATCCCTGGTCCGACGTATAAACCACGATAGTATTGTCAAGGTCGCCTGATTTTTCAAGGTAATCCAGCACGCGGCCGATGCTCTCGTCCACGCCGGCCACCACGGCCAGGTAGTCCTGCATGTACTGCTGGTATTTCCAGCTCACGAGGGCCTTTTCGGAAAGTTTTCCGCTGCGGTATTCGGCAATCCGGCGCGAATAGACCGAATCCCACTTCCTGCGGTTGGCCGTATCCATCCTGTGATACACCTTTGACAGGCGGTTATCCGGGGCTGCGGCAAGTTCGTCGTGAGTCATCAGTTTGAGGTCCCAGTCGTCGCGGAGGGTCGAGGCGATGCTCATGTCCTGTTCCGACGCTGCCCGGCTGCGGGTGGAATAGTCGTCGAACAGGTTCTCCGGCTCAGGGAAGACGGTATCCGAATACATCCCAAGATGCCTGGGCGATGGCATCCAGTTGCGGTGGGGAGCCTTGTGGTGCATCATCACCATGAAAGGCCTGGACTTGTCCCTGCCCTCCAGGAATGCGATGGTCTTGTCGGTTATGATATCAGTGACGTATCCATTTTCCTGAACGGCGGTGCCGTTCTCGTTGAAGTCGGGGTCGTAATAGTCGCCCTGCTCCTCCTGTCCGGTCAGGACCGACCAGAAGTCGAACCCCTGCGGCTCGCTGATAAGATGCCACTTCCCTATCATGGCCGTCTGGTACCCGTTTTCCCTGAGGACCTTCGGGAAGGTAAGCTGGTCGCCGTCAAACCGGCATGCATTGTCGGTGAAGCCGTTCTCGTGATTGTACTTTCCCGTGAGGATACAGGCCCTGGAGGGGCCGGAAAGGGCGTTTGTGGCGTAGCAGTTGTCGAACCTCATGCCCTCCCTGGCAATCCTGTCCATATTCGGGGTCTTGTTCAGGACCCCGCCGTAGCAGGACATGGCCTGGGTGGTATGGTCGTCCGTCATTATGAAGATGATGTTCGGACGCGGCGGCTCAGTCTTTCCCTTTCCGGTGCAACCCGATACGGCAAGTGCCGCGAGCGGAAGCAGGACAGGAGCGGCGGAGGAAACCTTTGGTCTCATCACAGATCCTTGTAACTGATGCCCTTGATCTTCATGTAGCGTCTCAGGCCCTCAAGATAATAGTAGTCGGCATAGGACAGGGGGGAATCCACCTCCGTTCCATGGGGCAGCGACGTCACTGAATGCTTCAGCACAAAGCCGCTGTTGGTCCCTTTTTCGGCCAGATATTCAGGAGAAGACAGGCTGCGGAGTATCTTCTCACCATAGTCGAAATACTTCTTTCCGTCGGGGACGGATTCCGAGAGTTCCATAAGGGCGCTGGCGGTGACTGCAGCAGCCGAGGCATCACGCGGGGTCCCGTCCAGGGAAGGGGCGTCGTAGTCCCAATAAGGGATTGCGTCAGAGGTGGTTACCCTTCTCATCACCATGTCGGCGATGGCGCAGGCCTGGTCCAGGAAAGCCTTGTCAGAGGTCTCGCGATAGCATACTGTATACCCGTACAGGCCCCATGCCTGCCCGCGCGACCACGCCGAGGAGTCGCTCCTGCCCTGATGGGTACCCTTGGACTCCACGGTGCCGTCATCATTGTAACTTACCACGTGATAGCTGGTTGTATCCGGACGGAAGTGATTTGCCATGGTGGTGCGGGCATGGGTGACCGCCGTATCATACAGGGAACGGTCCCCGGTGAGTTTGGATACTTCGAACAGGAGTTCCAGGTTCATCATGTTGTCGATGATCACCGGATAGTTCCACTTCCCGAAATCCCATGACCGGATGCACCCGATACCCGGATTGAACCGGCCGGCCAGGTTGGCCGCGGTCTCCGAAACGATATCCTTCACCGAGTCGGCGGGCTGCAGCTGCAGGGCGTTCCCGAAGCTGCACCATACCATGAAACCCAGGTCATGAGTCCCCTTGTAGGAACGGAGCGGTTCCAGCAGGTTGGTATATTCCGATGCCTTTTCCCAAAGGGCATGATCTCCCGTAATGTCTCCGGCTATCCAGAGAGATCCGGGATAAAACCCTGATGTCCAGCCGGTTATCTTGGTAAGATTAATCTGTCCCACCTTGTCGGGGTCGGGATGCTTGAGCTTCATGGAATCCACCGGCACCCCCATCTGGGAGGCTATGAACCCGTCGTCGAAATCCATTATTATACCGCGGGGAAGTTTTCCCTGCCCTGCAATCGCACCGTCCATGTATTCCAGCTGGTACACGGCAGTGTCAATACCGTTTTTGACCCATGAATACTCCCCTGTGCAGGAAGCCACGCCAAAGGCTGCCGCCAGCAGCGCAAAAAGTGAAATCCTCTTTATCATTTTCAATCGATGTTTATTTCAGTCAAGCTGATGTTTGCAAAATTACTCATTCTATAAAGAATATGCAACAGGAAAAAAATCGCAAAATCTTTGTTTTATTGAATATTATCGCCTATATTTGCACGCTTTTTTCCGGACGGTCCGGAAAGTACTAACTATCAACCCCAAAACTTTTTTCGTCATGGCCGAATATTTACAGGCAGACAAAAAGCAGGAGATTTTCGCGAAGTACGGGAAGTCTAATAAGGACACCGGCTCACCTGAGAGTCAAGTTGCTTTATTTTCCTACCGTATCGCTCACCTCACCGAGCATGTGAAGAAGAACCGCAAGGACGTCGTTACCCGCCGTTCCCTTCTTCGCCTGGTCGGAAAGAGGCGTCAGGTTCTGGACTACCTCCAGAAGATTGACATCGAGAGATACAGGGCTATCATCAAGGAGCTCGGTCTCCGCCGATAAGCAATCAAGATAGGAAAAGTCAGGGGGCAGGGACTCCGAAGCGGGGTCCCTCCCCTTTTTTAGAAGTAAGAAGTGAGACGTAGCAGTAAATGAACATCATCAACAAGAAGATCACTCTCGCGGACGGACGCGTCATCGAGATCGAGACCGGCAAACTGGCCAAGCAGGCCGCCGGCAGCGCTGTGGTTAAGATGGGCGGGACCATGCTCCTCGCCACCGTAACATGCGCAAAGGAAGTCAAGGAGGGCACCGATTTCATGCCCCTCACAGTGGATTACAGGGAAAAGTATTATGCAGCCGGGCGTTTCCCGGGAGGTTTCCTCAAGAGGGAATCCCGCCCCTCGGACTACGAAGTGCTCATCGCCCGTTTGGTAGACCGTCCAATCCGTCCCCTCTGGCCGGATGATTTCCATCTGGAAGTATTTGTAAACGTGATGCTTATATCGGCCGAGAAGGATGTCCAGCCGGACGCCCTCGCAGGCCTTGCGGCATCGGCTGCCCTCGCAACCAGCGACCTCCCCTTCGGCGGTCCCGTTTCCGAGGTGCGCGTTGCCAGGATCGACGGTGAATTCGTAATCAACCCCGGTTTCGAGGCTTGCTCAAGGGCCGACCTCGACCTGATGGTCGCAGCCACCGAGGAGAACATCATGATGGTGGAAGGCGAGATGAAGGAGGTTTCCGAGCACGACATGCTCGAGGCCATCAAGTTTGCCCACGAGGAAATCAAGAAGCACTGCCGCGTACAGAAGGAGCTCATGCACGAGCTTGGCACCGACGTCAACAAGAGGGACAACCCCCACGACGAGAACGACGAAGACCTCCGCAAGGCGGTCCGCGAATTCTGCTACTCCAAGTGCTATGAACTCGCAGCCAGCGCACGTCCCAAGCACGAGAGGGAGGAAGGTTTCGAGGCCATCCAGGCCGAGTTCCTCGCCACCCTTTCCGAGGAGGACCAGGAAGCCAAGGGTGCAATGGTGGCCCGCTACTATCACGACGTGGAGAAGGAAGCCATGCGCAACCTCATCCTCGACGAAGGCAAGAGGCTCGACGGCCGCGCCACCGACCAGGTAAGGCCTATCTGGTGCGAGGTCGACTACCTCCCCGGAGCCCACGGAAGCGCCATCTTCACCCGTGGAGAGACGCAGTCCCTCGCCACCGTCACCCTGGGCACCAAGCTGGACATGAAGGAGATGGACGAGGTCCTCATCCAGGAAGACCAGCAGTTCGTACTCCATTACAACTTCCCTCCCTTCGCCACCGGCGAGGCCAAGCCCCAGAGGAGCGTGGGCCGCAGGGAGATCGGACACGGAAACCTCGCCATGAGGGCCCTCAAGCCGGTCGTTCCCACCGCCCCCGACTTCCCTTATGCCGTGAGGGTAGTTTCAGATATCCTTGAGTCAAACGGCTCATCTTCAATGGCTTCCGTATGCGGTGGCTGCCTTGCCCTCATGGACGCGGGTGTAAAGATCACCAAGCCGGTAGCCGGTGTGGCCATGGGCCTCATCACCGATGCCGAACGTCCCAATGACCGTTACGCCATCCTCACCGACATCCTCGGCGACGAGGACCACCTCGGCGACATGGACTTCAAGGTCACCGGTACCCGCGACGGCATCACCGCCACCC